>JBIIHW010000062.1:0-20737 GCA_044235425.1 Pirellulaceae bacterium
ACGCTAGTCCACTCGGAGAGTGGACCGACTTTGTCGCCCGACAATGTCGCCGACAATGTCGCCCGACTTTCCAAGTCGGTAAGCGCGAATCGAATAGCGAGACCTTGCTCAGACACTAGTCCACTCGGAGAGTGGACCGACTTTGTCGCCCGACGTTGTCGCCCGACTTTCCAAGTCGGTAAGCGTGAATCGAATAGCGGGATTTTGCTCAGACACTAGTCCACTCGGAGAGTGGACCGACAATGTCGCCCGACGTTGTCGCTCGACTTTCCAAGTCGGTAAGCGTGAATCGAATAGCGGGATTTTGCTCAGACGCTAGTCCACTCGGAGAGTGGACCGACAATGTCGCCGACAATGTCGCCCGACTTTCCAAGTCGGTAAGCGTGAATCGAATAGCGAGACCTTGCTCAGACACTAGTCCACTCGGAGAGTGGACCGACGATGTCGCCCGACTTTCCAAGTCGGTAAGCGCGAATCGAGTAGCGAGATTTTGCTCAGACACTAGTCCACTCGGAGAGTGGACCGACGATGTCGCCCGACAATGTCGCCCGACTTTCCAAGTCGGTAAGCGCGAGCGCTTATCGCCTCCTAGACGCTACCGACAGGAGACGCTACCGACAGGAGACGCTACCGACAAACCATCGCGGTTCCAAATACTACCGCTAGCGGCCGAGAGCTTGATCCAGGAGTTGCATCACAATGCCGCGATAGATTCGTTCTAGCAGCAGGTTTTTCTGAATCAGTTGCCAGGTTTTGTAGAGCGATTCTCCTTCGGAGCCAAGCTGCTGTTCCTGCCGTCGACCGGCAGAGTCCACCAGCACCAATTTGTAGGACACCTCCTCGCCCTCCACCTCCAGCCGCTCAACGGCATGCAGCTGAGCAGTGGCGACGTCAAAGTCGCCCGCAATCGGCTCAGCGGAAGGCTCCGTGGCGCGCGGTTTCACTCCCAGTGCTTGACGCAATCGCCCGGCTACATCGTCGACAGATCGCTCACTCGCTATCTGACCAAGTCGCTCGGCCAGCCCTTCCAGCTGCTCGCGCTGCTGCTCGGCGGGTAACGTTTGCGCACTCTCGAGCGCCGCCGTCACACGTCGCTGCAATACCTGATCGGTCACCGCAGCAGCGTCAAGTTCCTCCTCATCCCGAGATGTTACTTCGATGGTTCCCTGCCAGGAGGGCGGTGGATCGGTAACACTGCGAGCTTCCAGGTTGATCTGGGTCGCGGGCTCGGACGATGGCCCGAGAGAGAACAGGATTCCGAGCCAGTCGCAGAGCACCAGGAGCAGAAAGCTAGCCACATGAGCGAGCAGGGACGCGCCACCGCCGGCGAGCTGCAGCTTCCGCGCAGACTGATTACCGCTCTCTTTGCGATCGCTCTGCAATCTCATCACCCGCCGCCTCTACCAACTCCGAACGTCTATCAAAAACGCTCCCGTGTTTCGTCCGCCTGGTCCCATAGTATAAAACAGTTCTCAGGCCGTTGCAGCTTCGACCATCCCACCTTTCTCCGTCATCCTTTCTTAGAAGCGTCCCACCATGTCGCCACATTCAAACTATACCTCTCGTCGTTTGCTCGTGATCACCCTGCTGCTGAGCTTCATGTCTCTCCCGATTGGCAGCGTCTCCGCCGCCGAGGCGTGGAATCAGTTTCGGGGAGCGAACAGTTCAGGCCAAGCAATCGGCTCCGCGTCTCTACCGACTCAAATCGGTCCACAAACCAATGTCATTTGGAAGACGCCGTTGCCACCCGGACATTCTTCACCAGTCATCATCGACGATCGCATCTATGTAACGGCTGTGCGCGACGAACGACTGGTCACCATCGCGCTTGATCGAGGTACCGGAAAGACGGTGTGGGAGACTGTCGCACCACACGCCAAACTCGAACAAATTCATCGCATCGGCAGCCATGCGCAATCTAGTCCCGCGAGTGATGGGCAGATGGTGGTGAGTTTCTTTGGATCGGCGGGACTATTTGCCTACGATCGCGATGGCAAGCTGTTATGGCAACGGAAAATGGGTCCTTTCAATAACGACTTTGGCGCGGCTAGTTCGCCGATCATCGTCGACGATCTGGTGATTCTTTGTCAGGACCACGACACCGACTCGTTTCTGCTCGCACTCGACAAACGCACTGGTGAAACTCGTTGGCGCACGGATCGCAGCGAATTTCTCCGCAATTTTTGTACTCCCGTGGTGTGGGAGTTTGCGGGTCGCAAGCACTTAGTCATCGCGGCTACGCTGCGAGTCGTGGGGTATGACTTGGCCACGGGGCAAGAGCGATTCACGGTTCGTGGAATATCGCGTACGGTCTGCATGACTCCCGTGGTCGGTGACAAGAATCGACTTTTTGTCGCCGGCTGGGCCGCTGGTGGCGACACCGACTCACCGATTCGTTTACCAGCCTTTGGTGAGGTGATCATGGCACACGATGCCAATCAAGATCGGCTGCTAAGCGAGGCGGAATTACCAAGCGGTGATATTAAGCAACGTTATTCGCAAATTGATCGAGATAATGACAACCAGATTGATGAGAAGGAATATGATTTCTTTCGGAGCCTGTTTGAGCAGGGCCGTAATTTGGTGATGGCGATCGACCCTGGTGCAGCGGGTGACTCGACCGGAACTCACATCGTTTGGACCAGTACTCGATTCGTACCGTTTTGTGCTTCTCCTGTCTTCCATCGCGGCTTTCTCTTCACCGTCAAAGATGGTGGAATTGCCTCACTGCTCGATGCCGAAACAGGCAAAATGCTGAAGACCGGTCGCCTACCGAACACGGGCGAGTACTATTCGTCCCCGGTGGCGGGCGATGGAAAAATATATTGCTGCAATCAAGCGGGACAGCTGTCAGTCATCTCCGCCGAGTCGGCTTGGAAGCCACTGCATACAGCCGACTTCGAGGAAGAAATCTATGCCACACCAGCACTCGTAAATGGGCGTATTTACTTGCGCACCGCCGGCCATCTCTACTGCTTTGGAGAGCGCCGATAGTGATCGACGGCTTGTCGTAGTTCAATCGCCATCGCGCGCACCACGTCGACTTGCGTGGTGCGTACCGGATGCACGATGCCAAGTGGATCCGATTGGGAGAATGCTCCGCCATCGCTGGCGCTGCCGTGAATCTCATGGACGCCCGTAGCAGCGACCAAGTCGGCGATTTGTCCCGTGCGAACACCACCGCCGGCCACGATCTGCAGCTCCTTACCCGCTCGCCGTACCAGCTCTCGCAAACCATTCGCACCGGCTAATGCCGTGGCTGCTTGCCCCGACGTGAGTAGACGATCAATCCCGAGTTCCAGCAGATCGTCGAGTGCCTGGCGAGGATCGCGAGCGAGATCGAATGCACGATGAAAGGTAATCGACAGCGGTCGTGCAGCAGCGATGAGCCGTTTACAGAATTCACGATCGATCGATCCATCGGGCTGTAGCGCGCCAAAGACCACGCCGTGAACCTGCAATCGCTGAGCCTGCTGAATGTCGCGGAGCATGGTCTGCTGCTCGTACTCGTGATAACAAAAACCGCCTCCATGAGGCCGGATCATCATCATGACCTGGATCGAGTCGAGTTCCAGACAATGCTCGACAAGCCCCAGACTGGGTGTAATGCCACTGGCGCTGAGCGCGCCACAGACTTCGATGCGCTGAGCTCCGCCCTGCCGTGCCGCATGAGCCGACTCGATTCGCTCGACACAGATTTCCAACTGCGGCTCCACGCTGTTACCTCTTCAGAACACTGTCGGCCACGATCAATCGATTCCCACCGACTCGATCATCAACCACAAAATCAAAACCCGGCTGAATACAGTATCCGCCCATTCGAACTTGTTTATCCAAGGCGATGAATCTAACTTGCAGCTCACGCCATTTCGGCTCCGACTTCTTGATCGACGTACAACGCCACACGAATGATGGGCGAATCGCCCACACGAACTGCCATTTTGAAGGCGAGTCCACTGGCGGTACAGGCCCCTGACAGTCGCCCATCTTGATCAAGTGCTACCATACCCATCGTGTCATGATTCTCGACATGGATCTGCGGCTGAACGACGCCAGCGTTTTCCCGCTTCCACTTTTCCCAAGCTCGACGCGCGTAAGCGGTGAGTAAATCATCTTTGGTTAAATCTTCCGCAATGGCCAATCCTAGCGCCCCTTCCCCGACCAGCAGGACGTGCGGCATCTTCTTCATCACACGCCGCGCCACCGAGATTGAGTGTTTGACCTGAGTGAGGCAAGCACCAGCGCCACAGCGACCGAGCTCGTCCATGAGGCAGGCGTCGAGTGTCACCTGTCATTCCATGGCAGAGCGGCAACGAGCCTTAGGCGATTTACTTCGTCGCTCTGGATTATGAGAAAAAGACTCGTTTTTTTTGGCGTCAAGAGCGCGGTGCCGTCTACTTTGCGTCGCTTATGGAGACGGGTGCCCAATCGGTAAGAAGAGGTGCTCCACCCCCATTACAAATCAGTTCCACCGGCACGCTTGTCAAAAATTCGCGTGGCAACTGGCTCAAGGATAGCTGTACTTCGCGGGCCCAACTAGCTTTAACGGTCGCGACTACATCGCCCCACGATACGACGGCAGGCGCTGCGGCCGGATCAGCTTTCATTCGTTCCGCTTGAGCCACCGTGACTTGAAACTCTCGTGCCAGTCCCTTCGTCACTTCATCGCCACCGGGACTAAACGAACGGAACCAGAATCCCTGTGGCTCACTGAAAATCAAATGCGTGGCATCGCTGCCTAAATCGAGCAGTGCACTCGTACCGGACTGATTAGGCAGACAAAAGCGTAGCAAGTTATGCCAAGCCACCGCTTCACTTTGTAGCACCGAAACTTTGATGTTCTGGGATGTGAATAGACTGAGTCGGTTACTCACCACAAACTTTTTTGCTGCCAGGGCAAACACGCGTCGCATGCTTACCCCGGATTCGACTCGCGCGGCCGAGTTATTTGAAGCAGCTAACTCGGGTTCATCCGCGGTGCGAGCCGACCGGGCGCCGCGGTCAGCCAACGAATCGAATTCATGATGATCCCATTCCAGATCCTCCAATGGCAGCGCGATACGTGCCTTCAGCTCGTAGTTTAGAATGCCGTCATCGCGTTTTCCCGTCGCGGGTGGTAGCGTAAACCAGCGTCCGAGTGTCACCAGTCCCGGTAGATTAACGGCCACTCGACTATCATCCGTGAGATGCTGAGCGACAAAATTTTGTAGAGTTGCCGCGAAGCGTTCGCGAGCTTCCTCTTCATTTAACACGACGAGACTGACGTCGTTATGTTCGAGCATCACGACTCGTTCGACAACCACTTGTTGCTCGCTCGCTCTACGCAGCTGAACCGCCTTCAAACCACTGGGGCTTAAATCAATTCCCCAGCCCGTGGTGGGTGGAGTTTTTTTGCCAGCCATACCTAGTCGTCCGAGCAATCCTACTTTCTGACGTGGGACGAGATTCACATCGATATCGGCCAGTTCGAGAACCTGTAGCGCCAAACCAGTCGCCACTCCAAGCCGCTGGAATTGACTCGTGTAACGCGTTCGCACTGCCTCGTCATCGAACCGTAGTCGTTCGCTGGACTGCATTGCCGTCGGCATCACGCACTTAAGTCCCGCAAAACTCGGTAGATCTTTCGCTCGCCAAGGCGATTTTTCCGAACCGCCCTTCTGCCGATCACTCGCCACTCGCCGCTTCAGCTCCTCGCGAATCTGCCGCAGCTTCTCGTCGTCTCCGATGAGTTTTGTCAGCCGATCAGCCAAACGAACGAGTGACTCCGTGGCGACGGGACCGTGCATGATTTGCCCGAGCAGCCAGAGCGCTTCATGGAATTGAGTGAGGAGCGACACTTGATCGGGGGTACGCAAGGCCACCGGTATCTGCTTCAAGAGTTGCGCGGCATTTCCGAGATCGCGAGCCGCTTCCTTCTGGCGCGCAGCTTGTTCCAACTTCGCCGCTAATTGACCACCCAGAGTCTTAGCTTCTTGATGATCTGGCTTGAGCTTCAGCAGTCGCTCCACTCGACCAATCGCGCCAGCATAGTTGCGCGCGGCCACAAGATCGCGAATTTTTGTCTTCAGCTGACTCACTTCTTCAGCTCGGCTACGCATCTCATCCAGCAAATTGATCGTCGCCTCGTCCCGCATCAACTCGGGGATCGCTTCCAGTACTTTTACTGCTTGCTTGTAGTCGTACTGGGTATTGAATTGCCGAGCTTGCTCGAACGCCGCGGCAGCTGCAGCCTGCATGCGTCCACGCGATTCTGAAATCGAGGGGAGTAACTTGCGACAGGTCTCGATGTGCGGCGACGAGGAGCCGTCCAGTTTTTCGAGTACTTCACGCACGACTCGCGCGGCATCAAAAAATCGACAGTCGGCGACGAACTGCTGCACTTGAGCCAGCTGCTGCTCCGCCCACGCTTGCTGTTCGTCACGCAACTGGCGGACATCAATTCCGCATTGCCCGCAGAAGCGTTCCTGTCTGGGCTGAGCGACATTGCAGCGTGGACAGGCTTCCCAAAGTCCCACGCCACACTGTCCGCAAAAACGACGTTCGGTCGGATTCACCTGGCCGCAGACACAGGCAATCGCGGAAGCATTTGGACGAGCGGCTTCGCCGCTGGAAACCGTGGAATTCATTACTGTGGTACCGGGACTTCGATGGAATACATGCTGTGGAATTCGGTGAGCGGAATTTCGATCTTGTCGTCTTTAAAGCCACCGACGCCTGCAGGAAAACCGTTGTTGAGCTGGCCATCTCGATTGGCATCCAAGACACCGCGCACACTGCCGTCTCCAAACAGCACATTGCAGACACCGCGATGCACCGGCGCAAACCCGCGGTAGTCTTGCAGCACTCCGCGATTCCAGGTCGCCCACCAGCCATTCGCACCATCACGAGGCGTGCCTGCTGGAAACGAGGGATATTGCATATTGCTGATCAGAACTGGCCCCGTTGTGAACGACATTGCCAGTGGGGTTCCCGGCGGCTCGTTGCCCACCGCGAAACCGGCCGTGCCCACTCCAGTGGCATCAGCCAAAAGCGGCACAAAACTGGTGCTGACACCAGCTTTATCTAAACGTGCCTCGCTGAGTGGGCCGAGCGTGACATTGCGACCTCGAAGCGTTTGGTCGCAGGTGGATTGCCGGACCGCAGGCATACCGCCCATATCCAGCACCGCACCGCTACGAACAAACAGCCAGGAAGAGATATAGTTGGTGTTGAAGTGGCCCTTGTAGACCTGTGTTTCAATCAGCGTCCGGCGTGCGTCCGAAGCAGCAGGAATGCTGCCGGTAAGAATGCTACGACATGGATTGACGGTGATGGTGCCATCGGGATTAGTGGCAGACGGGGAACCGAGCATGTTGATACAGGGGTCACTACCGCCCGTTGTTTGCCACAATTGGTCATACACTTCACTGAGCTTGGCCGAATTCGAAACACACGTGAGTTTCCCCACGGGAATATTCGCCGCGACGAGATCCGCCACCCAGCCCACTTCGGTCACCGCACCATCGCGTCGCCAATCCCAGGCTCCGGTTGACATCAATCCGTTACGTCGCTGCCCATGTTCCGCAATTCCCACTCCCAGCTGCCGCAAATTGTTCGCACATGCACTTTGACGACTGGACTCACGTGCCGCTTGTACCGCCGGCATAAGCATGGCAACCAGGATGCCGATAATGAAGATGACAACCAAGAGTTCCACGAGCGTGAAGCCGCGGTGTGGATGAGCATGGAGAGGAAAGAGATGGGCGAGAGATTTACGCCGCTGGGGTTCCCGAGTCACGTGTCGAATCACCTGTACCTCAATTCTCTGTGTCATGAATAACCACCTGACGTTCTAACCACCTGACGTTCTCTGTGCCGGTATTGAAGTAAGATTGCATGAAGAGAAACCGACGAACGCGTAAACGACTCGTTAGCGTTGTGTTATGATTCGGCGATTGCCTTATGAAGAACTCCGACAACTCGTTACCCTTTGACGACAGCCATGCGGCCGCACTCGCTCACAATCGTCGAGCATGGGATGAGATGGTCCGCGCTCGGCAAGCTCTGGCACGACCCGCTAGCGATTCGGAGTTCACGAATCCACTCGCCGTAGTAGATGGCTGTGGCTGGCTCGGTGGCGACATTCGTGGGCAACAAGTGCTTTGTTTGGCGGCTGGCGGTGGACGCCAAAGCGCCTTGTATGCGGCCGCTGGGGGAGTGGTGACCGTGGTGGATCTGAGCCCCGCGATGCTGGAATTGGATCGCCAAGTGGCGCAAGAACGTGGCCTTTCGGTGCGCACCATCGAAGCTTCCATGGATCACTTGCCGATGCTTAAAAACCAGGAATTTGACCTGGTTATTCATCCCGTCAGCACTTGTTATGTGCCACACATCGAAGCTGTTTATCGAGAGGTGGCGCGCGTGACTCGCCCCGGTGGCCTTTACGTCAGTCAACATAAACAGCCGACGAGTCTGCAGAGTACGCTGCAGGTGAGTGCGACGGGGCATTATGAAATCCGCGAACCCTACGAGCGCATGGGGCCACTGCCTGCGGCAGAACCGAGTCGTTTACGGGAACAAGGCACGCTGGAATATCTGCATCGCTGGGAAGAGATCCTGGGGTTTATGTGTCGAGTTGGATTCGTGATTGAAGATGTAATCGAGCCGCAGCATGCCGATCCGCAGGCCGCCACAAGTAGTTTTGGACACCGCTGTCGATTTATCTCCCCTTACATTCGTATTAAAGCTCGACGCCGCGGTCCAACCGGCGGCTCGCCTCAGACTGGATCTAGCAGCCTCTTGTTGCTGCCGCGATGATTTTTAAGCCGGTGGTCTGAAAAAATGTCCGTGGAGGGAAGCACGACGCTTTCAGGGCTGGTGTTACCTTGCACAGCCACCGACGACACCGCCAACAAGACGCTCTACGCGCAATCTTCACAGTCAGCACCACCATTGTTTCATGCAATGCTCGTGAATCCTTCACGGATCTCTCATCGGTCGTTTACGTAGACACCGGATAAAGACTGGTGTGATCAACGTCCTTGTTTGAGTCAGCAGGTCGCGTGGCACAGCCGACAAGCCAGCAAGCGACTACAGGCAATTTCATTTACATCATTGTCGGACAAAAATTGGGGGAGGATTCGAGGATGAAGAAGAGGAGTGGTTTTACGTTGGTGGAGTTGCTGGTGGTGATCGCCATCATCGCCATCCTGGCTGCGATTATCTTGCCAGCTCTGGCTGGTGCCCGCGAATCGGCACGCGGTAATACGTGCCGCAACAACCTGCGACAGTTCTTTGTCAGCTTGACGACCCATGCCGACAATGATCCACAGGAAAAGTACACGTCGGGTGCATTTGATGGACAGCGAGATGGCTGCATTGACAGCATCGGCTGGGTCGCTGACATGGTGAACGGCGGCATGGGTTTGCCTTCCAAGATGCTCTGCCCGTCGAACCCTGCAAAGCTGTCGGAAAAGATCAACGATTATCTCGGTACGATCACGGTGAATGTCAACGAAGTGACTTCGGACACTGCCAAGATCAACATGGGTGCTTACTCCACCGTGATGGCCGCTGCCGCAGGCAGTGCTCGAGCCGCCGCTGTCCAGGAGCACTTCTTGAAGAAGGGGTACAACACGAACTATGCCTCTTCTTGGTTCCTCGTACGTTCGGCGCCAAAGCTGACCTCGGTCGACACTGGCTCGGACATTCAGATCACCTATCCCGCTTCGCAGTTCGTCAAAGGCCTGCGTGATACGATTGGTCCGTTGTCGCGCCGCACGGTAGATGGCAGCTTCCACACTTCATCGATCATTCCTTTGATGTTCGACGGTAACGTGGGCGATCAAAAGGAAGGCTTTTTGGTTCAAGACCTGGGTCAATTTGGCAAAGCTGGTGATCGTATGACGGAATCGTTCTCGGACGGTCCAGCACGCGTCGTCGGTGGCGACACCTGGGTGTCATGGGGTCGAACCACATCGATCACCGTTCATGACTCCGCCTCCGGTATCAGCGTGTTCGGCGCAGAACAAGGAGGCACTGGCGTGGCGGTGACCTATCCGTACACCACCTCGGAAGGCAGCAGCTTGCAAGACTGGCGCGACATCGGTCCGATGCATGCCGGCAACGCGAACATCTTGATGGCCGATGGCAGCATCAAATCGTTCAAGGACCTCAATCGTGATGGTTACTTGAATCCTGGCTTCGTGGTGACCACGACTGACCAGACCAAGCTGGATAAGATCGGCTACAAAGATTCGGTGGTGGAAATGGATCCCGGCGCGATCTTCAATGGCGTGCTGCTCAACAAGCTGCAAGTCAAGAAGAATCTCGACTAAATTTGCTGGCTCATGCTAGATCAAACCAATAACCTCCGCTCGTTCGCCAGTGCGAAGAGCGGAGGTTCTTTCGTTACTCGCCTGTCTCTCTCTCAGCTGACCGAGCCGCTGGTCACTCCCGTCACTTATCTCGTTAAGCGTGTCCCATGCGCCACACATCTCGCTTTCATCTCGCTTCACTTTTTCTTCCCGGGTCGGGGCGACTATCCGCCGTGCTGAAATCAGCCATCCGAACTCTGCTGCTGGCAACTCTGTTACTGAGTGGTGGTGGTATCCCTGGATGCAGCAGTGGTCCGAATTTACCCAAACCCCGCGCGGCAGCCGACGATGAGGAAGAAGATCCATCAGCAAGGATTTCCGTCGCTGAATTGGCACAAGCCAAACTTCCGGCTGGGCCAACAGCTCCACCGACCAAGCCAACCGGCGAGGATGCCTCAGATGTGGTTGCCGGCAGCACTGACGGAACAAACGCCGCAACCGTGGGGTCAGCCAAACCGGCCGCAACTACCGCCGCAAAATCTGCTGCTGGCGACAAGGCTGGTGCTGCTACCAACACCCCGGCATCGACTGGGCCAAATGAGTCTCTTGATCCTACAGCCATTCGCCAGCTAACGATCGATCGGCTAGGAAAAATCTCGCAGGCACTGGAAAAATACCACGATAAGAATGGCTGCTATCCCGCACCGCGAGTGATCTCTGCGAGCAGTGGTGCGATTAGTTGGCGAGTACAAATCTTGCCACAATTGGGACTCGGGGCTCTTTACGCTCGTTACAAGTTCCAGGAACCGTGGGACGGACCCAACAACAGTAAACTGCTCGCTGAGATCCCAGAGGTGTATCAGTCACCCGGTCGACCCGATGACAAAACCAGTTTCCTATTGGTGACAGGTGCGGGAACCGCTTATCCCGATCCGACTACTACCTTGGAAGATGACACCGTTCCCGATGGATTACGCGCCACCATCTTGCTGGCCGAAGTGGCTGCCAAACATGCCGTGCCCTGGACTCAGCCCGATGACTTTGTATTTGATCGCCAAACGGCTCAATTCGACTTTTTCGCAGAACAACAGGATTGCTGCCTGGTTCTCCTCGGAAATGCGGTCGGCCCACGACGAATTCCTGCCGACATTGCAGACGCAGATCTGCTCGCGTTACTCACTCCCAACGGTCATGAAAAAATCGATGTCTCAAAACTCACTCAGCGGCCGTCGCCCGAGATCGATGTAGCACTCGTCGAAGCGCTGCGAATGAAGCCCATCGTTCGCTTCGTACCGGGCGAGGAAGCAAAGCTGAGCGCGGATAAGTCGGCGACCAATCTCCCGTCGTCTTCTTCCCAATCCGATCCCGACTCAGCCTCTGCGGGCGACGAGAAAAAGCCAACCGGCCGCTGGTCGGTACCCACGGAAGCTGAATTGCAGGCGGCTTCGGCACTCGTGCGCGATCTGTTCGCTCCCGATTACGAAAAGGCGAAAAAGACAAATGATCGTGCGCAGCGAAAAGAGTTCGTGCGGAAGATGATTACCGAGTCAGAAAAACTAGGCTCGGATCAGGCGGGCATCTACGTGATCTTACGAGCGGCGAAGGAAATCGGGCTGAAGTTGCAGGACTTCGAAACCGCACTCGATGCCGCCAATCGACTGATCGCAAAGTTTGATGTAGACGACCTGACACTTAAAACGGAACTGCTGGAACAGGCCGTGCCGAATCTGAAAGAGAGCAGTGAGTATCAGCGGCTGTATACGGAGAGCCTGAGTCTCGGCGATCAAGCACTCGCAGCCGACGATTTCAATCGTACGCGCGTCCTGTATCGATTCGCGATGCTCGCCGCTCGCCAACTCGAAACAGCACCGTCCGCAACCTCGACCAAAGATGGGGACGGCTCGCGACGCACTTCCACCGCCCCGACACCAACGAAGAGTAACACGATGGATGAGCGGGAGAGGACGGTAACGGGGCGCGAAAATCGGCTGCGCGACACTCGACATGCCTACGCGCGACTCTCCGACCATCTGCACACGCTGCAGAAGACTCCGACCGATCCTGCGGCGAATGCGGCGGTCGGCCGCTACTTTTGCCTCATCAAACGCGACTGGGACCTCGGCTTACCCAAACTCCTTCAAGGCAGCGATCCCAACCTGCGAAAACTCGCCGAATGGGAATTGGCTCAGCCCAGTGAACCGACTCTGCAAATCGCCCTGGCTGATGCCTGGTGGGACTGGTCCGAGAAGGCGACCGTCGACCTGGAACGCGATTGTTCACGGCTGCGCGCCGTACGGTGGTATCGCGAGGTGATGAGTAAGCTGGAACCCGGACTGGTAAAGGCTCGAGTTGAAAAACGGCTCGCCCAATCAGCGCTGCTCGAAAAAGACTTTCAACCGGTCTCCACCGGGAACACTCGCAGTTAAAGCGATCATCCCCGTGCGAAATCCGTACCCCGTTGACCGAGGAACGATCGATTATTAGGATTCAAGGGTGCTTCATGGCTGAGCCATGAACGTCCACGGTGGGCTTAGCTCAGTTGGTTAGAGCACCAGATTGTGGTCCTGGGGGTCGGGGGTTCAAGTCCCCTAGCCCACCCCTCACGAAAACCGTTGTCAGTCGCTGACAGCGGTTTTTTTGTTTACGGGACGATCTTGATCGTCAAAGGCACTTCGATGCTACGAGCGACCTGGGTGGGGAATTGAATGTCGGGGGCGGTCGTGGCGACGATTCGCACGCCTTTCACTTCACCTGGTTTTGTCTCGGCGGGGAAGTTCAGCGGCAGGGTGAAATCGGTTTGTCCTGCCGGCAATTCCAACTTTGGTGCGACCACGCCGTCGGGGAGCCCCACCAGCGTGACGGCGACCGGACCGGTGAGCGCCGGGTCACGACTGATTTTTCCCGTGACTTTGCCCGTGTCACCGGCACCCACTTTACCCTCCAGCGAGGCAGCGCTGGTGACCATCAGGGAGAGCATCGGCCGCGTGGCGAGCGTTCGCACGGCCGTGGCGGTCGACGACACAACCGTTTTATTATCCGCCGCCAGCAAATCAGCGATGACCGCAAAGCTCCAAGTACTTGCTGGCAGATCAGCGGGAACAAGTAACGCAGTGCTCACCTCATTCACTCCGGCTGCTAAGGGAGCGATGGTGTCCAGACGGAGAGCTCGCTCGAGATCATCCACTTGTACATCTGCATTGTTTTGTTTGACCGTTTTCTTGGGCATCGGCTGAGTGGTGACGAGTCGCAGCTGTACATTCCCTGTGGCTGCTGCATCACGCCTGAGCGTGAGTTGGATTGGCAAACGGTATCCCAGAGGCAAGGTTTCGCTTGCAGGAGTCGGTTCGCGCCAGGCAATCCGAATGGGCATCGGCTCGGTGACGGACACCACGAGTTCTTCGCGCACCCAGGGGACCGAACGGAGCGCAGGCTGGTCTGGCCCCACTGCAGCTCGAACGATCGCCGGTACGCCGTCGGGCGTGCGGCCCAGCAGCTTGGAAATGGATGCCGCTGGTGGCGTTCCATCCGCAGCCGTCAGTCCGATCAATCCGAGGCTGCCACCCGCCGGAACGGGACTTGTCGTCAGCTGGACACCGGTCGGCAAACCACTCGCCACCAAGCCAATCTCGCCGGGGTATTCCTGACGGGTGATGGGGACAAGCAGCACCTGCGAGCCACCGCTGGCAATCTGCAGTCGATCGGTAGTGAGCGTTAAGTTGAAGTCGGGCTTCGCGAGGTCTCGAATAACCAGCCGATAGAAATAGGCGGAGCCACCGCGACCTTGAAGATCCTTTAGGACCAGCGTGATCTTGTCGACCCCGTTGGGCACCGTCAGATCGAGCAGCGGATCGGGCGATCCAGGGCGATCATCGCTGTTCCCCAGTGCATTGCCTTGCGGGCCCAGTATCGTGAGCACGCCATCCAGAGGCGAGCCGAGTGCACGAGCTTGCACATCACAGCGTAATCGCATTCCGGCAGCGACCGTCACCGTCACACGATCTTCTTCACCTGCAGCACTGAGCACTCCAGAATAAGCGACGGTCGGCTTTGGTAATGGCATCTGTGGGGAGCCAACTGCTGGCAATGCAGCCGGTGTGCCGCTCGCACCCGTCGCCGCTTCCCGCAGCTCGGGAAAATCGCTCAGGGTTAATCGTGGAGCGGGACCAGTCCAGAGGGCACCGGGAGGTTCCATAACTGGTCGAATCGTTGGCGCGGTGAAGGTTGTTGCATCAAATGGTTGAGCCGCAGCCGACCACTGGTTTCCGATCAGGTATTCCAGCGGCTGTTTCGTCTGCAACGTCGCTCCAGTAGGGAGCAAGGTATCGACGAGTTTTAAATCGCCGACGGCAAGCCGGAAGAAGGCATTACCAGGGGCGCGATAGAGCAGATCATGAACTTCGATGGTATAGCTGCCGTCGGCGGGCAAGCTGGTGCTGATGCGCGCATCACCTGCTAATTCGCTTCGCGGGCCACTCCACGCCACCTGCACTCCCTGGGCATCGTAAAGTCGTACGACGGGACGGAGTGGGCTTCCGAGGCGCTGAGCGGCGATGTCGACGACCAACCGTTGTCCCTTCTGTCCTCGCAGCTTGGTCGTTAACCGCTGATCCCCGGGTAGTGATGCATGTCGACTGACCGGTAGCTGATCAATCTCCGCAGACCAAGGCTGTTGGGGGAGCCGATCGATCGCCACCAAGATCATGTTCGACACACCACGAGCGTTGAAGACTCGCAGCGGATACACCCCTGCGGGAACATCGGCGGCCACCGTCACTTCGTACTCGACGCGCTGCGCCGTGGCCCCCGGCCGAATCGTTTCGGTCACACCGGAAATCGGGAGCAGAAGCCGTGTGTCGGCCGAAAGCTCGCCTCCTTCCAAAACCACCGTCGTCTTGCCACCCACTTGCAGACCTTGCAGAGATAACTTGCCAATGGACGGTGCCGCCAGCGCCGCAATGACCGGTTGCCAGACAAGCCAACAGGTCAGCAGGCCAACGGCGAGCTGAGTCGAGCTAGGCCGTGAGCGAGCGTTGGGGAACCGAGATGGGATTCGCAAGTGCGAACGGCGCAGGGCCTGAGTAGCCAGTGTCAACATGGTGAGACTCAACAAAGTTCATAAAAATGACGAATGCCGCCGCTCGCGGTAAACGAGCGGCGGCAGACGAAAGCAGGCAGGCAGACGTCATCGCATCATGACGTCCAGTCCGAAGCGACTACGATCCGAATGGATCGTCGTCGGAAGGCTTCGGGGCAGGCTTGGGGGCCTCCGACTTCTTTTCCGCCGGTTTCTCGGTGGATTGATCAGCCGCTTTGGCGGGCGCTGGTTTGGCCGGAGGCTCATCATCCGCGAAGGGATCATCGGCAGCGGGCTTCGGTGGAGCAGGTTTTTCACCCGGCTTGGCGGCTGGTGGAGCAGCTGGCTTGGCGGGAGGCCCGTCGTCCGCGAAGGGATCATCGGCAGCGGGCTTCGGTGGAGCAGGTTTTTCACCCGGCTTGGCGGCTGGTGGAGCAGCTGGCTTGGCGGGAGGCTCGTCGTCCGCGAAGGGATCATCGGCAGCGGGCTTCGGTGGAGCAGGTTTTTCACCCGGCTTCGCGGCTGGTGGAGCAGCTGGCTTAGCGGGAGGAGCATCGTCACCGAACGGATCATTCGCAGCTGGCTTCGGAGCGGCCGGTTTGGCCGGCGGAGCATCGTCACCGAACGGATCATTACCCGCGGCTGGCTTCGGAGCGGCCGGTTTGGCCGGCGGAGCATCGTCACCGAACGGATCATTACCCGCAGCTGGCTTCGGAGCGGCTGGCTTAGTCGGCGGAGCATCATCACCGAACGGATCATTACCCGCAGCTGGCTTCGGAGCGGCCGGCTTAGCCGGTGGAGCATCATCACCGAACGGATCATTACCCGCGGCTGGCTTCGGAGCGGCCGGCTTGGCCGGCGGAGCTTCATCACCGAACGGATCGGTGCCGGGCTTGGGAGCTGGCGTGGCAGGCTTAGGCGCGGCGGGCTTGGCCGCCGGCTCGTCGAATAGATTTTCGTTTTCCGCCGGTTTGGCAGGAGTTGCGGGAGCGCCAGCCGCCGGTTTCGTGCCTGGGGGCGCAGCCACCGTTGGCTTGCGAATCACTTCCTTCTCCGCTCGCTGAGCTTCCTCGTAGCGAGCCTTCGCGGTGCGCTGTTCACGCTGATAGGCTTCGAGGCGGGCAGCGGCGCGAGCCTGTTCGATTGCCAACCGATCCGTGCCTTGAATGCGCTGGATTGCTTGCGCGACATTGTAAAACGCTTCGGTGGCCGCAACCTCGCGTTCGGCACCCTTCTTATAATCAGCCTGAGCTTCGTCGGCTCGTCCCAACTTCGACAGAGCCAAGCCACGGAACAGATAAGTCCGAGGATCTTGCGATCCGTTTTCGATGGCCTTGTCGAGCAACTCATGAGCACGCTCGAAATTGCGCGAAAAATAGGCATGCACGCCTTGGCCGTACAACTCCTGCAGCAAGGCATCTTGTGCGGAGGCGGTGGCCGAGAGGGCAGACCACAGCAACACGGCCACGATCAGAAATCGCGGAAAGCTTCGCATCACAGTAACTCCTGAAACGGATATTTTGGAACGCTTTTCTCGTTCCAACTGGCTAGTATCCTAGTTGTCCGCTGGCCGCCCTGCAAGCAACAGCAGTTCATTCTTCCCAGACGCTGCGATAGGCACCGGTCTGCTGCCAATGGTCGAGCAGCCGTTGGTAGAAATCATGGTGACTGATCGTAGCGCTATCACCGACGACAACCAGTAGCCGTCGAGCTCGAGTGAGGGCGACATTCATGCGGCGAGTATCGCCGAGGAACCCGATTTCACCGTGTGGATTGGACCGCACGAGCGACACCAGGATGGCCTCTTTTTCGCGTCCCTGAAAGCCATCGACGGTATCGATTTCAAGTTCCGGAAATTCATCCCCTAGTCGTTCCCTGAGCAGTCGCACTTGCGCCGCATAGGGTGCAATGATGCCGATCGCGGTCGCCGGTAGCCCGCAGTCCACGAGTCGACGAACCGTCCGCTCGATCACATCCGCTTCTCCCGGATTACGACGACTTTCTCCATCCGGCTCCTGTTCCTCGTCGTAGCTGGCCCCCGCCGTATCGATGAAGGAAATAGGGCGACTCGTGTAATCATCCGCTTGGACGCCAGGTAATTGGTCCGCTAGGTGAGCACTCACACTGGCAGCGGCTTGCAGGGAACCGTCGTAAAACTCCTGCGAGGAGAACTGCATAATGGCGGCGTGCATCCGATACTGCACTTCCAAACGCCGCGAGACTGCCGGTCCCCGCGCTCGCATCAGCCGTTCCAACAAACTGACATGAAATCCCGCTCGCAGCGCATCGGGTGAACGCACGGTGGGAGGCAACTGACAGTGATCACCCGCCAGCACCAAACGCTCGCAGCGCAAGATCGGTAACCAGCAAGCAGGTTCCGTTGTCTGACAGGCTTCATCGATCACGGCTAGATCGAAGCGTCGCTGGCCGAGCAGTTCGCTATCGATGGCGGTTAAGGTCAAGCAGAGGACGTCGGCGGTGTCGAGCAGGTGATGCACGGCCTGCGTTTCGAGTCGGCGGGCATCGGCGAGCAGCTGGCGGGCTTCGTCCCGCAGCCGCCGACGCTCCCCTGGATCCGGTTTCGCACGCGACCATTTTCCCGCTTTGTTTTGCAGGGAGTAAGCTTCTTTTACAAGCTTCCGTGCCAGACGCACATCATGATGATGATCAACCAGCAGATCGAGCGTATGAGCTTGTAGGTCGGGTGAGACGCGTGCGGGGTGGCCAAGTCGTACCACTCGCAAACCAGCCCGTAGCAGCCGTTCCATCAGATTATCAACAGCCAGATTACTCGGCGCACACGCAATCACTTTTTCACCACGACGAACCGCTTGGCGGATAAGTTCCACGAGGGTCGTTGTCTTGCCGGTACCTGGGGGACCGTGAATGATGGCAATATCTTGCGCATGCATGGCGAACTCGATGGCAGCTTGCTGGCTTTCGTTGAGTGTCGCGAGGGTAAAATCGAGCGGCTCGGCTGGCGGACGCCAGGACGCTTCGCGTTCCCCGAGCAGTACGGTACGCAGTTTTGCCAGTCGATCGCCCGCAGCATCACGCGCTCGCTGCAGCGCGTGGCGCTGACGCAGTCGCCCCACTTCGTCATGGGAAAGATCCAAGCGGAACGTGGGACGCTCCGTGGTCGCTTCCAGCGGCTGCTCCATCGCCACCTGAATCAGACTCGCTTCCCGACCGCAGATCACACCGCGCTGAGCCTCCCCATCCCGTGCCGTTTCCTCAGAGATCACGACCGGCGAACCGACCGCCAGGCGAGTCCAGGGGAAACGCTGACTCGGATCCCGCTTGCTGAACGTCACAATCACTCGGCCACCCAGTCCAGACGATTGATCGCGTTCGACGAGTGACACGAGTGAATTACCGGTCCGTTCGGCGGCGGGACCAGTCGCACGGCGTGCACGTTCGAGTGCCTCGCGCGCTTCCGCCGCGGACTCCCAATCGAGTGCCTGCAGCAGTTGCGCGAAGTAGGTGGAGTGATCGAGAGTGGAGCTGGAACGCTGATCACTGGAACGCTGATCACTGGAACGCTGATCACTGGAACGCTGATCACTGGAACGCTGATCACTGGAACGCTGATCACTGGAACGCTGATCACTGGAACGCTGATCACTGGAACGTTCTGCCCAAACGCGGACGGAATGATTTCCCAAGTTGCAGCCGTCGAGAGCCTTGACCAAGCGGGGGGCAGCTGAGTCGGGGACGATGACGGTCGCCGCACGTCCCTGAATATCCACTTTGCCAATCTGCCCGGCGGGCAGTTCCCCCACCTGTTCCAACAGTCGTACAATACTGCCGCGCGTGGTCTGCGGCGGTAGAGCTTCGAGGATTAAGCGAGCGGTATCCATGAAGCGGTATCCATGAGGCGGTCTTCCAGACAAACAATTGAACAGCTCAGCATCGAGCCACAACCAAGCGGCGAGCTCGATCCTGTGGCAGACATGAGAGAAACGAGGACGGGATGCAACTTGATCGCATCGAACTGTATCACGTGGCTATGCCTTTGATCTACCCGTGGCGAACGGCTTATGGAGAAGATGCGGCGATTCATTCCGTCATCTGTCGGCTGGCGAGTGGTTCGCTCTGTGGCTGGGGCGAGAGTGCACCGTTTGCAGCGCCCTGTTACAGCCCCGAGTGGGCGGGCGGTGCGTTTGCCACATGTCGCGATTGGCTGGCGCCCGCTCTGCTGGGCAAAAACATCGAATCGGGAGAGCAATTACAGCGCGAACTGTCGATCTTCAAAGGCAATCCTTTTGCCAAAGCGGCACTCGATACGGCTTGGTGGAGTTTACAGAGCCGCTGGACGAATCAGCTCCTGCACGAGCTGATCGGTGCCACTCGTGCCTCCGTTCCCGTCGGCGCTGATTTTGGAGTGCAGGATTCACTAGACGATTTACTCGAGGGCGTCGGCGCTGCCGTCGCAGCAGGCTTTCCTCGCATCAAGCTCAAGTTTCGTCCGGGCTGGGATCTACCGATGCTCGCCGCCGTTCGTCAGCAACATCCCGATCATCTGTTCCATATCGACTGCAACAGCGGGTATCGGTTGAGTGATACGAATCTGTTTCGTGAGGTGGATCGCTTTCAACTGGCGATGATCGAGCAACCACTGCAGCATGACGACTTGATCGATCATGCCGTGCTGCAAGGTCAGATTCGCACTCCCATCTGCCTGGATGAAAGTATCACGAATGTGCGACAGGCGGAACAGGCAATTGCGCTGCGCAGTTGCCGCTATGTCAACATCAAGCCGGGCCGTGTGGGCGGATTGACTAACGCCGTGCGGATTCATCACGTCTGTCGCACCGCCGGCATTCCCTGCTGGGTAGGTGGCATGCTGGAGAGTGCCGTTGGCGCGGCACACTGCGTCGCCCTCGCCATGCTCGACGGTTTCACCTATCCGGCTGACATCTTTCCGAGTAGTCGATTCTATTGCAATGATTTATCCGACCCACCCCTGGTCCTTACTCGCTCGTCCAACGGCTTGCCCAGTATCGAAGCGTTCCACAACCTGCCAGAACCCGTAGAAAGTCGCTTGTCAGCCGCCACGTTGCAGCAAGCGGTGCTCCAAATCAAAACAACTGGCTAAATCGGCGAATAAGCTGACATCGCGCCGTCGTCGGGCTTTTCACGTCCGAGTTGTAGTGGTAGTGGTAGTGGTGCTTGTCCACTCGGAGAGTGGACCGACAGTGTCGCCCGACGATGTCGCCCGACAGTGTCGCCCGACTTTCCAAGTCGGTAAGCGCGGGTATTGAGTGGCGTGGTTTTACTCGAGTGCTTGTCCACTCGGAGAGTGGACCGACGATGTCGCCCGACAGTGTCGCCCGACTTTCCAAGTCGGTAAGCGCGGGTATTGAGT
>JBIIHW010000063.1:0-20694 GCA_044235425.1 Pirellulaceae bacterium
CTACCGTCGGTCCACTCTCCGAGTGGACAAGCATCTGGGTAAAACCCAATCACTCGAAATCCGCTTCACGACTTGGAAAGTCGTGCGCCAGGCCCGCTCCCGTCCCGACCTTGCGTCGGGCGAAGCAATGACTTCCGCAGTTACCTGCTGCTTTTCAACGCGCCGGCGAGCAACCAAGGACGTCGTGGCCCCGAATGGCACGAGGCCAGTCGAGGGCAGCTTAAGCCATGAGTCGTTTTCAGGTTGATGTAGAGCGCGAATAAGTCCCGGATGGGGCACGACATATCAGCCCACGGCGACGCCGTGGGTTAATGGGGCGACGGCCCACCGCGCGCCGTTCATCCTCTGGTTTGGTAGGGCGGCCTTCGGCCGCACCACCAAACCAGGCTCGATTAATTTGATTCGTAAAAGACCGGATTTTGTCGTGTTGCCTACCCACGGCGTTGCCGTGGGCTGGTAAGTGGCTGCCCCTCCGGGGCGTTGGACATGCGAGCTTCGGAATCCAATCTCCAGGTCAGCGTACTGTTTGTTCCACCGAATGCCGACGGCCGACCATCATTCACTACCCACGGATTAACCTTACAGAATTAGACCTTGCGTCGGGCGAAGCACTGACTTCCGCAGTTACCTGTTTTGAACGAGGCATGCACTTCAGCATCCACTTGGTCGTCGCTAGCCGCTCTGGGATTTGGCGGAGCGGCGGATGAGATGCATCCAAAGGGCTCCGATGCCCAGCAGCAAGGTCGCGATCACGATGAGCCAGCGGTGGCTGGCCAGTTCTTGTAGGTACGGACGGTTGACGACGGCCATGAGGCCTACTAGCAAGACCGGCAGAACCATTAAGACGGCCGCCTGCGCACGGCTCTCCGCCGTAAACGTATCAACGAACTCCGCCAGCCGCCTTCGCTGCCGACAATGTGCGACGAGTCGATCGAGTAACTCTGCTAAGTTTCCGCCCGTCTCCTCTTGCACTCGCACCGCCACCACCAGCGCTTGTGCTTCCGGAAACGCCAGGCGAGTCGCAAGTTCTTCTAAGGCGGAAGAGAGGTCCAGGCCTAACTTCTGTTGCTCATAACACTCCCAGAACTCGGATCGCAGCGGTTCCTGCAGTTCCGCTCCACTTAATTCCAGCGCTTGCGGCAACGTCAGCCCCGCTCGCAGTAATCGACCGAGCCAATCCAGCGCTGCCGGCCATTGCTCGCGACTCAGTCGGTTCTCCCTCAGCCGCCTCCACCATCGCCACCGACGCCCCCGCGAAAGCCTTGCGCTCTCAGATGACCGAGCCTGCGAAAGCTCTCTGCCTTCCCTGCCCTCGTGGCCGTCTCTCCCAAGCCGACTATCGCTCCCAAGCCTTCTGTCGCTGCGAGCCGGCACACGCGAAAGTGCTCGCAGACGCTCCCTCAACTCGCGACGTTCCACCCAGTCACGACGCAAATTATCCAGCGCCAGCACAAGCAAAAATCCTGCCAAGGCAGCAAGAACGCTACCGATAACAGCGCTATTCAGGGACGTACTGCCAAGCAGGCTGGCAGTCGTCCACCAGCCAGATCGGCTAAACCCCAGCATCGGCTCCAACCACCCCATGATCGCAAAATGATCCATCCTCGAGTCTCGCAAAAAAATCAATCACTCACTTGAAAGCTCGTCCCTGTTTGCACTCACCCCCGACTGCTGTCCCCTGTCCGAGTGCTGTCCGCGTGCCAGTCGTTTCCGCCAGCACGATTCGACGCTCGTACCGCGAAACGTTCCTGCATCCTCGTCGAATTCGAACATCGTCTGCATCGTGATTTGATCATCGGGTGCGGAAATCACCTCGCTGATGCAAGTCACTCGCCGCTGACCACCCGGCAGTCGAGCGGCCTGGACAATCACCTGAATGGAAGCACTGATCTGACGACGAATGAGCCACGGTGCCAATCCGACGTCGGACATGCCGACCATGAGTTCCAGACGCTGCAGAGCATCTTGTGGAGAATTTGCGTGCAGCGTCGTTAAACTGCCATCATGACCGGTGTTCATCGCTTGCAGCATGTCGAGTGCTTCAGGACCACGACACTCTCCAATCACAATGCGATCAGGCCTCATGCGCAGACAGTTGCGCACGAGATCGCGAGTGGTCACTTGCCCTCGGCCCTCGAGGTTGGGCGGGCGAGTTTCGAGGCGCACCACGTGCGGCTGCTGTAAACGCAGCTCGGCGGCGTCCTCGATCGTCGCCACACGCTGATCGGCCGGAATGAAACTGGAAAGAGCATTCAGCAGAGTCGTTTTACCGCTGCCGGTGCCGCCTGAGATGATCATGTTGAGTCGCCCTCGGACGCCGGCGGCCAGGTAATCCAGCATGGCGCGCGTGAGTGCGCCGGCCTGCACCAAGCCGTCGGCCGTCAACGCTTTGGCTCCGAAGCGGCGAATCGATACCAGCGGGCCGTCGAGTGCCAGCGGTGGAATGATGGCGTTGAAACGACTGCCGTCGCCAAGCCGTGCATCGACCATTGGCGAGGTCTCATCGATCCGGCGTCCCACTCGAGCCGCTATGCGCTGAATCACTAGGAGCAGATGTCGATCATCGCGAAACATCGCTTCGGTTCGCTCCAGCAAACCACGCCGCTCGACATAGATATCCCGCGGCCCATTGACCAGAATGTCGCTTACAGTTGGATCCTGCAAAAGCCGCTCTAAAGGGCCCAGACCAAATGTTTCATGAAGCAGTTCGCTGACGATGCGCTCACGCTCCACGGCCGTGAGTGAGCCTGCTTCCTGCCGACACAACTGCTCGGCCTGCCTGCGTACCTCCACGCGCATCAGCGATTCATCCAGATGACCGAGCGCGTTCAGGTCCAGCAGGCGGATGAGCCGGTGATGAAGCTGCTGACGCCAGTCCAGCAGGCGGCTATCTGAGATTTCCGGATGGCTCATCGTTGTTCGCTCCTGCTCCCATCGCTGATTCATCGCGGAACTGGCAATTCCTGTCGAACGTGATCGGCGAGTGACTGCAAATTGCGACAGAGCGTCCACCAGCGACTACGCAGCACCGGCAGCCGCGCCTGATTGATCGCCTGATGAGCACGACGAACGTCGTCCACCACTTGATGCCAGATCGGTGTGCCGAGTGCTTCATGGGCCTCTAGAAGCGGGATCTCGCGCGGCTGTCCCACTCGGTTTGCAATCACACGGACGCGCTCCAGCGCAAAGCCCTCTTCCTCCCAGTTATCAAGCCAGCGTTTAGCAGCGCGAATAGCGAGTAGATCCAGTCGAATGACCAGTAGGACGAGGTCGGCCTGCCAGAGCGCTTCATCTCGCAGAGCGGAATCTCGTGCATCAACATCCAGTAGCTGATAGCAATACTTGCCGCGTCCCAGCGCCAAAGCCAAACGCAGACCCTGTGGTGTTACCAAGAGACTATCCTCGGCTAGCGTCGGTGCTGCCAGCAGATCAACTCCACTGTCATGTCGAGCAAACAGGCGATCGAACCGAGCGCGATCGATGGGGCCATCCGCGCGACAAAAGTCCGCCAAACTGAACTCCGTCTCCAGTGCATAGAGCGATGCTAAATCACTGCGATTCCGGTTCAGGTCGTACACCGCGCAGGATTCCAAGCGCGCGGTGTGAGCAATCTGCGGCGACAGGTCTGGAGCTCGTCCTATGGACCGCATCGCCGCGACAGCTTGCGAGCCGAGTGTTTCCACCGCGACACTTTCCGCCTCCGACTCCTCGTACTCGGATAGACAAACCGATTGCGCCAGCCAAGCACCAAGATTGGCTGTGATACTGGTAGTCCCCACGCCGCCAGCCGCCCCAAGCACCGAAACAACATGCCCCGTCAACTCGCTCCCCGCATGGCGACGAGTGCGTTCGAGGACGCGCTGGACCGATTCAAACAAATCTCGTGACCAATCCGCAATATCGACGTACTCATCGGCTCCATCTCGCAGCGCTTGCAAAATGAAATGTGGATCCGTCGCTCGGCCAATCGCCAGAATCGGGGCGGAACAACTATGTCGAGCGGTTTGCAGCAGGCGACGTCCAACCTCGATCGAGGACGGCAGCACACAGACAATCAAGTCCCAGCCCACACGACTGGCTGCATCGGCCATCATCTGCCAACAAACCCGCGCCGCCGTCGGCACGAGAAAACCGTATTGCTCCAGCTGATCGGCTAAACAGCCGCGAAAATCACCATCATCGGCAGACACCAACACTCGGCGCGCACCAGGCGCAGGTGAGTTGCTCCAGGAAGACATCAAGATCGGCAACATGCAGCAGCCTCCTATCAAACAGCTTGAAAATCTCAGGCACAATCACTGGCCGGCCATCGCGGCAAGTCGTGTCAGGGCGGTACTTCGAGGATGGTCAATTGGGAGCCGCGTAGAAGCGTTAGCTTCAGCGGCTGCGCGGGTACAGATTCGTGCGGCGGTTCGCGCTCGCTGGTATCCGATGGACTCGGAGCAGCCAGGTTGGCGGGAGCCTCACTGGGAGCCTGTTTTCGCTCCTGCAATGACTCGTCGGCTACCCGCGGCTGAAGCACCGAGCGGCGCTCCACTGGCTGACGCCGAACCATAACGGCTGCGCCGAGAGCACAGCCGAGTGCCGCGAGTGTGATCAGTGCGGTGCGTGCCGTGACCATGACTCCATCCTTGAACTGTTCATCTCAGGAACTGAATCCACTTCTGAAAACCACCGAGCAGGATCAGGGCGATGAGCATCACCGGGGCGACCGGAACTCGTTGCCAACTGCAACGCAGACCACGCCGCACCAATTCCACAGCGCCCAGCAGCTGCGCACTAAGAACAAACACAGGCAGCGTCGGTGCGGGACCAACCCAGCTGCCAATCACCGCCAGCAGTTTCAGATCTCCCGCCCCAACCCATCGCCGATACCAAAACGGGCACCACCAAGCGGCTCCCACCAGCAGCCCCAAGCCGCTCTGCAGAAGCCCCTCGCTACCCTGCAAGAGACCGTGAGCGATCAGTCCTGTCAGGCCCGCGACGGCCACTAACCGATTGGGAATACGCCGCCGCCGGATATCGAAAATCGATGCGGCGGCGGCGATCCACATGGCCACTCCCCAGCAAATCATCAGCGGTTCAGCTTTCACTTTGAGGACCCACCCTGTGGCTCGAGCTTCTCCAGCTGCAGCTTGTCTGAGAAAGTGACGTTCCCATTTTCATCATGAACTGGCGACGCAGGGGCTACACCGCGCCGGCCATCGTGTTGAAGATCCCGGCAAGGTTAGAGCCCAGCAGGGTGACGGCTGTCACACAGACGGCGGCGATAAGTGCGATCAGCAGTCCATACTCGGTCAGCGAGGCCCCTTCGTCCTCCGTGACCAGCCGCCGCCAGCACTCCCATACCGTCCGTTTCAGCCACCGAACTTTCCCTCTCAACTTGTCCATCATGCAACTCCTTCTTGAAGGCCTCTGCAGGCTTGTCATCCAGCACCGCTCGGGCCGAGCCATCCTTGGCCGGTGGAAAAGATCGAGTACGCACTCGCCCCTCCAGTCGGCATCAACCAGACAAACAACGCACCAGTTTCACTCGCGGCCGTGCCAGCAGACGCTGGAACTCGGCCGTCAATCGTGCCTCATATTCCAAGGGATTTCCGCCGGCGCTGCGGGCTCCCGGCGGTATCGCTGGATCAGCCGCTAACTGCTCGGCGGTGCCCCCCAGTCGTGCGACTCGATCGAGTAACGGCTGGTCGACGGCGCGACCGAGCCCCACCGCATGAATGCGCCAACCCATTTCGCGCATTGCCATAACCTGCATCAGCACCGCTTGGCGTTCATAGCGATAATCGCCGGTGGTATACCACTGCGAGGATGGATGAGCCGCCACGAACTCATCGATCTCGGGACCACTCGAGACCTTACCGGTCGGTGGACCATCCGCCAGCAATACGACCACTTTGTCGGTCCAGCCGCGTACCGGCCGCGCCGAGTTTGAACCGCTCAGCTGCTGCCGAGCAAGCAGTAAACCAGCTTCGATCAACGAGTTGGTTTGGGCATCGCCGGCAGCTTGGAGCGCCGCGATGCCACGTACCTGCTGAGCGTCATCACCCTGGAATGGTCCCAGCGGAATAACCACTCGACTGTCTTCCAGTGTGCTAAACGTCACGAGTCCAAAATGATCTTGTGCTGGCAGAGGACGTGCGGATTGGGATCGCTGCAGTTGCCGTAGCGCTGCAAGGAGTGCCAAACGGACCGCATGCATCGGCTGCTCGCGCGCTGGAAACGAAACCCCATATCCGGCACTCGCCGGGTCCCGATCCAACCGCCACCGACAATCCAAACTTTGAACGGACAGCGGCGAGTAAAGGGTTCCGCGGCTCGCCAGATCGGGACCTAAGTCCAACAAGAATTGCAGATAAGTCTGGTAACCAATTTTGTTGTAACTGCCCTGGATCACGGCGGGAGTCAAATCGGGCCACTGCGCAGTGTCGGGATTATTGGCTGTGGCTAAGCGCAGGGTCGCTTGCGCTGGTGGCAGACCACTCAGCGGTTTGATCAGGTAATCGAGATAGGCTGACCAATAGGTAAAACTCGATTCATCCTGAGCGATCGGTGGCGGAGATACTCCGGGCAGCGCGAGCGGAATCTGAAAATCGATCAGCCAGCGATAGGCTTTTGTTTTTCGCACGAGCGGGCTATCGGCCGCCGACACTCGATAGAACGTCGACAGACTGGCATTCTGTACCAGATAGGTCTGCGTCAGCCAGCGATACGATAGGTCATTACCGGGAGCACCTGGTAAGCCGGCATCTAGATGTCGTAGGTGAAGCCAGTTGGCCGACCAGCCCGCATCGTCCACCAGTTGGCTGAGGCAGAGACTTCCCGGTGTGGGTGACTGCGGATTTCCATAACAAGCATCCAGTGATGGTCGACTCCACGGCTCCGTGTCGTTGTTCATGGAGCCGGAGCGATCGATGACGAAGACCAGTTCCCGCGGCTGCTGCGCGGCAGTGGCCTGGGCAGACAAGAGGGTAGCCGAGCGCTGGATTAGTCCACCCAGTAAGAGTGGTACGTTCCGTTTCACGATCACTCGCACCGCGTTCCCGATCGTCGCCGCCGCTGAACGGTTGTCGTCGGCTGCCGCACTGGGGATCGTTTTGCTTGCGGCCCGTGAACCCTCGCGAGCGACGCTCAGCGCCCAGGTTACGGGGAGCGTGGGGGAGGACTGCCAGGATTCGGTCGACGGATCCCACTGGCCGAATTCCACTTTTACGTCGATTTCGTAGGTATCCGTCGCGACCGCGATGAACGAAGAACGCAGGCCCAGCTGAGCGTTCTTTTCCAGGAACTCGGTGATCGTCGCACAGACGGCCGTGGGGCCACTGGCAAGCTGTGACGCGCCGGCGACAGCAGCCGCATCCGCCAGCGTGGCTAAATGCTGACGGCGCAGCTGAAGCAACCGGACGTCGAGCAGCATACCCGCCAGGAGTAAGGCGGTGGAAAGCCAGAAAAGCAGGAGCATGAAAGCGAGACCTCGGCGCATCGCTCGTCCACTTCTACTCATCATCCACCTCTTCTTTCGTACTGACAATCGACAGCGTTGACTCACCAACAACGAGTTACTCCCGGCGCAGGACGCTCGCGGCGGTTAAGGTGCGACCGGTCAGCCAGCGAAAACCGGGCAGCCAAGCCACGTCGTCGTAAATCAGCGACGCTTGGACCCCAATCGAACTCCCTACGGGCGCGAGGGACGGACTAACATCACTGGCCTGGCCCTGCTCATCCACCCAGACTTTCACCTGAACGATGGCATCCCAGCCGCTCTTCCCGGCAGCGTTCGTGTCACCTGTAGCCCCAGCCGCCGGTCCCACAGCTGAATCCGCCGAGCCGTTGGCTGAGAGACCGAACGCTTCCAGTCGCCGCACGACGATCGCGCGAAGGTGCATCTCATCGGCCGCTTGCCGCTGTGACGGCGAGAGCGACTCGCTCAGCTCCGGACTGGCCATGAGTGCGGCCTCCCGAGCCGCCTCGCGGGTCGCGAGCTGCAGGAGATCGGTAACCAGAAGCGCTTGAAAGAACTCGAGCGTGGCGAGTGTCAGGAGGAGCAGCCCGGGCAAGACGAGCGCGCATTCCGCGAGTACGGCGCCGGCTCTTGGCGGTCGCGATCGTCGCGGTTGTCGCGAAGTTTTTGGTGCGGGTGTTTGCGAGCATACGAGCGAGCAGTCCATCGCTATCCCTCCTGGATTCCCAAGCTGTCCAATGGCAAATGGTCACCGCGCTTCTCACCTGCGCGGCGGACATTCGCTTCCCGAGGTTGCCGCCCAACTCCATCGGGAGCGGCATGAATTGGTCCCCTAAGAGTTATTCGCTGGCGACGGAAAAATATTTTGCCGCGGATGAAAAATTTCGCGGCTGGAGCTTTGTTGCCAACTCGCATTGCTGCCGGCCGTTCACGAGCCAATCGCCTGCGCCGCACCAGACCTTGCAAATCTCAGGATTTTTTCTTGGCGCCTTTAGAGTGACAAGGAAAAAGCGCGCCGAACCGGGGTAGCAAGGCAATTCACGCCAACGAACGAATGAACGAGTCCAGGCGATCACAGACCCGCCCATCCAATGCCGTCGTTCCGCCATTCACACCAATCGACGAACCAACGAACCCAGGCGATTACACGCCCGACCATCATGAGCCGCAGCTCCGCCGCTACGAACCAAGCCCGTCACCCACTCCAACCCCAACCCCAACCCCCACCCCAACCCCAAACACCCCCCAGCACCACCCGTGCGCCTCTGCGCCTTTGCGTGACACCCACCCAAACCATCCACCCAAACCACCCAGCCACCCCAAACCTCCAGACAAACCAAACTCCACACCCCACCCAGCCCCTATTTTTAGAATTTTCTCAAGAATCCAAATTCGACTCGAACTGGACACTTGGGCAAACAAGAAACTCAGCTCTGCCTGAAATCTAGGCAGCCCCATTGCTGCTCACAATCCGCGCACCACTGCCTCGCAAATAGGCAAATCAAACCAATCTCCCTAAGTGCTTGCACTGCAACGATATCAAGCTAGCACTTGACGATGTCGGCAGGATGCTGGCGATGTCAGGCAGGGGAGCGGACGTGGGGAGCGAGTCACCGGGAGGTAACTGGCCGCTCGCCGCTCGTTTTTTACTTCGCACAGGTTTCAGGAAGGAGTCGTCCGATGCGGGAACGGAATGTGGGGCTGGCTAAGCGGCAAGAGGAACAGATGGTGAGTGGTAGTGGCAGGAGCCCGGCGGGGCTGGGGATGACGGGACTGGGCCTGACGGGGTCAGGGATGACGGGACTGGGGATGACGGGACTGGGGATGACGGGACTGGGGATGACGGGGTCGGGGATGACGGAGACGAGTCCCGTGGGGATCGGGCAGAGGAACTATGGCGAGGGTCGTGTGGAGCGGCTGGATGTGGCCGTCCGTGGCCGCGAGGTACTCGATCGAGCTCGTCAGTTCTTTCACGAGAATCCGGATTGGTCGGTGTTCTTCCGGGAGGTCCTGGGCCCCGGGGGGCTGGCTCGTCAGTTCTTTGACCGTTCCGACGAGATGAAGCAGTTTGAACAGACGGCGATTTACCGTGAGCTCCACCGCATGGTCGCTCGACTTCGCGCCCGCCAGACGGAAACCCCGGACGATAAAGAGCCCACGCACATGATCACGGTCCGAATCCCCAAGAGTTTGCATGAATGGTTGCGGATGGAGGCAAAGGAACGCAAGACGAGCATGAATCGGCTCTGTATCGCCAAGCTTCTGCAGGTCATGGAGCAGCTTGACGAAGAAGATTCGGCAGCTGAATCGGCGGCTGAGTTGGCGGCCGAAGCCGGGCGGTAAGACGGCATCAAGAAACGATAGTCAGAGTGGACTTGTCTGGATGGACAAGGCGTGAGGGGTGGGGCGCGTAGCGAGAACCGAAACTGAGGCGGAGATTTTCAGGTCAAAAAGGGGTGCAGGTCATGCAGGGATGGAACCTTGAGCGACAGATCGCAGAGAGTGATCGTTGGCGGCGGGCGGGGAGGGCTGTGTTCCAAATGGTCGCGGCACTCACGCTTTTACTGGTTGGTGCCTGGCAGTCGGCATTCCTACCCGCAGATGACTTCATCGCCCACTGGCCCGGTGGCGTGGAGCGTCCCTGGATTGGCGCTGATTTTTGGGCCAATCGGCTGACCGACTGGCGACTGCGCGACGGCCGCGTCGAGTGCCTGGAGAATTCCGCTCAACGTCCCATGCGCACTTTGCAGCTTCTGACCGCCTCGCTCGGGGCAGAACCTGGCGAGCTGCTGATGAGCGTCCGGACGGGCGCGCTACAACCCAGCAAGTACCGCTCAGCCGATACCTGGACCGGATTCCTGATCGGTGCCGGGGGTCCCGAGATCGACTATCGCACGACGGCCCTGGTGCATCACCGGTCGGCGGAGGATGGTGGTTTCCTGGTCGCGGTGGATGGCACCGGCCGAATCATCTTTCGTAGCAACCATGTGACAGGCGATCCGGAATCGAGTAGTTCCGCTAGTGGACCGCTGCGCGGTAGCGACCTCGCAGTGCTCGCGCCGTCGACTCGTAATGGCAACGGCTTTGTGGGCGACGAGGCGCTTGAGCATGTGGAACTGCGGGTGGAAGCGAAGCCCGTGGGTGACACTTATACGGTGACCGCCACGGCCGTGCTGGCTCAGTCGGGGAAAGTGGTCAGCAGCGCGGAGCTGCGGCGCGTGCCAGCTCGAGATCTCGAAGGGAGCGTCGCACTCGTCTCCCACGGTGGACCGCCGGGGACCAGTTTGGGGTACTGGTTCCGCGACTGGAAACTCACTGGTCGCAAAGTCGTGCCCCATCCCGAGCGGGCGTTTGGTCCGATCCTGGGCACCCAATACACCGTCAGCCGCGGCGTACTCAAGCTGACCGCCCAGCTGCCGCCGCTCAGTGATAAAGACAATTTCGCCGCTCGGCTCGAAATCCGCGCCACCGACGACGAGCCATGGCGTCTAGCTGGGCGAGCGACGGTGAATCGCCCCAGCGGAACTCTTACCTTTCGCGTTGAAAAATGGGATACCAGCCGCACTCATCAGTTCCGCGTTGTCTACGAAGATCGCAGTCGCGGGGAGACGAGTCGCACGGTGATCTGGCCGGGAGTTATTCGTCAGCCACCGACCGATCGCGACCAATTTGTTATCGCGGCACTTGCCGATCTACGTTCCTACTCCGGTGGACTCAAATGGAATTCCCAGGGACTTTGGTTTCCCCATGCCGACCTGGTAAAGTCGCTGCAGCATCATCAGCCGGATCTGCTCTTCTTCGCCGGCAATCAAGTCGATGACACGGATTTCATGGGCGCTCAGCGCCAAAACTCCGAGCGTGCACAGCTCGATTACCTTGACAAATGGTTTCAATGGTACTGGGCTTTTGGTGAACTTACCCGCACCACGCCCTCGCTTTGCCTGCCCAGCAACCACGACTATTATCAAACTCGCTTGTGGGGCGGTGGTGGTCGAGCGGCGAAGGCGGAGTCGGATGGTGGTTACATCATGTCACCGGAGTTCATCCAACTGGTACAAGCGACGCAAACAAGTCATCTGCCCGATCCGGTAGACTCCTTGCCGGTCGAACAGAACATTGGCGTTTATTTCACTCGGCTGGAGTATGCCGGGATCAGTTTCGCGATTCTCGAAGATCGCAAATTCAAATCATCGCCGCGGGTGCTGTTACCCGACGGGCGTTATGCGGACGGGGCCTTTCAGAATCCTCGTTTCGACGCCGTCCGCGACGCGGATGTGGCAGGCGCTGAACTGCTCGGCGATCGTCAATTGCGTTTTCTGCGGGAGTGGGCGGCGGACTGGGGTGAGGGAACATGGATGAAAATTGCGCTTTCGAACACGCTCTTCGCCGGTGTCGGTACGATTCCGAAAGAGACGGCTGGCGATCCGCTGGCGGTACGTCCGCGTCGGCTTTCACCCACGGACTATCCAGCCGCCGAGCGACTCCTGACCGACCCCGACTTTAACGCCTGGCCGCAAACGGGACGCAATCAAGTGCTGCGTGAACTACGACGTGGATTCGCGCTGCATCTGGCTGGGAATCATCACCTGGGAACGTTACTGCGCTATGGTGTCGATGAATATGACGATAGTGGTTTTGGATTTGGAGTCCCCGCGACAGCTCAGCTGGGAATGAGACGCTGGTATCCAACGGAGGCGGGCGAGGAGCGAGCCGCGGATGCGCCGCGCTATACCGGCCGTTTCCGCGACGGATTTGGCAATCGAATGACGATTCAAGCGGTCGCGAATCCGGTGACGAGTGACCAGGTGCCCGCAGCCCTGCATGACCGAGCTCCCGGCTATGGGATTGTGAAACTGGCTCGTTCCACGCGGACGGTAACCTGTGAATGCTGGCCACGATGGATGGATCCCGCGAAAGCGGATGCGCGCCAGTTTCCCGGCTGGCCGATTACGATCGCGCAGCAAGAAAACTTCGCTCGGGCCGCCGTGGCTCACCTGCCCACACTCGAGATCCGCGGACTAGATCAAGCCGTGGTGCAGGTGATCGAGGAGGGCAGCCGCGAGGTGGTCTACACGCTGCGCATCGCCGGCGATCGTTTTCAGCCAAAGGTATTTCGAACTGGCAGCTACACGGTGAAAGTGGGTGAGCCAGGAACGGCCAAGATGCGTTCCTTCGTGGGGCTGGAGGCGAAGAGAGAAAACTCGGAGACGCTTACGGTTGAGTTTCCCAGTGGTTTGGTGCCGTAGTCAGTAATTGCCAGCAGTACCAAAGCATGCGTGGCAGATGAAACGGGCCCTTCCACAAGCTGCCTTTAAGGGGCGTGGAGAGACGGCCGTCGCGATGCAAGTAACCGTACCACTCGCCGCACTCGGGGTCTGCAAAGTGACGAAAGCTCCAGTCATGGACGAGTTGGTGCCAGCGCGCGTATTTAGCCTCACCGGTTAGATGCCAGGCGAGCGAGGTAGCGATGATCGCCTCGCAGTGTGGCCACCAGAACTTCATATCTTGCCAGTACTCCTGGACTGGCAGGCCACGCAGGTCGCGGAAGTAAAAAAGGCCGCCGTACTGTTCGTCCCAACCGCGCTGCCACATCCAGTCCAGCATTTTCAAGCCCAACTGAATCAATTGCATGTCACTCCTGAGCCGTCCTTCGTGCAACATAAACCAGGCGCATTCGATGGCATGACCGGGATTCAATTGTCGCCCGTCGAAATGGTCAATGACCTCACCCTGCGGACCAACAATTTCCAGCACGGCTTGCAGATCAGACTTGCAGAACCACCGTTCGATACGCTCGATTGCCCAGTCGATCCAGCCCGTGCAACTCCGGGAACTCACCGTGATATCACCCAAGTTCGCGCGCAATTCCTGCGCCGTGGCAATGGCGATCATCAGGGGCCCCAGGCCTTGTGCGGGTCGCGTCCGGGGATTGGATTTGGCAGGAATAACTCCCTTTTCAAATGAGTATTTTAAATAGGTCGCAAAGTAGTGCTGGGCATCGCTGGCCGCTCGATCATCCCCCGAAGCGCGCGCGTAGGCTGCATTTGCGATCGCGGCAAATGATTCGCTGTAGACGTAGCGTCTCATGCGCAGCGGTTGACCGTCTCGCGTCACCGTGAAATAGAGCTTCCCTGACTCGTCTTGACCGTGTTGTCGGAGAAACTCGATGCCACTCCTGGCAGCCCCGAGCCACTCATCTTTCTGTTCAACCGTATTCCACAACGTCGCGAACATCCACGCACCGCGCCCTTGGAACCAGATGGATTTATCGGAATCGACGAGTGAGCCATCGCGATGGAGTGCGGTAAGGAATCCGCCCTGCTCGCGATCAAGACCATGCTTGAGCCAGAATGGAATGACATCTTCGAGCAGAGTGTCGCGATAAAAAATGGCGTAGCGAGCTCGGTTGGTGGGACTAATCACATCCATGCAAGGGCTACCTGAGTTGAAACCTGGCGTACCGAGAGAGTAAGTTGACCTGATTATTCGGTATCGTACTGGAGTGGCGTCATGATCGCACTCCGGTGCTTCCCTTCCCATCAAGTGCCAGTCACGGAGAGAATGTTTATGCGTCAGATCATGAGTCTGGGGATCGCGGTGTTGTTCCTGTCGATGGTGGCTATCGGGCATACCGCCGAGCCGCAGGTGGGCGATGTGGCTCCCGCGTTTGAAATGCCGGGAAGTGATGGCAAGACGTACAAGCTGGCCGACTTCAAAGACAAGCAGGTCGTCGTCATCGCCTGGTTTCCCAAGGCGTTCACGGGCGGCTGCACGGCTGAGTGCAAGTCGATGCGCGAACAGGGCGAAGCCTTGCGTAAATATCAAGTGGCGTATTTTACGGCGAGCTGTGATGACGCCGAGACGAACAAGAAGTTTGCCGCGTCACTGGGACTGGATTACCCGATCCTCAGCGATCCCAGCCGCAAAATCTCGGATGCCTTTGGCGTGACGAACAGCGAGCGTAAGAATCCGCAGCGCTGGACGATCTACATCGGGAAGGATGGCAAGATTCTGTTCATCGATAAGGCGGTGAAGACCGCTAATCACGGTCAGGACATTGCCGCGAAACTCGAAGAACTGGGCGTCGCCAAGAAGTAGTATGCGACGCACCATCCTGGGAGTCTTGGCGCTCTGCTCGCTGCTTGTCGGCGCGGTTGCGCACGTGTACGGCGTGGACACCAGTGACGGGGATGTGCTGGCGAGTGGTGCGCTGCGCTGCGGCATGTTGCTGGGAGCCATTTGGCTGGCACTGCCGCAGCTTCAGACGCTGCGCTGGCCGCCCTGGACCATCCTTTCGGCATTCGCCGCATTTGCCACCCTCGTCTTTCGTCCTCGGCTGCTCTTGATTGTGCTGCCGATCATTGGGCTGGTGGCCATCCTGCAGTTTGCGCGCTGGTTACTGCAGCCGCTGCCTAAAAAGAAAAGCGGCTGAAGCGAAGGCGCGCGGTTTAGAATCGCCGATAGGGTTTATCGGTGCAAGTGCGGGCCTTGGCAGTAAGCACGACTGCCGTGAGCACGACTGCCGTGAGCCGATGTACGATCCCCCGTGACGCTCGCTTTCACCGCTCGGTTTTACTATCCTGAACGAATCGCTCGACCAGTTTTCACGTCATGGTTGACGGGGCTGATGGGTCGAGGCAGCGAAGTGCTATGAGCGGCAGCGACGATTTCAGGAGTTCATGCCATGTTTGCAGTACGACACCAACGTTTTTGGGGCCTTATACCGTTGGTCGCTCCGAGGCTCTGTTTGCTCCTCTGGAGTGTGGTGTTGGCCTGGAGTTTGCTGGCCATCGACCGCAACATCTTCGCTCAGGCACCGGATGCCGAGAAGTCGGTGATCAACGTCTTTCGACCGGCGCCGCGCGAGTTGGTGCTGCGACTGACGCGAGCCAAGAAAGCGATCGACAACGAAGATTACAACGAGGCCGTCGGGGAACTCGGACGACTGCTGGCTGATCTGGAGCGTCCCGAGGAGCGAGCCGAAGGCGATCAGTCGCCAGCTGACTCTCAGGACTATTTCGTGACCAGCAAATCCGATAACGGCACTCATGTCAGCTTGAAGGCTGAAGTGCAGCGGCTAATCGGCAGCATGCCCGCCAAGGGTCGCGAGTGGTACGAGGTACAGTTTGGTGCTGAGGCTCGGAAGTTGCTGGATGATGCCGCCGCGACGGGCGATGTTACTGGATTAACAACAGCTTCGCGGCGCTATTTTCACACCAAGGCTGGTTACGAAGCGACGTTACTCTTGGGTCGTCATTACATGGACCAAGGTCAACCGCTGGCCGCCGCACTTTGCTTGAAACGCTTGGCCGATTCACCCGTCGCGGGGACCTATGAGCCGGAGTTGTCGGTGCTGCAGGCGACTTGCTGGATTCAGGCCGGCTCGCCCGAGAAGGGCCGGCAACTGCTGGAAGCACTCGCCAAACGCCCCGCCGCTAAACCGCTCAAGGTAGCAGGACAGCCGGTGAACGTTGGGCGCGACGAGCAAGCGGGATTGGACTGGCTGGTCAAGATGATTGGACAGCGGCGGTTGACGATTGCTGAGACGGTCGATTGGCTGATGTTCCGCGGGAATGCCACACGTACGGCAACGACCCCTAGCGACACTCCGCTGGCAACTCCTCGTTGGCGAGTGCCGACGGTGAACAATCCGAATGATGAACGCCTTGTGGATCAGCTGTCGAAGAAGCTTGCGCTGGGTGGCATTGCCACGATGCCCACCGTTCACCCTCTGGCCGTCTCGGGCACTGTTTTGATGCGTAGCAATGACAGTTTGATCGGAGTTGATTTTCGCACAGGCAAGCGCGTGTGGGTGTTCCCCTGGGATGAGATGGACATGCCTAGTTCCACGTCGACCTTGCGTCCCAATGGGATGCAAGGCAATGCGGCCATGCGGGAACAGGAGCTACGTCAGCGTCTGTGGGAAGATTCACCGTTTGGTCAGCTGAGCAGTGACGGGCAAGCCGTTTATTTCGTGCATGGACTCAATTACGCTCCGACCAATCCGATGCAGCAGCAAATGGTGGTGATTGGCCCGGGGGGACGGAATCGGATGGCGATGAGTCCCGGAAATCGGCTCGTCGCTCTCGATGTCGCTCGCGAGGGCAAATTGCTCTGGGAGATCGGTGATCCGACGGGAGTCGGGGGCGGTGACTCGCGACTGGCGAGTGCGTTTTTCTTGGGCGCGCCGCTGCCGCTCCAGGGATTCCTCTATTGCCTGGCCGAGGTCTCGGGGGAAGTGCGTTTAGTGGCGATCAATGCGCGAACTGGAACGCTGGAATGGCAACAACAACTCGCTCATCTCGAAGCTCGCAATATCGCCATGGATCCACTACGCAGACTAGCCGGTGCGACTCCATCCTACGCCGATGGTGTACTGGTTTGCCCGACGTCTGCCGGTGCGGTCGTCGCCGTCGACGTTGCCACTCGCTCACTGCTCTGGGGTTATCAGTACACGCAGGCACCGCCGGAAAACGGTCGCGGCGGTGTGTTCTTTCCACGTGGCATGATGGGACAACAGATGCGTCCTCTGGGGCAGCGCTGGGCTGATGCGACCGTCACGATTGCCGATGGTCGAGTGCTGGTGACGCCCGTGGAGTCGGACGAGATTTTCTGTCTGGATCTGCTCAGCGGAAAACTCGCCTGGCCGGCTCAAAAACGTGGCGATCTGCTCTATGTCGGTGGAGTGTACGACGGTAAGGCAGTGATGATTGGAAAGCAGTCGATGAGTACGTTGAAGCTAGCTGATGGCACTCCCGGTTGGTCAGCGGCTGTGGAGTTTCCTGATGGCGGCATGGTGACGGGCCGGGGGCTGCAAAGCGAGCAGCACTACTACGTGCCCACGTCAGCCTCGCAGCTCGTGCGAGTGGATTTGAAAACGGGCAAGATTGATCAGCAAGTGCGCACGGAGCGACCGCTGGGGAATCTGGTTTGTTATCAGGATGAAATCGTGTCACACGGCGTTGATGGATTGTCGACGTTCCCGATGATTGGCCCACTGCGTAAGCAGGTAGCGGCACAACTGGCGAAGAATCCGCAGGATAGTCGGACGCTCGCACGGCTGGCCGAACTTCAGGTTTACGATGGTCAGCGCGACGAAGCGCTGGCGACGCTGCGGAAGGCATTGGAGCTGGAACCGGCCAGCTTGCAACTGCGCGATCAATTGGTGCAAGCGATGCTCGATGCCTTGCAAAGCGACTTTGCTGGTCATCGCAAGCTCATCCCCGAAGCCGAGAAACTTCTGGAGCAACCGGCGCAGCGTGAGCGTTTCTTGCGGCTCATGGCTGCGGGTCTGCAGCAGGCTGGTGATTATGAGGCGGCCTTTACGATGCTGCTGAAGTTAGCCGCGATCGATGCCAGTCGCACCCGTGCGATCGGCGAATTGCCGCCGCCCCTGGAGGACTTAAGTCGTCGTCATGCGGTGCGTCGCGATCGTTGGATTCAAGCTCAATTAGCGACGATTTATAAGCAGGTAAGCGACGAGCAGCGGACGAAGTTAGACGCGCTGCTCGTGGGTCGCCAACAGGAGGCCACCGCAACGGATAAGATTGCCGCTCTTCGAGAAATCGTGCGGTACTATGGTTTCCACCCCCGCGCCAAAACAGCTCGCTTGGAGCTCGCCCGACTGCTCATCGACACCGAAAGTTATATCGAAGCAGAAATGGTGCTCGCAGGTTTGGAGCGGAGCAGTGATCAAGCGATGGCTGCGGGCGCGATTGTTGAATCGACTCGGCTGCTGAATAAAGCCGGGCAGTTTGAGCAGGCCATCGCCTGTGCGCAGCGTTTGTCAGCGGAACTGGCGGCCGTGGTTACTAGTGAGGGACTGACAGGTCAGCAGTGGTGGGACCGTTTCCAGAACGAATGGAAAGGCCAGGCACGATTCACTCAGCAGTCGGCTTGGCCGAATGGCAAAGTGAATTTGCAGGAGGGCGAGCGAATCGGCAATGCGACGTATGGACGCGTATCGGCACTGGCGATGATGAGTGTTGAGGGGCCGTTACCGGAAGGTGTTTCCTTGACGTTCGACGCTCAGCAAAATCAGGTCCTGATTGCCCGCGATGCTTGGGGTCGCGAGTTGGTGCGTCAGTCGATTACTCGCTCTGATGGCAGCATCCCCTTCTTCTACTACAACGCCAACAACGTCTCGCATGCGCGCGCCATCGGGCATTTGCTGATCGCTCACATGGGCTCGGAAGTAGTAGCAATCAACTCGCTGCGAGTGGCGGGACGAGCGGATGAACCGCTGCGATGGCGTACCGATGTGCTGCAGCGACTGGGGGAAAACGATATTAACGCCAGTCGAGTGATGACGAAGTCAACCTCGATGCCCTGGGGTGGCATGCGCAGTTCGCTAGCGGATGCTCAAGGGCGTCCCATCGGCTCACTCGGTCCCTGCAATGCCAGTGGTGTGTTTTTCCAGAAGAGTCGCGAGCTGGTTTGCCTGGAACCACTATCAGGAGAGGTGATCTGGTCGCGCTCCGATTTTGCGCCAGGCTGTGAGCTGTACGGCGACGCCGACGTTTTGATCGTGATCGCTCCCGACAGCAAGGAACTGGTCGTGCTCAGCGCACTCGACGGACAAGAGCTCGCACGCCGACCGCTCGACCCCATGGAGACTCGCTGGGTCGGACATGGCCGCCGAGTGCTTTCTTGGACGCAGGCCAACGGGCAGCTGACGCTACGCTTGGTCGACATGGTGTCGGGGGAAAAGTTGTATGAGCAGCAATTTCCCGATGGTTCACGCGCCACCATCGTGCAAGGTGAAGATGTTGCCGTCATGCAGCCCGACGGTCAGTTTGTGATCACGTCGCTGCGCGATGGACAGGTACGAGTGCGCACTCCGCTGGCTGCCGAAGCAGGGCTGAATACGATTCATGTACTGCGAGGCAGCGATGACTATATCCTCATCACGAATGGCCCGATCAAACCCAATGCCACTCAGGTAACGTCCGTGCCCGGCTCCATCAACAGCATTGTGGTGAATGGCCGCCTCTATCGATTCGATCGGCAGACCGGAAAAGCGACCTGGACAACTCCTGCTACCGTCGAACAGTTTGGTTTGCCCTTGGAGCAGCCCAGCGACCTGCCGGTCGTTATCTTCATGCGCAACGCCAACAACAAGGGCCGCAATCAATCGTCACTGCTGGTGCTCGATCGTCGTGATGGTCGCACGCTGTTGCAGAAGGACGAGATCCCGGTGCAAGCCAACTTTGCCGAGATCCTTGGCAAGCCCGAGGCGGCAACTGTCGGGGTCCAAATGGGTAACCGTACGTTCGAGTTCACGTTTACCAAGGAGCCCAAACCTGCAGTGGAGGCGAAGCCAGACCCGAAGCCAGAGGCCAAGCCGGAGGCCAAGCCGAACTAGAGTCGTCGTGATTCGGTGTGTTTGCTACGGGCTGATGAAAGATGAAGATAAGTCGATCACTGGCGAGTTGGTTTGACGAGGTGTTGCAGCAGGTCCTAGACTCGATGCCTGAGCCGCACTGCCAGTGGCTGGCTGAGATTCCTGTATTTGTACGCAATCGTCCCACGGCCAAGCAGTTGATCGAAGTGGGATTGGCTGAGCCCGCGGACTTGGCGGGATACTATTCCGCCGGTGTGGGTCGAGTGGCGACGATCCATCTGTTTCGTCTGGGAATCTTTCAGCTGGTGCTCGACCGCCTGGGTGTTCTCGACGAGGAATCACTGGCCGCGGAAATTCAAACTACCCTGCTGCACGAACTGGCCCATCACAAGGGGCTCGGCGAACGTGAAGTCGACGAATTGGGACTGACCTAGTAGCGTGATTTTCGTGGCTGAATTAGCACGAAGAGTTAAGTATCTCTCCTGGGTCCGCCCCTGTCGGTCCACTCTCGTCGGTCCCCCGTAGGCCCACTCTCGTCGGTCCCCCGTCGGTCCCCCGTCGGTCCACTCTCCGAGTGGACTACCTCGTGAGTCAACGCTCTCTTGTTCGTGCTGCGCTTAACGGCTCGGAGAGCCGTGCGACAGATCCGTCGGTCCCCCGTCGGTCCACTCTCGTCGGTCCACTCTCCGAGTGGACTTACCGCATGAGTCAACGCACTCTTGCTCGTGCTGCGCTTAACGGCTCGGAGAGCCGTGCGACAGATCTCGTCGGTCCCCGTCGGTCCACTCTCGTCGGTCCACTCTCCGAGTGGACTTACCGCATGAGTCAACGCTCTCTTGTTCGTGCTGCGCTTAACGGCTCGGAGAGCCGTGCGACAGATCCGTCG
>JBIIHW010000028.1:0-73394 GCA_044235425.1 Pirellulaceae bacterium
AAGGTCGGGTCGGGAAAGGTCGGGTCGGGAGCAGCCCTGTCGCCCAACTTTCCAAGTCGTCAAGCGGCACGTTGATCGCAGCACTCGCCTCACGCGTCCGCCGCTCGGTAACCGAGGAAGTCACCGCTTCGCCCGACGCAAGGTCGGGTCGGGAGCAGCCCTGTCGCACAACTTTCCAAGTCGTCAAGCGGCACGTTGATCGCAGCACTCGCCTCACGCGTCCGCCGCTCGGTAACCGAGGAAGTCACCGCTTCGCCCGACGCAAGGTCGGGTCGGGAGCGATCGGGTCGGGAAAGGTCGGGTCGGGAAAGGTCGGGTCGGGAGCAGCCCTGTCGCACGACTTTCCAAGTCGTCAAGCGGCACGTTGATCGCAGCATTCGCCTCACGCGTCGGCCGCTCGGTAACCGAGGAAGTCACTGCTTCGCCCGACGCAAGGTCGGGTCGGGAGCGATCGGGTCGGGAAAGGTCGGGTCGGGAAAGGTCGGGTCGGGAGCGGCCCTGTCGCACGACTTTCCAAGTCGTCAAGCGGGACGTTGATCGCAGCACTCGCCTAACGCATCCGCCGCTCGGTAACCGAGGAAGTCATTGCTTCGCCCGACGCAAGGTCGGGTCGGGAGCGGCTCTGTCGCACGACTTTCCAAGTCGTCAAGCGGCACGTTGATCGCAGCACTCGCCTCACGCGTACGCCGCTCGGTAACCGCGGAAGTCACTGCTTCGCCCGACGCAAGGTCGGGGCGGGAAAGGTCGGCTCGGGAGCGGCTCTGTCGCACGACTTTCCAAGTCGTCAAGCGGCACGTTGATCGCAGCACTCGCCTCACGCGTACGCCGCTCGGTAACCGCGGAAGTCACCGCTTCGCCCGACGCAAGGTCGGGTCGGGAGAGGTCGGGTCGGGAGCAGTCCTGTCGCACGACTTTCCAAGTCGTCGAGCGGCACGTTGATCGCAGCACTCGCCTCACGCGTTGAGCTGACCGACGAGAAGTACACCAGCGACAGATCCCCCCCACACACACCGCGCATGATCATTCGTATAATTCAGTCGATTCGTGGTCTTGATCCGTGACAGTTGGCCAGCAAAGGTTTTCGTGCGTGAGTAACAATTTGCGGTTAGTGAACCTGGAATTGCCCGTGGAGCGAGCGGAGGAAGGCCTGCGTGCCGCGATCGCACGGCGGCTGGCGATCCCGGAGCCCGATGTGGGGCCCTGGCGGATCCTGCGGAAAAGCCTGGACGCTCGCCAGCGTGAACAACTTAAGTTTGTCTTTTCCGTGGTGGCTACCGCTCCCGACTCATCCCACTGGCAGTCGCGCTACGAACACCAATTGCCACCTGGAGTGGAACGTTACGACGTACCGCTCTTTGAGCAGCCACCCGCGGGAGACCAGCCGCTGGAAGAGCGTCCCGTGATTATCGGTGCGGGTCCGGCGGGGCTCATGGCTGCTTATTTCCTCGCTCAACGCGGTTATCAGCCGCTGATCCTCGAGCGTGGTGATCCCGTTAAAGTGCGAGTGCCCGATATCCGTCGTTTTGATCGTGGTGGAGCACTCGATCCGGAGGATAACTACTTATTTGGTGAGGGTGGCGCGGGGACGTTCAGTGATGGAAAACTTACCTGTCGACTAACGGGTGCAGACGTAGACTGGGTACTCGATCAATTCGTGGCTTGTGGTGCGAAGCCAGAGATTCGCTATGAGTATCGACCGCATTTAGGCAGCAATCGCTTACCAATGCTGGTCCGCAATTTGCGACGGAAGATTGAAGCGTGGGGCGGCACCTATCAGTTTCGGTGTCGAGTGGAGGGGTTGGATCTGGTCGATGGACGCCTGCGTGGCCTGCAAACGTCCAGCGGTTACATCAAATGCTCGGTGGTGATCCTGGCGATCGGACACAGTGCGCGCGACACCTATTCGATGCTGCATGCCAGTGGAGTGCCCTTGGTGGCGAAGCCATTTCAGCTAGGAGTGCGCATCGAGCAGCCCCAGGAGCAAATCGACGGTCATAAATATGGTCGACCGGAATATCGTGCCCTGCTCGGCGCCGCCGATTACACACTCGTCGCTCATGGACTCCGCGATGTCTTCACCTTCTGCATGTGTGCTGGTGGAGTGGTGATTCCGAGTGTTTCGGAGCCGGGGATGTTTTGCACGAATGGGATGAGCAATTCCCGGCATGACTCGGGGTTTGCCAACAGCGGTGTGATGGTGACGATCGATCCATCGGAGTTTGGCAGCGATCATCCGCTGGCGGGCGTCGAGTTACAGCGGAAGTATGAGCGGTTGGCCTTCGATCTGGGGCGGGGTGAGTACCGCGTACCAATTCAGCGAGCCAGCGATTTTGTATCGGGAGTCAGCTCCGGGGCTACGTTCACGGGTCCCTGCTCCTATCCGCGCGATCAAGTCTCAGCCAACGTCAATGACGTTTTACCGCCAACCGTAGCTGCCGCTCTGCGCGATGGCTTGCCGCGCATGGACCGCTCGTTCCGCGGTAACTTCTTGCGCGGAGCGATGGTCGTCGGTCCCGAGATGCGTGGCAGCGCTCCACTTCGCCTCCTCCGTGATCAACGCTCTCGACAATCCCCAACGATCGCTGGTCTCTTTCCCGTCGGTGAGGGTGCTGGCTACGCGGGCGGAATCATCAGCGCAGCAGTCGATGGACTACGCAGCGCAAAAGCACTCGCCGCCTACTATCGCCCAGTCTCCTGATGACGACCATTCCGTCATCGTGACAGCATCGACCAAGCAATACCACCAAGCACCAGCGGCGTAGCAATCGCCAGTCGCGACGGAAACGGTTCGTTCATCAGCAGCACTCCACCCATCCCCGAGAGGATCGGTACGGCCAGTTGTACCGTGGCCGCTTCCAGTGATGTGAGTCCGCGGAGCGCACGATACCAGATGACATAGCCAAGTCCTGACGTGATGGCACCGGAGATGATCGCCAGCAGGATGGCTCGCAGCGAATAGTGTGCTGCCCCCGTCGCGAGCCACGAGCCGAATGAGAAGAGCAGGGTGAGTGGAACAGCGCGACAAAAATTTGTAGTGGTGGCGACGAGCGGCTGGGTGACACCGCGCCCAAGCAGGGAGTAACCACCCCAGGAGACTCCCGCAAGTGCCATGAGAATGCAGCCTACCGGGGATGGTGCGGACAGTCCCGGCCAAACCAGGATCACCAGTCCGCTCAGCGCACACCCCAATCCGATCCATTGCCTGCCCCCTGGTCGCTCACCGCGATAAAAACTGCCTCCGATCATCGTTGCTTGCACCGCCCCAAACAGCAGCAGCGCTCCCATACCGGCGGTGAGCCAGCGGTATGCCAGCGAGAAAAACGCGGCATAGCTGAAAAGCGCAACGGTAGGCCACCAAGAACCGGAAACCGGCTGCCGCTCGTCCCGTGTCGCCTGCAGCCTACGAAGCAGCAACAACATGCCCGCGCCAGACACCAAGCGGATCGTAGTGAACGTGGCAGCATCGATCGACTGCGAATCGAGTACTTTTGAACCGAGTGCTTGACGGCAGAGAATAGAATTCGCCGCGAACGCCACAAGGGCGCAGGCTGCCAATCCCCAGGTAACACCAAGCGCTTGTGATGGAGAGGATGCCATGTTATTTCGTTGACCGCGTCAGGACTTGCTGGAACCAGTCGGCAACGGAGATCTCAGCAAGTTGTAAGTTCGTCGGTAGCGTAGATGCGGCAGTCGACACGGGCGCCCGATCGGATTGATAGGCTGCCAAGGTGAGCGGCAATGCAGCTCGCACTTGCTCGTCCGTCAGAAGTTGATTGAGTCCGTTGATCGGTCGCACTTGAGCAAGCGGCCGAGGAGCCAGTGCAGCACAGAGATCATCTCCATCTGTCACGCTGAGCCAACCGGGAACAACGAGTTCCACGGACACCAGCGATTGCGCGTGCTGCAGGGTGGAACGCCAATCGAGGATCGCACCGCGTGCGAAGATCGCCTGAATACGTTCGTCGAAGATTGCCGCCAAGATCGCCAGGGTGGGACCGTCGGCGTCGGCTAAGAATGGCTGTCGCGGCGCGTCATGAGGCAGCACAGGAAGCTGGCCGCTCGGATTCACCACCCCAGTGGTATCACCCCAAAGCAGAAGGGAACTGCGAGCGTATTCAGGGCATGCTCGTACGTAGTTGATCACGATCTGCAGGTCGCGCAACCGCTGCCCCAGCAGCGGTTCCCCCAGCATGAGAGAGTTCGCCCAGCGGCTGGCTGCACTGCTGGTCCTCCCAAGTCGATCGTCTTCTCGGTTCTGCCCCATCCCACGCAGGTCAGGAATCACCACGTCGTAACCACGTAGCAACAGCTGCTCGACATCCCCGGTGCGATCCCGCAGAAAATGCGATTTTCCCCCGTGTGCAATTGCCAGCACGACAGGACGGTGAGCAGCCGCGGAACCTCGATTTGGATTCATTTCCTGGGTAGCGGCTGAATCAGCTTGCGTGGATTGCAAAACGATGAGCGGAATCGGCACCTGATCTGACGCACGGAGAATCAGGCGCTCCACCTGCACTTGATTAGCGAGTCGCACTTTACCAATTCTTCTCGGTGCAACACGATCGTGATCAGCGACCATGCTATCGTCGTCGGGTTTGGGCCATCCGAAAAGTTGTGCCAGCTCCGCTTTCAAAGCGGCAACTCGATCGGTTTCTGCCAGCATGGCTCGACGCTGCCGAGCAGCCGCCAGCTTGCGATCAACGAGTGGCAGTAGCTGTTCACTGAGTGATTGTGGCTGCAGTTTCTCGTGGGTCGCCTGGTCCCAAACCAGAAGCTCTGACTTAGGTCGCGGCTGACTGTATTCACTTGCCGTCGACACGCTCCAGTCGAACCAGCGATTCAGCGCCGCATGAATGTTCACTCGATGCAGTGGACCGATGTGGGTGCAGTGCGATGCCTGTGGTGCGTTCTGTTTCAATTCCCCTTTTCCATGAGTAAACGCCAGGGCAGCGGGGCGATCGTACCACTGATAGATTTGCTGCCAACGTTTCCAAACTGGGTCACGCGTTTGATCCCAACTAAACTCGTGGCCCACGATCAGTTGACGAGGCGCGATGCTGCCGACGATCACCCAGGGCAAAAAACCTTCCGCTGCGCTTCGCGCGAGATTTCGAGTGGACTCCCAGCTGCCGCTACCAGCGTAGGCAAACGTCGACTCCACATCGTCGGGCAGTGGATAGCGAGTCTCGGGTTGTGGCCCACCGAAATTAAAAGGAACCGCCACTGCGATTCGTTCATCGAGCGCAGCTGTCACCGCAGCTGGATCCCCTCCACCTGCGACAGCACCCAGCAAAACAATTCGCTGGGAATGAACCTGCGGAGTGTCGATTAGAACGTCCACCGCGCGCATCAAATCCCAGACCATCCAGCCCATGAGACTTTCACCGGCTAAATAAAGTCGTAACGAGTTGTCGTAGCGAAAATAATAATCCTGGCGACTCGTGCGAAACGCGGCATCGGAGCGTGGTTTTTGCAGCAGATCATCCCAAGCATGAATCGCTCGTTCGCCATCTGCCTGCGCGGCGATGCCGTGCTGACGCCGCTCGCCATGTCCGAGTTGATCAGGGACCAGTACTACCGCTCCCGCCCGAGCCCAGGTCATACCCATGTCCTGTAACTCCGCATGCTCTTTGGGCGTATGGTGGGCATGAGCAATCAACATGCCCGGCCGCCGCATCTCATTCAGTGGCGGCTTGTCCGGGAGATAACGATTGGCAGTCACCCACCAGCCCGGTCGCGATTCGAACAGCAAACGCTCCACGTAAAAGCCGTCGCCAGGAAGCCTTCCCACGACTTGCACATTCGTTTTTGCGGTGGGTGCATTCGGTAACACGAGCGACGCACGGAGGGACTGCAGCTTTTGCTCGCGAAACGCTTGCCAGGCTTCGCGGCGATCGAGCGCCTGCCATGCCGCACGACTGGCCTGGTTCGCCCGCATCAAAGCGACTCGCTGAGCGTCCCCCAGGCTGTTGATCGCGCCCGCGTTCCCATCCGCCAACTCGATCTTGCTCGGCAACTCCTTGATCGCTCGATGTAGCTCACCAGGCTCTCGCTCACCAGGTTGGGGCTCATCGGCCATCGCCGTTGGCATGGGGATGGGCGTCAACAGCACGGTGGACGAGCTTCCGAGACCGATTAGTGCGACCACCATCAGCCTCAGCCGTCGGAAAAAAGTCGCAACGATCATGGCAATTGGAAGATGGAATTGTGGATGACCCGTTCAAATGTCTCGCCGCGTCCACCTTCTTTGGGCTCGGCACCTTGTGCGCGAACCACAACTTCCATACCCCAGGTCGGCGCGAGCTCCGGGATGCTTAGGCGAACCGTGCGACCATCGGCAGAGAGCTCTGCCGCAGAAACTGTCAGCGGCTTCTCATCGTGATGCTGCGAACCGTAATTGGCCGACCGCTTCAGGGACCAGACCTTCAGCGCGTACTGCTCGGGTTTATTCGCCGTCGCGCGATCGAGTGGATCGGTGAACGTGATCTCGATCGCTCCTTGCTGCGCCCGTAAACCCACGGGCAAAAACAGCGGCTTTCCCGTCAGTCGCAGCCGATAAAGCCCCCCCGGCGCCGTAGCACTTCCCGCCCAGGCGAACATACCGCAAGCATAGAGCTGCTGGTCGACAGGATGAAACCGTCCGCGCATCACACCCGTCGGCAGTGACGGAATCGGCAGTGCACACATGCCACCCTGACGCCGTCCATTCAGGTTTTCGTGCGGCACAACAAATACCTTGCCATAGCCATAAGACAGATTCAGCAGCGATCCGCTGAGCGGCCCCCACATCCCCTTGGGTACCCAGAGCAGCTCCGCTGGCGAACGATCAAACGCATTCGTGATCCAGCACAACGGTTGCCGCATCGCCGAGTCCGCCGAGTCGGTCACATCGTGGTAACCAAACATATTGCCGTAGAAACCACCTCGTTCGACCCAGTTGATCCGATTCTTGGGATTCCAATGTCCCTCTTGATCGGTGACGACAAAGGTCCCATCCGGATTCAAGCAAACTCCATTTGCCGCTCGAAAACCATTGGCGATGATTTCCGTCTGCTTGCCATCCGGAGTGACTCGCAGCAGCGTGCCATGATGAGGCACCACAGCGGGCAGGGCATGGCGAGCCGACTTGGCGTAGTAGAAAGAACCGGAATCGTCGACCTGCAACCCCATCGCAAATTCATGAAAATGCTCGGTCACTTGATGATCATTGTTCAGACACTCATAGAAATCCGTTTCACCATCTTGGTTGAGATCGCGGAGTATCACGAGTTGATCGCGACAGGTGACGTGAATGGCCTGATGGACATACTTGATGCCCAGCGGCTGAAACAGGCCGCACGCAATGCGCTGCCAAGTGAGCTTCGGTTCGGGCGATTGGTCGCTGAGAGATCGCAAGCCTTCAATCAGCCAGACATCCCCGTCCCAGGTGCAGACAACCGCTCGATTCGCATCGGGCAGAAAATCGATTCCGGTGAGTCGCATTTGAGCGAGCCAGGGATTATCGGCTGGATGCGTGAGCAGATCGACGGCCACCGCGCCATCGCTGCGCCCCAGTTGCGGTCGCGTCACGAGACGTTCGCGCCACCGAGCGGGTCCACCGTGCGTGAATCGTTCGAGGTTCGGCAGTTCGCGGCTTGCCAGGTTCGCTGCAAAATCAGCAGCCGAGAGGGAAGCTTGGGGGTCTTGCGTTTGACGCGTCACGGCGAGATTAAACTGAAAAGGCTGTTCACCCGCAGGCAATTGCAGCACCAGGCGCTGCCCCTCAACCAGCCACTCGGCATCCGGAATCGCCGGCTGAATCCCCGCCAGAATGACCGCGTGGTTGAGGACGCCTGCGTTCTCCCCACGCCACACTCCATCCCGTCGACCAGGCCCTCGATCAGCAACTCGCCCCGCGCCATCCTGTTGATCGAGTGGCCAGTGGGCGACCAGTGCCTCGGTGGACTTGGCCAGCTTCTCTGTCACCGCCAGCTCTTCATTCGGGACCAGTCGCCCAAAGAAGCGCACGTCGCGCAGCTCGCCCTGAAAAAACGAATGCTGATCGGGAAAATTGTTCGCCGTAAAGCCCAAGCGAATCACCGCCTCAGGCACACTCGCCTTGGCCCGCAAGTGCCCCTCCCCATCTCGCTCACCATCCACAAACAACTCAACCAGGCCTGTCTTTTGAGTCCAGCGCAAGGCAACATCGTGCCAGCGATTGTCAGTCACACGTTTCTTCCCGGTCACCGCGCCGACCCAGCCGATATCGAGAACCAAACGTCCGGCGCGAATAAAGAAGGACTTACCATCCGGAATCCAAGGGCCCTCGCTCTTCGCTAGCGCAAAGATCGATCCGTCCACCTTGGTCTTGATGCGGGCTGTGATCGTGAAATCTTTTTCCAAACTTTCGAAGGCAGTCGCGGGTTTCACTTCGACAAACGAACTGCCATTCCAGCGCAGCGGCTGAGGGGCCGCAGCCGTCGATGTCTTCGTCGCGGTGGCTGATTCAGTTCCAAAGCGAATGGTTTGGGGTGCGGCGGCGTCGCTGGGCAACCGCTGTGCTGATTCATGCGGATGAGTTACGACGAGCAATTTCAGTGGTGTCGCTCGTGGCCCCACTTGAAACTGACGCTCAAAGATCGGTGTTAGCTCCAGCTGCTCACGGCTTCTGCCACCGGCGGCCGCCGTGCCACCGCCACTCGCGGTCCCTGCGCTACCGGACCCAGTAGCCGGCGAGCTGGCCATTTCCAGAATCGGAGTGGTACCCACGGAGTAAGCCACGAGTGTACGATCTTCGTAGTGATAGAGACCTCGATATCGGGCCCAGGCTCGCGGCAGCGGCCCGTAGCGACGTTGGTCACGTCCGCTCACGCGCTGATCATCGTCGAAAGAACCGGTGCGTGGATCAGCCCAGCCGGGGCCCGTGGGATTGGCTAGTACGACATCCCCCGAAACGTGCGGATGCGCACCGTGTCGACCGTCGAAATGAATCCCTTGCCAGTCGATGAATCCTGTGCCGGTCCAGGCTGCGGCCATTCGCAGAGTGTCATGATCGAAGATCATCCAGCGGCGCCCGCGCGACACTCCACCCGGTCCACGATCCAGCCGCGTGGCGATGCCTTTGTAGGCAAAGTTGCTCCCATCGCGACCCACTTCGTACGTGTTGATTAAACTCGGCCCATAATCCATCGTCGCCCAGGGTTCGATGACGCGCGGAGTTGGTCCCCGCGTGTCACCTTTGGGCAGTGATGCCAGGTAAGCCGCATCGACGCTGACATGCTGCGTGGGATTGTGGGGCTTCAGATAAGCTTCGCGGATGTAATGGATCACGTCATATTTTTGCTGAGGGACCATCCAGATCTGCGGCACCATCAGTCCGAACCCGCGCGTGAGCGTGCGATAGATGGAGAGCGGGTCAGCGCCGTTCTTGAATTGTCCTGACGCAAACCGCAGGGACGTCGGCAGCGAACCAGGTTGATCCTTTGTGCCATGACAGTTCTGGCAGACACGCTGATAGATCGCTTGTCCGCGTTCAAAGGCGGCTTGATCCAAACTGCCGAGGATACCCGCGTGGTCGATGTGAGCTTCGTATTCGGGAATCTCCGCGGCATACGCGGCTGGTGGCGGCTGCAAGCTCGTCGCACGATCAACACCTCCCTCACGAATCTCGATGAGGTATCGCACCAAGTCGAGCAGTTGCTGGCGACTGGTCATTTGATTGACCAGTCCGGCCGGCATGAGCGACTGCGGGGAGAGCGTGCGTGATTCGATCATTTTTTTGGTGATCACCTGAGTGCGTCCAAGCTGCGCCGGGTCGCGCAGTGTCAACTCGCCGGGAGTCTCGCTGGCAACCAAGCCTGTCACCGTCCGACCATCATGCAGCTCAATCACGACCGACTCAAAACCTTTGCGGATCGTCTTTGACGGTTCGAGGATCGCTTCGACCAGCTGTTCATCGCTTAGAGGACTCAGAGCGGCGTCGCGCGAACGGACGGCCAAAGCGGGACCAAGCGGGCTCGGGGCACCGTCGACCGCATGACACTTCACGCAGCCAATATGCGGCTGATGAAACGCGATGGCACCTCGAGCAGCATCACCCGCTTGCCGCGCGGCCTGCGCCAGCGCTGGATAGCCTTCGCGCTGCAGCGCCTGTTCCAGAGCCGATGCCGGTCCAGCATTGGTTGCCACGCCAGGGCTCGGCGCCGCAGCGCCGTTCGGTGCAGCTGGAGGTTCGTCCGCTAACAGATCGTTACGAAGCACGTTGCTGTCGAGCGTTACTAGCGTGGCGAGCAGCAGCCAAGTGCCGGCCGAAGATCGCGCGCCACGGAAAGCTGGCGAAGCGAGGAACTGGAGCGAACGCAGAAACGCAGAGCGAGAGAAAAATAAAAGCATCGGTGGCAGCGGCGGGTGAAGGAAGGGAGACAGCAAGTGGCGACCGCCGAGTTTCCTCGGCTGTCGCCTTTGTCTACGAATTCACACCCAATAGCAACGGCCAGACGGATTTTTTCATCCCCGCGCAGGGCTCCCGGCCGGCTTAAGGAAAAGGTCGAGAGGGGTTCCCTGGTCCATCTTTGCCTGTGGCCATCCACATCGTGCCGTCCGCAAACTTAACCATCGTCGCCTGTACTTGCAATTTTGAATCCTTGGAGATGAAGGCTGACATCATCTCGATCATCGTCGATTCGCCTGCCTGAATAAGAATACCGGCTTGTCGAGTTTTTTCCTCGCTGAACCAGCTAGCGGAATGAATTCCCTTTCGCGGCTGCGGAAAGTCCTTAGTGTTATAGGTGTATTCCATCATGACTTCACGAACAGCCTTGTTCGCTCGATTGTTCACCTTCAAGAAAGCCCGAAAAAAGTTGCCGCCTCGACTTGGTTGTATCGACCCCAACGTTATTTCCACGGGCGCGTCGCCGGTGAACGTCAATGGTGCGAGTTCTGCCGGCTGAGCTTGATGATTAGGCAGCGGAATATCCAGGAGCTCGAATGGATACGAGATCTGTTCCGTCTCGGTCACCAGCGTCAGTTTAATGGAGGCCACGTTGGCTCCCGAGATCTCAGCTCTCATCGACGATTGACGACTTTGGGTAGCGCGGATCGCCTTTCCATCCTTGTCAAATGCCACCGCCACGAAGCCTTTAGGCTGCACTCCAGACCAGACAAACGAGTAAGTGCTATTACCCGCGGAAGCTCCAAGAACTTGTTCCACGCTTTTGAGCTGCACCTTCACCTCACCCTGAGTCAGCTCCGCACCGGCCGTTAAATCATCCGCCTGAAAGACCTCCGTCTTCGTGGGAATGGTTAACGTGATAGAGCCCGAGCAGGATTTGATTTTGTCGACTTTTGAAAGGAGACCTTTGAGCAGAATGCAAGGCTGATTATTCATCAAAATGGAACCGCTGGTGGTATCGACAAGGCTCCCACCGTCCGCATCCACAATGTTCATCGTGACGTCTGACGGGCCTTGTCCTAGTGACTCCATCGCGGGTAGATGGAGACGCTGATAGTCCATCCGCAGCAGCCCACTGGTATGAGGCGTGAACTCGGTGAGCGATGCCACTTCCAATCGGACTGGACCTGCGAACACGACTGGACTGGGGCGAGGCAATTTTTCTAGTTTCACCTCGTCTTGACCGCGGTAAGTGGGATAGTAGCCCAGCTCGTTACTGACTCGCTCCAGGATTTCCAAGTAGGATCCTTGTGCCTGCAGCGTGATCTTGCGTTGGCGCACGTCCTCGGGCAAGTCGTCGATCTGAATATCTAACTTCGTCATTTCGGCCAATTCCGCCAAAAATTCCTGCGACTCACGATCCGTTATCTCCATCGCATGACGCCACTGCTGTTCAAATTCAGCTGGAGTGATCGCCGTAAAATCAGCCAGCTTTGCGGCCAGTTCGGCCGCTTGATCTTCCGCCTTCTTGGCGGCGTTCTGCATCGATTGCTGCATACCCTGTATCATGCGCTGGCCGAATTCCTCGGGGCTGGGTGGCGCCCCAGCCCCACCAAACATTTGCGATATCGTCTGCATCGGATTTTCAAAGTTCATCACGATGGACTCTGTTTCTTTATTGTCCGACGCGCCGCTGTCTAGCGGAGTTTCCAGTGCGAAAATCAGCCATTTACCGCTCTCCCGTCGAAGCATGAACTTGATCGTGCCCGGATCTTGACCGGGCATTTGGACCTTCACGGGCACCTTCGCCACATCCGCTTCGATGACGGCGCTGCCGACTTGCCAGTTACCTTGAATGGTCGGCAGCGAATTTTGTGCGGCTTTACTGACCTGCAAATAACCTCGAGCTGCGGTCGTGAAATACTGCAGCGTTTGCTCTTTTGGAGACGCCGAAGCCTGCGGACCAGCCCGCATCGCCGTCAAAAATTTTTTCACGACCGACTCCGCTTGCGACTGTGGCGATCCCAGCAGACCGTTAAAGACATCCAGATAAAACAGGAGGCCGACTACCACCAGCAGGGTGATCGCCAACCCAACCATCGCTTTCAGCGTCCTGGAACCTTTCGCAATCATCGTTTCGGTCACCTTTCAAAGCCTTAGGCGGTAGAAATGCTGGTTATGTACCCTTCAATCGCAAGCCACCTCCTGAATCCGACATCGAACGGCGAAATCATTTAGGAAACTCTCACCCTCGCGGCGAATGGCATGTTGCCAGCCGCTGGGACCTGACGCGGGCAGAAGCCAACCTGAGTGGCAGATATACGGTCATCAGCCGGCTTGGGTGAGCAAGCGATGGGGAATTGCCAGTGCGCTACGCGTGGGCGATTCCCGACGCCACGAGTCCCTGGCACAGGTAAAAGATCGGTCCCGGCTTTGCCCTGGCGAGTCGGGGCGGTACGCTACTCACTCGTGGCTACGGCCCAGATCGCAAGCTGCTTAAAGGCGATGGAGTTGCGCATGAAGATTGCCCGTATTTTTGCTCACCGCGTCGAGTTACCACTCTACGAAGGCACCTATAAATGGTCTGGAGGAAAGTCGGTATCGGTGTTCGATAGCACGATTGTGGGTGTTGAGACCGAGTGTGGGCTGGTGGGCTACGGTGAAGTCTGTCCGCTGGGGCCGTTTTACCTGCCGGCATACGCGGCGGGTGTGCGAGCTGGCATTCAGGAACTGGGCCCTCATCTGCTCGGCTTCGATCCGCGCGAGCTCAACAAACTCAATCACCGCATGGATGCGGCACTCAAAGGCCATCCCTACGTCAAGACTGGGATCGATATCGCCTGCTGGGATCTGCTCGGCAAAGCCACCGGCCTGCCGGTCTGCACCTTACTCGGTGGTCGCTTCGGCGAACAAGTGCGACTCTATCGAGCGATCTCGCAGGAATCACCCGACGAGATGGCGCGCAAAGTGGCCGGCTACCGTGCCGAAGGTTATACCCGCTTTCAGCTCAAGGTCGGCGGCGATCCCGATACCGATATCGATCGCATTCGTGCCGTGCGCGCCATGCTACAACCCACCGACCGACTCGTCGCCGATGCCAATACCGGCTGGACACAGCACGAAGCCATCCGCGTGGTGCGGGCCACAGACGATATCGACGTCTATATCGAACAGCCCTGTTTGACCTATGAGGAATGTCTGGCCGTGCGTCGCAATTGCCGCCAGCCATTCGTACTGGACGAGAACATCGACGACTTGTCGATGCTGCTGCGCGGAAAAGCGGACCTCGCCATGGATGTGGTGAATCTCAAAATCAGCAAACTCGGCGGACTTACCAAAACCAAACAAGCTCGCGATCTGTGCATTTCCATGGGCATCGCCATGACCCTCGAAGATAGCTGGGGCGGCGACATTACCACCGCCGCGATCGCCCACCTCGCGCACAGCACTCCCGAAGAACTCCGCTTCACGAGCACGGACTTCAACAGTTATGTTACCGTCAGCACGGCCGAGGGTGCGCCGCGCCGAGTGGCCGGTTTCATGCGTGCCAGCGACGCACCGGGACTCGGAATTACTCCGAAAATGGATATCTTGGGACCACGAGTATTGGAGATCAGTTAGATGGCTAAGCCTTATTGGAGCGGAGTGTTTCCCGCCGTCACCACGCAGCTCAAAAAAGATCAATCCTTGGACCTGTCCGCACAGGCCAAGCACCTCGAAGTGCTCATCGATAGCGGCGTAAGCGGACTCGTGATCTGCGGCTCGCTGGGCGAAAACCAAACCTTGCTGCCAGCCGAAAAGAGAACCGTCGTCAGGCATGCCATCGAAGTGGCGAAGGATCGCGTGCCAGTCGTCAGCGGCGTGGCGGAATCCAGCACCCGTGCGGCAGTGGAATATGTTCAGGATGTGCAGAAGCTGGGTGCGGCTGGCGTCATGCTCATGCCGCCCATGAGCTACAAAGGTGATCCGCGCGAGTCGATGACCTACCTGCGAGCCGTGGCTCGCCAGGGCGGACTCAACGTCATGATCTACAACAATCCGATTAGCTACGCCAACGACATCACCCCCGCCCTGTTCAGCGAACTGGCAGACGAAAAGCGTTTCGTCGCGATCAAAGAAAGCAGCGCCGACACTCGTAGAATCACCGAAATCCATAACGCCATCGGTGGACGCTATGCCGTGTTTACCGGAGTCGATGATTTGGTGCTGGAAGCTAGCATCCTAGGTATCGACGGCTGGGTGGCCGGCAGTGGCCTGGGAATCCCCTACGAAAACCAGCAGTTGTGGGATCTCACTCGAGCAGGCCGCTGGGATGAAGCACGGGACTTGTTCCGCTGGGCTCAGCCCCTCATGAAACTCGACACCCACGTGCATTTCATCCAGTACATCAAGCTGCTCATTCAGCAAGCCGGACTGGGCAATGAATGGGTGCGCGAGCCGCGACTGCCGATTGCCGGCGAGGAACGTGCGCGAGTGCTGGAGATCATTCGCAAGTCGTTTGCGAAACGTCCCAAGGCTGCCGGGAAAACCAAGTCGACCAGCAAAAGCAGCTCCACCGCCCGCCGGTAAGGGATACAGAGGGGACGGAGACGCGGTGTTGTCTCGATGTAAATGACGACGGAGGGGGCGGAGACACCACGTTGGCTGGCACGCAGACACGATGGGACCGGCGGCAAGAAGCAATCTGCACCGTTGATCAATTCACTCGTGTTTCCTTACACGAGCCCGACGTGCACTCTTGTTTCCTCACACTAGCCCGACGCGCAAGCGAGGTACAGGTACAGGGACAGGTACAGGGACAGGTACAGGGACAGGTACAGGGACAGGTACAGGGACAGGTACAGGGACAGGAAAGGTAGATAAAACGCCGTCCGAGATTTCCGTGGAACGCTGCACCGGTTGCTGAACCGAATCGCGGAGGTGGTACTGCGCGAGAGATCCAGGCGCTTGCGCACCTGGCTCGCAAGTGACACGGCTCCGCCGTTCAGGAAGACAGATCGATGAATCTCTTCGCTAGCACTTGGCGAGACTCGGATTCGTAAAACACGGCGTCACAGAGGTCTCAGCGAGGGACGAGGTTACACACCATCGAGAAAGCTTCGCTGCCCACGATCGCGACGCAGATGAAAATAAATGCGACCATAATCAGGGCGGAATGCGATTCAAATCGCGTCTGCACCCAAATGACGCACGCACATCACTCGGATGTGCATTTTTTCCTGTCGAAAATCGATTGTGACCTTCTTTATGTTTCGACGCCTCGATGGTTTGTAACCATGGCGTCTCTTCTTAGCTGAACAGTTCCAGGATCGGCTTACCGGTCGTGACGGGGCGCGAGATACCGCTGTTGGTCACGGCTGGGTTGAGCGGTACGTCCAATGCGTGCAGGATCGTGGCAAAGAACGTTTCTGGATGAACGGGATTTGTCTTCACGTAAGCTGCATGCTTGTCTGACTCCCCATACACCGCTCCGCCACGTACGCCGCAGCCCGCCATGATCGCCGAGAAACAGGCTGGCCAGTGTTGTCGACCCGGTGGGAACTGGTCGAGGACTTTGGGTGTACGACCGAACTCGCCTAGCACCACGACCAAGGTCGTGTCGAGCAGTCCACGATCCTTGAGGTCGGTGAGGAGAGCAGATAGTGCTTCATCAAGGCGTGGCAAGCACCAGCCCATGCCGTAGGACCCGTTCCCGAAGGCGTCGCCCATACCCATGTTGCCACCGTGCATGTCCCAACTGGAACTGGGCGGGCCATTCCCTTCACCCGGTGCTTTGCCCGTCCAGCCATTGACGGTCACAAAGCCAACGCCCGCTTCCACCAAACGCCGCGCCAACAGCAAGTTTTGCCCCAGCGGATGCCTCCCATATTGATCTCGCAGCTTCTCCGGCTCGCGACTTAAATCAAACGCCTGACGGCCGTCGGGGCGAGTGAGCACTTCATAGCCTTTCTCGCGGACCTGATCCCAATCTCGCCCGCGTCGATCGGTCTTCACCGATGAGGATTCAATCTGCGACAGCAGCTGCCGTCGCATCTCCGCTCGTTCCGGTTCGGCAATGTCATAAATCGAGGGCGGCTTAAAATCGGGCATCGCCGGGTGATTGTCCGCCGCACCAACGAACACGGGACCGTAAGCCGAGCCGAGATAGCCACCACTGCCAATGTTGGGAGCGCAGAAAACCGGATCACCCACACAGCGGATCAGCCAGGCATACGACATCACGTTGCGCTGACTGGGACGGATTTGTGCCAGCACGGAACCCAGGTAAGGAGAATCGTCCGGCCGCGGCATCGATTTTCCGCTCAACAAGTTATGCATGGCGTCAAAGTGATTCGCGATGCCTCCGGGATGTGACATAGAGCGAATCAAAGCAAACTCATCAGTGAGCTTCGCCAGTCGCGTATGCATCTCGTTGATCATCATGCCCGGCACTTTTGTGCTGATCGGCGAATAGGGACCACGATACTCCAGCGGCGCCTCCGGCTTCATATCCCATGTGTCAATCTGCGAAGGACCTCCACATAGAAGGACAAAGATACAGGATTTCTGAGCCGGCAGATGAATTCCCGACTCCGTGACCCGCGATTCCGCCATCACCATGCCGCTGGTCATCTGCACGGCCGCCAGCCCACCCAGTTGAAGCAACTGCCGCCGTGATAACTGTCCCGCATCCATGTCGCGCGCCTTGTTTAAGAGAAAAATGCTCGTGGTGGTTATCCAATTAATTTTCCAGCCGCCGCATGATAACGCATCAGTGGTTTTGAATCAAAGTGAAATTGAGGGAGAGGGCAGGGGAGCTAGGAACCACGAATGATCCCGGATGGCCGGATTGGTGAAACTCAGAGGTCGCAGAGTGTGCAGAAACTACCCAGTCGAGAAATTCAGCTCCAGAATGGAGATTGAGTCGAAACTGGTAGCCTCCATAAATCCACTTCATTTCTTCTGAGCGGCTAGCCATTTCGCGTGCTCGGCATGAGCGTAGAACATGACGTTCACGCCCAGCTGATAGCAGGCCTCCCAGACATCAGCGGTGACACCAGCATGATCGTCACACCAGGCGTCACTGATGTCCCCCGGATGGTAGTAGCAGATCCAGCGTCCATCCTTGTACCACCCCAGTGCCTCGCGGCCACCATGTGGAGCAACAATGGGGACGGAGGGCAGACGATAAGGCAGCGAATGAATGGGATCGTCGAGTGGGATGGCGACGGGTCGCACATCGGGCGCCACCTGATTCATCAGCGCCAAAAACTGATTGTGGAACTGACCACTGCCGCCGTTACTGGCAAATAGCAGTCCGTGCTTTTCATTGAGATACTCTTGCAGACTTTTGATTTCCGCATTGGTCACGCTGATGCTTTTTTGACCGGTGAGGAATACGAAGGGCGGTGCCTTACCGGCCGGAAAAGCGCGCAAGTCGAGGATCGTACGCGACTCGGTTTGCTCCGCTACGCGCTGCTGAGTGCGCACTCCATATTCCACCAGCATGTTCAAGTCTGACCCGACTCCGAAATTCAAATCCCAATCACCACCGCTGTACTCGAGGCGAATGAGCCGCACTTTGCCGCGGGCCGTTCCCCCTGCAAAGCCTGCCCCTTGTCCTTCCCCATAACCAACGCTGTAAGCATGCTCCGTGACTTCGGTGAGTCGCAGTTTTACCTCGTCGATCGGTGGTACTTCAAATTTGATCCCACTGTACGGATTCACGACAAACTTTTTGCGAATCACTTTTTGAATGCGCACCGTTTGTGCCAACTGTTTGACCTGGCCGCCACCGGCTGGCATTTCATAAACCTCCTGGCAACCGCGCGTTTGGCTCAACAGCATCGAAATGAGGACAAACAGCAACGAGTAGCTGAGGAGCGCCGTCAGTGATTGATTAAGTTTGCGACCACGACTGCCGTAATACCACGCTCCGGAATGCAGCGGATTCCAGATTCGTCGCGGTGTCGGTTGACCACTCGGCCGACGTTCATAGTGCTGCGACGCTCGTTCCACGAGCCAAACGACCCAGCCTAACCCAATCAAAAAAAAGAGGCCGACGCCAACCTGAAAGATTCCTCGCGAGGCTGAATCCCAAACTGCCCAGTCCGTAACAAAGACGAGCCCTTGCCAGAGCAGGGGATAAGCCGCCGTGATCGCCACCGCGGCCGCCACTGGCCGACTCTGTCGCTGATGCCAGGCATAGGCCAGCCAGACGCCGGCGACTGGCAGCGACGCCGCAAACACGGCCAGTAGCACCGTACTGGAAACATCACGTACCCAGAGCCAAGCTGCCCATGCTGCAACCCACGCGGGCAGATATGCCAGCGTCGCCCAGAGCAGCGGTCGTGTTGGTCGTGGAATCATGACGAGCAGCAGAAAAACAGGTTACTGGATAAGGTTGCTGGTGGGAACGTTGTTGTGACTTGGGATATGACTTGGCATGTAACTTAAGGTGTGATCGGGAATGCGGCTGGCCATGCGGCTGGCGGTGCAGCTGGCCGTGTCACTTGATTTTATCGAGCAGGCTATCGATATCTTTTTCACGCGGATTGGATTTTGGATCTGCCGATTTGGTTTCGTCGATCCCCAGCACCTTAGCAGCCTTCTCCAGGTTTACCGCGGGGTCGCTTCCGCTCTTCCCACCCGCCTTTCCCGTTGCCGTCTGGCCAGAGGCCGTCGTCGCATCCGCCTTGATATCTGCATCGCCACTGCCGCTCTTCGCGGCGTTTGGCGACGTCGAGTCACCGGGGGGGGTCGCTGGCTTTCCGCTCGCGGCTGACGCTCCGGAAACCGTCGCTCCTGTTTCCCCATTCATCCCGCCGCCAATAAAAAACGGGCCCACGGTAAACAGTGCCATGATCAGGACACAACCCACAAATGCTTGCACGGTGGCGCGCACCAGACCGCTCTCGGCCAAGCTGCCCAGCATCTCTTTCGTGTTTTTGCCTTTCAGGGCGGCGAGGTATTGCTGCAGCTCCTGCAGCGTTGCGCCACCATGTTCTTTCAGGTTTCGTAGTTCGTTACCCATACTATTTTTTTTCCTCAAGGATATGAACCAACTCGCCCCCCGCCTCGCTAATCGCCTCGATGACGGGTTCAAACTGCATCGCCTGGGCATCGCGATGCACCTTCAACAAAACCACTCGATCACCTGCAGCTGAATCTCCGAGCAATTCCTTCACTTGAGCGGCCAGCTGAGCGGCACCAATTTGCTGGCCATTCAAATGCAACTTGCTTTCGCTATCGATCAGGACACTAGCCTTCGCGACACCCGCACTTTCCACCTTGCTGCTCGACGCCGGTGTCCAGTTCAAGTGACTATCATCCGTCGCTCGCGCCAGAATCACGAAGAAGATGAGCAGATTAAAAGCGATATCTCCCATCGCTACGCTCGGCACTTCCACTTTATGTTTCTTACGAGTGATTTTCATAGCAGTCTAAATTATTGCCCGCCGACCGCGACGGTTCGCTCTTCTTCACGCTGGATCGTAACCGTGCCACCCGCCTCTTCCACTCGCCCAGTCACGTCGATCCAAAACTCGTACGGCGTATCCGGACGACTTTTCACCACGACGACTCGATCTTCCGGACGCGCGCGCCCCGCCAGCATGCTGCGCAGTCTCCCGGTGAACTCACGCTGTGGTACCAAGTCGCCATTGATCGCCGCCGTCGTTCGAGTCAGCGAGATTTCAATGTTCTTCGTCTGCTGCTGATTCTTGGATTGCTCTTCACTGCGTGGCAGCAGCTGCTTGCGCCCGCTATCCGGTTGCACACTGGCGCAGACCAAAAAGAAAATAATCAAGTTAAAGGCGATGTCGCCGGTCGCCACCGAGGGCGGTTCGATCAACAAATTACCTGTAGTTCGCCGGATACGCACAACTACTTTTCCTGTCGCGTGAGTGCCAACTGCAACGTCACCGCCTCAATCAATTCGCTCGCCGATTCTTCCACGTCGAGCACGAAGCGATTGATGACACTCGTGAAGTAATTGAAGGCCATGAAAGCGGGAATACCAACAATCAGCCCCAGCACGGTGGTGAGCAGCGAAACTTTAATACCGGCGGCCGCGGACTCCACGATGTTCGTCTTCCCCATTTGTCGCACAATATCATCGAACGACACCACCATCCCTTGCACGGTTCCGAGAAAACCAAGCATCGGCGCGACGCTGGAGACTGTGGCCAGAATGGGCAGATGACGCTCTAAAGCGGCGACGATATGAACGCTGTTGTCGTCGATGCCTTTGACAACCTGCTCTTCAATCTTTGCTGGATCATAATCCAGCCGACGCAGAATCAGGTACTTTCGCAGGCCAGCGGACAACACAGCCGGCACCGGCCCTTGCTCGCTATCACAAAGCTTCATCGCCTCTTCGACTTTATCTTCTTGTAAGAGATTTTGCACTTTCGTGCGCAGGGCGGTCGTGTCGGTGGTGAGCATCTTGAGACTGCGGAATCGTTCGATCATCACTCCAGCAGCCAGGATTCCCAGGAGCAAAATTGGCCACATAAAAAAGCCGCCCTCAATCATGTACCCCAGGGCACCAGAACTCATGACTTTGCTGAGCAGTTCCGAGACCCCACCGGCACTCGTCGCCGCCGCATCTCCAGCTGCAGGCTCCGTCGCTCCAGGTGTCGCAGCATCAGCACTCGCATTGCCGCCATTCGCTTTCGCCGCTGCGTGCGGTGACGCACCGCCAACCTCGGTCGGGGCACCTTCGGACGCACCGCCGCCGGCGGAATTGGCTGCACCACCGGGTGCCGCCGGATTCGCGCTTGCCGAGTCTGCGGCTGGAGTGGCGGCGGCTGGAGTGGCGGCGGCACCGTTTTGCGCGGCTGACACGTCGCCCGCTGGCCTCGCCGTTGGTTGTGCCAGGAGAGAAAGTCCAACAATCAGAGCGGTAATACTCATGCTAAGCTCAACATCAATTCCATCACAAACGATTCACCATCCACACAGACCACGAACACAGACCACGAACACAGACCACGAACACAGACCACGAACACAGACCACGAACACAGGTCAGGACCAACCCCGGTCGCTTCGGGTTATCGGGCTTACGGCGGATCAGCGCTGGCCGCATCCGCTTCAAACTGCTGCAACATTTCGGGCAGCGCCAGGCGACCTCGAGCATACTTCGCCGCCTCACTGGCGGGATAATCCCAGCGACAGCGATTATAGCGCCGAAACGCTTCCAGATTATTCGCGGCCAAGCGGAAGCTTTCGCCCGACCAGAAGAGCGCATCGGCCGCCAGATTGTCATCTGGAAAAACCTTTCCGAAGCGATCGAACGACTGGCCCGCCTTCAAATACTGCTTGCCTTTGTAGTAACACTGACCGACGCGGAACGCCATGCGCGGACCATGCTGATGGCCCGTGAAACGCTCCAGAAACTTTTCGCCAACTTGAGCCGCAATTGCAAACTGCTCCGTCTTATAAAAATGGTCGCTGATACGGATCATGACGTTGGGAATGAGAGGGCTGCGAGGATGCGTTGCGGCCAGCGTCACATAGGCTTCCAGAGCGAGATCAAATTCACCCGCCTCTTCATGGCACTGCGCCAATTTGTACTGAGCGTCGGGTGCCAGTGCATGATCAGAATATTGCCGCAAAATCATTTCGTACGATTTGATCGCCTCGGCGAACTGCCCGAGCTCTTGCGAGAACTGACCAAGCAGATAGGCGATGCGAGGTGCATGCTTCGGGTCTGGATAGTCCTCCATGACCTCTCGCAAAATACGCCGTCCAGCCTCTAAATCCGCATTCTTTTCGTCCGCCCGCTCCAGATTCTTGTGACTCTTGAACAGCTCGAAATAACTTTCCGCGATGCGGAATTTTGTTTCCACCGCCAAGGTTTCGTTCGCAAACGTTTTTGAGAACGCCGCCACCAGCCCATCCGTGCCGATGACCACTGGCATTTCTTGTACCAGCTCCAGCGTCCCCGACTCGCCACTCGCCGCATCATCCACGTAGCGCACTCGCAGCGTATCGCCGAAGTAGGTTTCGACTGCCGGATCCGCCGCCACCAAATTGTCGACGGTCGGTTTTTCCATCGCCTTGAGTGTGAACGATCCGGTGAACACTCCGCTGTGTGCCAATGTTTCCTCGAGTTTCACGATCTCTTTTTCGCCGAGATCGCCTGTGATCTCGACCGTCACGTGATCGCGTTCGTCCGTCGCGTCATGATCGGCATCGATTACTCGCACAAAAAGTTTTTCACCGACATGCAGCCGTTCGACCGGTTTCTCATACTCACGATCCGTGATCGCCAATTCACCATTGGAGATGAGGCGTCCTCGAGCGGTCAGATTGGTGGCTTGCCCCTTGGGTCGAGCGGCATCACGATAAGTCGCGATGATCTGGTCCTTGCCGGTCACATTCAGGACGCGTGTGACAAGGTTCGTCCCCAGGTTACCGCCATCGTTGTCGTCAATCTTCACCTTACCGAGCAAACCGCGTGGCATTTCGGCCGTAAGCGGCACCGTGGCAGGACTGCTCTGGCTGCCCAGCTGCAAAATCACTTGGCCGACAAATCGTCCTTCCTCCAGTGCTCGAATGTTCCCGGTGTCTCCGGTGACACCACTCAGTTCACCCGAGATTACACACGCGACATCGACCGACGCGCCATCGGTGGTCGTGAGCGTCACGTTGACCGTACTGCGGCTATCTTTTGCCGCGTCGGGATCGATCACCTCCACCGTGAGTGGAGCTTCAAATGCGACGCCGGAAACTTCACCGGCCGCCGCGGGCGGCAGGTAAACAGGCGTACCACGTCCAGGCGTTCCAGGCGCGGGTGGAGTCACTCGCGAACGTAGAATGCGAATCCGACCTTCCGCAGGTTCATTCACGTAGACCGTCGTTTCTCGCGGCACCGCATGGCCTGGAAAGGTATTCTGAGCGTCGATGTAACGCAGGTAGATGCGATCACCAGCTTTGACCGACAAGGGCGAGTCGGGCGATGACGGAGCGTTCACCACCGCCTCACCAGACTGCGTCCCCGCCTTTTCCTTACTCTCCGGCTTCAAAGCTTTTTCCGGCTTGTCCGCCTTCTCGGAACTACTTCCCTTTTCGGAATTACTCGGCTTTTCTGGCTTACCCGTCTCCGGTTTGCTGCTCGCCGGCTTCGCTGCTCGCAGCGCAACGGTATCGATTTCCTTGGTGAAGATGCCGGAGTAATTCTCCGTCTCGGTCGCGATCATGTCGATTGGCTCGTTGTCATTGACCAGCACCTGGAAGCGAATCGTGTCGCGCTGATCCGTTCGATCCTCGTCATAATCCACGATCTCAACCACGACCCGTTCCCCAGGCTCCACGCGCATTAGATCTTTACGAGTGGTCACGATGGCGGCGTTGGGCATTCGCTGGAAGTCGTAGCCGATCGATGCCACGCGAGCGTTGTGATAAGTAGCGGTAAGTTTGGCGACGAGCAACTGACTGCCACCGGTTTCCGATTGCAGTAAATCGTCGGTGTAGGAAGCAGTAACGGTATCGCCGCCAGCAATCTCCAGCACCTCATTATTCGCGAGCGACAAGACGTCTGTTTTGGTCGGAATATAGATCGCGGTCGGCTGTGTTCCTCCGACTTCAAACATATTGATGGCGACGGCATCACCGCGATACTCATGAACGATGAGCTGGGTAAACCGTAGCGGGATCGCGGGGAATCGAAACTCCCAGTCGGTCTCTGCCACCGTCACCGTCGGAGCACTGACTGGCTTAGCGGTCGTCTTATTCAGTCCACTCGGAGTCACTCGCGCGGCAGCCTGTTTCAAGTCGAAATCCTGCGCGCGAAAAGGGGCGAGCGTAATCTGCGATGTGTTTAGATCGGCGCGCGTCCAGACAGCCGATACGGGCTGCTCGGCTGCCGCCGTGGCTGCCACGATCGTCAATTCATGCGATCCAGCAGTCAACCAAACATCACAGGATCGACCACCGGGTCCCAGCGCCAGTTCTTCGCGCCCATCCAGCATCAGCGTGGTGCGAGCACCGTCAACTTTGATGCGGGCGGCACCATCCCGAGGCTGTACGAGTTTGCCATGCCAAACGACCGTGTGCGGCTGCTTGGCGGTATTCGAGCCGTCGGTTAGTGACCAGGAGAGATCGGTCACAACTTCGTCCGCGATTGGCTGACCATTCTTGGTCAGTGCGACGATCTGATTCCAGTCGGCGACCTGGGTAAAATTCGCGGCATAGACACGCCGCCGCATCGCCGCAAACTCGCCAGCCACCGACTCGCGCACCGCTGGTGGCGGATTGGTGGCCAAGCGGAACCAGAATTCACCATCTTGGCTCCCCCGCAACTCGCCCCGTACGGGAGCGTTTTTCGTCGCATCGGGGGTTGAGATTTTCACGCGTGCCACGCTACGCAAATCTTTCAAATCCACCGTCAGTTGTTTCGGAGTGGCACCGTCAGGAGCACTCATCCAAAAGCTCTTCGGATCACGATCGATCGCCATGAGCGGATGATGATCGATAGCCGAATCGGTGGCTCGGGCCCCGGCCGGCAATTCACCGGTCAAGGCCGAACCTTCAAAGATGCCAGTATGGGCACCGGTTTCTTTCAGCGTGACTTGCACTTGATCGCCGCTGTCGGCCGCCAGCTTCACGACGATCTTGTCGACTTCATTTCCCAGATCGCGATCGGCATCCTTTACCCGCAAGTAAACCTGATTGCCGGGCTTGATCTGATTTTCCGGTCGGAACTGCGAGACCCGTTTATCCGCCTCTTGATCATCGGCCACTTGCTGACGCAATTCATCACTGAACGACCGGGTTTGCTTATCCACAATCTTGCCGCTGGCCGCTTCGAGTCGACCGTCAGCAGCCACCTTGATCTCCACATCCGACAGCGGAACATTTTTAAACTCCGCTTTGAACTCGGGAGGATAATCACATTTGATGGTGTCCTTCCCCGTCAGCTGCAAGACTCGATCATCTGGCGTGGCATTGCCTAGTCGAGTCTCCAAATCCACTCGGAACAAACCTTTACCGGCACCGGCGCTGGTGAGATAGATGAGTTCGCTGTCACCGCCCGGCTCCGTCGTCACTCGCACTGGAATGCGATTGTGACCACGACTGATCCCAAGATCGCCATCATGGACGACGATCGACAGGGGTGTTCCGGGAACGTGACGTCGCTTGCTCGCGCGTCCCAAACGTCCAACGGTACGGAGCAGGTTGAGCTGATCCATGTAGCGTTCTTCAGCTCCGTAGACCTCAGCGAGTCCGAAGAGGGTTTGATTGGCGAGTTCCACGTTCGGGACTCGCTCGAGTACGGAGCGAAAAATCTCGCGGGCATCATCACGATCGCCGCGGCGGAATGCCAGCACACCGCGCAAAAACTCCGCACGCACCACCACATCAACGTCAGGATGTCGAGCCAGACGTTCGAATACCAATTCGGCTTGGTCAAATACCTTCTGCGACATGAAGGTTTCGCCGATACCGAATTCCGCATCAATCGCAGCGGCCGTATTCGGATATCGATTTACGACCGTAGTGTATTCATTGCGCGCGATATCGAAGCGCTGCGCCTTCACATAATTCTTTGCCAGCAGCAGTTGCACGCGGGCTTTTGTTGCATCATCAATCTGCTTGGACTCAGCGTTCTTCACAAGCCAGCCGCGCAGCGTCTCTTCCACATAGTCGTGATTCTCATCACCACCGGCGGCCATCAATCGTTCGCAAATAGCCGAAACCAGATCCACGGGCAATTCCGCCCGGTTCTCGTCGAACAGCTTCCGATTCGCCGAATAGGTTTCAAACGCCAGTCGCTCGTCGCCCAGTCGCAGGTGCAAGGTGGCCTGGAAGAGCGGCGCGAGTGGGCTGTTCTCATCCAGGGTTAAGCCGATGCTGCCCATGCGGGCATAGCTTTGAGTGACCAGATCCCGAGCAACCTTGCGCCGGCCCTCGTCGACATTCGGCAGATTCGCAATCATGCCCGTGGCGATCGTGGCAGCGACGGCATAGTCCTTACGCTCGGCAGCCGCGACGGCAAACGTCATCAGGCGATCCCAATCGTAGTACTCGAAGCCCACACTGCGAGTCGCGTCACGATAGGTCATGAGTCGCTGAGTGGGCGTCAATCCCGTGGGCGGTGCCAGTTCTAACAGAGCCAGGTTGGCGGCGGCCGAAATCGGCTGTAGTTCAAGATCGCGGAGCACTGCAAGGACTTTTGTTTTCACCTCTGGAGTCGCTTTCATGTCGGCGCGAATTCCGTCCAACCACGGCCCGACAATGGACCAGTCTAGGTCCCAGGCGCGGAAGGGACGTTCATTCTGGCGAGTGCGGGCGGCACGCAGGACCTGCTCGAACTTGGCCCAATCGCCGGCCGTGTAGGCGTCACCCGCCAGCCACATCGCATAGCGCCCATGAAAATCGGTTTCCGGCTGCATGAGCGGCTGAATAAAGGCCGCTCGCTGCGCCGGATCCGTGATGCGGGCTAGCAGTCGACTCGCACATTCGCGGGATTCCAAGTGCGTTGGATCATGCTTGAAACCGCGGTTCAGCCATTCAACAGCCTCCGCATCCAATTTCATTTTGACCAGCGAGTCAGCGATGGCCGAAGCATACGTCGGATCAAAGCCGAACTTGTCCGCGGCTTGTTTCGTCCAGCCATACGCTTGCTTGGCAAGTGCCGGGTCAGCGGCGCGATCGGCCGCCATCAACAATCGACGCCAGACATCGGGGGCCGCCACTGGCGCTTCAATCTTGAGCAGATGCAACGCCGCTTCTTTGCAGACTTCACCAGGACTGTAATCGGTCGCCGCTTCCAGATAAGCCGCCGCGGCGTTGAAATCGCGAGGGAATCGCTGGCAGTACTGCGCCCAGACGATTGCTGTCTTGGCGCGATCGGTCGCCGGACCATAACTGCGATAGTAACTGGCTTGAATCGAAAGCAGCGCTTTGGCAAGCGAATCGTTTAAGGTGTTGAAGGTAGCAGCTTGTCGCAACTGGTCGCGAATTGGTGCGCCAGGGCCGTGCGTCGCATCCCGCTGTTCGAGCCACGCTTTTACAATCGGATCTTGATCTGCAGTCGCTAAGGCTGCCGCCGCCATATCGGCGCGTGCCTTGAGATCCTTGTTGGCAGCGGCATTCTTCTGCCAGTTGGCAGGCACACCTCGCAGATAGACATAGTGAATGAAAGCCTTGCGAACCTGCAGAATTCGAGCCAGATCGGCGCGGAATTCATCATCATTCGGAGCACTTGTAAGCAGCCAATCGGCAGCGGCTGCGGTGTTGGGATCGTCACTCGGTGATTCAGCCAGCAGTTCACGAACCGCTTGACGCGCCTTGGCAATATCCTTCACGCGATCGCGATAGAGATCAAAGGCCAGAACATATCGCAGATATGCCGCCTGATCTTTGTTGGTGCCCAGTGCCGCACGAAGTGCCGCTTCGCTGGCAGCCAACTGCGCCGGCTCCATGCCGTTATTCTGCACGAACAGACTTGCGTTGTTGTTTGTCACGGCATCTAAGGGCAGCAGAGCTTGCAGCAGTGCGAGTGCCTTAGGCTTGTCACCATCCCGCAACAAGGCCGACGCCAAGTAACTCTGCAGGATAAGTCGATCGGAACGCTGCGGGTACTTCTGCAGATATTCATTGACGACCGGCTCGAGTTCGGTGGCCTTCACGCCAGACTGATACAAACGCACGCCAATCTGCTGATGAACAAACGCATTATCATTGATCGCGCGGGCTTTCTTGTAACTGTCAACGGAATTCGCATACTGTCCCAAGTTGGCAAAATTCTCTGCCATCAAGAGGTGCAGATCACGCGTGGCGCGCGGGTCGCCCACGATGTTTTTGGCCAGCATCGCGGTGCCGGTGACATTGGCCTTCGCCCACTGCGAGGCGCGACGCCATTCCGTGAATCCCTGCCACCCCACATGGCGCGCAAACTCGGCCGCGGGAAGTTTTGTCAGCATGTCATCGGCCAGTGTCGCGGCTCGCGTCATTCCTTCGGCGGTGGCCAGCAACGAGTATTGACGCAGCGCGAGAACCCCAAAATGACGCCCCAACTCATCGGGGCCGCGGCGAGTCCACACCTGCGCACATGCCTCGCCCGCTTTCAATCGATCATCCATCCGCAGCAGTGCTTTTGCTAAACGAATCTCCACAGCCGGCACCTCGGGAGACTGCGGATAGCGAGCGATATATTGGCGACAGGTCGCGGCAAAATCTTTATTACGCGAGAGAATTTCGAGTGCATCGAGGAGCTTGAGCATCACCTCTCGGTGACGCTGATCAGTTCCATGCGTGGCAGTGAACTGCTGCGCGACTCGTGCCAGACCATACACTCGCCCATGCTGATGATAGAGGCTGGTGAGTTTGAACAGGGCATCTGCCGCTTCCGATGATGAATCTTTGTAGCGGCCCAGATCCGCTTCCCACTGAGCGGCTTGACGATTCACTTCCTCTTCCGTCGGCATTTGAGCCGCCACGGGAACCTGACAGAGCAGCAGACCGCAGACGACGAATCCCAAGAGGAGCATTCGAGTGACGATTGATTTCATGGTCAATTTCCCGATGGAGGGAAGAGGCAGGTGGCACACGATCAGGCGGGCAGGGGGGAGGTTATTCGGCACTAGCCTTGGACAGCGCTTCAGCGATCTTCTTCGCGTCAGCCGCCAAAGGACTTTCAGGGAAGTCCGCAATGAGTTGATCAAAGCGACGCTTGGCTTCGGCTTTGCGATCCATGCGATAAAGACAACGTCCGTAATTGAACAGAATCACATCCAAGAACTTCGCATCCGGATGATTGGTGAGCACGGTTTCAAAGGTGTCGATCGCCCGAGCAAAGTCTTTCTGCTGATAGTAGTAGTTGGCCATTTTGGCCACCGCTTCGCCCACTCGACCACTATCCGGAAACTGATCATAGACTTTCTTGAACTCTTGGAAGGACCGATCCTGCAACTGATTGGCAGTCGGGCCTTCGGCAGCAGTCGCCATCTGCTCGTAACATTCCGCTATCCCGAACTGAGCCTCACCGCGCAATTGGCTTTTGGGCATGTTCACGATGCGAGTAAAAATTCCGATCGCGCGATTGAAGTTGCTTTGCTTCCGCGCCACTTCGCCCAGTTGCAGCAGCGCATCATCGACGAAGCCACTGTTGGGAAACTCGTTTTGCAACCGCTGACACATGGCGGCCGCGAGATCGAGATTATCGCGTTCAAAATAGATGCGCCATAGTTGCACGTAGGTCTGCTCCAGAAGATTGCCGCCGAGCCGCCGAGCGTCATCCATGATCTCTTCGCAGACCTGCAGTGCCTGATCATACTTTTCTTCGGCTTTATCCTTGAGACCAAATTCCTTATAGCGATTGCCGATGTTGAGGAGTGCGTCGGACGTTTTCAGCTGCGTTTGGATACGCAGTTCCTGATCCGTGATGACGGCCCGCGTCACACGCACACCACCAATGTTTCCTTCCAAACATTTGGCGGCGGTGAGGACGATGTGTGTCCCCTCACCGGTATTCACTTCATCTTGATAGGTCACTCGAATCTCATCGCCAGGCAGGGCCTGAAGCGTATCATCGCCCGCGATGACTTTGTCGGCCTTGACCACCGGTACCGAACCTTGAAAAACGCCCGTGTGGATTGCCGCTTCGTCGCCCTGTGGCGACTCGGTCAGCGTCACGACGATCGAATCCAGTCGCTTGAATTTATCCAGCTTCGGTTTGCCCTCTTCATCGAGTTCGACGGGAGTGGGCGTGGTGCCTGCCGCGGGCGGAGTGGCCGGAGGGGTTGCTTGTCCGGCCGCTTGTCCGGCCAGGGCCGCTGCCTCGGCTTCCAATTCCTGATCGGTTTTAGGCCGGTAGATAGCGACTTCGACGGTCAGCTTATCGGCAGCGTTCGTCGTGTCGTGATCCGCATCGATGACACGTAAATTAACCGCCTTGCCAAGTACCACGCCCCGCAGCGATTCCGCGAAAGCGCCGTCGGTGATCGCCAAAAGGCCATTGCCCACGACCTTAATCGTTTGCGCGACTGGTTTGTCTTGCGATTTATCGGCGGTGTGTCGATCGAGGTACGTGACTTCGATGGAATCTCCACCGCGAATCTCCAGCGTGCCGTTGCCGGGACTAGGCTGGCCGAGTTTGGTGGGCAGTGAGCCGAGGACGAGTCGCACGTTACGGCCGACAGGAAAACATTGCAGCGTCTCCTCATCACCACTGGATACTTTGCAGCGTACTTCCACCGCTTCGCCTGATTCGAGAACGGCGAGATCCGCATCCTCGATTTTCACAAAGAAGCGTTTGCCCGCTTCAAGTTTCCGTTCCTGCGAATCATCACCGCTGAGCGTGGTACCGACTTTTTCGAGTGCCGCAATTGCGCGACTGTAGTGCGCCAGTTGGAAATGTCCGAGGCCGATGTAGTAGTACGCTTCGTTGACTTGTGGACTGACAGGAAATTTCTCCACGACATCGCGCATCACTTGAAAGCACTTCCCGTAGTTGCGGGCATGGTAGTAGCAGATGCCTGTTTTGAGCGTCGCTTCGGCTTGCTGTGCATCATCCCGATTGTCTTCGATCGTGACCGCTTCAAAGTGCGTTCTTGCACGATCGTAGGAACGATCGCGTTCCAGGTAGTAGTTTCCCAGACGCATCTGAGCGTCGAAGCGAAAGCGACTCTTCGGGTAACGCTCGATCACCGACTTCCAGATTTCAATCGCTTTGGTGATCTCATCGGCGTCGTAGCGTGCGTCGCCCGCCTCGATCAGTTTCTTCGCCGCTCGATCTTCCACGATGGAACCACGCATCGCCCCGTCGTTCGCGGGAGCATTCGCGGGAGCGGGCGGCTGCGCCCCTGCCGGAATCACGTCCAGCCAGGACGTGGTTGTCAGGGTGGAGGCCGCCAGCAACGACTGGGTCAAGAGTCGTCGAGTGCGTGAAGCTGGGATCGTCATGTTTAAGCCCTGCACAGATCGGATAGCCAGAAGTGAAAAAGCCGCTTGGCCAGACTTCAGTCAGCCTTCGAGCGTTACTGAAGACGAAATTACGTTATTTGCTGACGCTCGCCGCGTCAATCAAATGCCGCACTTCCTGTGCAGCCGAGAGAGAGAAAGCGAAGGCGGATGGGAGGAGCGGTAGGCAGGATCTGGGACGAGTCGCTGGCCTGTGACTCAGCCTGCTCCGCGACTCGTAACTCGACGTCCCCGTTTTGATCCGTGCGCAGTGGGGTGGGAAAATTGCCACCCACCACTCAGCACTCTTCAGAATCATCGGGCTGGCTCACTTCCAGCAGGGAACCAGCCCGCATGAAACGTCCGTTGGCGCGTGTTAACCGAAGAGTTCGTTAATCGGCTTGCCTTGATCCACCAACTTCAGCGGACGTTGGAGCGGAGTCATCACTTCGCGGTTAGGGTCGATGCCCAGCGCGTGACACACCGTGGCGTGCAGATCAGCCACCTGCACCGGTCGATCTTGCGGTTCGTAGCCATCCTTATCGGAGCTACCGATTACCTGTCCACCGCGGAGGCCTCCACCCGCCATAAAGCAACTGAAGACCGGAGCGTGGTGATCACGTCCCGCATCCTTATTCACGTTCGGCGTGCGACCAAATTCACTGATCATCATGATCAAGGTTTTCTCTAAGCGACCATCAGTCGCCAGATCCTCGACTAGCGATGCGAGTGCAGGATCCATGACTTCACCGTGAGCACGCATGGCGGGGAAGTTATTGGAATGCGTATCGAATCCGCCTCGGTTGATCTGGACGAAACGCACGCCCTTTTCCACCAACCGTTTGGCCAGCAACGCACCGCGTCCAAACGGATTGTCACCGTAACGCTCGCGCGTCTCTGTTGACACCTTTTCCAGCTCAAAGGCCTCCAGAGCAGGGCTGCGCATCAGCCGCACGGCATCCTCAATAGAGGTCTTGGTGGCCTTGAGTCGTGGGTCGTCGTTCTTGCCCGCAAATCGGTCATTGAAGCGATTCAGGGTTTCCAAGCGACGATTGCCTCGCAACTCCGCGATGCCTTCCGGGAACGCTAAATACGGGTCCTTCTCGCCAGGATTTCCGACGAAGTAGGCTTCGCATTTTTGACCCAGATAGCCAGCGCGAGGCGCTTGACCGCTGATGGTGATATAAGCGGGCAAATCGCTGTGGTTTTCCTTTTCATGCGTCACGACGGAACCGAGTCCGGGGTGCGTCAGATTAGGGAACGGCAAGTAGCTCGTTTGAAGCTGATACGTCGCGCGACCGTGATCGCCCTGCGTACCAGCGATCGAACGCACGAGCGTGGCGTGATGCATCTGCTTGGCCAGCTTCGGAAAAATCTCCGAAATCTCGACGCCCGACGCCGACGTCTTGATCGGCTCGAATTCACCCTGCGTCGGTCGGCCCGGCTTCGGATCCCAGGTGTCCAGGTGCGACATACCACCACCATTCCAGAACAAAATCACGTGCTCCGCTTTCGCGGCGTGATCCTTGCCGGCAAACGCCAGCAAGTTTCGCACTTGCATTCCGAGCAACGTCGCTCCCGAAGCCGCCAACAGCGAGCGTCGAGTCAGGTGATAATTGTAGCAACCCATGGAATCTCCTTCACAAAGGACGAAAAACGGACCGTGATCAATTAAGGTAGCAACTAAGGGAGAAAGCGGAATTCGTTGCAGTTGAGCAGCACCCAACGAAGATCGGCGTAACCGTCGACCGGGTTGGCTGCAGCACGAATGATTTCCCGAGCTTCGGCGAGTTCATCCGCCGAGGGCTTGCGGGTCATGATTTCGAGGTAAGCGAGTCGAATGGCCTGCTCGACGTCGACCTTGTCGCCCGTGAGCAGGTTATGAGCTTCTTCCAGCGGTCCGACGCGTGACGCCTCGTGCGTCAGTTTGCCGTTGAGCATGACGAGAGCTTGTCGCATTGAGGCTCCTTCGTCACGCTGTTCGCCCAGGTCGCTGCGCGTGGGTTGACCAAAGACGCGTAAGAAATGTCCCGGCGGTGCTGGCGATTCCATTCGCAACGAACTGTTGAATTTCGGATTTGCGTCCACCACCTTTTTCACGATCTGATCAACGTACTCCACTCCCTCGCCGCGAGCCATTTTCTCTTGCAACATTCGCGCGGCTTCAAGTTCCTCACGGGACATAACTTCCATTTTTTCAACCGAAACTTCTTCATCGTTCTCGTTTAGAACCTTTTTGAAATCCAATTCGATGGCATCTTCGACGGCGTAGGTGCGATCCATCGGCCTGGCCATCATGCCTGGCATTCCCGCCATCCCCGCTCCACCCGGTCGACCACCCAGCAGCGGTTGAACTTTGCGCTTGCCACCCTTCCCATCGTCCACCACAGGCACTCGCACTTTTTCTTCGAGCACCAATTCGTTGGCCCCAGCCGGATGCTTGAATTCAAACAAATGTCCCGCCGTCACGATGCTGTCATAGATCGCTTCGCTAATCATGCGACGCATGGGAGTCGCCAGAAAGGCCACTTCAAGTTCATTACGGGTCGCTTCATCGGTGTCGGCCGGTGCACGACTGCGAGTGTAAACATCCGTGGCGACAATCGTCTTCACAAGCCAGCGGAAATCGTAACCGCTCGCCACGAACTCGTCTGCCAAATAACCCAGTGTCTCAGGATGACTGGGAGGATTGTCTTTGCGAAAGTCATCGATCGGCTCCACAAAGCCACGACCAATCAACTCCTTCCACACTCGATTGACAATGTTCTGGGCGAACAGTCGATTCTTGGGACTCGTAATCTGGTCCGCCAACTTGGCTCGCAGTTCACTGCGAGCGTACAGGCTGCCATCGATGTCAATCTTGCGAATCTCCTTCTTGGCCTCGGCGTTGACATCAATGTTCGCGGGGCCAGAACCAGTGCGAGTTTTGACTTTGGAGTCGGCATCGGACAAGAGATCGTCCACAGACGGCCCCTTGGCCGCCTTTTCGCGCTGCGGACGAGCCCGCTCCTCTCGCAGTCGAGTCAGTCGCAGAAGAACCTCACGACTGCCATTATCGTCGACCATCGGAAAGGGATAACGAGGGGTCATCGGCTTGCGAGGCTCCGTCGAAGGATCACCTTCCGGGGGCCACATCACCGTCGATTGCTCACTTTCCGTCGTGTAGATCACCTTGGTGAGTTGACTTTCGACGCGCCGAGTCTTCCCGAAGAAAGCGGCGACGCTGTAAAAGTCTTCACGCTTCCAAACGTCAAACGGATGATCATGGCACTCGGCACAACCGATGCGAATCCCGAGAAAGACCTGCGAGGTAATGCGCGCCATCGCTTTGGGATCGGCATCATCACCCAGGATGAAGCCCACCTCGGGAGTGCGTCCCGCTTTGCCATTGGCGGTGAGGAGCCGACGACACATTTCGTCATACGGCAGATTGTCGTTGATCGCTTGATGCACATAAGCAATGAGTGCCGCTCCGCCTGTGGCCTGAGAACGCAGTCGCAGCATGTCTTCAAAGAAAACCGTCCACCGATCCGTGAATCGTGGATCCGCCATTAACTGCTCCACCAACTGCTCGCGTCGTCGTGAACTCGGTGACTGCTCATACTTGGCAATCTCTTCCGCCGTTGGAATACGACCAATGAGATCGACATAGATACGACGTAGATAGGACAACTCATCCGTGGCCGGCTGCGGAGCCCGCGTGACTCCTTGCGCCTTATTCTCTTGGTTCAAGTGGACATCGACATCCGCCGCGTGCAGCGACGCCGAATAACCCAGCATCACGACGGCTGATACAACCGCTCCCACAACGGCTGGGAGGCAGTGAAAATAAATGATCGAGTTGAACTTCCGATACGCGAATCGCGTCGATGGCAAAGACAACATTTTGAGCGGCTCTCCGGAACGTGCGTCAGCGACCTGAGGGAGATGATCTAAAGGTTAAGTCGTCAAAAGGTAGCGATAAGCGATGGTTTATGTCAATCAAATTCTTGGGTTTAGGGGAGGAGATGAAGACTGCCAAAAGGTGGGGTGAGGGGGCTCACGCTAAGGCGCCAAGGCGCGAAGGGGGGAGAAACAGACCGACCGGCCCTTGGCGAGCTAGGGTTCAAACCGCTCGGCCCGCTGCTGCGTAGGAAGCGGAAACCTTTCGCTGCGGCAGCCTGGGTGACAAAGCCTGTGAAAAATCGGGACTACCTGCGGTCATTGTCAGCGAATTCGGGACTGGCGGCTCGATCCAGTTCGTCACTGGGGCGACGACAGTCGCCGCCGATCCTACGGTTAAGGTCTTGGGAATTTTTACGTTAGGAGCGGTATTCGCACACCGTATTCCGCTCGGCAAATCTTTTCAGGAGGCTGAATCGATGAACCAACAGTACTCTCGTTCGCGCTCGTTTGATTGGCGTTATTTCTGCGTTGTGGGGCTGGCGGCGGCCCTAGGTGCCGCCGGGGCAACGTGGTGGAGTCATCAGGCCGACCGTCGCTCTTGGGCGGCCGATCGTCCCTCGACGACGCCCGTCGCACCGGAGCTGTCCGTCCACGCCAAGGAGATGTCGGATGCCTTTCAGGCTACCGCTCGAGCGCTGCGACCTTCTGTCGTTAGTGTTCAATCCATCAAAAAACCTAAAGCGCTTAATCTGCGGCAAAGACGCTCGGGCGGAAATCAGCAGATGCCCGACGAGCTGCGTCGCTTCTTCGGCGGCAACGACCCCTTTGAACGGTTTTTCGAGATTCCGCAGATGCCTGATAGTGGCACGCCACAAGAGGGCTTGGGCAGCGGCGTGATTATCAGCCAGGACGGTTACATCGTCACGAATAATCATGTCGTTCAAGATGCGGATGAACTCAAGGTATCCCTCGCTGATGGGCGAGACATGAAAGCGGAGATCGTCGGCACCGATAAGGCCACGGACCTGGCCGTCCTAAAAGTGAAAGCCGACGGATTAACACCCGCCATGCTCGGCAACTCCGATCAGGTTGAAGTAGGTCACTGGGTATTGGCGATCGGCAGTCCCATGGGATTTGACCAAACGGTGACGGCCGGCATCATCAGTGCGAAAGGACGACTGGTTGGTGTTACCAATGGCGGCTACGAGGACTTTCTGCAGACCGACGCGGCCATCAATCCAGGCAACAGCGGTGGACCGCTCGTTAACCTGCAGGGCGAAGTGATTGGTATCAACACCGCGATTGCTTCGCGGACGGGCGGGAACATGGGGATCGGGTTTGCCGTGCCCGCCAACATGGTCAAGATGGTTTCGGAACAGATCCTGCAAGGAGGAAAAGTTGTCCGAGGTCGGATCGGCGCCGCCATTCAGGATCTGACCGAGGACCTTGCTCAGTCGTTTAACTTCCCCACACGCGATGGCGCCCTGGTCGGCGATGTTGTGCCGGGTAGTCCCGCGGCGAAGGCGGGGCTGAAATCGGGTGACATCGTCATTTCGTATCAGGGCAAGCCGGTGAAATCGTCGAGTCAGTTCCGCAATGCTGTCGCTGCAACCCCGCCCGGCACGAAGGCGCAAGTCGAGTATGTCCGCGATGGTTCCAAACAAAAACTCGTGGTCGAAGTCGGCCAGCTCGACACCGCCGACGCGGAGCCCAATAACCCGCGCGGTTCCGGTTTACCCGCAGCTGCCGATGATCTCGGACTGGCCCTGCAAAACCTCACCGAAGAAATTGCCGGCCAACTAAATTTACCCGCTCAGCAGCGCGGTGTGCTGGTCGCCGAAGTGCAACCGGGAAGTGCGGCTGCACGTGGTGGCTTCCGTCCGGGTGACGTCATCATCAACGTGGCTGGCAAGGAAGTCACCAGCGTCAATGACTACCGCGACGCATTGCAAGGTCAAAACTTGTCGAGTGGAGTTCGCATGCGAGTGCTGCGCGAGGGAGGATCGCGGTTTGTGGTCCTGAAGAAATGACGTTCGCCACTCGGTGATTCACCAAGTCACGGATCTTACTCGCGGAGTGATTGGTACGGACGGCCTCGATCGACTGAGAATGCCTCCGTACCGATCATTGATCCCAATCGAGTCCGATGTCGAAGTTCACCGCGGAATGGGTTAATGCTCCGCAGCTAATCCGATCCACTCCGCTGTCGGCAACGGATCGGATGGTGTCGAGCGTGATGCCGCCAGAGGCCTCCAGCTCCACACGTTGCCATTCAGGATGCTCGTCGCCTTGCCGATCCCGCTGTTGACACGCGTCGCGGAGCATTTCGGGCGTCATGTTGTCGAGCAGGATGATGTCGGGGCAGTGTGGCAAGACCTCCTGAAACTGCTCCCATGTGTCGACTTCGATTTCGACGGGCAGGAGGTGACCGTGAGCGGCCTGTCGTGCGTAGTCGGGGCCGCTGAGGTCGATCGGCACCGGGGTGGGCGGACGCATCGGGTTCGGCATGGCGTAGGAGGGACGCGTGAGCTGGTTGGCCTGAATCAGTCGTCGCACTTGCAGGACGGCTTCCGCTGGAGTGAACCGTCGTGGACCGGCAGTTGGTTGTCCCACCGCCAGATGGTTGTCCTTAATCAGCACGGCGTCAAATAGTCCGGTGCGGTGATTGTGTCCCCCACCACAGTGAACCGCATATTTCTCCAGACGGCGCCAGCCGGGCGTGGTCTTGCGAGTGTCGTACAGTCGCGCCGCGGTGCCTTGAATGCGATCCACATATTGACGAGTGAGCGTGGCAATACCGCACAGTCGTCCGAGCAGATTCAAGAGGATTCTTTCGCTGGTGAGCAGGTCGCGGGCTGAACCTTGAATGCGGCCGATCACCTGTTGCGGAGTCACCGCTTGGCCATCCTCCACGAGCGGTTCGAAGCTCGCATCGAGCTGCATTTCGTCGACGGCGAGCGCCACTGCGTGCAAGCCTGCCACCACGCCCGCTCGACGTGCCACAAACCGTGCTGCGCCGCGAGTTGTAGCGGGAACCAGGAGCGTTGTCGTCCAATCATAAAGTCGATCGATATCCTCGCGGACGGCCAGTCGAACAATCTGCCGACAATCATCGGCGACCGATTCGTTCCAGGTCCATTGATCAAAGTCTGGCATCATCGAATTGGCTCACTCCGCCTGAAAGGTTCGTCCACTCGCGGCCTTAAAATCCCCTGAAAAGACGAATTTATCGACTCGGGGTTCCTGTCGCGATGGGTAACGACCGGTATAATCCGAGCGAAACCAATGAATTTCAGCCGACTGGCTTCTGGTCGCGCTGAGCGACGGGGATACACGGGGCATAGAGAGTGAACTCGGTTATGGATCTGGCCGGGAAACGGGATCGCTGGATGCGGCGAGTGGATCAGGTGAGTATCGCCATTCTGACCTCGGCAGGACTGCTCCTGCTCCTCAGTCATTGGTGTTATCGAGGTGCATTATCGGGGCGTTATCTGGAATTTGATGCCGCTACCGATGATCAGCTGCCCAAATTCATGGTGAGTGTCAATCAAGCGGACTGGCCGGAATTAATGTTATTGCCCGGCATCGGAGAAACGATGGCTCGACGCATTGTGGACTGGCGCGATCGTCAAGGACCGTTTCGGGCAGTGGCGGATTTGGAGCAAGTGCCCGGTATTGGCAGTCGCACGGCACAACGGATCGCCGCTCAAATCTCCTTCGAAATCACCCCCGCCGTGCGCGAGGCGGACGAATCACGGTGATCAACAGCTAGAGAAACAACGAGCCGAACATTCGGCTCACGCAATGTCACGAGGGGCAAACGGTGTCGGATTTAATCCAACGAAATGCAGGCGCGGAATATCAGCTCTGTAGTGCTTTTCAACCCGCCGGCGATCAGCCGCAGGCGATCGAAGCACTGACTCATGGTTTGCAGCAAGGGAAACGCCACCAAGTGTTACTGGGCGTGACGGGTTCGGGCAAAACGTTCACGATGGCTAACGTCATCCAGCGACTACGTCGCCCGGCCCTCGTCATCTCACACAACAAAACGCTCGCTGCCCAGCTCTATGCAGAATTCAAGGAGTTCTTCCCGCACAACGCCGTTCATTACTTCGTGAGTTATTACGACTATTATCAACCCGAGGCTTATATTCCGCAGCGCGACATCTACATTGAAAAAGATGCCTCCATCAACGATCAAATCGATCGTTTACGACTGGCTGCCACAAGTGCTTTGGTTAGTCGCCGCGACGTGGTGATTGTCGCCAGCGTCTCCAGCATCTACGGTTTGGGATCACCGGATGACTATAAGGAAATGATGGTACCGGTCATTCGCGGAGGCACTTTGGACCGCGACGATCTGCTGCGGCGGTTAATCGATATTCAATACGACCGCAACGACGCCAACTTTGAACGCGGCAAATTCCGCGTCCGCGGCGATTGCGTGGAAATCTGGCCGTCGTATGAGGAGTTTGCCTATCGCATCGAACTCTGGGGCGACGAAGTCGATCAGCTCGCCTACATCAACCCACTCACCGGTGACATTCTCAGTCGCCAGCAAGAACTTTTCATTTACCCCGCTAAACACTTCGTGCTTCCCGAGTCTCGCATCGAACGCGCCGTCGCGGAAATCAAAGCGGAACTGGATGAACGACTCATCGTACTACGCGAACAGGGCAAACTGCTTGAAGCTCAGCGGCTGAACGCTCGCACGCGCTTCGATATAGAGATGCTCACCGAAGTGGGATATTGTCCGGGTGTGGAGAATTACAGTCGCCCACTCTCTGGCCGCCCACCCGGATCCGCCCCTTATACGCTTTATGATTTTTTCCCGAGTGACTTCCTGCTGTTCGTCGACGAATCGCATGTGACGGTTTCTCAAATTCGAGCGATGTACTTTGGTGACCGTAATCGCAAAGTCACGTTGGTGGAACATGGATTTCGACTCCCCAGCGCACTCGACAATCGCCCCATGACGTTCGAGGAGTGGGAAAACAAAGTACCGCAAGCGGTTTACGTTTCAGCCACTCCTGGTGACTACGAATTGGAAAAAACGGGCGGCGAAGTGGTCGAGCAGATTATTCGTCCGACGGGACTGCTCGACCCCATCATCGAAGTGTCACCGGCCCAGGGACAAGTCGCCCACTTGGTGGAGCAGATCCATGAACGGACGGCGGTGAAAGAGCGAGTCTTAGTGACAACGCTTACCAAACGCATGGCGGAGGATCTGGCGGATTACCTGAGCAAGAAGGGAATCGCCTGTCAGTGGCTGCACAGTGAACTAGATGCGTTTGAACGTGTTGAGCTACTGCGGGACTTGCGGACCGGAAAATTTGACGTGCTCGTCGGCGTCAATCTGCTGCGTGAAGGCCTCGATCTGCCCGAAGTATCGCTCGTCGCGATCCTCGATGCGGACAAGGAAGGCTTTCTCCGCAGCGAGACGTCGCTCATCCAAACCATCGGCCGCTCGGCCCGTAACGTCAACGCCAAAGTCATTTTGTATGGTGATAAAGTGACGGATTCGATGCAGCGTGCCATCGAGGAAACTCGGCGGCGGCGAGCGGTGCAGGAAGAGTACAACCGCCAGCATGGGATCACTCCGGAAACGGTGCGCAAGAACATTCGCGCCGGGATTGAAGCTGAGGTTGCCGCTCACCAACAGGCCAACGCCGCCGTTGGTCGCTCGTCCGACACGCAGTACATCACCGAAGAGTTTCTCACGGAGCTGGAAGGTGAAATGTTGGAAGCGGCGGAGAAGCTGGAATTTGAGCGGGCGGCGGCGCTACGCGACCGCATCACAAAGATGCGCGAGGCGATGGGCCGCCCGGTGGACGAAGTCGACGTGAAGACCCCGCGCCGCGGCGGTCGAGGTCGCGGCGGCGGCCAGAGCGGCCGGCAAAAAGTCCCACGGCCCAAGCGGTGACGTCGAGGCAATTCGGCAATGCCATCGATCCATGCCGCATCGTTCATAGAGCCCACCTCGACTCCCTACGCTTCCTGTATGTTGTATACCCCTTGCAAAGATCGCGGAGTTTTATCGTCGGCGTAGCTTCCTCACACTCTGTGCCCTCCGTGACTCTGTGTTTCATAAATCCCTAGAACTTCTCGCTCAGCAAATTCCCCCAGAATCGCGACGTGATGACATCAACGCCGCGCTGGCAAGTCGCTCGCCACGCATCACCAAGGCCACGGCTCCGCCGTTCCGGATTTCAATGTGAGAACAGGTCGGTGCGCCGATTACCAGGGACTTCATCCCTGGCTATCCAATGCCATCGCTCCGCGACTTCGGACGCACTATTTTGATGTTTGCGTCTGCGATGTTAAATCCTGGCCCTGTGCTGAAACCGCGCTCCGCCGTTCGTTGCGTCGTCGCTACGTCTCGTCCCTCGACTGCGCTCTCGACGCACTCACTGGCCGGCTGCCGGTTCTGTTCAGCCTGCCTGAACTCGGACGCAGCGAAAGCCCAGGGAGCCGCTCCGGGGGCCCGGAACGATCGCGGGGCGAGAGGCCGAGCGCGCGCTCCGCGCGTCGCCGTCCCAGCCACCGCCCCGAATGAGCCGAGCCGCGCCTGGCTTTGACGGTCCCACGGGATCGCTTACGGCCTTGGACGTATAAGTTCGCTTGCCATCTTCACACCACTCCCAAACATTGCCGAGCATGTCGTAAAGTCCATAGTTGTTTGGCTTCTTCTTGGCAACTTTGCGACTTCCTGCACGAGTATGTTGATATTGCTTTTCCGACCAATCAGATGAGTCCCACCCATCGCTTAAGTCAAAATTGACGCCTGAATTCCCGCCATACCACGCAATGGAATCAAGCACGGGTGCAAAGTTTTTTCCGATCATTTCCATCTCACCGGCATAGGTGGCGGTGGTCGTTCCACCACGGCAAGCGTATTCCCATCGTGATTCCGTTGGTAACGCCAAGCAGAGCCCCGGTATCAATTCGTTGATTCGTTCCACAAAGTTCTGGCAGTCCTGCCATGACACTTGCTCCACAGGTCGCTCATCATCGGGAAAACGACTGGGGTTCTCTGGCATCACCGCTCTCCACAGCCCCTGAGTGCACGGTGTATCGAAGATCCAAAAACCATTGGAAATCGTCACCTCATGAAGCGGTCCTTCGTCGTCATATCGGCCCGCTTCGGATATTGGTGAGCCCATTGTGAACGTCGCCGGTGGCAGCCACCGCATACGCTGAGTAACGAGAGTCGCATCCAACGGCAGTGAAAACTCAACAAACACACCGTAGCGGTCCTGTCCCCAGCCCGAAGCCCAGCGCGGTGGATGACCATGCGCCAAGGGATGATCAATCGATCGAGTGCTTAGTGGAACCATAAGAAAAAGTTCACTTCAAAAAAGCGGCCTGCCGGCGAGTGTTCACCCGCGCATCCACGAAGGCTACTAGCACACCGGAGGCCATTTGGTTTTCGCCGGTGATCTCTCACCGGACTGGATGACCGTCTGTTCAAATGCGAAATCCATCGCAGGCTGAATTCGGACGCAGCGAAAGCCCAGGTTGTCGTTCCGGTTGCCCGGATCGATCGCGTTGCGATAGGCCGAGCGCGCGTTCCGCGCGTTGTCGTTCCAGCTACCGCCCCGAATGAGCCGATCCGCGTCTTGCGACGCTCACCCAAAGGTGAATCGTATCAACCCTCATCACATGCCTCCAGTACCGGCACTCGAGCTAATTGCAAACGGCGCCAACCGGCACTGTCCGCATGAATAACAATGCCCAAAGCCGCCGAATATCCACTCTGTAACTGATTTGCACTGATCTCCCCACGACAAAAACGTGACTCCCAGCGAGTGCGCGCGGCCGCATACAACTGGCGACGGCGTTGGGTCAACAGAATTGTTCCCGGAAGCACTCGATACCCACAAAACGTGACCCCTGAGGTAGAGCGATTGACCTGACAATGCTCATGAAGGCTCAAACAAAGCTGATCGTGCAAGAAAATTCGACACCGTACGACCGCCTGCTGGGCTTCCTCCTTTGAATCGCACCAAAAAACCGTATCGTCCATATATCGAACAAGGCCTCGAACGCCAATAGTCTCCAAAAGATAACGATCGAGGGCATTGAGATAGTAGTTTGCAAAATGCTGCGAGGTTAATGCACCAATGGGCAACCCTTTTCCAGGCGCTGCTGCATGAGAGTCTATTACCTTTTGAATCAAGTTCTGTAGAGAAGGGTCCTGGAATTTTTTCTTGACCATTTGAAAAAGGATGGAATGATCAATTCCTGGAAAGTACTGACGAACATCAATTTTGGCGTACCAGGGAAACCGCCGACAGTGCGTCTGCGCTCGCTGTACGGCCGCGATTGCACCCTTACCAACACGACAGGCATAGGTATCGTCTATCAAAGCTCGGTCTAGAACTGGCCCTATGTGGTGAATTAACGCATGATGCAGAATTCGCTCTCTAAAGATCGGTGCATGAATAGTGCGAAGTTTGGGATCGAAGATTTGAAACGTCGTGGTTTGGCCAAGTCGGATTGTGTTGTGCAAAATCTCAATCGACAGTTGCCTGATTTGCTCATCGAAGTCATCGAAGAATCGTCGTACTTGTTCACGATCACGCTTACCTCTCGCAGCGAGAAAGCTGGCATGACAAAGCGTCCCCCAATCCGCGATGTCTCTATTTGTTAGTCTCGATCGCTTCATTGCTTTGTTTTGCTGTGTTCTCTGGAAAAAAATCCCGTAACAACGCGAGAAACGGCGCTCCGTACTTGGTCACTTTTGCGACACCTACGCCGGGGATTTTTTGCATGGCGGTAGCAGTCACGATTCGGCCACGAACCATGTTGGCCATTTGTTCGTTGTTGAATATTGAAAAAGCTGGAACGCTGTCCTTCTCCGCAAGCGTGCGCCTGAGGTCCCGCAGCTTGGCGTAGACGGTAAAATCTTCCGCATTTAGTATTTCACGATAATCAATGCCTTGCTTACCGCGCGCTGTAGGAACGGGAATATCTTCGGCGGAGTAATGAACGCAGAGAGCCCAATAACTGTTTTCGCCAGCGGAAACAAACTCTCGTTGCACATTCAAAATACGATTGCCTACAAGAAACCGATTGAGTTCTTCAACTCGTTTACCAGAGTCCGTCGCAGGGATGTAAAAAAACTGAAACTGCATGCTGAACCTTTCGACTTTGAATCCGATTTGCCCATTGTTATCGCTGATTTGCTCATGGCTGGCTGGGTACTGTGGGCACGTGAATACAGCGAAAGCCGATCAGGTTACTGCGAGTGACTGGAAAGGCTTTATCGCGCGCGGCGGACTGGGAGTTTCGCATCTTAGCCCGCCAGCCGCCGCCGCGGATTACTCGCTCCCCGTCCCCATCTGACGGCCCCACGGGATTGACCACCGGCTCCACACCATACTCCCGCGGCCGATCCTGACACCATTCCCACACGTTGCCGTGCATATCAAATAGCCCCCACGAGTTCGCGGCAAAAGTGCCTACCGCGCAGGTCCCAGCGTCCACGTTCCGTGACTCGACGTGGGCCACGCCTTGAGTCGGTCGGTCGCCCCACGACCAACGCGTCTGCGACCCAGCGAGGCACGCATATTCCCATTGGGCTTCGGTCGGCAGCCGCAGATTTAATCCAGGAACGCGCGCCGACAGTCGCTGCATGAACTCCTGGCTTTCTTGCCAGGATACGTTTTCCACCGGACGTTGCCCGCCGGGAAACTGGCTGGGATTGTGATCCCGAACGGTACTCCATAACGCCTGAGTCACCGGGGTATCGAACATCCAAAACCCGTCCGTGATCGTCACCTCATGTTGCGGAGCGGCGTTTACAACCGGCGACGACTCAGGATCGTCATCGCCCATTCGAAATCGGCCTGGCGGAATCCAGCGTAGCCGCTGCACAACGACCGCCCCGCCCTCCAGCTCCACCGCAAACTCGCTCCATAACCCCAATCGATCGCGACCGATCGCCGTCGCCCAAGTTGGCTGAATGAAGCGCTCCAGTTCGACCTCCAATAAATCCGTCTCGACGCGCAGCCTGGGCGCCTTGGGAATTTCACAAATTGGGCTGTCGCCCAATTGAATCGTGATGCGCCGTACGTCGCTGCGAGTCTTTTCGTCGGGTCGCTGCTCCGCTACGCTCCCCCTCCTCAAAGCCTCTCGCTCCGCCGGCTCCGCCACCCCCTGGTCTTGAACTCGGACGCAGCGAAAGCCCAGGCTGCCGTCCCGGTCGCCCGGATCGATCGCGAAGCGAGAGGCCGAGCGCGCGTGCCGCGCGTTGTCGTACCAGCTACCGCCCCGAATGAGCCGATCCGCGCCTGGTGCCATGGGGCCGACTGGATCGGTTATGGGTTGGTCGTCATAGCGGCGTTGTCCGTCCATACACCACTCCCTGACATTTCCATGCATTTCGAAGAGCCCCCAGGGGTTGGCGGGCAAGCTGCCAACCGGTACCGTCTTTTGCCGATAGAGCCCCTTAGAACCATTCGAATAGGGGTAGTTGCCATCGTAATTCACCTGCTCAGGTGTGATCTGATTGCCATACGAGAACGGGGTAACTGTCCCGGCGCGGCAGGCATATTCCCACTGCGCTTCGGTGGGTAAGGCAAAACTGGAATCCGGAACCAACTTGGAGAGCTGGGTGACAAACTGCTGACAGTCATGCCACGTGACCCGCTCCACAGGCAAACGGTCACCCGAAAATCGGCTGGGATTCTTGCCGATCACCGCGCGCCACAACTCTTGCGTTACAGCGGTGTCAAACATCCAGTATCCTTGGCTGATCGTGACCACGTGCTGTGGCCCTTCATCCGAAAATCGCTCAGATTCTGTCACCGGCGATCCCATGCGAAACTGGCCCGCTGGAATCCAGCGTAAACGCTGCACGACTTCCCCACGTTTGCCATCGGGAACCGCGATTTCACTCCAAGGACCGCATTGATCAGTCCCCCAACGTCGTGCCCAGGCCGGCGGCGTTCCCGTTTTCCAAAACCTCGGTTCCGGCCTGTCATCGTCAGCCCATACCACCAACGTATCGTTCGACGACCGCACATCGCATAACCAATGCTCCTGCTCGAATGGGCGCGCCAGCCCGCTTGACTCCTTCTCTCGGAACGTCAACCAGCCGTGCTGCTGGCAGAGCTGCAGGTCGCGCACTGGTCCAGCCGGTAACTCGCGCGGATCGCCTTCCAGTAGCCGCTGATGATGATGGACCTGTCGGTGTAAACGGCGCAGCGGCTGATGACGAGCGAGAGCTTGCTCAGGCAATATCGCCGTTGTTCGCGCCAGCCAGTCCAGCAAGGAATCGTCGCGCAAGCCCGCCACTTGAGACGCCAGTACCGATTGCCAGCGCCGTGCATCCTCCGCGTCCACCCGAGGCAATAACGCCTCCGAATCCGCATCCAAACCCCAGATCTCACTGATCCAAACCTCCGGCGCAAGTTCTCGCCGCCACGAGCGAACGATTTCCAAAACCTGCCGACGCTCCTCCGCGGAAACGGTCGCGAAGCCCGACATCTGCTCGGGATCAGGAGTTGCCGCTCGATGATGCTTACTGAGCAAACGCGCATCTTGCCAGAAGTCCGATTCCAGTGAAGCATCCGCGGCAGATTCAACCATTTTGCGCACGGCGCGCAAGAGCCCAGGCTCAATCCGACGGAACGGTGACAGCAACCGAAATAAACGATCGACGAGTTCGCGGCGTGCCGCCGGACTTTCACAACTTTGTGCGAGTGCCAGCTTTTGCCAAGGAATGATGTCCAGCTTGCTTCGTAACGCGGCAGAGACGCGCTGCGGCGAACAAGGTACCACAACCAGCGCCTGCCCGCCCTGCCGCGTTAACTGGTCCGCCCAGTCCAGCCAGACCTTGGAACCACGACCAGGAAGCAGCGCGCCGAGATCGCCGAGCACCACGATGGGCACATGCGGCTCTGGCAGTCGGTATTCCCCCAAGCCTCTTCCGGGAACGATCGATCGCAGGCTGTCCAGCAGCTCATCATAGACAGCCAACTGGACCGCACCGTGCGGAAGTAGCTTTTGTAGCTGCTGCTGAAAATAGCGCTGATCCTCAAGAAACGGAATCAAATGCTGACTGCGATCCAAAATCAATTGCACGCCATCTCCCCAGCGCCGAACGGACTGACGAGGAACATGGTCTAGGAATTGGCCGGTCGCCAACAAGCGCACCACTTTTTCAACATCAGGCCGCAGCGACCGAGTCGTTCTGGAAATCGCGGGGCGCAGACGCGGAATGATCGTCTGCCACGGAGCGATCGGAATCCTGCGAGGTGCCGGAACTTGCTCTTGCTGTCGCCAGATGAGTCTCGCATCCTCAACGGGCGGATCCTCCGTCAACCGCTCCCGAATGCGGAGCTTTAGCGGCATCCAAAATGGGACTAGGGTTTGCTTGGCAGGCCAGTCACCGGTCGCGACGAGTGAAGGACCAGCTTGACTGTAGAGCGACGACTCGATGGTGCGAATGGGCCCCGCCGGATCATCCTGCTGCTTCTGTGACGGAGCCGGCGCCAGCTTGTAATACCCAAGCAGTTCGGCAGCGGCCGGAACGAGCCGTTTCTCTGCGGACAGCACGCGGACCAAATCCGCTCGACTACACGCCGTGCGACTCATGATTCCAGTCCAACCCGTTTATTCAAAACGAAGTCCTTAATGTCCTTCAGCACCGCGAGCTGTTCGTCGCTGGAATCTGGTTTGAGCTGGGTAACCGCTCGCAGCAAATCGAGATACTCGGCTTGGCCGGGAAGTGGCGTGACATGAGCCGCTTTCGTGGCAACGCGATCCTTCACCAATTGGTCGGCCGCTTCGAGCAACACCGTCTCGTCGACGCTGGGAAAATGAGCTTTCCCACGTGCAATTAATTGTTTGATCAGCGCCTCACGTTCCTGGGGTAAATCAATGGACAGGACCAAACATCGCCGCAGAAAGGCATCGGGCAAACTGCGTTCCGCGTTCGTCGTGATGATGACCAAGGGAGGTGCATTTTTCACGACCACCGGCTCGGCATAGGGCACCGTAATTTTGTTCTCTCCCAGGGCTTCGAGCAGGCCGTTGGGGACATCACTTTCCCCCTTGTCGATCTCGTCGATTAACAGCACGCAGCCATCCGCTGCCTTCCAGCGTTCTGGCTTATGATGCACAACTCGAGTGTTCGTTACGCGCTGTTCCGCACCCGCCCAGTCGAAAGCCCACCAAAGTGGCCCGGGGCGAATGTACTTCTCCTCGGCTAGCTCTTGCCGCGCATCCTCGAAAGACTTGAAGATTTGACTGCAGATTTGAGCGTCCGCTAAACGCTGCACGGCATCAAAATGCCAGAGCAGGTCACGCGACTCGGTGCGTGAGTCAACCACAAACGAAATGAACGCTCGTTTGAGCTGATGAGCGGCCGCGCGGGCCAATTGACTTTTGCCGACGCCCGGCTCTCCACGAACCAAGAGCGGCCGCCGCGCCGCGAGCGCAGCGTTAATCGCGTCGACGCTCCGTTGATCAAAAACGTGAACGTCGGGTGCAAAATCACCCGTGGTTGGCAAGGTAATCGAACCCGAAGGATTGGTGAGGAATTTTGTTTTCGTTCCCATTAGGGCGGTATCTCGATTCCAGCTGCGTGGGCGAGGATTCTTCGAAGAAGTGACAACAAAGTATTTTCATCGCCATGGGATTCCGGCGCATCCAATGCGATGAAGGAAATGCGAGGAAACAGTTTATCCATTCGCTCGGCCAACGCCCGGCGCCGAACTCGTCCCGATTCATCAGCGGGATTAGAAAACGAGTAGTAGTATTGCCATCTATCAAGTTGAAATCGAGTCTCGAGTTCCTCGTTGATGGCATCAATCTTGGCTGCTCGGCCCTCGGGGCTTAACAAGTCCGTACTGAAGGATTTACTAATTCCCTCGATAAAGTTCGTAATGAACTTTTCATCATCTGAATCTATACCCTCTTCAGGAGATTCGGACAAACGAAACATAGCAGAGGGAAACTCTTGGTGATTTTTCATTTCACGAAAATGCGTCGCACGCCCCTGGAGCCTCGCTACTGCGACCTCCACAAAGGTGTGGGTTCTGGCCGAAAAACCAAAGACGCCGGCTGTGTTTTGCATTAGCATCGTCATTTGCTTGATTTGATCGCCCACCAATGCGGCGGGAATGACGTTGTAGGCGACCTTGCACAAAACTTCCCCCGCTTTCTTACCTTTGGCTTTTTCAAGTGCCTGGATCGCCTTCAGGAGCGGAGTCAAAACCTCGCGCAGACCGTTTCCCTTCAGCAATTTTTCGATGGCTTCCTGAGCTCTCGTGTCTGCGGGGTGATGATCGGGCAACTGCAGTTGCTCTGCAAGCGCCTGGAGCCCATCGGTCGAAGCGGCAAGTTCCTTGACCGCCGCCGCTATCAGGATTTTGCGATGCTCGTCGTCCGAGTCGGGAACCTCGTTGGCGGCAGGTCCTTCAATTTCGACGGTTGGTGAAATCCTAATCTTTTCCAGTTGGTCATAGTTGGCGGCATAAGACTTTGATTGGATCGCACCCTGTGTGGGAAAAGAGAGGGGATCCACCTGCTTTTGAGTCCGATTCTGCCTTTGGCCAAGTGGCGCTGGCTTGATTCCACTAGCATCATAAACAAAATCTAGCAGCGCCTGATAGTTATTCTCGCTGTTAAGAACGTAATGAGTCGTCGACTTCAGCGGCTCGGGAATATGCTTTTCATCGTTAGGATCGAACAAGACAGGAACGAATTTAGTTCCTCGACTCTTACTGTCGTAAATCTCAGCCGTGATCAGACAGCCCTCGAAATCAGATCCTCTTCCCAGTCCTGCCGCACGATGACCACGAAATCCCAGATAATGATTCTCGGTACAGACCACCAACACGTGGGTTGCAATATCCAGCTGATTCATCATCCAGCGACACCAACCCTCGTCTGGCGTGCCGTTGACGTATCCGTCAATTTCAGTGTGGCAGCCATCCTGTCGAAGCCGCTGTGCCAATGCAGCCACTTTTTTCTTATGATCTTCAGAATCATGACTGTAACTGATGAACAGTTTGGGATTGTCAGATGCCATCGTGGTCGCCGCCCACCCTGATTTCGACTACGTCACTGAAAAATACAAATCACCGGACAACTTGAAATTCTTTCCCGCGCTTCGTCAGGTGAATAAAAAACTCATGATCACGAAACGAGTCACGGACTGGTTGAAGCACCAGGACGTGGATTCGCCGCGATATTGAACCATGCGGGGAAGCTGAAAGCAAGCGTGCACATAGTTGAATGTTGTATGGGCAAAAAAGCTCCGCAGGGAATACCGTCGGGATGCGATTCACACCAACTTGCAAGAATAAGAGAGTTTATCGTCGGCGTAGTTTCCTCACACTCTGTGCCCTCCGTGACTCTGTGTTTCATAAATCCCTAGAACTTCTCGCTCAGCAAATTCCCCCAGAATCGCGACCTCCTTTACCTGTTGGTGCACAGGCCCTCACGATCCTCGGACATCCTGCCCAGGAACAAAAAAACAGCCGCTCGGTGAGGAGCGGCTGTCAGAGGTCGAGCATCTTGCTGGTCGCCGGCAGTTTGCCGATCGAGCTGCGGATGCGATCGGCGTTAGCTTTGGGCTGCCAAGCGGCGTCGGCGAGCGTGGAAGGCCAAGCCGAACACACCGAGGCCCATGATTGCCAACGTCGAAGGCTCAGGCACGGCGGTGCTCGGCGGTATGATCAAAGCCCAAGCCGGGTCGGTACCTAAAGCATTTTCGCCAGCGACGAAGATGACGAGCGCGGCTTCCGTCGAGGAACTTACGGAAGCTAAAGTGCCGTAGAACACCATCGAAAACAGCGCTTGCGAGTTTATTTCCGGCGTAAGATTGTAATAACCAAAGCCGAGGGTCGAACTGAAAGAAAATGCGCCCGACATGGTGTTAAACGTGACTAAGTTAGAATGCGAGAACTCTCCAGGTTCTACTGCTAATAAGGGAATCGAACCCTGAACGGCGGCCAAATTCAACGTTTCGCCAACCGCCAGCCCGTAGTCGTTAGCGGCGTCTCCAATCAATGTGACAGGCATCAGGGCAGTACTGAAGTCGACAACGAGCATGCTGCTTTGATCCTGGGAAAAGGTGAGGTGGTCGTAGTTGCTGAAGTTTCCCGTGGCAATCAAGCGGTAGTCAAACGCCGCTTTCCCCGTTGAGGTGACGCTCGCCACCAGCAAGATCGCCAAGCCTAAAATCCGACTCCAAATCTTCATCGCGAAATCCCCTTCCTTAAAAGAACAACCCAGTAACCGCCACGCTGACCGTTACACCCTCGATGGGCGGATTCGCGGCTAGCGGAATGGACGGCTGCCCTATCCTCAAGGCACATTGCTGCTGGTAACGCCCCCTGGGTGACGAACCTGACACCATTTTCGCTCCTGCCATAAGTTTTCCACTCAAAAACCACTCTTAATAGCGGGTTCCATAACCCGACTCGAGGTAACGATTGCTCACGGTTTGGAATCGCCCAATGATTTCGCCGTGTCGATGCGAACACAAACGAGCGCCGCACACTGTCCGAAATGGCGGAGGCGTGGCATCCCAGAGCCAGGGGCGCCCCGCACGTAACCGAGGAAGTCGTAACCCCGACCGGCACGAGACCAGTCGAGAGCCTTTCGCTACCCGACCTTGGGCCTATCGAGGGCTGCTCCCGACCCGACCTTGGGCCTATCGAGGGCTGCTGCTGACCCGACCTTGGGCGTATCGAGGGCTGCTGCTGACCCGACCTTGGGCGTATCGAGGGCTGCTCCCGACCCGACCTTGCGTCGGGCGAAGCACTGACTTCCGCGGTTACCTACCGATTGTCAGCTCAACCGCAAGAAACCGAGGGGGTAAGCGGCGTTAGACGCTAGCCCTCCGGTTTTTGGGCAACGGGATGATTCGTGCGAGTTGAGTGTTGGTGTGTTGTTGGGATTTCGTATTCAGATGTCGCGGTCACTCGCGGAATCACCGGATGGCTTGCGCCGTTCCGCTAAAAACTCGATCGCAAAAACCTGATCGCAACCATCTCTCGGCAACTGCTCAATAATCTTTCCGCAGTTGGTCAATCTCATTTGCCCTGCGGGCCGAGCACTTGGAATTCCTGAAAGGCGGTGTTTTCACCGAGCGGCGTGACCGAGTGGACTTGCCACAGAAGCCAGCGGTAGGAGCCGATGTTTTGATCGTCGGACGATTGAATTCGAGTCGCCTGAAATGGATCGGCTGGGGATGACGTGGCGTCCACCTCCAATAACGCTCGAAACAGTTTGCGATCGCGAGTATTCCAGCCGGGATCGGTTTCACTCGTGCTGCCATACAGCGTGAAGTGCTGCGGGCCACGCACTCCATTTTGCTGAAACGACCACGTCTGGATCGTCTTGATCTCTCGGCCACAACCCAGATCGACTTTGTACAATCCGCCTTCCACGCCATTGCCAAAGACCGGACCATAATTCCGAGCCAGCTGACCATCGAACAGCATGTTCGTCGGTTCGTTATTCGTAGCGGGCTGAGTCGTGAGGGCGGCGAACGGTAGAACGTCCGGGGATTTCTCCAGTCGGATGGATAAAAAAGCATTGGCCGCGGCCGATTCTGTTTTCGTGAATAGGTAACGCTTGATCACCAGCTCATTGGTTTTTTGTTCGCGGACAAATTGCACCATCAGTGGTTGGCCGGCAGCCGCGTTTTGCAGTCGCCACAGATCGGCGACATTCTTCACGGGCTGTTGATTCAGCGACTGAATCAAATCCTGCGACTGAAATCCGTCCGCTGCGGCTGGGGAATCTCGAGGCACGGTCTTCAGGTGAACACCGCCCGCATCCTTCGGCACGCCAAACGCCGAGAACTCGTCACCTGCCAGGTTGCGAACGATCGCTCCCCGCCAGAAATGCTCGCCAACGAGCTTGGGACGAGCGGCCGACGGACGCTGAGCTGGCTCATTACCCGGCAGTTTGGGCACTCGAGCGACTTTCTTCAGCGCAGCTTTTTGCACTCCAAAATCCTGCATCGAAAAGTTTTGAAAACCGAGCTGCAGCGCGGGCGATCCATCCTGCACGCGATAGTCGCCCCTTTCGCGATTCACAAACAGCGGATCGCCCGTCAGCGAATGAGCATCGCAGCCGTGAGCGGCAAACTTGATTCGGTCGGCATCCGACGTTGTGAATAAATTGAAGTCCACCTCGCGCCCCCACTTGCCAGACGGCATAATCGCCGGCGCATGGGCACCCGCCCAGATGTTGCGAGTGACCTCGTCGTTACTAATGCCATTACCGCCTAAGTGATACCAGACGTGCGGATGAAACCCGCAGTCCACACCAATATTGTTCGTGACTCGGCGATGAAAACCTTCGCGCAACTTCAAACCACCGTGCAAGAACACGTTGTTCGTAATTTCGTAGTTGCTCGAACCGTCATCGAGATCCACATCCCAGCCGTGATCACAACGCCAACGATTGTGCCGCAGAATCGTTGGTTTGACGGCATCCAGTTTCGCGAGCTCCGGTAGCAGCTCGGTGGGCTCATTGCGTAACCCCCAATAGCGATCGCGTCCCCAAGAATTGAATGAGCCGTGATCGCCGGTCTCTTGGACCGTATCGAACACATCGCAATGTTCGATCAAGTGCCCACCCCAGCAGCCATCACCGATATTAATTCCGGCTCGCGAGGCATCGTAAATCGAGCAGTGACGCACGGTGATGGCAGACGCCATGGCGATCTGTACCCCGGCTGCTTGCTTTTCCACCAAACCAATGCCGCGGATTAAACAATCCTCCACGAGGCATTCGGCGGGGTAGTCGTCGCTCTTCGGCCCCGGCTCTCGATCAAGCCGCTCCAAGGTCTGTCGCTGGCCGTATTCAAACAAAGGATTTCGCACGGCGGACGGGTCACCGACAAAGGCGATGGCGCTCGCCCCCGTATCGCGAATGTCACACCCAACAACGTGCGCGCGACGGTTGTATCTGCTGACAAAAATCGCATTGCCACCCATTTGATCGAACTGGCAATCAAAGAGGCCGCAATCCTCCGTGCCCTCCAGGAACACTGCTCCCTCTCGCGCGATCGTCCAATCGCTACGTAGCAGCGGCTCTTTGGTCTGCATGAAGGTGCGAGCGGCGTGACGGAACGTCAGGCCGTGGAACTGAACCTTTTTGACCGGCTGCTGCTGACTTCCTTGCAGCCGAATCAATTGACTACCCACCGGAAACTCGACCGTGGCTGCTGTCAGGTCGAGCTCTTCGGGTGGAAAAAAATAAAGCGTGTTCGAGTTTTGGTCGTGGAACCATTCACCTGGCGCATCGAGCTCTTCCCAAATGTTCTCCACGTAGCGATGTTGCGCGTGCATTCCGGAGCCGCGATTGTTTTGTAGCCCCCCTTCGATTTGCGGGGTTCCGTCGCGGTCCTTGCCGGTGATGAGGAAGTGCACACCACCCCACGCTCCGGGATGCAAGGCATGCAAATAACCACCGGCGGGATTGGCCCAGCGCGCCGCGCGCTGGCGACTGATCGCATCCGCCGCGAAGCCACCAAAGGGCCGAACCGCCGGATCAAAATTAGGATAGCGCGCCATCCGCTGTCGTTCGCCATTCACAAAAAGCTCGTCGATCGCCAGCAGGGATTGCCCAGGAGCGTCTTCCGGCTGAGAGGGCTCTGCGAGGATTTGTCTTCCCAAGTCAGCTTGCCAAATGCCGTCACGAAACGGTCGCCATTTCAGGTTGAGCAATCGGTCGCTCGTCATGATCACCTTTTCACCGGGCGCCGAGCGGACGGTGACGTCGTGGTCGTCCTGAGTGAACTCCCAGCGCCGCTGCAGGCGATAGGTACCCGCATGCAGGATGACCACCGTGCCGCGAGTCGTCCGTGCGAGTGCCTGAGCGGCCAGGGGGGATGCGACCGGTTTGTCCGCCGTGCCAGGGTTCTTGTCATCTCCCCGCGGGTCGACATGAATCTCACGTGTGGACGTAACCGGTGCCGGTTGTAAGGCTGCGGTAGTTGCCGTCGCGGCAGTTGTCGTCGCGGCAGTTTCCTGAGCCGCCGCTATTCCGTACTCCGAGCCGCAAGGCACTCCATACCAAGCAGCGCACCCAGTAACGCACCAGACAGCAGACCAGCTTGCGAACCTAATAACGAGGCCCATAGCGGACACAAGAGCATGTTGCCCAGTACGGTGCCCAGTACGGTGCTCGAGAGTCCATCGGGCGAAGATTTTAGCGGCAATCATTCAGCAACGTCTTTCAAATAACGGAGTCACTGCTTTGGCAACTCCAGTTCAATAGCACCGATGGCCACGCCCGTGCGAGGTGCGTCGTCGGCGATCCGAGTGTCGATATAGAAGCACAATTCCAGAAGTCCCTGTTTATCAAACTTCACATATCGTCGCTGCGTCGGTGTGAGCTTCGTCGCGAGCACTTTTTGCGCCTCTTGATAGAGCTCATCGAGTGTTTTCGGTGGGGCACCTTCGTTGTGCATGCCCAGCTGGTCGCCCTTTTCGGACCATTTTTGATTCGGTGCGTTTTCGGGCCTCGGTGCAGGTGCAGGTGCAGGTGCGTTACGGTTGAATTCGCTATAGTTTCGCTCGACGACCTTATTGCTGCGGACCAGGATCTCCGTGCGGTTGCCGAAACCTGCTGAGCTGGAAAAGGCGACGGTGTAACGGTAGTTGCCACCGCATTTCATTTTGAGCTCTTGCCAGGTCTTCAGGCTCCCAGCGAGCGCTTCATCGGCTGAAACCGAACTCTCTGCGGCAGCCTTCTCCTGCGCGCCCACGTGAAGAGCCAGCGTAACTGAGAGGGCCAGCGCACAAGTCGTTAACATCAACTTCGAAAACCATTTCATGGTGCAACTCCAAGAATGAACGTTTCGCGTGGGACTTGTCGCCTTGCAGGTCAGGCCAGCCGTCGGAGCACACCCGCGAAGGAAGTGTCTCTCCGACGACAGGATACTCGCGGTCTTACCCACAGTGTCCACGTGACAAATCCCGCGGCTGTATTGCAATCGGGTGTGAAGATGCGGAACCACGAGACGGCTATTTTTTACTGGCAGTCTGACCGACCAAAAAAAACGCGACCGCTGGAATGGCGGTCGCGAGCAGACGATCCATGGCACGAGGCCGAACAGGAGCCTTAGTTCTTAGGCTCTTCCTTCGGAGCGTCAGCCTTCGGCGCATCAGCCTTGGGCTCTTCCTTCGGAGCATCAGCCTTTGGAGCATCAGCCTTGGGCTCTTCCTTCGGAGCGTCAGCCTTCGGCTCTTCCTTGGCGGGTTCTTCCTTCGCTGGTTCTTCCTTCGCTGGTTCTTCCTTGGCAGGCTCAGCGGGCTTAGCACCCTTCATGTCGCCAGCTTCGATTACCTTGCCATCACCAGGACGCGATTCGGTCGCTGGACCACAACCGACGATCATTCCTGCCATCACCACGACCACTAACGCGAGCAGCTTCTTCATGGACTCACCTTCCCCACAGATAGACTAAACACAGGGCCGATCTCACCAAAACCGCTTTGGCTCCGATCGCCGAAATCCGAGCCACCGGGACTCGACCGTGAGCGCTTCCGCAGGCCAAGCCAACGGTTGTTCTCCACCCGTAATGATGCCATGGAACTCGAAGTTATTCCCCGAACTCCACTAAAACGGAGAATTTTTTCGCCGTTTGTCGCCTGAATCTAGGAAGTTTTTACCGGTTTGGGAATAATGGGCGCCGCCAGAGACTCTGGAACAGGCAGAAAACAAGGTTCGCATATGGTTCCGGTCCCAATCTTCGAAACGGTCGCTGGCTGGGTGCAGCTGCACCACGCATCGCTCTACCGGTATGCCTATCGGCTCACCGGCAGCCCGGCGGACGCCGAGGATCTAACTCAACAAACTTTCCTCGTTGCCCTGGAACATGCCGGTTCGGTGCGCGACGAAGAAAGAGTGCGTTCGTGGCTGTTTACTGTGCTGCGAAATCGGTTTTGGAAACAACGACGGCGGCCGCAACCGATGGTGGCTCGCGAAGAATTTAACTGGAGCGAGCTACCCGATCCGGACGCCGAAAACGACTTATCCGATGCGTTCGCTCACCTCCCTTGTGATCAATCCACCCTGCAGTCTGCCCTCCAAGAACTTCCCGAATCCTTTCGCCTGGTGCTGCTGATGTTTTATTTCGAAGAACTGTCGTATCGGCAGATTGCCGAACAACTGCAGGTTCCCGTGGGCACCGTGATGAGCCGGCTGGCGCGCGGCAAAGAACACCTGCGAGTTCGTTTGGCGGCGATGGTTGATCCCGAATTGCCGTCCTCAAAGTCGACGGCCGCGTGGCGGGGAACATCACCCGCCGTCGGCCATTGAGCTCACCTGGCATTACCTCGCAAAAACCTTACTCCTGGAGAAGGAATAACGGATGACCGATTGGGAATCACCCGACGATTTGGCCGAAAGCGGCCGCTCCGCCAAACTCACCGCCGCTCTGCATGATGTGCAGATTCCGGCGGGACTGGCCGAGCGCCTCTTAGCCAAGCTGGACGAATCGCCCGTGACGATCACGGATACGACTGCGCCATCCGATCGCATTGTCGCCATCCCTGCCGCGAATAGCAGCCCGTCGTTCGCCGCCGATTCCCCGCGGCGTTCTGCGCGTTTTTCGGTCGTCTCGCTGATGGCCAGCGTCGCTCTGGTGAGCCTCTTGGGACTCGCGGGTACCTGGACTCTTCAGCATCTCTTCCGGCGGGCTCCCGTAGCCGTGCAGTCGCTCGACGAGCTATCGCAGGCTCCCGTTATTTGGACCAGTCAACTCACGGCCCACTGGCATGACGACAGCGAACCGGTGCCCGCGGGCTACGAACTCGGCGCGCCGCTGCGATATTCCCACGCACCTTGGCAAATCATCGCCACGGACTACGACTCCCACGCCGTCGCCTACCAGTTGGCCACCGCAGGCGACGCCTGCTTGTTCGTCGTCCATACGTCGTGTGATTTCCTGGAGGATGGTGGTCCTTGCCGTCGGTTACCGGCGACCGCTGGCTGGGATGTGGGCGCATGGCGCCGAGGTTCGCGTCTCTTTCTGCTCGCCGCGCGGGATCATCAGCGGCGATTGGAGGAGTTTCTCCAGCCACCCGCAACGAACGTAGCGCTGGCCAGTCGTCGTTAAGCGAACCTCAGCCTGATAAACCTTGACGCCTGCGTCATGGAATCTGGCCAGCGCAAGCGGGTTGAACCTGTTGCAACAATTCCGCCGACTGTCCGTAGAAGGGATGAGTTATTCGGGCGTTCGGCGGCGAAAGGAATCGGCCATGAAATGCACTCCAGTGAGCTGTTCGAAGGCCCTCGTGGTCAGCATCTGTTGCGCCCTCGGTTGGCTCAGTGCCCAGCCCGTCGCGCTCAGCCAGGAACGACTCGGACAGGAACGACTCGGACAGGAACGACTCGGACAGGAACGACTCGGAAGGGGCCCAGAGCCGGTCGGTCGAGTGCGTGAGTCGTCGTCGACGCTCCCGCCGCCCGTCAACCTCGCGCGCCCCACCCCAGATCCCGGCTTTGCCGCCCGCTCCCCATCCGATTCCGCTCAGAGTTGGAATTACTTGGCGGAGCAAAAACGGCAGGAAGATCCGAAAGCAGCCATCCGCCGCAAAGCAGAACTGAAAGCGGCCCAGCGACAAGCTCGGTTGGCAGCTCAGCAGTGGTACGGCGTCTCCAACGCTCGCCCCACCGTTTCCGCGACACCCACCATGAGCGTCTACTCGACCGCCCGTGTCACACCCGGCCCCGCTCCCAATCAGTGGCGGATTTCGGATCGCGTCGTCATCCACGATCTGCCCTAGCGTCGTGCTCGAATCCACTGGGATTTGAGTTTGTTTGACTCACAACCTTAGCTTGGTCGTTTTACTGCCGCCGCGGTCGCGACTAGATCTAATTGCACGAGTCGAGCGGCAGGACTGCCGGCGCTAACGCCGCTGAGCCCAGAAGCGCTCGGTTCCCGGAACTCCTCGGCGGCCGAACCCGAAAGCCCCGCCGCCTTTTGTGGACAGCCATGACAGCCGCCACCGCAGCCTGCCACCGAACCGGTCTGATCGGTCGCTCGCCCCCACCAGCTTGCCTGCAGCGTTCGAGCCGCTTGCCAAGCAACGTAGGCTGCCGCCCAGGCTACCGCCATCAAAACAATCGTGGTTTGCCAGGAGTGGTGCGTCATCGCAGCGTTACAGCGTTACAGCGTTACAGAGCTACAGCGTTACAAAGCTACATAGTCCAGCGGCTGCCGACCTGATAGACCAGCATCGCCGCTAGGTAGGCCAGTCCGGTCATATAGACAAAGGTAAAAATTGGCCAGCGCCAACTGTTTGTCTCGCGGCGAATCACCGCCAGCGTCGAGACGCACTGAGCACAGAGCGCGAAAAAGACCATGATCGACAGTGCGACCGGAATGGAAAAGACTTTTTGGTCAGCCGGCTTCCCCGAGTTGGCGTCCCAAGTGGCACTTCGCAATTGGTTTTGCAACGATTCCGATTCCGCATCGGTCTCGGTGCCTAAGTTGTAGATGACTCCCAAAGTGGCCACGACCACTTCGCGCGCGGGAAACGACGCCAGAGCTGCACAGCCGATGCGCCAGTCCCAGCCGAGCGGTCGGACCAGCGGTTCCAAACGAGTGCCAAGTTGGCCGAGGTAACTCGCTTGCAGATAGGCACCCTCCAGACGATTCCGCGCCGCTTGCTCGGCGAGCTGAATCGCCGCAAGTTGACTTTCGAGCTCCGCACGCTCGGCGGCCGTGGTCGGCGCCTCCGCTAATTGCTGCTGCAGCTGCGCCAGTTCGAGTGCTAACTTCTCGGGGCGCTCCACGACTGCCGGATCGAGTGCCTGCGGGGAACGGGGAAAGTAGGCCGCGGCCCAGACCAGAATCGAGACCGCCAGAATCAGCGTTCCAGCTCGCTGAATAAATGCCCAGCCGCGATCCAGCATACGGTGAAGCACGATTCCAATTCCTGGAATTTTGTAACTGGGAAGCTCCATCACGAACGGCGGAGTCACACCATGCAGAATGGTTCGCTTGAGCAGCAAGGCGACCAAGATCGCGACGACAATTCCCAGCGCGTACATCGCCAGGATCAGTAGAGCTCGTAAGGTGATGACCCCACCGAGATACCGCTGGTCGGGAAAAAAGGCGTTGATCATCAGTAAGTAAACGGGCAAGCGAGCACTGCAACTCATCAGCGGTGCGACAAGAATCGTCACCAGCCGATCCCGTGGATTTTCGATCACTCGGGCGGACATGATGCCGGGAATCGCACAGGCAAACGATGAGAGTAGCGGAATGAAAGATCGACCGCTCAATCCCACTCGCGACATTAAACGATCCATGAGGTAAGCCGCTCGAGCCATGTAGCCGCAGTCTTCCAGGATCGCAATGAAGAAAAAGAGCGTAAAAATTTGCGGGAGAAAAACGAGCACTCCACCCACACCCTCAATCACTCCGTTGACCAGCAGCGATTGCAGCGGCCCCGGCGCAATCGTATTCTCGACCCACTCACTGAGACCACCTTTAAGCCAATCGAGAAGCAGTTTTGCCGGTTCGGCAACCCAGTACACGGATTGAAACATGAGTGTCATCAGCAGCACGAAGATGATCGTCCCGGCCACTCGATGCGTTAACACTCGGTCCAGTTTATCGCCAAACGAAACAGGGCGTTGAGCGGGCCGAGTGACGACGTCGGTCAGCACTTCCGCGACCCAGCCATACCTGGCAATCGCCTCCACGCCAGGGACCGCCAGTCCACTGTCGGCCAGCCTCTGCCGTGCCGGGGGAATGGCCGCGAGGAGCTGCGGGGTTACGCCGGGCAACGACGCCTTGGCTAGATAGCCGGTGGTATCGAGCAGCAAGCGTTCGATGAGATATCGAGGTAACTGAGCGGATTCGCCCGCCGCCGCCACGATTTGGCTGAGCGCTGCCACCTCACGCTGAAAGGACTCGGGAAATGGACTCGCACGGCCCGCGACCGTCGCCGCTCCCACGGCCCCCACCGATCTCGACTTGCGCGCCGCTTGACAAGCGGATTGCAGGACACCCAAGAGGCGTTCGAGTCCCTGTTTGCGATGGGCCTGAATGGGGATCACCGGTAAGCCCAGCTGCCGCTCCAAACGGGCCACATCCAGTCGCAATCCCTTGGACTCTGCCAGATCGATCATGTTGAGCGCCACGACCGTGGGACGCCCCAGTTCCAGCACTTGATTGACCAGATACAGATTTCGCTCCAGATTGCTCGCATCGACAATGCAGAGCACGATGTCGGGCACCGGTGCACCGGCTTGGCGGCCCAGCAGCACGTCGACAGCAATCATCTCGTCGGGCGAACGCGGCGCGAGACTGTAGGTGCCGGGCAGGTCGATCAGCGTGACCGCTTCGTCCCCCAGCTGCAGCTGTCCCTCCTTACGTTCCACGGTCACGCCGGGATAGTTGCCGGTCCGTTGACGCACGCCGGAAAGTGCGGCGAAGAGCGTGGATTTGCCGGTATTGGGATTTCCGATCAAGGCGATCGCGGCAGTCGACGTCTCTGGCGGCGATGAGCGGTTTAGCGAGTCCGGCACGCGTTCGTTCATGTTCCCTGGAACCTCTCCCGCTAAACTCAACTCACCACGGCGATCTGGACCAAGCGTGCCTCACTTTTCCGCAAGCTAAGACGATAGCCCCGCAATTCAAATTCCAGCGGATCACCCAGCGGCGCCTGGCCACGCAGCTCCAGTTCCACGCCGGGGGTCAGCCCCATTTCCAGCAGCCGCACCGACGTTTCGTCGCTGCCTTGAACCGCTATCACTCGGGCTCGCTGCCCCTGCGGCAATCGGTCCAGCGTCGTGGCAGATGTCATGAATCGGCGCCCACTTCGACGAGCACGCTGCAGGCTTCGGTTTCCCGAAAGCAGAGCTTGCAGCCGCCCAGCCGGATAATGCAGGGGCTCCCCGATTGAATCATTTCCACGCACACTCCGGAGCGTAAACCAAGCTCTTCCAGCCGGTGGACATCATCGGGGCGGCCCATGAGCTGTCCGACGACGGCCGATTGTCCGGGTGGCAGTTGCATCAGGGGCAGGAGCATTTGCACGGTGCGAACTCCGCAAGGTGACTGAAGTGCAGGCCGACCCAGGTCCAACTACGCCTGAATCCGGCTTGATGTTATTGAGACTCATTCCCAATAACGACTGAAATCATAAGCAGTGGCGACGGATTAAGCAACTACGCCCTGGAGCGTGACGCCTTGACGGTCAGCTAGTTTGATTTTTAGGATGGCCCTTCCTGGTTTTTCCGGAACTCCCATCGGCGGCTCGTGATGCAAACCACTCAAGTTGGACTCGTTGGACTCGGCACCGTCGGTACCGGAGTGGCTCGTTTGCTATCCGAACATGGTGAGCGCATCGTGCGGCAGGCTGGTTGCCGCATGCTCCTCAAACAGGTCGTGGTGCGGGACGTGCGCAAACCGCGCGACATTCAGCTGCCTGCCGACCGGCTCTCCAGCGACCTGAGCCGCATCACACGCGACCCCGATATCTCGGTGGCGGCGCTGCTGGTGGGCGGTCTGGAGCCCGCTCGCACCATGGCGCTGCAGCTTCTGGAGAGCGGCAAGGATCTGGTGACAGCCAACAAGGCACTCCTGGCGGAACATGGACCGGAGCTGTTTGATCGAGCTCGCGAACTGGGACGTTCGATCGCCTTCGAAGCGGCTGTCGCGGGCGGAATTCCGATCATCACGAACATCAGTCAATGTTTGTCGGCGAATCAAATTACGGCATTGCGCGGGATTCTTAATGGCACCTGCAACTACATCATCACGCAGATGGAAGAGCAGGGGATGCCGTTTCGTCGAGCGCTGGAGGATGCGCAGCGGCTAGGGTTCGCCGAGGCTGACCCGACCATGGATATCGACGGTAGTGACGCGGCCCAAAAGCTTGCCATCCTCACGCACCTGGCGTTCGGCACTCGGATCCACTGGAAAGATATTCCTCGAGTCGGCATCGACTGCTTAGATTCCCACGATCTCCGTTATGCCAGCCAACTGGGATATCGCGTGCGACTGATTGCCTCCGCCGAATTAGGCGAGGCGGGGCTGGAGATTTACGTTTCACCGACGCTCGTCAAAATCGGTCGACCGCTGTCCGAAGTGCGACAGGCGTACAACGCAGTGACCGTCGTCGGGGATGCGGTGGGGCGGCTCTTCTTTCATGGCTTGGGAGCGGGCCGCATGCCGACCGCCTCGGCGGTTGTTGCCGATCTGATTGATACCGCCGTGGGGCGCGCACAAATCACATTCCGAGCGCTGGCGCTCTGGTCGACTCGCGAGGGCCGCATGACGGTCGGCGATCAATCGCAAGTTGCCTGCCGCTATTATCTGCGCTTCAGCGTGGCCGATCATCCGGGTGTCTTGGCCGAGATTTGCGGAGCGCTAGGTCGTCATCAAATCTCGATTGCATCGCTCATTCAGCACGAAGCTTCCACAGATGACGGCGGCAATGTGCCACTGGTCATCATGACGCACTCCGCCAAATCCGGCGATGTGGATCAAGCCGTAGCCGAGATCGAGGCGTTTTCATCGGTTCGAGCGGGCACCGTTCGACTGCGAGTGCTGGGGGCTTAACCGATGAAGTATGCGATTGTGATTCCCGATGGATGTGCGGACGAACCGCAAGCTGCACTCGGCGGTCGTACACCGCTGGCGGCCGCGCACACGCCGAACATGGATGCCATTGCGTGCGCGGGAGTCGTCGGCGCGGCAAACAATGTGCCGGCTCATTTACCTGCCGGTTCGGATGTAGCGAATCTGAGTTTGCTGGGGTACGACCCGAACGAATTCTTCACGGGTCGCGCTCCGTTGGAGGCGGCGGCACAGGGTATTGAACTTGGTCCCGACGACTGGGCGATTCGCTGTAACTTGGTCACGGTCGTTGCCGACACGATGCAGAGTTTTACGGCAGGTCACATCTCGACGGCGGAAGCGACCGAGCTGCTGGAAACGCTGCAAACGGTGCTGGGCAGCGAGCGCTGGCAATTCATGCCCGGTGTCAGTTATCGCAATTTACTGATTTATCGCGGAGCGGGTTTGCCGCCGCCATTCACACGTGATTCGCGTTCCACTCCTCCGCACGATCTCACCGATAAATCGGTCCTGCAGGACTTTCCGTCGGGACCTGGTGCGACCGAGTTGCGGGCGTTGATGGTGGCCAGCGAGGAGGTGCTGCGGCAGCATCCCGTGAATCAGCGCCGGGTGGCAGAGGGAAAGCTGCCCGCTACGCAGGTCTGGCTGTGGGGGCTCGGGCGAGTGCCACGGCTGCCGTCGTTCGTCGAGCGTTTTGGAGTGCGTGGCGAGATGATTACGGCGGTCGACTTGCTACGTGGTTTGGCGGCTCTGGTGGGTTGGGGACGCATCGAAGTGCCCGGAGCGACCGGCTACCTTGATACCGATTACGCGGCCAAGGGACGCTATGCGGTCGCCGCGCTGGCCCAGACCGACGTCGTCTGCGTCCACATCGAGGCCCCCGATGAGGCGTCCCATGAAGGTCGTGTGGAGGCCAAAATGGAGGCGCTCGAGCGCATCGATCGGGAGATTGTCGGTCCACTTTGGCAGGCGCTGCGAACGTATGGCGATTACCGCATCCTTGTGTCGCCCGACCATCCCACTCCGGTGCGCATCAAAACGCATAGCCACGGGGATGTTCCCTTTGCGATTTGTGGTCGCGGGCTTGCGCCGCTGGGCTGTAACTCTTACGATGAAGTGACCGCAGCTCAATCGCCGCTGCAGTTTCCAGCGGGTTGGCAACTGATGCCCTGGTTCCTGAGGCATCGCCTCTGATTTCCATTCAACCGACCCTTCTGAGCCTGCTGATTTCCGGATATCGACAACTAAAATAGCCTTCGCAACAAGCAACTACCTCTAACTTTTTTTGATGGCTGAACCATGTCACTGATTGTGCAGAAATTTGGCGGATCGAGCGTCGCAAATCCACAGAAGATTCTGGCTGCCGCGCGCAAAGCCATTCGCGCTCAACAGCAAGGCCACCAAGTCGTCGTGGTCGTGAGCGCCATGGGTGATACGACGGACGACCTGATCGACCTGGCTCAAAAAATCACCGATCGTCCCGCCGCGCGCGAGATGGACATGCTGCTCTCGACAGGTGAGCAGGTGAGCGTGGCATGCATGGCGATGGCGATCAATGAACTGGGCGCTAAGGCGATCAGCTTGACGGGCGCTCAGATTGGGATCAAGACGGACGCCACCTTCCGTAAAGCTCGCATTAAATCGATTTCGACCAAGCGGATGCAGCAGCTGCTGGACGAAGGACATATTGTCATCGCGGCTGGATTTCAGGGCATTGATGAAGAGTTCAACATCACGACGCTGGGACGCGGTGGTAGCGACACGACGGCCGTGGCACTGGCCGCCGTGCTGAACGCCGAGGCGTGTGAAATCTATACCGACGTTGATGGTGTTTACACGACCGACCCGCGCGTTTTGCCTGAAGCCCGAAAGGTGGGACAAATCAGCTACGACGAGATGCTGGAGCTGGCGAGCTTGGGTGCGGGCGTCATGCACAATCGGTCGATCGAATTTGGCAAGAAATTCGGAGTGCCGATTCTCGTGAAGAACAGTCAATCGGATGCCCCCGGGACGCTGATCGCGGCGCTGCCTGAGTCACCTGATCAAGCGGTCTGTGGCGCCGCCCTCATCAAAGATGAAGCTCGGGTGAGCCTGCTGGGAGTGCCCGATGTGCCGGGTACCAGCTTTGAGATTTTCTCGCGTATTGCGGCCGCGAATATCTCGGTCGATATGCTCGTGCAGAACATTGGCGAATCCGGCAAGGCCGACATCAGCTTCACGGTACCGCGGAACGAATTACGGCAAACACTAGAAGCGGCCGAGCAAGCGCTGAAGGAGCTGGGGGCCGGTCAAGTCACGCACGATTTGAATGTTGCAAAGGTGTCCGTCGTGGGTGTGGGAATGGCACGCCAGACAGGGGTTGCCGAACGCATGTTCCGTGCCCTGGCGGATGCGAACATTAACATTCACATGATCACCACCAGCGAGATCAAGATTTCGGTGCTGGTCGATCGCGAGCAAGCGGCGACGGCGCTCCGGATCGTACACCAGGCCTTTCGACTCGACGCCACGCCTGATCAGCTTAACCCCTGTGACACCGCGGGAGGCGCAGCCCGAGGCGTGGATGCCGCCGAGATTATTGCCGGCCTGCAGGGATTGGACATGGAGGAGCTATTCATCAGCGATATTGAGCTGGATGAATCGCAGGCTCGCGTCACGATTGCCGGTGCACCTGATAAGCCTGGCATCGCGGCGAAAGTATTCGAAGAGATTGCAGCCGGTGGAATTTTTGTCGACATGATTGTGCTCAGCCACGCCGGTCATGATGGAGCGGGACTAAGCTTCACCGTGCCTCAAGCGCGCTTGCAAGAAGCGATTAAAATCGCGCAGCATGTGGCGAAGTCGTTTGCCTGTCAGGGCGTGACCAGCTGCCCGGCGGTGGCCAAACTATCCGTTTCCGGAGTAGGCCTGCGCAGTCACACGGGCGTGGCGATTCGCATGTTCCGCGCACTCTCGGAGGCGGGGATCAATCTGGACATGATCAGCACCAGTGAAGTCCGCGTGAATGTGGTCGTTGACGGAAAATCGGGCATCACCGCTCGCCAACGCCTCGAATCCGCCTTCGCGGATGTCCGTCGCTAAGCGGTGGTTTTGGATCGTTGCTCCTTATTTCAGCCTTTAACCCTGAGAATCCACCATGGCTCATTCGCCAGCTTTTCGAGCCTTACTGCGACACATCCAGACCGCTCAACTTGCCCACCGACTAGGTTGGACGACCTCTGAGGCGGTCGATTTTGCGGCAAGTCAGCGGCAAGCCATTCGCCGCAGCGATCCGAGTCGACGACAGTTTTTAGCGAAAGCTGGTAGGGGAATCACCGTCGCAGCGGCTGCTGGGGCACTGGTTCCCGCTCGCACGCTCTCCGCCGCTCCTCGACAAACCACGAAGGGCTCGATCGGCATCGTGGGTGCCGGACTGGCTGGCCTACTAGCCGCTCGACAACTCACTCGCGCCGGCTGCCAAGTGACGCTCTACGAAGCCAGTCAAGGTATCGGTGGTCGAGTTCGCTCGGACCGCAGAACGTTTCCCGGTCAAGTTGCCGAACTGGGCGGTGAGCTAATCGACAACCTGCACAAAACGATGCTGGGATTAGCGCAGGAATTCGATCTGCCCATCGAAGACGTCAATAAAGTCGAAGGCGATGTTTTTTATCATTTCTTTGGGCAGGACTATACCGAGGCTGCGGTAGTCGATGAATTTCGACAGTTCGTGCCGATCATGAAGGATGACTTACGACGTTTGTCAGGAGAAATAACCGCCAGCAGTTTTACGAGCAATGATCGACGACAAGATTTGATTTCGCTGCAGAGCTATTTGGACGGAAACAATTCCGCACTCACTCCCGCGTCGCCCTTGATTCGAGAAGTGATTCGCGTCGCCTATACCATTGAGTATGGCCTGGAGGCCTTTGAGCAAAGCTCACTCAACTTTTTGCATTTCATTCATGCCGACAATCGATCCGAGTTTAAACCTTGGGGAGTGTTTAGTGATGAACGTTATCACCTCGTCGGTGGCAACGATCAAATTGTGTCACGATTGAGTGAAGAGCTAGCGCCGATCATTCAGCTGGGAAGATTATTGACACGTGTGTCGCGCCGCTCCGACGGATCCATTCAACTCGACTTTGCCAGCGGCAAGAGTGCCAGCCGAGTGCATGACCGCGTGATTTTGGCGATTCCATTTACCACTCTGCGCAATGTTGACCTGGCCGCCAGCCTGTCGTTGCCGACCTGGAAACGGAACGTGATCGCCAAGTTTTCCCTGGGAGTGAACACGAAGCAGATGCTTGGCTTTCGTGGCCAACCGTGGGCCGAGCAGGGGAGTAACGGAGCTTCCTACTCTGACCTGGACCGCCTACAGACAACTTGGGAAACGAATGTCTCGCGAAGCTCGCCAGAGCAAGCCATCCTGACGAATTTCTCGGGCGGCCTGGAAGCCTTGGCTTTCAATCCGAATCGACCTCAGCAGGAAGCGACAACTTTTCTGAACGATCTTGGGAACGTATTCGCGGGTGCTTCGCGGAGAGCGATTATGGAGGCTGGGAGCTATCGCACAGCCGTTGCTCATTGGGCCAGTAACCCGTTCGCACGCGGCGGCTATACCTGCTATCGCCCCGGTGACTTTACGACGCTCGCCGGTCTAGAAGGCCTCCCCGTTGACAATCTACACTTTGCCGGCGAGCACACGGATTCCTTTTATAGTTGGCAAGGGTTCATGGAGGGCGCGTGCCTTTCAGGAATCCGTGCTGCCAGTGAAGTCCTAAAGGCACTCTGATGGACAGCAATCCTTATTCCGCCAGTTCCTTGCCGCCCCCCGTTGCCGGTTATCGTCCGGAGGGCGACCGCCCCGTATCCATCAAGATTTTCGGTATCTTGAATATCGTGTTTGGCGTGATCGGCGTGTTGGCCTTTATTATCAGTGTGATTAGTGCTGTGGCGATGATGGCATTGATCCAAAATAGCGGTCAGAATAATGAAATCATGCGTCTGAATCCGGTGTTTCATGAAAACCTCGGAATCCGCTTTTATTTCTGGGCGATGATGATCTTGGGAGCCGCGATGACGGTCGTCTTGATCATCTCCGGAATTGGTTTACTGCGCGACAAAATGTACGGTCGAAAATTGGCACTCGTCTACGGCTGGTATGCAATCGTAAGCGGCATCCTGGGGATCGTTGTCAACTTTTTCCTGATCACTCTGCCGACAATGCAAAGAATCTCCGGTCCAGGCGTATCATTTTCCAGACGAATCGTTATCTCCTCAGGAATTGGCGGACTCTCGGGGCTCATTTTCCCCGCCTTGCTGCTCTTCTTCATGTATCAAGCGAACGTGCGACAATATTTAGAACGAGTTCAGTCCTCCGCCACCAATTCCTGATAGAGATGTTCGTAGCGATCGATCATGGCGGTGAGTGAAAAGGTTTGGACGGCGCGCTGATGATTGGCCGCGCCTAGCGTTGTCGCCAGCGCGGCCGCAGTGGCCGATGACTGAGCCCAAGCGAGTAGCTTGGTGCGAAATTCCGAGGCGTTGCCCCAGGGAAACGTTTGAGGCGCCGACTGTTCGCCGAGTAGTTCGGTCACACCTTCCACTTGTGCTGCCAGGATCGGGCGACCGGCGGCCATCGCTTCCAGGACCACGTTGGGCATGCCTTCCCAGCGCGAGGGCAACAAGAGCCCCGTGGCGCTTTGCAAAATGGCCGGCACATTCGCTTGCCAGCCCGCTAAATGCACTCGATCCGCCAGTCCCAGTCGCTGTATTTGCGCCTCCAGCGACGCCCTCTCGGGCCCCTCGCCCACGATGAGCAGATGATGATCGGGCAAGTCCTCCAAAACAGTCGGCATCTGCTCGATCAGCCAGTCGAATCCCTTCTGCGCATGCAGTCGTCCGATGGCGACCAACGTGGGAGCGGAGGCGGGAATGCCCCAAGCGGTCCCATCAACGGCCGCAGTACCTGTGAAGCGACTCAGGTCGATGCCATTGGGAATGACGAGTCGCCGAGCGGTGGGGAGTCGCAAGGCTGTCTCGGCAAAGGCATCGACTGCTTGACTGACGCTCACCGCGCGCTGCCACCAGCGCGAACTCCAGCGCTCCAGCGACACGCGCAACCAGCGACGATCAACCACTCGCAGCCCCGCCACGATTCGCTTGATACCCGCGCGACGAGCGGCGCTGGTGCCGAGGATGTTGGCGTGAAAGAGAAAGGTTTGCACAACGTGAGGCTGCTGCTGGCGGAACAATTCCGCGAGCTGTCGCAGCGCGGCGGCAGCTTGCCGTTTACGTCGGACACCCAGAAAGTGGATCGGGATGGCAGCCGCCTCCAGCAATCGCACCAAACTGTCGCGTGGCGCTTCCGGCGGCGGGGCCAGCGAGTAAACAACGACCGCGTGTCCCCGCTGCTGCAGTCCCAGGGCCAGCTGCGCGACGCAGCGTTCGGCTCCACCGACACCCAGCTCAGTTGAGACCAGCGCGAGGCGCAGCGGGATACCGCGGCTAGGATTGTCGGCGCTCGGTGGTCGCGTCATGATAGGAAATCGTTTCGTAAAGCCGTCGTCCAGAGAACCGTCTTTAGGGTACTAAGACGCCACGCCTTCGTCACCTGTTAGCCCCTTTCGCTAGATCATCATGAACGAACTGGATGCCTACGACTACGACCTGCCACCGGAGCAAATTGCCCAGTTTCCGCTTCCCGACCGAGAGTCCGCCAAGCTGCTGGTCGTGCGACGTGATCGACAAACCATCGAACATGCTCAGGTACGGGATTTACCCGAGTTTCTTACCGCGGCCGATTGCCTGGCACTGAACAATACCAAGGTGGTCCCCGCACGGCTGGTGGGACTACGCACCACGACCGGCGGCCGCTGGCAGGGATTGTTCCTGGCCTATCGTAAAAGCGGTGACTGGGAGGTTCTCGGACGCACCCGCGGCAAGCTGCAAGCGAACGAGTCCATCACGTTACTCGACCCGAACCAGCAACCCGCCGCGGAGCTGATTGTCGTCGAGAAGCTTTCGGGGGGCCGCTGGCTCATGCGACCCAAATCCCGTGAGGTGGTCTGGGACTTGCTCGCGCGGGTCGGTCGAGTGCCATTGCCGCCCTACATTCGTGGCGGGGAGATGGAAGCGAGCGACACGACGACCTATCAAACCGTTTACGCTCGGGAGCCTGGTGCCGTGGCCGCTCCCACCGCTGGTTTGCATTTCACGGATCAGCTGCTAGAGCGCATCCGCTCCCGCGGCGTCGTGACCACTTCGGTCACGTTGCATGTGGGACTTGGCACCTTTCGACCGATGGTGGCCGAGCGGCTAGCGGATCATGAGATGCATCATGAATGGGGAAGGTTGACGGATGAGAGCGCTCGCTGCATCAACGAGCGGCGTGCGGCGGGAGGCAGGCTGCTGGCCGTCGGCACGACGGTGGTGCGAGTGCTCGAGACGGTCGCGCAGCAACCATCCCCCAACGACGCGGCACTGCGTTCCTGGAGCGGCGAGACCAACCTGTTCATTCGACCGCCGTTCCAATTTCGCGCCGTCGATGCACTACTGACCAACTTCCACCTTCCCAAGAGCACGCTGCTCGTGCTGGTCCGAACCTTTGGTGGTGATGATCTCCTGCGCCGTGCTTACGACGAAGCCGTGCGGTCCGGATATCGTTTTTTCAGTTATGGCGATGCCATGCTGATTCTGTAAGTTTGACTTGCTACGATCAGAACCACTCCACCAGAAATGTTCGGTGGCGAGCCGTTCTGTATACAGAAACTTTGCCCGGGAAGGACTGGTACTAAGATGCTGCAAACGTTTTCACTCGGCGGTCGACGCGGACAGCGGTTGATTCCTTCCACCGTGACACTGATGGTCGTCATGATCGGCTTGCTAAGCAGCCTTATGGGCAGTCCGATGAGCGGCCTGATGACCGGACGAGTGTGGGGCCAATCGCTGGAGGAATTGCCGCTCGAACGCTGGCAAAAGCTGCGCGAAACCGAACGCTACCAGCTGCAAATTGCGGAAAAGTATTATCGCGAACAGAACTGGAAAGTGGCGGCGGCGGAATACGAAAAGTTCACGAATCTCTACGAGAAAAGTGACGGCGCCGCCTTCGCACAAATGAAATGGGCACTCGCGCAAGTGCAGCTCAAGAAGCACAACACGGCAATCAAAGAAGGTTTTCAGTCGGTGATTGACTACTGGCCAGACTCGCCCGAGGCGATTGCCTCACGTTTTTATCTCGGCCAAACCTATCAGGCGATGGGCCAAATCCCCAAATCTAAGTCAGCACTCAAGGAACTCGTCGCCAAATATCCCGACCATCCCGCCAGCGTGCTGGCCATGAGTCAATTAGTGGCCGTGGCACAGGCCGAAAAGGATCAAACGACGCGGCTGGCGATGCTGCGTAAACTTACCTTTGACGTCAAACGTTCACCCGCAGTCAACACCGCCTGTGCTCAGGCTGCCGGCCAACTGGCAAGTCTGTCGTTCGAAACCGGCGCAGTGGATGAGGCCATCCGGGCCCTGGAGACCACCTACGATGCCCAGCAAGTCAGCGCTCAAGTGGCTACACTCGCCCGCACGGTCATCAGTCAGCAAATGCAGGAAGTGGTCGGCAAGACCAAGGCGCCAAAAACAGCCGATGCAACGATTGGCTGGCTGCGCGGAAAACTGCCCAGCGATTTAAACACGGATCCAGCCAAAGCCACTGCTCGCGAGATTTTTTATTCCATTGCCGATCTGTACGCAGTATCTGGCCGCGATGCCCAAGTGCTGGAGAGCTTCGAACAATTGACGAAGCTACTCGGGCCCAGCGACGAAACCTGGGGACGTTTGGCGCAGTTCTATAAATCTCGCCTGAAATTTGAGGATGCGCGCGCAACTTATAAACGCTATCAAAATGCCAACGCAGGTCTAGGACAGGTTGCCTATAGTTTTCGTGAACAAGCTAGTTACGACGCTGCCATTGAAGCCTACAAACAGCTCATCGGTCGCGACGCCGAACAATCGGCAAGCTGGCGCTCCGAACTCGCTCAGACCTACCGCGCAGCGAAAAAATTCATGGAAGCCGTGGCAGTGTACGAGGAACTGATCGCGCAGGACTCCGGCAAAGCACAGCAGTGGCGCTGGGAACTCGCAAATACGCTACGCGATTCCGGTAAATACAAAGAGGCGATCGGTCATTACCGGCAGTGCGATAATTTCCCCGAGAATTTCAAGCAGATGGCGGCCTGTCACCGGCAGTTAAAGGAGTTCAACGAGGCGATCCTGCTCTACAACCAGATTGTGGCGACCAATCCGGCCAACGCCCCGTGGGCGTTGTTGCAGGTGGGCTACACGCGCGAGGACGCCGGACAGAAAGAGCCCGCGATCCAAACGTTTCAGCAAGTCTGTAAACGTTACCCCAAGGATAGCCATGCCAGCGTCGCCCACGCACACCTGCAAAATAAATACAAGATCTCCATCACGCTCGGTGGTGCCAAGGATGAGTGAGAGAGGGGTTCGGGGTGCGGGGTGCGGGGTTCGGGTGCGGGGTTCGGGTGCGGGGTTCGGGTGCGGGGTGCGGGGTGCGGGGTTCGGGGTTCGGGGTGCGGGGTGCGGGGTGCGGGGTGCGGGGTGCGGGGTGCGGGGTGCGGGGTGCGGGGTGAGGGGTGCTGGGGGCTGGGTGCGTGGTGAGGGGTGCGGGGTGAG
>JBIIHW010000052.1:0-34253 GCA_044235425.1 Pirellulaceae bacterium
CGCCAACCCATGATCGCACCTCCCGAGGCTTGAACTGAATCCCGTCTCAAGCTCGCAAAATACCAACATGGTCAACCCTGGTGGTGGTGAACGGTTACGGGGAAACGACTTCCTTGGTTACCGCTCGTCGCATAGTAACCGAGGAAGTCAGCGCCTCGCCCGACGCAAGGTCGGGACGTGGGCAGGTCTCGATTGGGCCGGGGCAAGAGCAGCCCTCGACTGGCTTCATGCCAGTCGGGGAAACGACTTCTTAGGTTACCGCTCGTCGCCCGGTACGGCCTCATCGTCCTCATTCGTTGCAATGGCCGAGGTGGTCGAGCGGTAAGGCTGAGTCACGGCAAGCATCCGCTTAGCTAAATCGAGACGCTCTTTCGCTTTCTGCTGTCGAGCGTCGTCCAGTGGGATAAGTTTGGCGAGCTCCGAATACAACTCCACACAGTCCTCCCACTTCTCCCGCTCCTCGAGTGCTTCACCACTCTGGAATCCCTGTGTAATCCACCGATTGTTCTCTTTGATCTCGGCTTGTAGCAGCAGTTGTAGATTGGTATCCGCTTTGTTGGGCTGCACTCCCTGATCGAGTAACACATTTTTGGCGGTCGCGTAACGGCGGTCATCTAAGCGGGTGACTAACACTTCTTCCCCCTCTTCGTTTCTGAAAAACGTCTCCCGTGCCACCTGATAGCGACGATCTCGCCCGAGGATTTTGAGCTTTTCCTGTTCCGTTTGAAACACAAACCTGCGAGCCGCTTTGTAGGTGACAAAGACTCCCAGAAAGATAGGCCAAGTCGGTATTTGATACCAAATCGGCTTACTAAACCTGGAAGTGGGCAAATCTCCAATCAACGCTCGCCACTGATCCTCCGTGGGCTCAACGTGCCGACGCCCATCAACCAAAAGAATATAGTGCCCATTCCGCGTCCAAAGACTCCACCCCAGCAACTGATACAGCTGGTACGAGAACGCAACTTCTGTTGTGCCCTGGATACCCATTACATTGACGGCCAATTCGTGTGAAACCTTTTCGTATATCTCTAAACGATACCCTTCTTTCCAAATGTTCTGCTCGACTTTATTCTTGTTATTAAAATGAAGCCGTGGCAGACGCGGTATACGCTGCGCTTGTACATTGCCACAGAGCCCCAGCATCAATACGACGAACGAACAAGCACATAGCACTTTTTTTCTGGTTATTAGCATCTTTTCCTCACCTACAGGAGCACTCCGTGGTGCCCTGCGCTCACTCATCGCTCACTCATCGCTCACTCACCACAACCGCCACCTTTACCGCCGGCGGTGATGACTGCTCCTCCAGCGGAAGCTCACGGCGATCATTAAGCCCCCGAGAACCACGATGGAACTCGGTTCCGGTACGGGCGTCGCATAAAATCCCACCATCAAATACTCCGGCAATCCCGGCAGGTCATACGCCAGCCCGATGATCGTACCCTGTGAATTATAGCCATCAATAGTGGCGATCTTGGATGTCTTGGGGAGATTGCTGCCGATTTGCGTCCACTGTGAACCATCCCAGTGCGAAATCTGAAGCTTATCATTTATGGCCACGATATCTTGAGCGTTATTCGCATGGAAACCGTAATAGTCCAGTGGCAACGAAGTCACAGATTTAATCGAGCCATCTTCGTTGTAGAACGCAATTCGCTTGCTGATAACCGGGTAATAGTAAGGATCATTAGGGTCCAGTAGGAAATCTTCCACGTAGGTATAGATGCCGCCGTCGGCAGTAAACACCGGGGCAGAAATACTCAATTCATCACCAAGAAGGTTGAGGTCGGTCAGCCGTGTATAGGTTGAGGTACCGATTCTATGTATCTGCATGCCAGCAAAACGCGAAACGTACTCTTCGGGCGTATCAACAAGAACCTCACTCGAGAAAAATGAGGTCAAACCCTGATCGTTAATACCAATCGGATGGAGTTCCAGATTCCCTAGTTTTGGCAAGTCGGTCACGATCCCATTCGAATAGACGAATGGCACCACCTCAAAATCCGGTTCGCCATAGGTTCCACGAACGGCAATTCCAAGGATTTCGTTGTTGTTATTCAGATCTAGAAACGTGAATTGCCCCTCTCCCAGATTGGGAAAGGTCAACGTTCCATTTATATACAGAGTGGGGACTGGTTCATAGTTCTCGTCGTAGTCCGTCCACATTACTGTCCCCGAGTTGTTGATTCGGTACGACCTATAAGAAAGCCAGTAATAAGGGTTAGATACACCCAGTAATGTATGACCTGCTACGGGGCTATAGATCGAAGTGAGTTGACTTTGACCTGGCAGCGACAGGTATCCAATCGCCTGGCCATTGTCACTGAGGCGGGCCAAGTAATTGTCGACAATCGGCTGTCCCTGAAAGTCTTTGCCGTAAAAAATTTGGCTATGGTATGTGGCCCCTCTCACAGCCTGGCAGTCGGAAATCAGTAAAAGTCCCAGAATTGCCAAGCAGTTCCTGAAGACCTGTCTTCGGCCTAACCAATTCCAGCTGCTATCAATGGTGTTGTTCATAACTCTTTCTCGTCAAAAGCAAACACTGTGTCATGGGCCTCACGTTGAGAACCGATCTCGCAGGTATAATCGCGGGCAGGAAGTTGAGCTGGACAACTAGCATGGAGTTTTTGAATTGATGAGAGTCAGGGAAGCGGCGTAGTTTTCAATTGACACTTTATTGATGCTCTCGGTAACCTGGGCGGAATACGCTCGGTTTTCAACGTTCGCCAGCCCCCTTGTTCGGTGTCCAGGCAACGCCACTTGGTAGTTCAGGAGCCCCACGTGACCACTCCCGATCCCGGTCTCAAACCACGTCCGGACAACATGACGTTTGTGGAGATCCCGCTTAGCCAAACTCCACGCGAGACCGACGAGCTCTCCTTCGTGCTACGCCCTTCGGGAATTGCCGGCGTCGGCGTTTTCGTCACTCATCCCGTCGCCAAAGGGGCCTATCTGGCCATGTTCTACGACGACACGGTACGTCGGATTCGCTATGAGGAAATGGAGCTCAATCCGCAGCTTAAAGCTTTCTGTCTGACGTATGGCATTGAGCGACGAGAGTATGTGTGCGTGCCACACAATTTCGCACAGATGGAAATCGGCTGGTTCCTCAATCACTCCTCCAACCCCAATGCCACCCACGATGGGAAATGGATTGCCCTGCGCGATATCGCGGCCGGGGAGGAGATTACGATTGATTACAGCGATAATTTTTAACGGCTCGGTAAATTCCAATCAGGTTGAGCCCGCAATCCGCGACGAGCCAATTCACGCGTTCGCACGTGGTGATTCAAAAATTTTTTGATGGCAAGTCAATCTTCAGCAGCGCTGCCATCGTCACACATTTTGACAATTTTTGGATCAAATTGAGCGACAATATCGACGAGATCGGACTGCGCGGCCATCACCTTGTGAATGTCTTTGTAGACCCCTGGCGCCTCGTCAGCGCCCGCCGATAAGACTCGAATTCCCTGTTCCGCCAGGCGATCGCGCACCGAGCGCCAGCGATACTGGTCGCGCGCCGCCTTGCGACTCATACATCGTCCTGCACCATGAGAAGCGGAATCGAGGCTGGCGGCATTTCCTTTTCCACGTACGACGAATCCGGGAGTCCCCATGGAGCCGGGAATGATGCCCATCACACCGGCGCCCGCGGGTGTCGCTCCCTTGCGATGCACAATCACCTCCTGGCCACCATGATTTTCTTTCCAAGCAAAATTATGATGATTTTCCACTCCGCCAATGATCCGCGCGCCCAGCAGTCGAGTGACAAGGCGATGAATCACATCATGATTAGCGGCAGCATATTCACCCATCAGATTCATCGCCGCCCAGTATTCCTGGCCTTCGACAGAGTCCATGCTGAGCCATGCCAGATATCCGAATTGCTCCTGATACTTCGCCGGCAGTTGACTGCGCGCGATGCTGCTATAGGTGGAGCAGACCGCAGCCCCCGATCCACGACTGCCACTATGGCTTAAAAGAGCCGTGTATTCCCCCGGCTGTAACCCCAATTCGGGACAAGCCTGCTGCAGCTTTAACACTCCGAATTCCACGAAGTGATTGCCCGATCCGCTGGTCCCCAATTGCTTGTGAGCAATATCTTTTTTCTCACGCGTGATGCGAGTGATCGTCCAGTCCTCATCCATCACCGGATGATCTTGAGGTGACGCATGTTCGCTACCGACGCCAAAGCGAGTGCCTTGCTGGAGCGCATTTTCAAATCGTTGATAACGCCCGGACAACTCCGAGGGCGGTACATCCACGACCGATAACTTCATGCGACAGGCGATATCCACACCGACGGCATAGGGCACGACAGCATTCTTAAGTGCCAACACGCCACCAATCGGCAGACCATACCCCACGTGAGCGTCTGGCATCAGCGCTCCCCCCACGGCCATCGGCAACCGACACGCCTGTCCCATTTGCGAATGCGCGGCAGGATCAATCTCCGAGCCCCAGGTGGGATACGGGATACTAGGCAATTCAGCCAGCGATGGGCCTGCTTTCTGACTGTCGATCACCGCCTGCGCCAATTCGCCCCAGCCCGGATCTGAAACATAAAGATCGGGGCGAGCGATCAAATCCTTAACGCGGGTTTCAATCTCCTTGCCTCGCAGCGCTGCTTGCGATGCCAGCTTCGAGATGGTGCGAATCGCGGTCGGAATACAAAATGGATCCAGTCCCAGTTTTTCCAGTTGTCGCGCGTTCATCGGTGTTGGGGCTCCTATGTGCTGGCAAGTAAGGCACCTAAGAATCGCTGGAGGTTCGCGACTTTTGACAACTAAATAGGATTTTTTGCCAAACAACGCCCCCCCCACCACCAAGAACGGTCGCCATGACCTCACAGAGCCCGTACGACCACCGGGTAAAAAGCCTCGGGCAACAGGCGGAACGGTTACCGATGCGTGATCACTTCCGCCACGTCGTAGCGAACTTTGGCTAGCTCCGCATATTTGTCATCCACCGCTCGATATCCGGCCGCACAGCCCACACAAGTCGTGTAGCCCTCTTCCCGAATCCCCAAGATCTCGTCGTACTTCGCCGGATTGATCCCCTCCATCGGACAGGTGTCGATGCCCATCATCGCCGCGCAGGCCATGAACTGACCAAGTGCGATGTAAACCTGCCGACCCGCCCAGTCCAAACTGCCAATCCCGCCACTCGCCAAACTACCCGCTAACATCTTTCGAAAACCCGCTAACGAATCCGTTGTCAGCCCTCGCACTTCCGCTGTTCGCTGGATAAAGCGGTCCAGGTCGCGCTCTTCCGTGGGATGACGCGCCGCTAACACGACCATGTGCGAGCACTCTTCGGGCTGCTTCTGTCCCCACGAGGCGGCAGGAAGCTGGGCTTTAAGCTGTGGGCTGGTCACAACGAAAAACTTCCAGGGCTGTAATCCAAAACTCGACGGCGTCAGCACTAACACCTGTTCTAAAACCGCCCAATCAGCCGCCGAGATTTTCCTGGTGGAATCGAACTTCTTCGTCGCATAACGCCATTGCAATTGATTTTGAATCTGTTTCCCAGAGATCGGTTGCATGAACGATTCTTCTTTTCGCTTGGAACAATAAACCGCGTTGGACGAGGCACCTGCCACGACCCCAGTGCGATGCACATTCTAGCAATTCGAAGAATCCCGCAAGGGTAGCCACCAAGTGAGATGTTTTTCGATGAGTTTAAGAAGGGAAAGTAGGGGAAGTAGGGATTAGGAAACACAGAGTCGAGAAGGGCATAGAGGATTCAGGGTGTCTTACTCTCCGTGCCCTCCGTGCCTCTGTGTTTTTCACTCTTTCTGAGTCCCGACACCTCTCCGCCGTCCCGACACCTCTCCGCCGTCCCGATACACCTTTCTGCGTCCCAAACCTCCTCACGCTCGCGCCAGGATCGCGGGACTCTCCCGCCGCAGGAGTAAACCGATTTGAGCGAACTCCTCGGCTAACAGTTCCAGCACGTCATCAACACTGACGACGCCGAGCAGTTTTCCGCCGGTGTCCACCACTGGCAGTCGGCGATAGGGGCCCGCACGCATGGCTGCCAAGGCCTCCTCAATGGTCGCATCCTCGCCAATCGCCCTGGGACAACTCGTCATGACGTCACCGATGAGGGTGGTGAACGGGTCGAGTCCTTGGGCGAGTACTTTGACCGCCAAATCGCGATCGGTCACGATGCCAATCGGTTGCCCCGCTTCATTCACCACGATCAAACTGCCGACATTGCGAGCGTTCATGCGAGCGGCAGCGACTTGCGTACATTCGCGTGGCTCCGCTAAATCCACTTGCCGCGCACACACTCGATGAATCGACATGCCTCACTCCCTCTCTAGGTTCAGTCAACACATACCATCCATGTTCGGTTACAAATCCAGACTGCCAGGAACTCCGCCCCTGCATCGACTAGTCAACTTGCAACTGCCGCATCCGTTTCCACAATGTCACTCGACTCACTCCCAGCAGTTTTGCCGCAATCGTGCGATTACCATGAGCACGTTCGAGAGCGCCGACGAGAGCTTCCCGTTTTTCGGCCAGCTTGGCATCGAGCTTGCCGGAGGTATCCAGCGGCAGTGGACCGGGTAACCGTGTGGTACGGAGATTCGCCGGCAAATCGGTCGCCAGCAGACGCTCGCCATGCACCTGTGCTGCCGCCAATTCCACCGCTTCTCGCAGTTGTCGCACATTGCCGGGCCAGTCATTTCCGAGCAAGCAGGCGATCGTCTCCCAGGCAAGAGTCGCGGGGCGAGCGGACCAGCGGGATTGAAAGCGTTGCAAAAACGCTTCCGCTAATCGTGGAATATCCTGTCGATACTCGCGCAGCGCCGGCAGACGGATCGTGAACGCGCCGATCTGGTCGAGCGGTCCCGAAGTTGGTGTGAGTAAGGCGGGCCCCGGCGCGACGTCGTGGGTGAGCGTCATAATTACTCGCACATGAATTGGAGTGGCTTCGGTCGCACCCACTCGCCAAATCTCGTGATGCTGAATCGTCCGTGCCAGCTTTTGCTGCAACTCGGCACTCATCGCATCCACTGATTCAATGATCAACGTACCTTGGTAAGCGAGTTCAAAAGCACCCGTCTTGTCCTGGGTTGTACCTGGCAACGCACCAGCGATATGACCGAAGAGCTCGCTTTCGAGCAGCCAATCGGGAAGTGCCGCACAATTGACAATCCGTGCTTCGTGAGACGCTCGAGCACTATGTCCATGAATGTAGCGTGCCGCCAAGCTCTTGCCGGTTCCGCCTTCACCGACCAGTATCACCGGCGCATCACAGGAAGCGGCCATGTCGAGTCGTCGCTGGAGATCCTGCATCACATCGCTCTTCCCCAAGAACTGAATCTCAGACCATCGCTCGGTCGGCTCCTGCATTGGACCTGGTGGCGGTTGAGGTGTGGGAGGTGCGTCCTCCTGCGGTCGACTAAGTTCCGGACCGAAAACCGATTCATGGATGTTCATTGTTTACCCCTCCGGTGATTTTGAGTCCATCGTAGCGGCAGGGCGCAAGCCCTCCGGTGAATTCGGAGTAACCGTTTCAACGCATCACCGGACGGCTTGCGCCGTTCCACTTTTTTATGCAACCTCATACCGTGACCAATCGTAGCGGCAGGGCGCAAGCCCTCCGGTGAATTCGGAGTAACCGTTTCACCGCTTCACCGGACGGCTTGCGCCGTTCCGCTTTTTAAAGTGAACTCATGCCGAGACCAGCCTACGCGGCCGTCACGGCGATCTGCTTGACTTTCGCCTCTTCCCGCTTACCAATCGCCACCCGCAATACTCCTTCCTTGTACTCCGCGTTCACGCGATCTGGATTCATATTGGCAGGCAAGGGGATGATGCGTTTGAATTCCCCATAGCGCCGCTCCATGCGGTGATAGGTTTTTCCTTTTTCCTCTTTTTCTTCTTTCTTCTCGCCTGTGATCCAAAGTTCATTTTCGTGAACTTCGACATGAAATTCGTCGGGCTTCATACCAGGCAGTTCGATGGTCACTTCCATCGCTTCAGGAGTTTCAGCGATGTTCGTGCGGGGCGTGAAACCTTCCGCGAGAAACCGAGCTTCCTCGGGGCCAAACATCCGCTCCAAGACGCCCGGCAGTTCCCAGTCCATCGTTGCCAATGCAGGCCAGCGGCCCGACCACGGAATCATCGATCGAAACATTGCGATTTCTCCCCTTAGTAATACTTGACACCTGTACAACAAACACTTCAAGTCGCTCACGTCGTCACGGCAGTCATGATCCATCTGCGTGTCGAGCTACGACCAAAGCTCGTTGCAACCACTGTGCCTGATACCATGACGACTGGGCTCATCGCCAGGAATGGCAACTGACGCTTACCCCAAGCTCGTGATTCCCGCCAGTTCATTTACCTCGGACCATAGATCCGATGATGAGGACATCCCGAATGACAGCCGAAGGATCATCCCGAATGACCGATTTCCTGAACATGGATGAAGCGGTGTGGCGCGCGATTGAGCGATACCGGACGCGCGCTGCAAATCGCCAATCCACCGAATGAACTCGTCGCGCTCAACCGCAACGCATTTGCCTTATCGCTGATCTGGCTGCACACTCATCCACAAGCGACAGCGATCATCGACCGCCGCTAGAAGTTCGGCAAGCGACTGCGTAGTGTCCAGTCTCAGATGCGGCTGCTGCTCCCAATCGGCTGGCGTCTCCGCATATTGACGCTCCAACAACTCCGCTGTCATCTCGGATGTCGAGTCACCGCGAGCGGAGCGCTGCAGCACTCGCTCGCGGGCAACTTCCAGTGGACATTCACAGCGTATCAGCAGAAACTCCCCATGATGTTCAGCAGCTAATTCCCGGGCCGCCTCAATCCACTGCGATCGCAGAAAAGTACCGTCGAGTATGACGAATCGCTCCGTCGCCAGCGCTATGGCAGCGTTCCTCAGCATTCGCTTGTAAACCTCATCGCGTTGCTCCGGTGCATAGCGTGCCGTTCCATAAGCCTCCGCAGTCTCTGATACCTTTTGTTCTTTGGGCAACTCCTCCAAACGCAGCTGATCGGTGGAGAGCAATCGTCCCTGATAGCGTTCCGCGATCGCCTTGGCGACGACCGATTTTCCGGTCCCCGAGAGACCACTTACGAGGATCAGCGATGCTGGCAACCAGCGTCCGAGTCGCTCGTCGGCCCAGTCCAGATACCGCTGCGTGAGTTGCCTGGCGGCGACTTGCGCCGCACCGGTTAACTGGTGCGCTCGCAGCACCGCCACCTTCGCTCGGACCATCGCTCGATAACTTTCGTAAAACCGGACGAGCGCTTCTGGTGGATGATCATTCAGTTCGTCTTGATAACGCCGCAAGATTTGCTCACCGATTTCGGACGCCCCCTGTACGCCGCATTCCATGGCCAGGAATCCCAGCTCGTCAAGCACATCGATTTGTCGTAATTCGCGACTGAACTCCAAGGCGTCGATCACGACCACTCGGCTATTGATATAGACATGCTCTGGTCGCAGATCGCCATGGCCATCAATCACTCGTCCATCGCACACGCGGGCATCCCACCAAGCGGGGTGAAGCAAAAGTAAACGCTGCTGAGCAGCATGAATACGCTGGACGATTGTCACGTCGAGCTCATGTTGAGGCTGTAGCAGTTCGGTGGCATTCGCCACGACATGCTCGCTGATCGCACGCCGATAATCGTCGCACGCCAGCGTCAGAGGCGGTTGCTGGCGGTAGAAATCCAGCAATCGCTTCGCAATTCTTTCCACATGCGCCGATGTGACCTGTCCGGCAGTGATTAATTGATCAAGTGCTTGCTGGTCGGGTAACCGTCGCATCTTCACGAGGTAATCGATAATCGTGTCATTCGGCGCTGACGGTTGTTCGAAAGTCAGGCTTGGTCGAGATTCGCTCCCTTGTATGGTTGGGACGAGCTTCAATTGATCCTGTTCATCCCGCACGACGGCCAATACATCGAGATAGATTTCAGATGCTAACCGACGATTTAAACGCAGTTCCGCCTCACAAGCCACTCGTCGACGTTCCAACGTGCTGAAGTCGAGAAAATCAAACCGTACAGGCTTCTTGAGCTTGTAGGCATAGCGATCCGTAAGAAACACCCACGAGATGTGGGTCTCACGCAATTCAACCGCCGTCGTCGGATCGGGATAGAAACTCGGCTCATGCAGCGCCGCAAGTAAGTGCTCATTCGTGGTATCGATGTTGTCGATGGGTAGCGATTTCATGCGGAAAACCTTCGCAAACGAGGCACGAGTTGCAGCTTCTGCGAGACTGCACTGACAGCTGATGGATCACGTTTTGAGCGAGTACTAACTAAAGCAATTCGAGTGCCAAACAGGGAGTAAAGGATGGCGAACGCCGGGCTAACACAGAAACGGCTCGCGTTCTAAATTCCGCTACGTGGTTACTTCAGGTAGGCCTCATTATCGCGAGCTCCCATGTCCGAGACGAAACCAATCGACCTGTTGATTGTGGATGACGATCATGAATTCCGCGAAGCCGCAGTACGCTGGTTCACCCAGCGTGGCTTTCATGTCGATCAAGCATCACGTGGTGATGAAGCATTGGAGGTACTCCAGCGTCGGGAATTCGATGTGGCGATTGTCGACATGATTATGCCCGGCATGTCCGGCTTGCAACTACTCGAAAAAATCAAAATCCAGCAAGTCGAATGCGAGGTCGTTATCTTAACGGGCCAAGCGACGATTGAAACCGCCGTAGCTTCGATGAAGCTAGGGGCGTTCGACTATCTCACCAAGCCGTTTCCCTTCAAAGAACTCGAACTGCTTGTTGAAAAAGCCGTGGCCCATCATCGGCTCACCAAAGAGAATCGTCAGCTGCGAACACTCCTGGCGCGGAGTCAACCGAGTGGGGAGATGGTGGGTCAATCCGCCGCGATGCAGGAGGTGTATCGATTGATCGAGCGAGCGGGCCCGAGCAACCGCGCCATTCTCATTCAAGGTGAATCGGGTACTGGTAAAGAGCTTGTTGCTCGTGCGCTGCATCAGTGTAGCCCTCGGGCCAGCAAGCCGATGGTGGTCATCAACTGTGCCGCACTGCCCGAAACTCTACTCGAAAGCGAACTCTTCGGACATGAAAAGGGAGCCTTCACGGGAGCGGTCAATGCCAAGCCGGGGCTCTTCGAAGTGGCGGATAGCGGCACATTATTCATCGATGAAATTGGTGAGCTACCCGGTTCGCTACAGGCTAAGTTGCTGCGCGTGCTGGAAGATGGTTCACTCCGTCGCATTGGTTCGATTAAAGAGCGTCGCGTGGATGTGCGATTACTCGCAGCCACCAATCGCAATCTGTCAGCGGAAGTGGCAGCGGGACGGTTTCGCGAGGATCTCTTTTATCGCATCAATGTGATGTCACTGGAGTTGCCACCCCTGCGCGAACGCTCGGGTGATCTGCCACTCCTGATTCATCATTTCCTCGGTTCGGCTTGGGAGATTGAGCCAGCAGCCGCTCAGTTACTTCAGCGTTACTCCTGGCCAGGTAATGTTCGGCAGTTAATCAATGCGCTGGAACGAGCGAAGATCATGGCCGACGATCACCTCATCCGCATCGTCGATTTACCACGTGAGATTCAGGGCGAGCAGGCACCGCCCACGAAATTAACGGCGGAACCAAGGTCGACCATGGTGAGTACCGACGACTTAGCGACCATGGAACGTGGCAAGGTGGTAGAAGTGATGCGCCGCGTCGCTGGTAATAAAACTCGTGCCGCCAAATCGCTGGGCGTCGACCGCCGTAAACTCTATCGACTTGTCGAAAAATACCAAATTCGCGATGATGAGTGGGGCCGAACAACCGGCTGCGGCACCACCGCTCCAGCTACCGAAGCATTATGATTCTCTGATTATTCCAGACCGGAGACCAGCACTTCGTCCAAGCTTGGCAACGAGTCCCGATCACCCAGCTCAACCGCCTTACCCAAGTCCCGGAGCTGCTGGACAATTTCGGGGCAACGCCGAGCGATCTCATTGGCCTCCCAACGATCGTCAGGCTTGGCGAACAACTCGGTGTGGACCTCCTCACCACGCGAATGCTCGGTGAGGAACCAAGCGGGAGTTCGTACCGCCAGCTGAGCCTCTGCCACGGCGACTGCAAGGTTCGAATGATCGGCACCGTCTTGCGGGACCAACAAACTGCGTCCCCAAATCGCGGCTGGCTCACTTGCCGTCTGCCCGCGCGGCGGAGCTCGAAACCAGTCCAGTAGCGTCGCGTAGAGATCGGCTGGTTGAACAAACTCACGGCGACGCGTCAATTGCCGATCCGCATGGGGGAATCGCACAAAAAGCGGCACATGAAGCAATTCCCCATGCAGCGATTCTTGTCCGTATCCAATCCGGCGATGCTCACCCAGCGGATAACTACGAGCGGCAGTCACGATCAGCAGCGTGTTGCGAGCATCGGCCAGAGCTTGAAATTCCTCCAGCCAGGCATCAAGGCAGATGTCGAGCGCTACGACTTGCCCACCGTATGCTTGGCTGATCCCCAGCAACTCATCGGGATCGAACCGCTCGGGCAAGTGACGATGGACCGGCAGTACGAACTCTGGTGGTGTGGGATCTTCGTCATCCGCCAGTCGTTGGCGGAGTTCCCACGGTGCATCCCAGAGATCGTTAAGTCCCCGTGAGTGGCACCACAAGAGACTCGGCTGCGTCAACGACTCCCACTGGTCGAGCGTCGCCGATAGAAAGTTGCCGATACGGGTGCTGTCGAGATCGGGAGCAGTCTCTTCGCGAGAATCCTGTTCCAACATGAGCAGTTCGCCGAACTGTTGAGCGGCCACATGCTGCGCAATCGCCAGATCGTCGGTCAGTAAATTGGTATGAATCGCAAGTTTTTCGAGCTGCTGTGGCAACCAGATCGAGCGTTGCTTGGTGCTGTCGAAGGCGAAGTCAGCACCTGCTGGCTGCTGTGCTTGGCGGCGACGAACAGCAGCGTGACTGCCGCTCCAATAGGAATCGTAGATTTCGGTAAGTGAGGCCGCATCAGCGAGTGCGAATTCCCACAAGTTGGACTGCGTGGCCAGGCGATTCCAACCGGGCGTGTCCACCCAAGTGTTGCCGTAGGGACCTAGAAATCCAGCATGCAGACCGTCGATTACCAGCACCAACGCGCTGCGAGGCTGATTGGATCCTGGGCTTCCACGCGAATCGGGATCGGCTGCGGCACTAAAACGAGCTGTCATGATCTACCAGGATGGGACAAGAAAAAAGAGTTCACCCCGAGCTTACGCGCGGCATGCTGGTAGCGTAGCGTGATTAACGGGCGAAGAGTAGAGTTGTGAGGGAACAGCGGCTGGTTTACCGGAGATCTGGTCGATGTTACGGGATAGCTATCTGACTGGTTTGTCGAGCGGGAGCGTCAGGCTGGAGATTCATGCTGAGTAGTGGAGAGTCAGCAAACGTGGAACTCAACTTCTCTCAAGGTACTTTGACGCTTACGAATGCTCCGCGAGGATTCGTGGAGCGATCATCCACCTTAGCATCGTATTTTACCTGGGATACGCGATCCCTTAACTATCGCAGCGACGCGGTACAGTATGCGTCGATTTGTGCGATTCTCGCACAGCAGCTCGAACGATTTACCCCTGCGCCACGGACAACAGCCTTCAATGACAGTTCCCCCGCGGGGTCGTTCGTGGATCATGTGCCACGATGGCAGTCGCTGACATGGCCGCAGCTGGCGCTTCGCGATTTACGAGCAGAACAGCAAGCGGCGGTGGCGGCGTGGATGCCCGGTCACCGAGGCGTGACCGTGATGCCCACAGGCACTGGAAAAGCGCATTCTCGAACGGATGTGTCTTTATTTGAGCAGTCCATACGTCTGCAGCGTTTTGCGCAGGCGAGTTTCGGACGCGGCATCCAGTGGCGTCATCGGCAATCGCAACTCACCCGTGTCGCGTCCGAGCAGCTTCATCGCCGCTTTGATCGGAATCGGATTTGTCGACAGCCCCAGCATGTCCCGACAGAGCGGGAAAAGTTTATGGTGCCAGCGACAGGCCTCGGCGGCATTTCCCTGAGCGAACGCCTGCAGTAAAGCGATCATGTCTTGCGGGACAATATTGCCCACGACCGAGATTACTCCTTCACCGCCGACAGAGAGCAAAGGTAAGGTCAAACTATCGTCACCGCTGAGTACGGTGAGATTTGTCGTTGCGAGAATCTGAGAGGCTTGGTCGAGCGAACCAGTCGCCTCTTTCACCATCGTGATATTGGGAATCTCGGCGAGGCGAGCGATGGTTTCCGGCTCGATGTTCTTCGCGGTTCGTCCGGGGATGTTGTAGACGCAAATGGGAATGTCCACGGCTTCGGCCACCGCTTTGAAGTGCTGATAAAAACCTTCTTGAGTCGGCTTGTTGTAGTAGGGAGCAACTTGCAGCGAGGCGTCGGCACCAGCCTTAGCAGCCGACTTGGTCAAACGCAGCGCTTCGGCGGTGCTGTTCGAGCCCGTTCCCGCCATCACTTTAATGCGGCCTGCCGCCGCCTCCACCACGGCCGCAATCACTCGCTCGTGTTCGTCATGGGTGAGGGTCGGAGATTCACCCGTTGTTCCGACCGGACAAAGACACGTTGTTCCCGCTGCCACTTGAAAATCTACCTGCTGCCGCAGCGCTGCGTAATCAACTTCTCCGTTACGCAAAGGAGTAACAATCGCGACCGACAAACCAGCAAACGCAGAGCCTTTTCGAGCCATGGCAATGAACACTCAACAGTTGAAACTTGGGGGGAGGAAATCGACCAAACTGAAGGGCTAAATGATAAAGCCTGAGGGCCAGGCTTGCCACTACCGGGAGAGCAGGCTGGCCACTACCGGGAGAGAATGCGATGCGTGGGCACGGGACGTCCCGGCCGAAAACTCTGCAGCGTGTTAATTGTCGCTTGGGCACCGATACGAGCGGCCTCGGATTCAATCGCAGCACGCACAAGTGCCGTTAGTCCTTCGGGGTCGATCGCCACCCGGGCATTCACGACGATGTCGGCTTGGCGAGTTTGACAGTTCGACGGTAGCGATAACGCAGGTTCCGTCGAGTTACTCACCAAATTGGCCACGCCATAGAACCCTTCCCAGATGCCGATCACTTTCAAGTGCGCCGTTTCGGCTGACTGCTGAGTGAGTTCCTGGCGTAAGCGATGCAAGAGCGCAAGCAGGAGTTCGTCGAGTTGGAAGACCGTGGCCGACTGCAGCGTGACTTGGCTATTGAGCCACCCCAGTTCCGCCTCACCGGCCGCATAAACGTCATAGTCCACTTCCATCAATTGACGGCCGGATTCCCCGGTTACGCTGAGGAATTCACACAAGTGGTCCAAACCGGCTCCAGTCTTGGCCGACATCTTTACGACAGGCCGACCGGGAAACTGAACGGCCAGCAGTTGAGCGAGTTCGTCGATTTCAGCGGCCGATAGTTCGTCGATGCGATTGACGATCACAAAATCGGCTTCCTCAATTTGTTTGCGGAAGATGTACTCAGCCTGCGGTGAAAAGCCGCCCTGCGTTGAGTTCCGCAGGATCTTCAGACCGTGGCTGGGCTTTAGAATCACTCCGTACGGCGCAATGTCGAAGGGTTGAGCATAGATCTGCTGGAGGGGCCGAATGACGGTGGCGACGAGGTCCGTACAACTGCCGACCGGTTCCGCCAAAATGACATCGGGGCGACGATCAGCTCCCAGGCGTTCAACAGTGCTGGTGAGTTCGTTGAAGTTACAGCAGAAGCAGGAACCCGCCACTTCGCCCACATCAAATCCAGCGGAACGCAATAGATTGGTGTCAACCAAATCAGTCGCCTGATCGTTGGTCACGATAACGACGTGCTTTCCCTGAGATTGAAAATGACGAGCGAGTTGTGCGATCGTAGTCGTCTTGCCCGCTCCCAGAAAGCCACCAATCATGATGAACTGCGGATTGGCGGAAACGGATGCTGAGCTGGTTTCTGGCAGGGAAGCGGACATTAAACATTCTCCTCAGGATTCTTCCATCGCAGGTAACGTTCATAAAAATCGGGCGGCAACGAGCAACGGATGACTCGCTCTTTCCAGGTGATGGTCGGCCGATCATGACCACCCCAGAACGACGTGCCATGATAAACGATGTAGAAGGAAGTAAAGATGAAAACAAAAAAATACGAGCATACCGCCGTACACGATTGATCAGGGAATGATTTCCTCATAGCCTAAGCGGCATTTACGGGACTAAATCCCCTTGAGTCGTGCTCTTTGGGGTGCCATCGATCCGGCAGATGTCGCGTGACAATTGGTTTCTGAGAACGCAACAAGCTGTGGATGAATCAACCGCGGGATTCTACGAAACGCACGCCGCTAAGGTAGCTCATGGCTGGGAAGCACTCTCCGGGCGCGAGCGTCTGTTTGCCGTGGCGTTTCCCGAGGGTGCGCGAGTGCTAGACATCGGCTCCGGTTCAGGCCGCGATCTGGCTCGACTTCTACTGCGTGGTTATGACGCGCTGGGCGTCGAGCCAACGGCAGCTCTGCGAGCGTTGTCCGTGCAGTTCCACCCCGAACTGGCTGGCAGAGTTCTTGCGGGCGAACTACCCAACGGATTACCAGAGCTGGGAGGGAAGTTCGACGGCGTCCTTTGTTCGGCCGTCTGGCAACACCTGACGACATCGCAATTCTTCGACGCGGTCTACTCGATCAAGAATCTCTTGAATCCGCATGGTCGAGTGCTGGTGACGGTTTCCGGGTCGCGACCAGGGCTGGATGAATCGTCACGCGATGAGTTTGGGCGGCTCTGCACGACGATCAACAGTGACGAACTATCACTTCTATTTGCACGCACAGGGTTTCAGCAGATTGGACGCTGGACCGAACCTGATTCCCGAGGTCGAGGCTTTGACTGGACAACGCTGCTGTTCGAATTGCGTTCGCCCGGTGCTTCGAGGCCGCTCGACATGGTTGAGTCTGTTCTGAACCGAGACAAAAAAGTTGCCACCTACAAACTGGCTCTTTTTCGGGCCCTCTGCGATCTCGCGCTCACTCAGCCTCATGGTGCACGCTGGCTCGAGGATGGACGAGTGGCGATATCCATTGAACCGATCGCCGAGCGTTGGATTTTGTACTACTGGCCGCTCTTCGAGTCTCTGACATTTTTACCGCAGATGAACGGTGAATGGACGTGCAAACGACATCAACTGTCGTTTGCTCCACATCTGTACGAATTGATCGCTGCCTATCGCGGATTGGGAGGCCTCTCGGCGTATGCTGTTGATCGTCGGAAAAATCGAGTGACGAGCGTGGTCGGGCCGATTCTCGACGCACTTCGCAAAAAACTCTATCAGGCGATTCGCTCGGGGCCGGTAACCTACGCGGGAGGCTCATTGCGCGACGGACGGCTTTTCCAGTACGAGCGCGGTCGAATTTTGCTTACCTCTGAACTGTGGAGTGAACTATGCTTGACGGGGCACTGGATTCAGGACGCACTCGTGCTGCGCTGGGCCGAGCTCACGTCGAGGCTCTCGCAAGGGGCTGTTAAACCGGAAGCGGCAATTGGAAGGCTGTTGATGTTGCCGGATCCGGAGCGCGAAACCAGTATTGCCCGCGAGATCTTTGAGGGCGTGACAGGCAAACGCTGTGTCTGGACAGGGCGAGAACTACGTACGGATTTTGCCATCGATCATCTGATTCCATTCACCTTATGGCACAACAATGACTTGTGGAATCTACTTCCCGTTGCCGCGCCGGTGAATTCAGCGAAGAGTGATCGTCTGCCGACAAGACGGCTACTCTTTTCGCGACGCGACGCAATTCTGGAATACTGGCGTTACAGCCAGGGCGCAATGCCAGAACGATTCCGCGCCGAAGCGGACGCTCAATCCGGCAAGCCAGCGGTTCAGCTTCACGAGTTGTATGACGTGATGATGGAGTCGGTCGAAATCACCGCGCTGCAGCGGGGTTGCCCGCGCTGGGAACCATAATACCTCCCCTTCCCGGGCCTTCGTTGAGTTGACTTGCGACCGACAACATCGATTCATGTCGGACACCAATTGGCGGCCGTTTCAAGCGAAGTCAAACTTGTGCCTGACATCAGGTTTAATAGCTGAGAATCGCTGCACCATCCGAAACCTCAGCGGCCCTCTTCACCAACATCGCTTTGTTGACATTTAGATGGCACCTCAACATTTTTCGGTCCATCCGGGATTTCCGTGGGACGCTGCCCCTGCTGCTGAAGTGAATCGCACAGCGGCGGCATGGGTGCCGCTCCGCCCGTCTAGGCGGAATTCCTTGGCCACGGTGGAGGTATCCCCATCGCTCCGTAAATTGGCGATCGTGCTTGGTGAGAGTTCCAGGCGTTTCACACTTGGCTGTCGAATGCCGCGACTCCGCCATTCAGGAAGCGAGGTCGATCGAATCTCTCCCAGGGACTTTCCAAAGCACCGACAGACGCTGGAACCGCCTGGACTTTTTTCTATTCGACAACCGACCCTGGAACACCTTCGCCCTGCCTCCCAAATCCCATGGCGAAGGCCATGACTGTCCTCGATCTCCTTTGGGGCGATAGCACTCCATAGGTTCGATCTGTACACTAAAGGCATGATGTCAATTGAACTAGTTCACGGGTGAAGTGCTACTTGCGAGAGGAATCTACGATGCGTCAACTTGGCTTGTTTTCCGCTGCGATTTGGACTGCCATGTCGATCACAACGATCGTGAGTGCGGACGAGAAAGCTTCGGCAAAGGCTGAATCCAGCTCGTCGGCTCAGTCGACCATCACGGTCACCGTCGACTCAGACGGTCAAGTAAAAATTAACGGACGGCCGGAAAACAAGTCTGCCAAAGCAGCAAGCTCAAAGGCCGAAAGCTCTTCATCCAGCGGCCCAGCGGGAAAAGAAAAATCGAATGGGGGAGTGGAGACATTCTCGTTTGGCAAAGTGATCGTACTGGGGCCGGATGGCAAAACGGAAGTCCAGGAATTCAAGGAGCTAGACGAAGCCCTGCCCAAAGAGATCCTGGAAAAACTTCCCGCCCAGGTGCGCAAGGAACTTGAAAAAAATGCCGCGGGGAAAGCTGAGGCGACAAAGGGCAAGGCAGGCAAGGGTGCGAAGGCTGCTGCCGAAGCGTCGGCTCAAGTCATGGGTAAGATGAAGGTCATCACGATTGGTCCCGATGGAAAAGTTCAAGAAAGCGAAACGGAGTTTGGTGGCAAACCCGGCGATAATCCGCTTGGAGTGCAGCTAGACATCGCTGACCTGCTGAAGAAGGCGGGCGTCGCTTTGCCGGCCGAAGCTCAGCAGGCGCTGGAAGCAGCCGGAAAACCAGCGCCGGCAAACGCTGAGAAGGCCAATGACGTTGATACGAAACTGGACAAAATCCTTCAGCGGCTCGAGCGGATTGAAAAAGAGCTCTCCAAGCTCAAGACGCCGCAGGCTCAGTAAAGAGGTCGGGAGCCTTTAGCACCTGTTCGTGAGCTTTGCGCCTTGGCGTGAGACTGGCAGGGCTAGTGATCCTGGGGCTTGGCCGAGACGGCTGAGAGCCTGAAGCCCAATGGGCGGCTCGATGCACCACGGGATGATCGCTACTCGATGAGCCTGAACCTCTTGGACTTCGCGCAAGTACTTGAGCTCCTGAGACTGGCGCTGCTTCAGCAATGGATCTTGAAGTGGCAGTGGACTCAGCACCTGATTGATAACCCACGCGTACGGCTCAATGCCAGCGCGCCGCAGGTCTCGCTGCAGAGCGGCCGCTTCGTGCACAGGTGTCGCTTCGGGAAGAGCGACGATCAGCACTCGAGTAAAATCCGGGTCGCGTAATCGCGGCAGAAGATTTTCGACTGCTTCGGGCATTTCACTTGACTGGCGAGTTACTTCACGGTGATAGGCAAGTGCCGAATCGAGCAAGAGAACTGTGTGGCCGGTAGGGGCGGTATCGAGCACGACAAACTTGTTCTTGCCGGCGGCGACTGCGTCAGCAAAAGCTCGAAAGACTGCAATCTCGGCCGTACAAGGCGAACGCAGATCTTCCTCCAAGAGCGCTTTGCCTTGAGCATCGAGTTGGGCGCCAGCCTTGCGCAGAACCTCAGCCGAGTACTTGGTGGTTTCGGCTGCGGGGTCGATGCGACTGACGGTTAAGCTGGTTGGTTGTTCGCCATTCAAAGTGGCGGCGACGTGAGCTGCCGGATCGGTTGTGGATAGATGGACTTCGTAGCCACGCTCGGCAATCGCCACCGCGACCGCTGCTGCCACGGTAGTTTTACCAACACCGCCCTTTCCCATGGTTAAGATGACGCCGTGGCCAGGAGCCACCAAGTCATCAATCAATTCCGAGAGTGGCGGCAGTTTATCGACTTGTTCGGTGACAGGTTCAATCGGTTTGGAAAACGAAGCGGAGTCCACAGTCCCTAGGCGACGAAGAGAGTCGATTCCCAGAATTCCATTCGGACTGAGTGGAATGCTGGTATGTGGAAACGCTTTCAAGCTGTCAGGCATGGCGGCGAGCGCTTCCGTGCCGCGTTGCTGCAGAGCGACAGCGTAGGGATCGTGCGAGTCGATGGCGTGGAACAGCCCGTTGATCACGAGGTGCTGATTGCGCACGCCGAGTTCCGCGAGTTCACTGCTGGTACGTGCCGCTTCGCGAAGAGCACTGGCGTCAGCACGCGCGACGAGGACGAGCGTGGTTACTGCGGGATCGCCCAGCGCTTTGACCGAATCCTGATAGAGCCGCTGTTGAGCTTGCAGTCCCGCCAAAGGTCCGAGGCAGCTAGTGCCCGTCGTATTTTTGGCCATGAAACCATCCCAGGCGGACGGCAAGGTGAGCAAACGCAAGGTGTGTCCGGTCGGTGCCGTATCAAAGATCACATGATCGAACTGAGCCGTGGATGCTGGATCACCAAGCAAGTGCGAGAACTCATCGAAAGCTGCGATCTCGAGCGTGCAGGATCCTGAGAATTGCTCCTCCATGCTCTTCACGGCTGCCTCTGGCAACAAACCGCGATAGGGCCCAACCATGCGTTCGCGATACTCAGCGGCCGATTTCTCCGGATCCAGATTCATCGCAAACAAGGAAGGAATAGCAGGAATCGCGGTGGGATGATTTCCCAGCGTAACGTCCAGCACTTCATCCAGGTTTGAGGCTGGGTCGGTCGAGACGAGCAGGACCTGCTTACCTGCGTCGGCTAGTTTAACTGCCGTAGCACAGGCCACCGACGTTTTGCCGACACCGCCTTTGCCCGTGAAGAACAGATTACGGGTGGGATGATCTAAAAACCTCATGCGTCCTCCCACTTGAGTTCTAACCGCACGCTGATAACTGGCACGCTGCGCTAGGGCTTCAGCAGCAGCCGCTCGTACCACAGCAGCCGCCATCGGGCGCTGCCACGGGCAGGGCCAGATTTATCGCAAGACCAGCGACCCAGCTGGCGAGATCTTCCCGCGAAGGGTAACTACGCTGGCTGGCGATCTTGCCATCCACCACAACGATGGGCAGACAGTCGGTTCCAGCGGTGCTGAGCAAGTGATGAATCTCTTTGTTTTCGATGAAAGCCTGCGGCTGCTGGGCCAAATTGTAACGCTCGACCTGGTGGCCCTGGCTCTTAAGCCAGTCCAGGTCGGCAGCGAACTTGGGAAGCAGGGGATCAACGTCTGGACCACAAACGCCGGTGGAGCAGCACATCGGCTTGTCATAGACCTGTACTGTTTTCATAGATTTTCTCCTGCAGGATCAAGGCTCCGCGACATGGAAAAGGCTTTGAGCGTTATCTCCCTTAGCGGTTAAACAGGAACGCGGGATTGTTGATCAAGGCCCAAGCGAGATCCTGCACACCCAGTAGTCGCCGATTCTTCTGCTGTTCGGCACTGCGGGCGATCGCTTCGGTACGTTCGCGGTAACCCACATCGAGCGAACGGAAATAATTGGTGAGCGTCTGCTTGTGAGCTGCCGTTCGCTCGCCAGCCGCCACTGCCAATGCCGCCGTCACTTCGGGCGGCAAGGCACCTTTTTCAAAGGGAGCCGTCGAGTTGGTCACGGACAAGCGGAAACGACCCAGCAGATGTTTCCCGTCGGGGAACTGCTGGTTCAGGGTGAAGGTGAGCAGCGCACCACCTTCGATCTGCAGCGGACTGCCCGTCTCGAATGTTGCCGTTTGATTCTTGCCCGCCTGTGGGAAAATTGCCCAACCGGTCCCATCGTTGCCATCCACGGCTGCTGACACGGGCAGCGAGTCCTGACTGAAGGTGGCGTTCGCACCGCGTAACATCACCGGCTCTTGCTTACCCGGATTCGACTTGGGAGCTACCGTCATTTTCAGTTCATGCAGCACAAAATTGCCATTGTCCGCACGGCCAGGTCCATTGCTCGGCAGCGCTGGATCGGTTAGTGCTTCTAGCCGTATTCCGGTGATCCCAGCCAGATCGGTCGGAGCCACCACGGTATAGAGATCCTTCGCCAGCGTGCCGGAAACGAGCAGTGAGTGGTCCTCTTTCTTGGCGATCGTGGCGCCGGCCTGAGACTTAAACTCCTGCGGCACCAGCGGCGTCCAAACGGTTGGCTGTCCAGCCGTTTTCTCCCAAGCTACTTGACGCTCTACCAACTTCGCTTCGTAAGCTCGTAACTCTTCGAGCAGTTTCTCGTGATCGTTCCCGGCTTCTTGGATCGCTTTCAAGCCTAGTTCAATCTCGGCGGGTGCTGGACGTCGAGCGAGGAAGCGCAGGAACATCTCCTCGATCACCACGCGGTCATCAGCTTGCTGAGCGACCAATTGGGCGAGAGCGTTATTGGGGGAAGCAATTGCGTCCGCGACGGTCGGGCCATTGATCAGTTTCATGACCGGTCCCAAGACCATACCGGAACTACGTTCACATTCGCAGGCGCTCTCCCGCACCGGCCGGCCGAAGTCCTCCAAGAACGGCTCGGACACACCCGCATCGGGCAACTCGGCGGCGCGGAAGCCGGTGGGAGCACCTTGAATGCGCGGAGTTGCGCCGGTTGCCACATGGATCGCATCAAATAGCACCTCGGCAGGCAAGCGACGGGGTAAGGCATGGGAATTGTTGATGTCGTCGTCCTCGTTCCAGCGATTCGCCTTAACCGAATGCTGGTACACGCGCGACTTGCAAATCACTTTGAAGACATGCTGAGTGTCAAACCCGTGATCGACGAACTCTTTGGTTAACCAATCGAGTAGTTCCGGATTCGTCGGTGGATTACCAGCTCGAATGTCATCGATCGGCTCGATGATTCCTCGGCCGAACAAATAGCCCCACACACGGTTGACGTAACTCCGAGCGAAATACTGATTCTCCTTGGCGGTGATCCAGTGAGCGAGTTGGGCGCGGCGAGACCCTGTTGCCTGCGCGTTGATCTCACGCTGATAGGGCACGGCCGGAGCGGTTACTTGTCCGGTGCGATCATGCTTCACTTCACCACCACCCGTGTCATAGACCACTTCGACCAGCGGAGCGGCACCTTCGACGGCGCTGCCCCCGATGCGCTGGCCGGCAAACAGCGGATCTTCTTTGCGTCCGACCTGCGAGAAGAAAGCGGACATTTGATAGTACTGATCCTGCGTCCAACGTTCGAACGGATGATCGTGGCACTTGTTGCAGTTGAAGCGGATGGCCAAAAACAGGTGCGTGGTGTTTTCCATTAAATCTTGCGGCTGCCGCAGCACCTTGAAGTAGGCAGCCGGCGGATTTTCAACGTTGGAACCGGAAGCGGTCAGAATTTCCCGCGCGAACTGATCGTACGGCATGTTGGTCGCCAGCGCGTTCTTGATCCAATTGCGGAGCATGACCGAGCCTTCTTCGCCCAAGAACTTGCGGTTGACCTGCAACAGATCGGCCCACTTGTTTGTCCATTGTTCGACGAATGCCGGACTACCCACCAGACGGTCAATTAATTCATCGCGCTTCACACGCGTCTCGCGACCATCCGCCAGAAATGCCTTTACGGTTTCGACCGTGGGGGGCAAGCCAGTCAGGTCAAGATAAACCCGGCGCAGAAACTCTTCGTCCCCACATAAGTCACTGGGCAAAATCTTCACACGCTGAAGTTTACGATAGACCAGCTCGTCGATCGGACTTTGCGTGGGAGGATCATTCCAGGCGAAACCGGAGCGATCGCCCATGACGATGATCGTGGTCGCGGCATACGCACCTTCATAACGCACGAGCACCGGTGCCTCACCGCGTCGCAGCATCGTCAGCACACCAGACTGATTCGCCTCGATCACTTCGATGTTGCCACTTTCGATGAACGCTTCCCGCGTGACGTCACGGACGTTGCCGTCGGCATAGGTGGCAAGCACCATCATCTGCTGTTTCATACCAGCGCGGGGAATAATCGGGTCGCGTGGCAACACTTCCACCTTCGCCACTCGAACAGCGTCCAAGTCGAGCTTCATGCCATCGGCGATCCATTGACGCAGAATCTCGTAGTAGGCATCGCCGACATTCAGTCGCACTCCACCGACATGCGGAATGCTGCCGGTCGCCTTGAGCAACATCAGGCTTTGATCAGGTGCGGCTCGATTAATACGTCGAGCGCCGATGTCGTCGGTCAGCGCACGATGATCGTAGATCGGATCGTAGCCTCGCAGCGACAATTTGAACCCGTTCTTGCCCTCTTTCGCACCATGGCAGGTACCTTGATTGCAGCCCGTCTTGGACAGCACTGGCTGCACGTCACGCACAAAACTTACCGGATAGTCTGCCGCTACGCCGCTCACCTGGACCGCCACTCGCACCGCTTGCCCCGCATAATTCAGCACCAGTTCTTCCTGGCCGTCGGCCACCGCTGTAACCAGTCCTTGAGCGGTCACGTTCACGAATTTCGGCTTCTGAGCTGTCTGTACCAGCCGAGTCACATCGACGGTTTCACCGGCGGCAGTCTTGGCGGTAACCAGGATCTGCCGGTAGTCGAAGCGGTTTGTCAATTCGACCTTGGGAGGGACAACTGCGAGTGTCCCGATGACGACGTCGGCGGGAATCGTTTCGACCGTTCCCCCCGCCGCTGATCCTGGGCGCTCCTGACTCGCAGCTGGCCTCACCATTGCGATCGCTGCCAGCGAACAAGCCACCACCCAGCACAACAGACAAAACATGCGTTGACGATGCATAGCTAAACCATCAGGGAAATAGGGTTAAAGGAGAGCGCTCTTGGATCACAACCGCGGCCGCACTCAATTCTTCTTAGCGGGCTGGATCGGGACCGGAAAGAACGACTTCGTAATCTTACTCGATGCGACATCAATTAGCCGCACTTGGCCATCAAAGCCTCCGCAGACAATCGAGTTTCCATCGGGGCTGAACATTGCCGAAAAGAGCCCGCTGCTGGGCACTTCCACTTTGAGCAGTTCCTTACCATCCGCGACTTGATAGACGCGAACTTCGCCCTTGCCATCCAAACTGCTGACCGCCACCAGGCGGCTCCCGTCACCATTGAACGCGACACAGTAAACACGGCCGGGTAATGCCGGGAATTCGCGGAGCAGGTTTGAGTTGTCGCCGATCTGACGCGCTTTGTCGCGCACCATCTTAAAAATCTTGGGCACACCATCCGCCCCGCCCACCAGCAGTTCATCCTTGGTGGGATGTCGATCAACCGAGTTGATGCCACCTTTGAGGGCGCCCGGAGTGATGCTCGTGAGATTGTCCACGAAGCGCTGCGTGCTCAATTCAATCAACTTCATCGACATATCCCGGCTGACGGTAATCACGTGGTCGGAGTTCACCGAGAACGTGGTGTCGAGCACCCAGTCGTTATGGGCACCGTTAAAAAAGACCTGCTTGCCGGTGTCGGCCTCAATCGCGCGGACCGTGTTGTCCGGACAACCAAACGCGACAAACTTCTGATTGGGTGACCAGCTGGCTCCATAAATGGTGTCAAAACCGACCGTGAATGACAGTTGCAGCTGCTTCTTCTCGACGTCCCAGATCTGCACTTCGCCCAGGCGTCCCGGCGAGCCACCGGTGACCGCTAACCGCTTGCCGTCGGGCGAAAACCGAGCCGACTCAATCCGCTCGCTGATCCCAACCAGACGCGCCACCAACTCTGAGCCATCGGCCTTCGCCAACAGCACTTCGTGGTAGCCCGAAATCGCCAGCAGTTTTCCGTCGGGCGAATAGGCGACGGAAGTAATCACGGGAGCCGCCTGATATGCCGGCGGATGCTCCATGTCGTACTGAGGTCGCGCGGAAGAGGGCGAGTCATCTTTGGCTCCCTGATCGATCCAGCTCTTAATCAGGGCAATTTGAGGCTCGGAGAGCGGCGGCTTACCCTTGGGCATCTCCGCCTGTCCGTTCTTCGGGATAATTTGATCAATCAGTTCGCTGGCTGAGGATTTACCGGGGACGATTGCAGCGCCTGTCTCGCCACCTTTCACCAGGCCGGCAAAGGTCGTCATGACATAATCCCCACCCGCCTTGGCCGGTTGGTGGCAGCCATGACATTGAGCCTGAAAAATGGGCCGAATGTCTTTGAAATAACTCACTGCAGCACTCGGTTCGGCCGCTAGCAGCGATGGGCCACCGGTCCCGGACCACAGGCTGACGCCCGTGGCGATCGCCGCCGCCAGCGACAGAACGAGTCGTCGAAGGGTACGCTCTCGTCGAAGGATACCAGCCATCTTTATCACTCCCACTTGATCTCGGCGCTTGGTCATCGTGTGATCTCTGTGATCTCTTAGTTTTAGTTCTCTCGTTTTCGCTGGGAATCATGCCAGCGTTGTTCGACGGCAGCCGCCGCCCCCTGCTCTGCTCGCCCTGCTCTGCTCGCCCTGCTCTGCTCGCCCTGCCTTACTCGCCCTGCTCTGCTCGCCCTGCCTTACTCGCCCTGCCTTACTCGCCCTGCTCTGCTCGCCCTGCTCTATCAGTCTCGCTCCACCTCACTCGCTTACGGCTTGGATGCAGATGTTTTCGGAGCTGGTGGAGCACCACCGTTGGATGATTCGAAGAACTGCCGCGCGTGTTCCCGCTGGTTGCGGTTGAGTCGTTGATCGCTAATTGGGTCTGGGTCGCTTTTGAGTGACTGCTGAATCTGCTCTTGGACCGTAGCGGTGGATTGACCACCCACGTTGGGTCCGTCGGCGAACCCGCTCCGCACCTGCTCGCCGCCTTTCATCTTGCCCTTGACCTTTGAGTCAAAGAATCCGGAGCCGGTTTTCTCTTCGGGACGTCGCCCCTGGCCGCGTCCCGGTCCCAGTCCTTGTCCTGGCGGTCCCTTGCCGTTGCGCTGCGAGTTGCCACTACCAGCCTTACTCGACTGCCCGGACTTGTCGGATTTTCCTTCCTGGCCCTCGTCTGAATCGTCTCCCTCTTCACTTTCTCCCATCCCCGATTCGCTGGAATCCAGTCCGTTCTGGCAATGCTCACAGCCCTTGCCGTTGCATTCGGAGCACTTCATGGCACTCTTCGCATCCGCCAGTTGCTCGCGGAGCTCATCGAGGGACTTCAGCTGTTCCAGTTTGCTTTGCGCCTGCTGCATTTGTTCGGCGAGTTCTTGGAGCTGCTGTGCGGCAGCTTGTTGATCACCGGCTTTCATCTGCTGAGCGGCCTGTTCGAGTTTATCGGCCATCTCCTGCAGCTTGTTCATCTGTCGCTCTTGCTGCTTGAGTCGGTCGAGTTTTTCTTGGAGCTTGGCGGCCGCGACCTGATCGCCCGCATCCTGTTTCTGCTGAATCTGCCGTTCGAGCTCCTCCATCGCCTGTTTGTGAGCCTTCACCGTCTCGGACAGCTTTTGAGCCATCTCGTTGGTTTGATTGGCCAACTGCTCGCGCTGTTCGGCGGTCAATTCATTCTTGGCCAGCTGATTCTTGAGCTGATTCAGTTCTTCGACGGCGCGCTTGAGATTCCCCTCGTGCAGGGCCTTCGAAAATTTTTCCGCGGGACCGCGTTCCAGGTTCTTAAGTTGTTCGAGTTGCTTTTTGACTTGTTCGGAACCCGTCAGATCGCCGCGCCGCTTCTCGAGTTCCTGCGACAATTCGTTCATCTTCACGAGCGCTTCTTTATGCTCCAGCTTGTCCTGAGATTGGAGCTGATCGAGTCCTTCCTGCAGTTTTTTGAAGAGCTCATCGGCATCCTGCAAACCCTTGGCTTCAGCCTTTTTCTGCTGTTCGGCGAGTTTCTTTTTCAGCTCCTCGATCGCCTTTTTGTTTTGCTCAGTTTCCTGAGCGATGGCGGTCGATTCCTTGGTCGGCTTGGCCTGTGGGAGCGGAGCGTTGGCGATGAGTGCCAGGGTGATGGCGATCGCCAGCGGCACGATGGGCAGCATCGCCGTCCAGCGTACCGCCACTCGGAATCGTTCGGCAATTTCCAGACCGGCGACGCGACGCGAGGCATCGGCAACCAAGGCTTGTCCGAGCGGCAATTCCCGCTCTTCGGGTGATAGCACAAGCGAACTGGCGACGCGTTCCTTCAGACCGAAGCGTCGATCGATTTCCAGGGCCGCGTCGAACACTGCCCGTCGCCGCCACCAGGTGTAAGCCAGTGCCCCGATGAACCCAGCTGCCAGACCTCCCCCCAGCCAACTCCCTCGCCAGATCTGCCAACCTTGATCAGTCGCGGTGGTGGCAAGCGGCCAGATTTTGGGAATCGCTAGTCCGACACAGGCGATCAGCAGAGCTGCGCAGAGCGACCAGGGCAGAACGCGCAGGAAGAGCTCGGCGTTTAGACGTCTTCGAGCTCGCTCGACTTGCTGCAGGATGTCGTTCATCGCTCCACTCCTTAGCTGTGTAGACGCACAACATTTCTCGGTTACAGTATACAAACAAATTCCGTGCAATACATCGTCGCCGCAAACCGCATTCCATCATGTCAACCTCCTCCGCTCTCCCCTCGCCCGCTGAACGCCCGACGGCCAATGTCGTGCTGTTCGATGGCCAGTGCCGCTTTTGCACCGCCAGCGTCCGCTCGCTGGTCCGATTCGATTGGCTGGGTAAGCTGGCCTATCTCTCGTTGCACGATCCGCAAGTGGCAGTGGATTACCCTGATTTGAGTTACGAGCAAATGATGCGGGAAATGCATGTGGTGGATCAGCAGGGGCGCCGCTATGGCGGCGCGGCCGCGTTGCGATTTGTCTTCCTGCGTCTCCCCTTGCTTGTGCCGGTGGGACTGTGCATGCATGTTCCGGGCACCTTGCCGCTCTGGCAATTCCTCTATCGAGTCATCGCGGAACGGCGGTATCGTTTTGGTCGGTTGGAAGCCTGCGAGGGTGGCACTTGCTCGCTTCATCATCGCCCTCGCAGCCAGCAATCGTAAAAATCGGTGACTGTTTCTTGGGAGGTTCCGTTGAGCGACTTGGAATGGGGGCAGCAGCGGTCGGTGACGTTACAAGTCACCGAGCCCGCGGGACAGGAACGAATCCGGGAGCTGGTGAGTTACGGTGTTCCGCTGGCCCGCGGCGAAGTCCACTCAACCACCCAAGTCACCTTGCGAACCTCAACGGGTCAGCGCGTGCCGCTGCAGACATCGACGCTGGCCACCTGGCTCGACGGCAGCATTAAATGGCTCCAAGTGCGATTCCCCGTCTCCCTCGCCGCTCATCAGACTGCTACTTATGTCTTGTCACTCGCTGCCCTGCCACCGGGTGCCAGCGATTCCCAGTCGCGGCAGCTATCGAATCCCTGGCGCATTGAGGAATCACCTGCCGGAGTGCGGATCAGCAGTGCTCAATCGAGCTATTTCTTACCGCTCTCCGCCGACTCACTGCTTACCAGCCACAAATCGCAGACGTTCGTTCTTGAGTGGACGGATTCCAGCGGTCGTTGTCATCGTGGCCGTAGCACCGCGGTTAGGGTGGTCGAGCGTGGACCGCTGGTAGTAACAGCGCTGATTCGCGGTGATTTTGGTCGTGGCAGCAGTGGACTGACCTTCAGCGCCCGACTGGAATTTCACTGCGATCTTGCCGATCTACGCTGCGATATCACGATTGAAAATCCCTGCCGTGCTCAGCATCCCAACAATCACTGGGACCTGGGTGATCCCGGCAGCGTGCTTCTGCAACGCTTGGCGTTGCGTGTGGTGACGGGCGAGGCTGAATTCCGGGGTGGTGAGTGGCAAGTGAGGCCTGGGGAACCCCGACAAACGTTTCGCCGCGACTTGACGATTGAACAAGAGTCCAGCGGCGGCGTGCATTGGGACAGTCGCAACCACCAGGATCGCGAGCGAACAATTCCGCTGCGATATCGTGGTTACCGCGTGAAGGCGGCCGCCGAAACGCTGGCGACGGGAGAACGCGCTTCGCCCATTGTCTACTTACATCATCGCAAACTGCCGTTCGGGATCGCACCGCTGGAGTTTTGGGAGAAGTTCCCCACTGCGATCACCGTGCAAGATGGCGAACTCTGCTGGGATTTATTCCCCGCGCGCCCTGATCGGCCTCATGAATTGCAGGGTGGTGAACACTGCACTCGATCGGCTTGGCTGGCCTACGAATCACCCAACGCTAGCCATGACGACGGCCCCTTCGAGCGCACCGCCGGCACGCGCCTGCAAGCTCGGCATGACCCCCTCATTCCCCAATTATCCCTTGCCGAGATCGCCGCACGCGATGTAATTCCTCATCTGCCCCCAACCACCGCCGGCCAGCGTGACGATACGAATACGCTCCTGGCGGCCATGCTTGAGGGCGAGACGAGTTTCTTTCACAAGCGCGAAGTGATCGACGAGTATGGCTGGCGCAACTTTGGTGATGTCTGGGCTGATCATGAAGAGGCCTACTGCGACGCTCCACGACCCGTTATTTCTCATTACAACAATCAGTATGACCTGCTATTCGGATTCTTATTGCAATATTTAATTACGGGTGACCGGCGCTGGTGGCAGTTAGCTGATCCTTTAGCGAGGCATGTGATCGATATCGACATCTATCATACCACGCAAGACAAATCGGCTTACAATAACGGCCTGTTCTGGCATACCATGCACTACTTTGATGCTACGACGAGCACGCATCGCTGTGTGTCTCGCGATATGCAGAAAAACGGCCAGCCTATTGGTGGTACAGGACCTGGTAATGAGCATAATTACAGCCGCGGATTGTCACTGTATTATTTTCTTACCGGTGACCAGAGAGCACGCAACACGGTGATCGGACTCGCCGACTGGGTGCTGTCCATGGATAGTGGGCGAGAGCATCTGCTGGGCATCTTCAGCGATGCGCCGACGGGGAATTGCACCAGTACGGTTGACCCTGATTTTCACGGACCAGGCCGCGGAGCCGGCAATTCTATTCACACTTTACTCGATGCCTGGCTACTCACTCGCGATAATCGTTACTTGCAGTTTCTCGAGCAAATCATTCGGCGGACGATTCATCCGGCGGACGACCTCGCCGAACGAAATCTTCTCAATGTAGAATTTCGCTGGTCTTATACGGTTTATCTGCAAGCGCTAGATCGTTATTTGATCACCATGCAGCAGGAATCTGGCCCTGAAGATTTACTGGAATATATCCAAGCTAGCTTGTTGCACTATGCGCGCTGGATGGCGGAACAGGAGGCCAATTATCTTGATAATCCTGCGCAATTAGAGTATCCGACGGAAACGTGGGCGGCGCAGGATTTGCGCAAAGGATTGGTGCTCCAGCAAGCTGCCCATTGGGCAGTTGGCGCTGAGCGGACTCGCCTGGCGAAGCGAGGACAAGAACTGCTCGATCAGGCCTGGACTCAGCTCATGGCTTTCTCTTCACGGTCTTTTTCGCGGCCCAGTGCCCTGGTGCTGAGTCAGTGTTACATCGAGCGACAGATGGCGCTGCGGCGCGTGACGAACGAAGAACCACCAGCTCGGCGGCTGTCCACTCCCGCAACTGACTTTGGCGTTCCGCGGCCTTTCACACGCCAGAAAACGCTCATCAAACAACTGGCTCGCTCCCCGCTGGGTGCGATCCAATTGATGCTCTCCGCCGCTCGGCCGGCCGGCTGGCTGCGAGCGGCCCGGCGGAGTTGGCTGGCCGCACGCTGGCGGCGCTGGCGATCGTAACGGCGGCAAATTCTAGTACTACCGTTGGAGTACTATTGGATGCCGGTCATGGTGGGTTGTTGGTCGCTTACGACCGTGTTAGCATCCCCTCGCATATCGCCAGTGGGCCGTCAGGCAGCTCACCTCGTCTGGGCACAGATATCTAGGAGGCAGATTTGATGGCCAAGTGCTTGGTAACCGGCGGTGCCGGGTTTATTGGTTCCCACATTGTGGCAGCGCTCGTCAAACGCGGCGATCAAGTGCGAGTGCTGGATAATTTTTCCACGGGACGAGAGTCTAATCTGGAGGCGGTCACTGGACAGATCGAACTCATCCGGGCCGATCTCTGTGATGCCGCGGCCGTGCAACAGGCGGTCGCCGGCGTAGATACGATTTTTCACCAAGCCGCACTCGCCTCCGTCCCCGCCAGCGTCGCCGATCCACTGGCCACTCATCACGCCTGTGTCACGGGCACCGTCACGCTGCTCAATGCCGCTCGTCAAGCACAGGTGCGACGGGTCGTTTACGCAGCGTCCAGCAGTGCCTACGGCAATTCGGTCTGGTCCGCCAAACGTGAGACGGATATGCCAATGACGCTGTCGCCCTATGCCGCGGCGAAAGTGGCTGCGGAATGGTACTGTCAGGCGTTCTATCATTCCTACAACCTGGAAACGGTTGCGATCCGTTACTTCAACGTCTTCGGACCGCGGCAAGATCCCAACGGAGCCTATGCGGCGGTCATTCCGCGTTTTATCTGTGCGATGGTGAAAGGCGAACGGCCAACGATCTACGGTGATGGTCAGCAATCCCGAGATTTCGTTTACATTGACAATGTTGTCGCGGGCAACTTAGCCGCCGCAGCTGCTCCGAATGCGGCTGGCAAACTCTTCAATATCGCAGCCGGACGCAGCTACTCGCTGCTCGACCTGTTACGCGAACTGAACACAATCCTAGGTACCCGCTTTGAGCCGATTTTTGAGCCGACTCGAGTTGGTGATGTGCGCGATAGCCTCGCTGACATTTCGGCCGCTACGCAGGGACTGAACTATCAGCCGCTGGTCAGTTTTCAGGATGGACTGCGGAAGACCGTGGACTACTACCGAGCGCAGGCTTAGTGGCATTCGAAACGGCGGAGCCGTGGCATTCGAAACGGCGGAGCCGTGGCATTCGGAACGGCGGAGCCGTGGCATTCGATAGCCAGGCGTTTAAACGCTTGGACGGTGCCCGAAAAGTGATCGCCGAATCGTGGAGCGATGACTTTGGTAGTGCGATCCCGTTTCTTTAATCGCTAAACTTGCCCGCTCCAACCATCGCGGTCAACAGATTGTCACTTTACGTTGAGCGGGGCGGACCGTAGAGTTGTTTGCTTGGCGCGTGGGCGCTTGCGGGCCATGAGCGCCAGACGATAATTCGCTCCACGAACAATCAACAGCCAAATAACTCGACATCCAGGAGGTCACTGGCATGATCCACTCAGCAAAGATCGGCAGCGGCAGCGGGCTGGCACGAGCGCTCGGACCAGTGTCCGGCTACCTCAGCGGTTGTCTCCTCGCCGCCGTTCTCGGTTGTCAACCACAGCCACCGATGATTGAAACGGGACCGCAGGCCGCACCCGCTAAAACTTCAGCCGACTCCGAGGAACAATCGATGAATGCTTCTGCCACCCCTGACAATGATGAGCAGTTAACTGCTGCCTCCGAGACAAAAACGCAAACGGAATACAACTCACTCACTCCGCAAGAAGCTCGAGTGATTCTGCATAAGGGCACGGAGCGAGCCTTTACGGGCGAGTACACCAAACTGCATGATCCTGGCACCTTCGTCTGTCGCCGCTGCAACTCACCGCTCTACCGCTCCGACGACAAATTCGACAGCCACTGTGGCTGGCCCAGTTTCGACGATGAGATCGCAGGAGCGGTGAAGCAGTTGCCGGACGAAGACGGCCATCGGACCGAGATCATCTGCAACAACTGCGATGGGCACCTGGGGCACGTCTTCTTCGGCGAGGGATTTACGAAGAAGAATACGCGGCACTGCGTGAATTCCGTTTCGATGCGGTTCTATGCCAAAGGTAAGCCGCTCCCACCGGTCGTACCGCGACCAAAAACGCCGTCGCCGTAATTTCAACGTCAGTGCGCTGCTGCATGCCTGGCCGTTCAATGCCTGCGACTTTCCCGCGGCGAAGGAATTGGCCAGGGACTTGCCAAGTAACGGCGATGAAGCCGCTCCTCTGCCGCTCGATCTTTCCAGGTGGAAATGTTTCGCGGTGGTCCTGTTCCCAGGCGTTCGGGTACCAGGTGTTCGGGTACCAGGTGTTCGGGTACCAGGTGTTCGGGTACCAGGTGTTCGGGTACCAGG
>JBIIHW010000045.1:0-39022 GCA_044235425.1 Pirellulaceae bacterium
GTTCGGGTACCAGGTGTTCGGGTACCAGGTGTTCGGGTACCAGGTGTTCGGGTACCAGGTGTTCGGGTACCAGGCTATCGCTCGCGAACCGCAAACCTTTCTCCGCCAGCCTGGTCCTGCTTGGATTCCAGATTGCGACGCAGCAGCTCTTCTTCGTCTTCATCCATGACGCTGCGCTGGTGCAAGATGCGATCGAGATCGGGCCAGGCGAAGAAGAGTCCGATCACGTTATCCCACCGCTTGATCACGTTTTGGTGATTGTCGACGGCGAGCAAGTCACCGCCACCAAAGGTCAGCAGTGTCTCAAGCAAATCGCGATAACGAGTGCGAAAACGCAGCCCCATGCGATCCGTCAGCTCATGCCCCTCACCAAAGTGAAACTCGCCAATTTCATTGGGCGTGAAACGTTTGCGTCCGTACATGACCATCTGTGCGAGCGAGCCGAGCCAAGGAATCAGCAGTAACCAGCTCAGCACCGTCGCCGTTCCCGGGTCCAGTTTCGGATCAAGCGATGTGAGGTAATGGGAGAGATTGCCAATGACCGCAATGTTCCGCACATGCTCGACATATTTGGAGAGCAACCAGAGCAGCAAGAAGATGCCGCTCCAAAGGGCCATCCGACGCGTGTTGAGATCGTAGATGAGTGTGAACAGAGAGTAGACGAGCACCCATATATAGAGCCAGCCACCGCTGGACGCGGAAAGCCATTCGCGTCTGACGAGGAACGACAGAATGAACCCGGTTAGAATCAGCATCCAGAGATAGAAGCTGGGGTGAGCGGTGTAGACAATGAGCGAATCGCTGTCGCGGCGACCGCGGATCATTACCAGGGGCGCGGAAACTACGGCCCCGACAAAGTCGATCGTGGCACGGATGATGCTGCCAAAAAACCCACGTTGTTCCGTGTTGTTGGGAGCAGTGCCGCTCGGCGCATGACGTTCGCCCACGCCTGTACCAGTCGTTGAGCTGCCCGCTGAGCTATTCGCTGAGCTATTCGTTGAGCCATTCGGCACGGAGCCAGAACCGGTGGAATTTCCCGTGGGGGGAACAGAACGATCTTCGGAGGAAGCCGACATGAGCGGTGCCTTTCCTGACCAGCGTGATGGACAACCAGCCAACTACTCAAAGCAGCCAGTGCTTCGAGCGGTCCATATCCTACACGGAATCAGGGTAGAGTGTTAATCCAGTCGAGCGAGAAGCGGGCGCAGGTGATCGAGTTGCCGCGCTCGTAAAGGCAAAGCAGTTCGCCGCCTGGCAGGGCGGCCAAATCGGAGTAGGCGGATGGTCCCGCCTCCAGGGTCTTCGAAACTTTCCATGTCCGTCCATCGTCGGTGCTCAGTTTGATCGTGAGATTCTCACGCTTGCCGCTGGCACCGCGCATGGGCTTGGCGGTGGCCTGCTGGGCGGGCTTGTTCGCTGTCTTCTCGGCGGGCTGCGCTGCAGGCCCTACAGGAGACTTAGCACTGCCACGCGATGTCGGCAGCGTGTGAGGGTTGGAAAAGATGAGTGTGCCGGGGCGATCCGGATGAGCCAGGATGCTCGCCATACAAATTGGCTCCCATAATTGTTCGTGGAATTCCGGACGACTCCAGCCGGTCGCACCATCGCGGCTGAAGGTGACGAGCTTCCGATTCTCGGGTGAAACATTGCGATTGACGAGCATCACGCGACCATCCGACAGCACGGTGATCATCGTCTCGTTGGGATCAACGTAAGGAGCGGAGTTGGGAATGGCGATCTCACCCGCGCGCCACGTGCGTCCATGATCGTCACTGTAGATGGTGCCGGATGCGGACGGAGCGTGATCGCCGTTTTTGCCGTAGGCGAGCCAGATGGGGACGACTAGCCGACCGCTCTTCAGCTGCACACCGTGTCCCGGTCCGGTCGCAATGACTTTCCACGGATACTGATCCCGAAACGGCAGGAAGCTGTCGGTGATTTCGACCGGCTCGCTCCAGGTCACTCCCTCATCGGTACTGCGCTGCGAAAAGCAGCGCGCGTAGTTCACGCAGTAGAGGAACTCGATGTTGCCCGTCTGACGATCGACGATGGCGACGGGATTATTTACTGTTTGTTCGCGTGCCCCTGCGGCGGCCTTCGTTGGGTTCCCTTCAATGCGTGGGGCGCGATGAGCGATCTGCTGAGACGGCTGCCAAGTTTTGCCGCCGTCGGTCGAGCGTCTCAGGTGTACTTCGATCTCACCCCAGTCGCGACTGTCATTGCGCCGCGCTTCACAGTAGGCGAGAATCGTGCCGCGCGGCGTGACCACGATCCCGGGAATGCGATAGCGAGCGACGTTGTTCAATCCGGGCGGAAAGACGTCTACTTTGGTGACGGACGCCTCGGGTGCTGCGTCTTTTTCCGGCTGCGCTTGTTTCGCTTGCGATTGTTCCGGCTGGGCTTGTTCTGTCTGTGCCGCGAACGTGGGCTCAGTCCACCGGACACTGCCACTCCCTGCCAGCACAAGGGCGGTGAGCAGACTCAGTGCACCCTTCCTGGCTAGGATTAAAACATGCCACCTCCGCCCGTGAGGCCCATGGTTCGCATTTCGCCACCGCACATTTACTCCCTCATCCACCATAGGTTCTCTCCATTTGATTGCTCGATATCGGTCGAGGGCTTTGCAATTGGTTTGCCGGGTCAAAAACGCCACCATGAGTCCATCACCATACCTGCATTCATGCCACAAGCGAGTGGCGAGTTCCTCCGCTCGCTGATCATCCACCATGCGCTGAAAACTGAACAACAGCCGCATCCTGCGTTTATTAGAGGAAGAGGGCGACGAGTAGGACGACGGCGATGAGGGTTGCGCCGACGACCTTGCCGGCGGTGCCCAGTAGTCGCGCGACGAACGCGCCCACGCCCACCGCGATGCTCTGACGCGATAAACGACCGTCGAAGTATTCGCCCGCCAGAGCTCCAGCAGCCGCTCCCAGGGCCGCAAAGACCAGGGCGGCGACCAGCGAGCCGATGACGGGAATGGGCAAACCGATAAACAGTCCGGCCACGCTACCGACAATGGAACCGATGATGGCGAGCATGGCGGTGCGGCGGCTGCCACCCAGTCCACGCACCCCCAACGCTCCAGCGATCATCTCCGCTACTTCTCCAATCGTGGCTACGACCAAGCAGAAGACGACAATCGGCCAACCAATTCCACCCGACTGATCACTCGGCACCAGCCAGGCGTAGGCAGCGGCGGCGACGACCATGAGCCAATTACCGGGCCAGCCGAGGAGTTGCACGATCCAGCCAGCAAGCAGGCAAACGACGAGCAGAAATGCCCAGAGGTATGTCATCACGAGCTGCTCTGGGGCCGACCATCGATCGGCAATTGATCAATCTTAGCCGCCAGGATGAAATCATTTTCACTCAGGCCACCGATGGCATGAGTCCAGATTTCGATGCTCAGGTGGCGGTAGCCTTCGAGGTGCAGATCGGGGTGATGAGCCTCGGCTTCGGCCAAGGCGGCGACCTGCTGAAAAAAACTCATCCCAGCCAGGAAGTCCTTGCATTTCCAGTCTTTGCGGATGCGCTGGCCATCGGCGACCAGTCGCCAGCCGGGGAGTCGCGTGAGCTGTTCCGCAGCCGCGGCGGGTGAATAACGGGGCACACCACCTTCGCAGGGGAGGCATTTTTTGGCGAGTAATTCGGGGAGGGATGCGTGTGTCATGGGGCTTATTCTTGGCGAGCCGCCCCACCCCCGTCAACTCAGCGGCCTTTGACACCCTGGACCAGCTTGCCCCGCAACCCTACATTGACGCATTCTGCCGGTAATCTGCTGCTCGAAATGCGCAAGATTTTGGCGGGCAAATCGGTGACCGTGTCGAATAAGCTCGTGTTCCCAGCGAGCGACAGGAAAGGATGACAGCAGATGGCGAGGCGTCGTCAGGATCCGTCGGGCGAATCTCCCCGAAAGCGGGGGCCTGGCAAGTCTGCGCAGCCGCCGGCCGCCAACGCCGAATCGGCCTCGCCTACAGCACCTACCGCCTCGGATTCCGAAGCCACCAACTCAAGCTCGAAGTCAGCCACGGACACCGCCGCTCCGGGTGCGTCGGCAGCAGCAGCGGACGCGGCCGCTCCACAACCCGATCACGAACTCGAGCTGGCGCTCGAACAGGCACTTGGTTATCTCAACTTCTCCGCAGGCTCTCCCGACCCGCAGTTTCTGGCCAACTTGAATCGCATCTACGAGCGGATCCTGGGACCGCTCGGCAACGCCATTCAGCCCGTTACTCCCCTTTCTTCCACTCCCCTTTCTTCGATCGCGTCGGCAGTCGCCGGAGCGGCTGCGACTACCTCATCCGCGACGGCAACCGCCGCCACCGATCCGCCTTGGAAGATCATGGTGGCGATGTTGCGGCAAAAGCTAGAAGATTTACAAAAGAGTGGCTCGACGGCGTTTCGTGATGCGGAGCAGGCGCTGGGAGTGCTCCAGCGACTGGAACAAGACCTCATTCCAGCCTACTGGAATTTTCATCGCGACTTGCTGTTCCACCAGACGCCGGCCGCGATTTTCAATGCCTTCATGGTGGGACGGTTTTGTGAGGCGCTGCTGCGGCAGGGCGGTCCGTGGGATGAAACCAATCGCCTGGTAGGTGGTGCGCTCAAGTCACTCAATGACTACATCGGCCATCGTCCCGTGCCGCAATTGGAAACTCGCAAGATCGAAGCTCATCCACATGAATGGCTGCGTCCCGTGCCGCTCTACGTGCGCGGTGCTGGTGTTGTTGCGGGACCGATGAAGCAGGTGGTGGAGTTAGCGCTGCGGCTGCTCGAGGATACTCATCCCAGCATCATGCAGGAGGCTCAGTTCGACTTAAGCCGACTGGATGAATTGGCGTTCGATCCGCGAGCGTATGATTTTGATCATCCCGCCAACAAGCGTCCGAATCATCATTTTGGCCAGTGGGACTCGCATCAGATTGACCAGCATGGCTTCTACCGGCGCTTTGTCGTGCAGCAACTGGCCCTCGAGTCCCTGATGCGGCGGCCGCGTGAGGCAACTGCCGAGATGCAGGAGGAGATCACGCTGGAGGCGGCGGCGGTGCTGGCGGGCATCTTGTTAATGTCGTCGGGGGTGAGTGGTTGTGGGCCGGAGGCTCATGATTCGACGATGTCGCTGGCGACCATCCTGCCATCGATTGCGCGTTATCGCGATGAGTTCTACGAGCAACTGATACGGCGGGTGAAGGGCCCGCACGCCAAGCGGTTGCGAGAAGAAGCGAAGGAGCGGCAGCAGCCGTTTGGAGGTGCTCGTCAGCATCTCAATGGCGAACTGGCCCGCTGCCGAGCGACTCAACTGGAACATGTGCAACTCGCCAAGCTGTTTGCGCGCATGGGGTTTCCCGATGCCGCTTTGAAACAGGCCGCTGTGGTGCCCACCGCTTCGGCACGCATGCTCTGCCGGATCGACTGCTGGCTGACGGAAGGGAATCGTGCGGCAGCAGCGGGCGATTTAATTCGCGCCCGACAACTCATCACGGCGATCGTCGATCAACTGCATCGGGGCATTCAGTGTGGCGCGATCATCGATCCCTGGAACATCCTCGGCTTTGACGCTCACTACAGCCTGTTTCCGGCGATTGAAAACAGTGTGCATGATGAGCGAGCTGATAACTTGTGTCTGCTCATCGAGCAGATCTGCGAACTTTTCTCGCATACTTGGAGTGAAGCGGCGGTGCGGGACGACAAGCCGCTCTGCCGTGAACTCGCGCGCGAATTCTCGACGTTTTCCGAGTGGTGGTATCAGTTCGCCACGCATGAAGTGACCAGCGTGGAGTCGGTGAATACGATCGAGGCGTATCGCAGCGCCCAGCATGTGGTCGAAGCGATCAACTTGTGGCACAAAGGCGGTGCGGCGACCGGTGACATCGCCTTTTGGTCGCCCTATGCCGATATGTTCAGCTCCCCACAAGCTTACTCCCTGGTCCTGGAAATCCTGCTCAAGAAACAGGATTTCGTGGCGGCGATGGGACTGCTCATCCACTGGCTGAATCAAGCCGAGCCAGTGGGGCTCTTCATGGGCGAGATCTCGTTTCACAAGTTAGCCAGCGAGTGGATGTCGCAGCTGCTGTTTGGTTCGGAGCGCACGCCGCAAACAATGGCAGGACTGAGTGCCAGCTTGCCCAAATCGGCCAGTGGGGCGGCGGCAGCCAGTGGCGCGGCGGCAGCCAGTGGTGCGGCGGCGGCGTCCAGTGGCGTTAAGTCGGCCACTCTGGGACCGGCGCAGCGCTGGCAGCTGGCGCGCAAATTTCTCGACTATCTGGAAGCCAATGCCGGTGATCAATGGCAAGTGCCGTCGTTTGATTTGCGGAGCGATACCAATCGTGCGGGAGAGGAAGGCGATTCGCCGTCGGAATCCTGGTCGGACGAGGAGGCGGATGAGGGAGCGGAAGCGCATGAGTCAGAACGCTTCGACGAAGCCTATGAGGATATGGTGTATAAGGATTCCACCGATGATGGCATCGATGCACCAATCTATGACAATCATGATGCGACCTATGATGAACTGAATCGCGAAGCCAAACGCATCTCCCAGCGACTCGATTTTCTCTCCTGCTTGGCTCACCTGTTTAAGCTCATCGGTATCTATAGCGCTCAGACCGCTCGCCATGCGACGAGCGGCGGCGAGACAGGCAGTGCCATTGTTAGCGGCAGTGGGGTTCGTGGGAGCGGTGTCAGTGGGAGCGACAGCGAGGTGACATCGCGGCAGGCGGAGCAGCGAGCGCGAGAAGAATGCGCGCAGGTGCTCACGCGGTTAGCGGATCAAGCGTCGCATAATTATGACGCTCTCCTGAATCTGCTCGACCAAATCCGCGGTTACTCAATCCCCGCTCCCGCGACGGATCATGATTCGATGGTGGAATATGACCAGCGACGTTATACGAAAGAAACGTTGATGGAGCAGTTGGTGGATACCGCGATCGAGACGGTCGACGCGCGACGCCTGTTGCTGGCAAGTGCCTGTGCGAACTGCGAGGTGGTGGAGGAGGATGTGCAGCCGAGCGGAGCGGCTGGAGCGGTACCGGAGGGTAAGCGGGCGGTGAAAGCGGCGATGGAGGCGCTGGAACCAGACCAGAAACTGGCCACGCTGGTACTGGCCTCTATTTTCTGCGGCAACATTCCGCAGACGGTCATTCGCTGGGTCACTCTGAAAATCGTGCTGGATCGGCTGCCGCTTCTCTATGTGCCGCTGAGTCGTGGGGGGCAACCGCGATCGATCGTGGCCTCGCGTTTACGTCAGCGCACTCTGCAGGATCTGCTCATCTGTTTCCCACGACTAGGAATGTACGAGTCGACGACGCAGTTGATTGAATGTGCACGATCGATGGAGAGTCGGCACACGGTGATGCCGGGGGCGGTGACGGAGTTTGACGAGCTATTCAAGGTTGGGTTCAAGTCGATGGTCGGCTGTTTGGTGGATACGATGCTGGCGTGGGAAGAGCGTCCTGCCACTCGTGGACCGGCCGAAGACACTCCGGGTCATGCGCTGGTGGAATGCCTGGAGCAGCTGACCGAATCGATGCTGCTGGTTTGGCTTTCACACAGTAAAACCTTGCGACTCTCGGTGCTCGAAAAGATCCACGATCGGCGTTCGTGGAAGCGATGCGTCGAGTTTATTGAGCGCTATGGCAGCGATCTGTTTGTGCAATATTTCCTGGGCATCGGCAACATCCGTTCGATCCTGCATCATGGCGTCGAGAATTGGCTCAACGATATTCTCGCGGACGAATCGTCGCGAGTTTCGTTCCGTCTGCTGGACGAACTGGACACTCAGATACCGATGGATGATGCGGTCGAACAGTTGACGCTGATTCTGGAAGCGATTCATGAGAACTATGCGGAGTATCGCGACTACAACAGCACGACGACGCAGTCCGATCGAGGCGAAATGCTGTACACACTCATGGATTTCCTACGGCTGCGAACAAAATATGATCGCATTGCTTGGAATCTAAAGCCGGTAGTGTGGGTTCATGATGTGCTGGTGCGACGGCGTCAGGAGCATGCGGCGATGGTCTGGCGTCGCGCACTCAGCGAGCGCATTGACATGGAAGCGGAGCAGTTCATGAAGTCGCTAGCGGAACTACAGCGCCGTTATGCGATGCGACTGCCGACGATCGCGGATCGTTTGTCGGAGCGATTTTTACGGCCGCTTTCGATCGATCGTATTCGAGCGTTTGTAGAGCCATCGATTCGCGAAGCGGAGCAGGGTGGTCCTCATCCGACATTTAATGAGCTGGAAAAAGAAGCGGATCTGTTGACGTTGCAGCCATCCGGTGTGGGGCTCGATGTGCCGCAGTGGCTGTTGGCACTGGCGGAGGAAGTCGAACAGGTGCGCAATCCCTTGTCGACTCATGATTATCGTTCCTTGCTGCAGGCGATTTTGCCGGTGCGAGCGATCACGGAAGCGGAGATTCGCCAGCAATTGAAAACCATCGGCTCGAAGGAATGATTCTATGGCTGCCCGTGTCGGCATCATCGCTTTACTGCATGAGTCCAACACTTTTTTGAGTCAGCCGACGACGTTGGAGTTGTTTCAGCAGTCGACGCTGGTCACCGGGAACGCCGTGCGAGATGTCTTCGCGGGCACGTTCCATGAAGTCGGTGGATTTTTTGCTGGGTTAGAAGAGCAGGGGCTGGAGGCGGTACCGCTGTTTGCCGCTCGCACCATGCCCTATGGCGCAATCACGGCAGATACCATGGAGGTACTGCTGCAGATGATTCGTGAGCAGTTGGCGACCGCCGGTCCACTCGCTGGTTTACTCGTCGCACCTCATGGCGCGACGGTGAGTGAGCGGGAGCTGGATGCCGATGGCTACTGGCTGGAAGAGGTCCGACGCTGGGTTGGCAAAGAACTGCCGATCATCGGTACGCTGGACGCGCATGCCAATTTGTCACCGCGCATGGTGAGTGCCTGTGATGCCCTGATTGCGTATCGTTCGAATCCGCATTTGGATCAGCGTGAGCGTGGAATCGAGGCCGCTCGTCTACTGGCTCGGCAACTACGCGGTGAGGTTCGACCGACGATGGCGGCGGCCTTTCCACCTTTGGCGATCAATATCGAACGACAACTGACCACCGAACCGCACTGCGTGGAGCTTTACCGTCAAGCAGATGCACAGCTGCAGCTGACTGGGGTACTGAGCAACAGCGTGCTGCTCGGTTTTCCTTATGCCGATGTGCCGGAAATGGGTTCATCGTTCCTGGTGGTGACGAATGATGATCGCGCACTAGCCCAGCGTTTGGCCGACGACTTAGCCGCTTGGCTGTGGCAACACCGGCAGAATTTTGTGGGAGAGTTGATTTCGATCGACGAGGCATTGGATCGAGCGGTGCGGGTACCAGGTCCCATCGGCCTGCTCGACATGGGCGATAACGTCGGTGGTGGATCTCCGGGCGATAGTACTTTTCTGGCGCACGCGCTGGTGGAGCGGTGCATCCCGCATGCGCTGGTCGTGATGTACGATCCCGGATCCGTGCAGCAGGCGCGAATGGCTGGAGTCGGAGCCAAGGTGACGCTGGCGATTGGCGGTCACACGGACGGTCAGCATGGCGCACCGCTAGTGGGTGAATTTGAGGTCGTGAGTTTGCATGATGGCGAGTTTACCGAAACCCAAGCTCGACATGGCGGCATGGCTCGGTGTCAACAGGGACTCACTGCTGTCGTGCGCGGCGCAACGGAGCTCACCATCATCCTGACGTCGCTGCGCATGCCGCCGTTTAGCTTGGGACAGATTACGAGTTGCGGACTGGACCCCACTCAATTTCATCTGCTGGTCGCCAAGGGCGTGATTGCACCGGTGGCAGCTTATGCGCCGATTTGCCGTGAGTTGATTCGAGTGAATTCGCCAGGAGTGACCACGGCCGATATGAAGTCGTTACGATATGAGCACCGCCGGCGGCCGATGTTTCCGTTTGAAGAGATCTGACGGATCACGACAAATCGAAGGAATTGAAGATGGATCTACAGTTACGTGACAATGTGGCCGTGATCGTAGGTGGTGGGAGCGGTATTGGTCGGGCGATTGGACAGGCGTTTGCGGCCGAGGGTGCGCGGGTGCTACTTCTGGATCGGGACGCGAGTGTCACGCAAGCTGCGACCGAAATGGCCGAGGCGACTGCCGCGGACGTTCATGGCTGGGTGGTCGACGCAACCGACTTTGCAGCGCAGCAAGACGTCGTATCCCGCATCTGGCAGGAGTGGCAGCGCTGTGACCATGTCGTCTATGCGGCGGGTGCCGGCTCCGGAAAATTTGGATTTCCCTACTGGAACCTCGACCCAAGTGATTGGCCACGGGTACTCAACGTGAACCTGCTCGGCGCGGTCAACATGGCGCATGCATTTGGACCGCGGATGGCCGACGCTCGTCGCGGTACGATGCTTTTCATCTCTTCCGTTGCAGCTCAAATTGGTTCGCAAACGGATCCTCCGTACAGTGCCGCAAAGGCGGCGCTGAGCAATTTTGCGGAGTGCGTGGCGAAGGACTTGGCGGCGCACGAGGTGCGCGTAAACACGATCTGCCCAGGCATGGTGCAGACGCCACTCAATCGCTCCGTGTGGCAAGCATGGCACGATCAGCAGCCAGTTGAACAGCGACGTTCGTATGATGATTGGGCTGGAGACAAGGTCCGCAAAATTGCCCCGCTGGGTCGCTGGCAAACTCCCGAAGATATGGGGGCTATGGCTGTTTTCCTGGCATCACCTCTCGCAAAAAACATTACCGGGCAAACGTTGAACGTGGACGGTGGCCAAGTGATGCACTGGTGACCTTGTGCCCAATGTGAATGTGAAAACGGTACTGATCGATCCATCCGCGGGAACGTTGCGACCAATTATCCGGTTAGCGTGGCCGGTGATGACCGAAGAGCTGCTGAACCTGCTGGTCGGCTATACCGACTGGTGGCTTACCGGTCGCTTTTTGAAGGGCGAAGAGTATCAGGCCGCGATGGCGCTGATGGTGTACATCCTGTGGCTCATCCCGAGTTTATTCTCAGCGGTCGCGATTGGTGCGACGGCCTTAGTTGCCCGCAGCATGGGAGCGGGTGATCAGCCGCGAGCGCAGCGAGTCGCTCATCAAGCGCTGCTGAGTGGCTTGGTGCTGTCACTCTTCATCACCGCCGGCATGGCGATGGGGGGGCCGCTGCTGCTGCAACTGCTGCGACTACCGCCCGCGGCTCAGCCCGCCGCCTTGCAATATCTCCTGATCATCGTACCGGCCATTCCGGCCATCATGGTCGAGCAGGTGGCGATTGCCGTACTGCGTGGAGCGGGTGATACGGTGACCGGTCTGTTGGCGAAGTGTGTGGTGAATGTGGTAAATGCGGTGGTGAGCGCGGGACTGGTTGTGGGTTGGTGGATCTTTCCGGAACTTGGTTGGCGCGGTTTGGCTTGGGGAACTGCGATTGGACACGTGACGGCTTGTCTGCTACTCCTGGTGGCACTCACAGGAGGCTTTTCGCAGATTCGCTGGCGCTGGCAAGAACTCAGTCCCGATCGCTCACTGCTCATCCGCATGTGGCGAGTGGGATTGCCGGGCGGACTCGATATGCTCGCCGTACTCGGCTGTCACTTAGGCTACGTGTCGATTATTAACACCTTGGGAACCGCGGCCGCAGCGGCTCATGGGCTGGGCGTGCAATTGGAAGCGTTGGCCTATGCCCCCGCGTCGTCCTTTTCTGTTGCCGCTGCGACACTCACGGGGCAATATCTGGGAGCGAACGATGCGGGGCGAGCAGGTCGCACGATTCGTCAAGCGATTTTGCTGGCGGGTGCATTTATGACTTCGATGGGAGTGGCCTTTGCTTGTTATGGCTGGCTGCTGGTTGGCTGGTTTGTGGGAGTGGACGCGCAGGAAACGACCACACTGGCCACCTCGTACATGCGAATTGTGGCTTGGTCGATGCCCTGTTTGGCGGTCACGATGATTTTGTCGGGCGCGCTACGTGGAGCGGGCGATACGCGCTGGACACTCATCATTACCTTCGTTGGATTAGCCCTCATTCGCATTCCGGGTGCCGCTTGGTTGTCGTGGGATGAGTTCACCATTCCCGTGCTCGACTGGCATGTAGCGGGCTGGAGCATGGGAGTACGAGGTGCGTGGTGGGCGATGGTGATCGACGTCTCGATTCGCTGCATGCTGCTGTCGCTGCGCTTCATCCAAGGTGGCTGGAAACGACTAAGCGTTTAGTTCCATCTGGGATTGCCGTGGGTCTGGGATTGCTGCGTGTCTGGGATTGCTGCGTGTCTGGGATTTCCGTGGGTCTGGGATTGCCGTGGGTCTGGGATTTCCGTGGATCTGGGATTTCCGTGGATCTGGGATTTCCGTGGATCTGGGATTTCCGTGGATCTGGGATTTCCGTGGATCTGGGATTTCCGTGGATCTGGGATTTCCGTGGGTCGCCGTCCCACGGAAAGGTCAGTCACGGCTGTCGCCGTGGGATTTGGGAGGCCGATTCATCGACCAGTCTTCCTGAACGGCGGGGCCGTGGTATTCGACAGCCCGGCGCGCGAGCGCCTGGAACTCTCGCCCATCACGATCGCCAAATCGCGGAGCGCTGGCATTGGCTACAACTTGGTCATGGAATTCCGCCAAGACAGGCAACGCGGCGCCGATGCCACGCCTCAGTCGCTCCGGCTTTTAAGGTGAGAATGATTCGCGGTCGCATTCGGCGCCAGACAATTGCCAGGGAAGATTCGAGTAGAGCAGATCGCGTGCAGTTTAGAGTTGACGTTGAGCCACTGCTAATTGGCCGAGGCAAAGACCAGCGTCACTGGGCGGGACTTGCTGCTGACGAAAAACCTGCCAGCCGCGTGGTCGTGCGTGCGCATAGATGCGAGCGGTCAACAGCGCGTTCAAGAACACTCCGCCGCTTAACGCGAGTCGACTCAAACCGGTGGCGACTCGGATGGGCTCGCAGCAGGCCACGAGCAGTCGAGCCAACTCGTCGTGGAACCACCAGGCTAACTCGGACGTGGGCACTCCGCGTTGACGCTCAGCGACCAGCGTTCGCAGCAGGGGCCGAGTGTCAATCGATTGACATTCACTGTCAGCCGACGGTGTCGAGTGAGAAGAGGGATGGGGCGTGGAAGCGGTGGTATCGATCCGGGCAGATGCAGACCGATGCGTGAGCGCAAGCCACTCCAGCCATTCGGCCGCCTGTCCTTCATACGCCACGGTTCCGCGCCAGCCCAGCAGATAACTCACCGCATCAAACAGACGGCCGGCGCTGGAGGTAGGTGAGGTAAGAGCAGGACGCGCGATGAGGGCGGTAACTTGTTCACCTAACGAGCTGGGAATGTCGTCGAAGATCGGATCCGGTGGCAGGCCGGCATCAAGGAGGTGACTGAGTGCCATACGCCATGGCTCCATCACCGCTCGTTCGCCTCCCGGAAGTGCGACGTAACGCAAATGAGCGGCGCGATGAACGTAGCTGGCATCGCCTACCAGAATCTCGCCACCCCAGATCGCTCGGCGACCAGCGATCTGATCGAGTCCCCAGCCGGTGCCATCCAGAATGATTCCGATCGCTGGACCGGCCAGGCGATGCTCGGCCAGACAACTGGCGAAGTGCGCGTGATGATGCTGGACGGCAATGAGTCGTAACTGATCCGATTCCGCTCGACGTTCCGCATAGCGAGTGGCGGCGTAGTCGGGATGTAGATCATGCGCGAGTACTTGCGGTCGCACCTGAAAGAGTTGCTCCCAGTGCGCGATCTCAGTCGGGAAGGCGGCGGCGGTTGACCAATCGTCGAGATCACCCAGGTGCTGACTGAGCAGCGCGTACTGACCGAGTCCAAACGCGAAGACGGATTTAGATTGTCCACCGACCGCAAGAATCGGCGCGGAACAATCGAAATCGAGTGCGAGCGGCTGTGGCACAAAGCCGCGCGAGCGGCGGATGATGAGTGGTCCATCGGGGAGGAGATGTACCACTGAATCGTCACAGCGCGCTTCGATCCGGCGACGATGCAGAACCATCGCGTCGACGTGTGGCGATAGCAGCTCGCAGGCCCGCTCATCGTCCGTCAGGATCGGTGCACCGGATTCATTGGCACTCGTCATCACCAGCAGCTGCTCTCCCAGTTCCTGCATCAGCAAGTGATGCAGTGGCGAGTAAGGCAGCATGACTCCCAGGAACGGATTGCAAGGATCGATCACCTCGGGGAGTGAAGTGCGGTGCCGCACAAGAACGATCGGCGCAACTGGCGATGTCAACCAGTGCCGTTCAGCGGTCGTAAGTTCGCACCAGCGCTCTGCGGAGGCGAGGTCGCGGGCCATGACGGCGAGCGGTCGAGCTTCGCGCTGCTTGATCGAGCGCAGACGCCGAACAGCAGCTAGGTTGTGGGCGTCACAAGCGAGGTGATAACCGCCGATTCCTTTCAGAGCCACCACGGCGCCCCGCTTCAGTTGCTCGCTGATCCAGCGCAGGATGGCACGGTCGTCGGGGAGTTCTGTTGGGGCGGTAGCTACGGTGGAGTAAACTCGCAGCTCCAGTCGCGGACCACATTGCGGACAGGAACTTGATTCGGCGTGAAAACGTCGATTCCGTGGGTCGTCGTAGTCCGCTTGGCAGCGTTCACACCAGGGGAACTCGATAAGCGACGTCTGATGTCGCTCATAGGGCTGACGGCGAGCAATCGTGAGTCGCGGTCCACAGACGGTGCAGCTGGTCAGCGCATAGCCCGCTCGGCGGCTGGCGGGGTCGATGAGCTCATCTCGGCAATCGGCGCAGAGGGCGCGGTCGGGCGCAAGCCACGCGAGAGTGGCGGGGCAGCAGCTGGACAGGGTGTTAATCTCGGATTGTGAGCCTGTCGAGGGCTGAATGGCGAATCCACAACCGCCGGTCGAGGGGATCGAGCGCTCGTGGAGGCCATCGATGGCGGCTCCCGGAGGCGGATGACGCAGGAGTTCATCCAGAACTTGCTGGATGTGTTCGCCGGGACCTTCAAGTTCGAGATGGACGAGGCCGGCACGGTTGGCGACGAAGCCCGAAAGCTCGTGGCGGGTAGCAAGTTGGTAGAGAAGGGGCCGAAAGCCGACGCCTTGAACCACACCCCAGATCGTGACTTGCCGACGTTCCATCCGACGTTCTCACCTGGAAAACCTCGGCCAGCCACGCGTCAGAAAAAACTCGGGGACTAGGATTCGAACCTAGACTGAGAGAGCCAAAATCTCTAGTGCTGCCATTACACCATCCCCGAAACCGCTCACCTCCGCCGATGGCAAAGGCGCTGTGAAGTCTCTTATTTACCGGATGCGAAGCAAATCGACAACCCGCGTTTACGCCCCAGCACGAACTTGTTCCTCCGACCCACCCTCCATTTGTTTCGTGACGGCGAAGGCGAGTTGCTCCAGTTCCATGGCTAAATCCACTCCAATGGTTCGCACATGACGGGGCAAGTTGAGGGTTACTGGGGCGAAATTCAGGACGCCGGCGATCCCCGCAGCCACCAGCTGATCGGCCACTTGTTGTGCGGCGACGGCGGGAACGGCCACGATCGCCAGGCGAATTCCCCAGTTATTGACGACTTCAGTCAGGCGATCCAGGTGAAAGAGCGGCACACCATCGATGGGGGGAGTGCGTTCGTCAACCTGAACATCGAATGCGGCGACAACTTTGAATCCTTGATGGGAGAAACCGCGATACCCCAAAAGGGCTCGGCCTAGGTTTCCGACCCCGACCAGCGCGACGGGCCATTCCCGATCGGTGCCGAGGATGCGTTTGATGGCGGCGATGAGTTCGGCGCAGCGATAGCCGATACCGGGATAGCCGAACTGCCCGAAATAGGCCAAATCTTTACGCACCTGAGCGTCGGTAAGTCCAAGCTGTTTACCGAGTTGCGTGGAGCTGGTGGTCTCGAATCCGTCGCGCCGCAGGTGCTGTAGTTCGCGCAAGTAGAGGCTTAAGCGGCTGACGACCGCTTTAGGAACCGAGTGGCCACTGGAGCCATCGTCATCGAAAGAAAGTTTGGGATCATTCATGTTCGTCCAATCACGAACTACTGAATCGGACTCGGTTTAGCCGATGAGTAATGTACTCGACAGGCGGGAAAAACGGCAAGTCCGACGGAACTTCCGCTCTAAACGGCAAAGCCTGACACTGTAAATCTTTCCTGATTTATCCAGCCTACTTGGGCGATTCTAGAGTTGTCGCGCCGAAATTTTGCCCATGTTTCCCATCTCAAGCATTTGTCGCATTGTGACGATGTTGATGATGGAGAGACCTGTGCCTTTCAAGAGTGCGGACTGCAACGCTTTCGGAGGTAGTTGCGGCTGCGCAAAGTTGGCCGACTGGCAAATTGAGAGCTATGGTCACGAAAGCGGACTTTGGCGGGGTGGTTTCGCCAATACCGAGTGCAACGAGAGGTTTGTTAAGTGAAGGAGACCGCGCAATGAAGAAGTTTTGGGCAGTGCCGCTCACGGCGGTACTGCTGGTGGTCCTGTCGGTCCAAGCTGCTTGGGCTGGCTGTTTTGGTGCCGCCAGTTATGACAAGTGTGGCAATGAAGACCCGGCTGCGTACTGCGCCGTGCGAGCTCAATGCCACACCGTGATGAAGACCAGTCGCAAGACGGTCTGGGACAAGCAGCAATACACGTGCTACAAGACGGTTTACGACACGGTTTATGAAGACCGGGAAGTCGACTGTGTGAAGTACGTCCGAGAAACTCGCTATCGCGACTGCACGTATACGACGTGCAAGCCGGTCTATGAGACCCGCTATCGCACGTGCACCTACACGGTCTGCAAGCCGGTTTACGAGACGAAGACGAAGGAAGTCGTCTATACGGTCTGCAAGCCGGTTTACGAGACGCACACGAAGGATGTCTGCTACACGGTTTGCAAGCCGGTCTATGAGACGCATACCAGGCAGATTCCGTACACCGTCTGCAAGCCGGTCTATGAGACGAAGACGAAGGATGTCTGCTACACGGTCTGCAAGCCGGTGTATGAGACGCATGAAAAGCAGATCCCATACACCGTCTGCAAGCCGGTTTGGGAGACGCGTACGAAGGATGTTTGCTACACGGTCTGCAAGCCGGTCTACGAGACGCGCACGCGCGACATCTGCTATACCACTTGCAAGCCGGTGTATGAGACGAGCGAACGCGAGGTCTGCACGGTGGTCTGCAAGCCGGTGCACTACACGAAGGAAATCCAGGTCTGCAGCGGTCGCTGGGAAACCCAGGTGACCGAATGCCCGGGCCCGGTGATTCGCAAGTGTGTGCAAGAGCCAGGTTCCTGGGTTTGGGATCCTTGCTGCTGCCGCTGCGTTTATTGCCCTGGCGAGTCGAAGATTGTGGAGGTTCAGTGCCCACCACGCCGCATCTGCAAAAAGGTGTGGGTGCCCGAGGTGCAGACGCGTACGGTCAACTGCGTCCGCTACGAACGGGAAGTGGTTCGCAAGATGGTTCCTTACACCACTTGCCGCATGGTCCGTGAGCAGCACGTCAAGACGTGCACGTACCAGGTCTGCCGCATGGTGCCCGAGCAATGTGTGAAGACCGTGACCTACCAGGTCTGCCGCATGGTTCCGGAACAGCGAGTGAAGACCTGCACCTACACGACCTGCCGCATGGTTCAGGAACAGCGCGTGAAGACCTGCACCTACACGGTCTGCCACATGGTGCCGGAACAGCGCGTGAAGACCTGCACCTACACGACCTGCCGGATGGTACCGGAACAGCGCGTGAAGACCTGCACCTACACGACCTGCCGGATGGTGCCGGAACAGCGCGTGAAGACCTGCACTTACACCGTCTGCCACATGCAGAAGGAATGCCACACCAAGGAAGTTCCTTACACGGTGTGCCGTTATGAAAAGCAGACTTGTGTCAAGCAGGTGCCCTACACGGTTTGCACGCCAGTCCACTACACCAAGACGGTGAAGGTGGCTCGCTGCGTGCCCCGTCAAGTGCCTTACACGGTCACTCGTTGTGTGCCGCGAGAAGTGTGCGAAGAGGTTCCTGTGACGGTCTGCTGCCCGCCACCGTGCCTGCTCCGTCGCCGTCTCCTGGCCAGCGATTGCGGTTGCTAACTACCAACGGCACCGGCTGAGTGGCGTGGGCCGCGCGGTCCCCGCCACCACCGGTTACCTCCAATCTCCGTTGCACTCGAGACCACTCCGTCTCGCGATACCGGCCCGACTCCTCTGAGTCGGGCCGGTTTTTTTATGCCTTCACATGGCTCAGGCGAACGCTCATCTTGACGCAATCGGCTGATTTCCCTATTCCCCCGCCATCCGAATTTCTGTCGCGAGGGGAGAGACGCCATGTCGTCCGATTTACGATCATTTCAGGACAGCCGACCATCGCCGGGATGGATTACCCGTAAATCGCGGCTGGCCATCGTCTTTCGTCGCCCTGTCACCGGTATTAATCAGTTCCTGCGGATCGCTCATTTAGGCCCAGCGATTCGACTCCTCAGCTTCCTCAGCTTCCTCGGCCTGGCCACTGCCACCGCCCAGCAAGTCGATCCCGCCCCTGCGCCCCCGCTCCAAAAAACGACCTCTCAGCCAGCCCGCATTCCGAATCGAATTCCAGTCGCAAAGCCCGCCAGCAATCCCCACGGTACTCCGGTTCGACGCTCCCTGGGTGATGTGGCGCCCGCGACCTATCGCACTTCCGATTCCGCTGCGCCCGGGATTCATGGTGGCGGCGGAGCAGCGGCCGTCTCCCCCGCCGAACTCGCCAGCCGCGATCCTGAGACCGTGAAATTGCTGCAGCTGGCCGAGGAGTTGATGCGTCAGTCCGACGAGGATGCGCAGCGTAAAAGCTGGGGCTGCAAGAACTGCCATCAAGGGGTGGGGGACATGCATTCGCTGCCGACCGTGAAACTGGGCTGCACCGATTGCCATGGAGGCGACGCCGACAGCCCTCATAAAGAAATCGCTCACGTACAACCCAAGATTCCCACGGCGTGGCCTAACTCAGGCAATCCCATCAACAGCTACACCCTGCTCAACCACGAATCCCCGGAATTCATTCGATTCGTCAATCCGGGCGATTTGCGCGTGGCTCACTTGGCCTGCGGCGGTTGCCATCAAAAAGAAGTATTGCAGGTCAAGAAAAGCATGATGACGCATGGCTGTATGTTGTGGGGCGCGGCTCTCTACAACAACGGAGCGGTGGCCTACAAACAGTCACGATTCGGGGAAAGCTATAGCCCTACTGGTGTCCCACAGCGATTGCAAAACGTCTGGCGTCCCAGCGAAGTCGGGCGTATCGGCTACGACATGAACTACAAGGGAATAGTGCCGTTCCTGGATCCGCTGCCGCGATTCGAAATCAGTCAGCCGGGAAATACGCTCCGCATCTTCGAGTCGGGCGGTCGCTTTCGCCCGGAAATCGGTATTCCAGAACGTGGCGAAGAACCAGGGCGTCCTCGTACGCGTCTGAGTAATCGTGGTTTTGGTACTGAAAACCGCACCGACCCAGTGTTCATCGGCCTGCAAAAAACTCGTCTGCTCGATCCCACCCTCAACTTCCTCGGCACAAATGATCACCCGGGTGACTATCGCTCGAGCGGCTGTACGGCCTGCCATGTCATCTATGCCAACGATCGCTCCCCAGTTCACTCTGGACCCTTCGCACGCTTTGGCCATACCGGTAAGGCCGCCGCAGACACTGATGAGTGGGTTAAAAACGTGGATCCGACGATTCCCAAAGCAGAATCGGGGCATCCGATCGCTCATCGATTTACCGTCGGTATTCCGACGAGCCAGTGCATTGTGTGTCACATTCACCCGGGTACCACCGTGCTCAACGAGTATCTCGGCTTCATGTGGTGGGATAATGAAACCGACGGAAACTTGATGTATCCCGAGAAACAGAAAGTGCTCTCCGCCGAAGATCTCGCTCGCGCACAAATGCTGAACCCCGAGGAATCGGCAGCACGCGGCTTGTGGGGCGACCCCGAATTTCTGAACCGCGTCCCCGAACTCAACCAACTTACACGTCATTCCCAGTTTGCCGATTTCCACGGTCACGGCTGGGTGTTCCGAGCGGTATTCAAGAAGGATCGTGAGGGACGATATCTCGACTTTGAGGGAGATGTCGTCTCGGAACCTTCCCCGGAAAAACTCTACCATGCGGTGGTTCAACCTCACGAACCCTATCAGCCTGTTGATCCACGTAATCCCAGAGCTCCCACGCTGGCGGAAAGCAAGAAGCAAGATGATGCCCCCGTTCATTTAATGGACGTGCACCTGGAAAAGGGAATGCACTGCGTGGATTGCCATTTCGTACAAGATGTTCACGGCAATACCAAATTGTATGGAGAGGTCCGAGCTGCGATTGAAATCACCTGCGTGGATTGTCACGGCACGGCGGATGAGACGATCCCAGAAAAGGCGGCACGACTGGGGCGAGTGCCCACGACGGGACCAGCGGCTTCGGAACCAACCGAGTCCAATCCGAGTGGTGGCCGAAATCTGCTCGCCCTACGCACTCCCTTCGAACCGCGTTTGCCTCGGTTCGAGATTCGTGAAGAGGTACGCATCCAAAATGGAAAGCGGTATCAGGAGCGAGTGCTGATCCAGCGCGCCATGGTGGAGCAGGGTCGCGAGTGGCGCATCGTGCAAACAAAAGATACGACCAATCCACTCCGCTCTGAATACAACGCCAAATCGCATATGGCCAAGACCGTCCGCTGGGAATTCGACGAAGACCAGTCCTTGCAAATGACCTGGGGTGGACAAGTCACATCCCTTGACGCTCCCGCTGCTGGTCGTGAAGTGGTCGATGGCGTGAAGTGTGCTCATCAAAACAACAATATGTCCTGCATCGCCTGTCACTCCTCCTGGAATCCCAGCTGTTTTGGTTGCCATTTGTCACAAAAAGCCACTCGCAAAATGCCCAACTTGCACAATGAGGGCGACGTAAGCCGTAATCGCACGTCGTACAACTTTCAGACGCTCCGGGATGATGTCTACATGCTTGCGCGAGACGGACTGGCCACTGGTAATCGCATCAATCCGGCTCGGTCCAGCTGCGCGATTCACGTGAGCAGCTTCAATTCAAATCGTGAAAATATCTACACGCAGCAGCAGACGATCTCTGGTGGCGGCATGAGTGGCATTGCCTTCAGCACCAATGTGCCTCATACCGTCCGCGGTAAAAATCCGCGTGAGCATGGCGTGCCACGCACGGGTACCAGCGAAACAAAGATGTGCTCCGACTGTCACTTATCACGCGACAATGACAACAACGCGGTGATGGCTCAGCTCCTCATGCATGGCACCAACTACACCAACTTCATTGGCAAATATTGCTGGGTGGCGACGGGCGAACATGGAGTATTCGCGCCCGTGGTGACGGAAAGTGAAGAGCCTCAGGCTGTCATCGGTAGCTCCCTGCATCGGGATGCCTATCCCGATAACTATCAGAAACATGTCCAGCGTGACTACCAGCTCGAACACGCTCACGAACATCCCGGTCGTGACATTATCGAACAGTTGCGACAGCCACGACGAAAGGCGGAGGTGCTGATGGTGCAGCCTCGTGGCGAATACCTCTATGCCGCTTGCGGATCCGATGGTCTGCGAGTGTTCGATATCGCGTTCATCGATCACAAAGGATTTGCCGAACGAATCACCACGGCGCCCGTTTCGCCCTATGGACAAAAATTTCACGTGCCTACGAAATATGCGATGGCCGTCGCCGCGCCTGCCACCATCGCCCCCGATCCCACTCGTAAGCAACCTCCCGAAAACAAAGAGCAGCCTGTGCACATGCTCTATGCCTTCCTCTACGTTGCTGATCGCGATGAAGGATTAGTGTTAGTCGGCGCTGGTACGTTGCTCGACGGCGATCCCACCAATAACTTCTTGAAGCGTGAATTAACCTACAACCCCGGTGGAATCCTCACCGGTGCACGTAACATTACCATCGCCGGAACTTATGCCTACATTTGCTGCGATGCGGGACTGGTCGTAGTTGACCTGAGTACCCCGACAGAGCCGCAAATTGCCAGCGTTATCGGCCATGAAGTGCTTGATCACCCCGTGGCTGTGCAGATCCAGTTCCGTTATGCCTTCGTTTGTGATGAGCATCATGGACTCTATATCTTCGACGTGACCGACTTGCATTCACCCAAACCGATCACCCACGTGCCACTCGATTACTGCCACAATGTTTACGTGGCTCGTACCTACGCTTATGTGGCCGCCGGTCCGTTGGGCATGGCGATCATCGACGTGAAGAATCCTGAAAAGCCCGTTGTCGATCAGTTCTACGATGCCAATGGCTGCATGAACGAAGTACACGACATCAAGCTCGCGATCACCAACGCCAGTGAATTCGCCTATGTCGCGGACGGAAAAAATGGACTGCGTGTGGTCCAGCTCACCTCACCGGATACTCCCGGCAGCATTGGCTTCAGTCCTCGCCCCACACCACAACTCGTCGCCAGTTTCAAAATCCCCAAGGGCGGACATGCGCTGAGCATTGCCGAAGGCGTGGATCGGGATCGAGCGGTCGATGAATCAGGAAATCAAATCGCCGTCTTCGGACGAATCGGCGGTCGACCACTCAACCTGGACGAGCAACAGCGGATGTATCGTCAGCCCAGTGATGTGAATCTGTGGAAGGGCCCGGTCTGGACGGTGAGTGACGATCCGTATGATAGCCAGTATCGACGCGATCCGAGCGTTCCTCCGCCTGGCCGACCGACCCATGGCCCCGCCGTCGCACCACCACCTCGAACTCAGCGCCCAACGCGACTGGCTAGTCCAAGTCGAGCGATCTCCGATCGTGCCACCAAACAGACTACGCCGACACCGCAGCAGGATCGCGCAGTCCGCCCCAGTTCCGCTACGACTCCCAGTCGATAGTGCTGTGGTGCATCAATGACCGAACGTGCGATAGTGGCTCAACAGCTGTTGGGCCATTCAAGCGGCGCTCGTATGAGCGCCTGCCTTAATGCAAGATCCCATCTGCCTTCAATCCTTCACTCGCGTTCGCTACTCGCCCGATTTCGCGGGAGGGAAGTCGCTGCGAAGCGCTTCCAGGCGACGTCGGAATGCGACGGGATCGTAAGACGAAATGGCCTGCAGCGATTCCGGCAGATGCCCGACGATCGTTTCCTGTTGACCAGCAGGCAAACGCAATCGCAGCGGGCCAAGCCAGCGATCGTCGCCGAACAGCTTGTCGATTCGCTGGCTCACCTGCGGGTCATGAGAGGAGATGGCCGATTCAGCCGGCAGCCCCAAGGCCTTCAATACATCCGCCGGTACCGAAACACTTGGTGGCATCGCACCCGGCTTGAGCCCTGGAGCGTCTGTGCGATGAGGTACACCGGCCAAGTCGCGTAGCACTTCGCGAATCGCCCAAGCGTATTGCCGCGCGGCATGATAGTCGCGTTCCTCATCATTCTGCGGAGTCGTCAAGTGACCGAGTAACTGTAGTGCAGAACCACGAGTCAGCGGTTGCGTGATCAGCTGCTGAGCCAGCGTTTCACAACGCTCATGCAGCTGCTTGCCAGCTGCGGACATGGCCGCTGAGTCCCCCAGCGGTCGAGCACCAAAAGCTTCATACCAGGCATCTAATTTTTGCTGAAACGCCACAGCGTCATTGCCATTTTGAGTCGCTTGCAGGTAGTCGTCCGCGACGCGCGCGAGCGCCACCGTCCAGAAAGCTGGTGGAACTCGCCCAGGCTTCGTCGTACGACGCACTCGCACGTCTGATGGAAATCGAGCTCGCAGTTCGTGATGGCATGCGTTGCAGTCATACAGTGAAAAATCTCGATCTACCTCGGCAGGGCGATTCGCTATCAGTTCCGCGTAAGTGGCGAGCACGGCAAGTCCGGAGACCAGCACATCTCGTGAACGCGGTAACTGCTGGGCCACCAAAGCCGCATCGGTACTGGCAAACGAGGCAGAATTGGCCGACAAGTAATCCGTCGCCATCACCTCATTTCCCAATCCCTTCGGCTTCAAAAACCGTTCACGAAAATCGCTCCGCGACGGCTCGCGGGCCGCTGTCTCGGCCGCCGTGCCTGGATTCAAGTAAATGAACGGCTTGGGCTCAGCCATTTTTTCGTTAAGCGTTCGCCAGTGAGCGGGCATTTGCGCGGCGAACGTTACATACTCCATGCTCGGAAGCGGCGGATGCCCCGCTGCGTACCATTCATGACGCACGAAACGTCGCGGTGCTGCCGCCTCGGGCTTGTTGCCCGAGTCCAGTGCTGTCCAGCTTCCCACATGACACTCCGCACACTTCTTCGCTCGCTTGTAAGGATTTCGCAAATCAATCATCCCGAAAGCAGATTCCTTCACCTCTGCTTTGAGCACTCGCCAGCCTAGCGTGAAGTGTTGGTGAGGCGCTTCGTAGTCGGAGCCCAATCCGTGACAAGCCTGACACGACACACCAAACTCCAGCGTGCTCACCGTCGGATCGCCAAATGTCGATTCCGCGATCGGGGCGTGACATGCCAGACAGTCCTGCACAACCGCACGCCGCTCCGCTGCTGCATCGTCGCGATAGCGCACCGCCGTCACCACATCGACCGCTGGCTTGGGCCGCTCAGCCGTCGACGGCTGCGACGATCCCAGCTGATAGGTCAACACTTCACCGATGTCGAACCCGAGAATCTGATTCGTGAGTTTGCGATTTTGATCATTGAGTAGGAGAAAAGTTGATTGCCGGTGCTTGTCTGTTTCATCCCAGATTTTGGCTTCTTCCTGCCGACAGAAAGCACCCGCCACCGTCGCGCTCGGCTCCGCAATTCCAATTTCACCCGCCTTGGGAAAGTGGCATTGAGTGCAAACACGTGTGGACGGCAAGGGACGCTGAGCCCAACTGGGCTGGCCCGTGGCGAGAAGAGTTAAAGCGGCAGCAAAAGCTGAAACAAAAGCGATGGAGCGGGTGTTAAACATGGCTTTACTGTAAATGGCTCAACGCGAAAATCAAATAATTCAGCCAGTAACCGCTCACCGGTAACTGGCTGTCTGTCCACGCCGAGAATCGAGCTTGGAGGTGGTAGGCGGACAAACGGCAGGACCATTCCAGCGGCGCAGGAGCTGTTCCGCCACAACTTGCAACTGCTCCCGGATCGCCGACAAACTGCCCAGTGGCGTCGCAGTGGGCTCGCCCGGCAGTCCCTTCCAGTCATAGCCCGGCCATTCAAAATCACTCGATCCGAACCGCAGACTTTGAGCGATCTGATCGAGCTTTTGTTCCAGCTCCCGATCGACGAGGGGGGAATTCAAAACGCTGCTGGCAGCATCTCGCACTAACTGCGGCCCGCTCCCATCGACCCGATCACGCCACGATTGATAGGCGGCTTTTACAGCGAGGTAATCCTGGCAGACGTCCGCCCAGCGCTCGACCGGCGTTCGCTCCACCGTACCAGCCTCCGATACGACTTCCCGTGGTTTTTCCGCAGTCTTCGATTTGGCGAATTGCTCGAGATAACGTTGAGCACCCCAGGGGGCCCCCGCTTCACCGGGCGTCGCGCGACCGCTCAGCACCGTTTCATCGACGAGCACTTGTTCGCCAGCACGAGGTGGCATGGTGATCCCCGGAAAAACAGTGGATCGCAGCTTCTGTCGCGCGGCAATTGCTTGAGCATGAATCGCCCGAGCGTCCGTTTCCAGATTGGCCGACATGGTTGCGCGTAGTTCGAGTAACGCTTGATCAAGTTTCACATCGCTGCCGGGAAGCAGCCCGCCGCGCCAGGCAGACAGATTCCAGGGTTGCCATCGGGGAGTTGCGGCGACTGCTGCCCGAGTGGCAGCGGTCACGCCGCCCTCGATCACTCGATCACTCGCCGCACGTAATCGCTGATGGCATGCGAAACAGTCATATTCTGCAAACTCTGGCCAGATCCCCGTGAGCTTCTCAGTTGCCTTGTCTGCTAACGCGTCGCCCGCTTGCCCAATCGCATTTTCATCCGTCTTATCACCCCTGTGCTCAAACGCCTCAGCCGTGGCGCGTCGCGCGCGATCTGCGAGCAAACCCAGGGATGCATCGGCCACCGCCCAGCGACCGGCCAGCCACAACTGAAATTTGAACTCCTGAACTTGCTGCCGACTGGTCTCACGCCAGTGCTTGACCTTGATCAAGTCATGGTAGGAAGACAATTCGAATCGCAGCGGCGGATGACCGGCGGCAATCATGTCATGATTCATATCGTGCTGCTCATCGCCCACGTGACACTGAGCACAAACACGGCCGCGGGTGAGCAGATCACGAGTATCCACCATGCCGGTTGCGGAACGACGTTCCGCAGTGAAGTTTCCTTGAAAGTGACTCGTCAGCCAATCCTGAGCTGCTCCATGACAGGATTCACAACCAACTCCGCGGGGAGCGGCATGCAAATCCAGTTCGGCCACACCTTGTCGCGCAGCGGCATCTTGAGCCGCGATGCCAGCTGGATCATGACACGCTGCACATTGACGATAGACAACCGAATCAAACGGCGCATCTTCATCCTGACCGCTCACACGCGTCAGTATGCGGCGAAACTGGACGGTGTCGAGAATGCGAGCGGCACGCGCATGCGGATCATGCTCTTCCCAGATGGTTGACTCTTGATGCAGCGCTTTACCACCGAGCGTAATTCCGGGAACTGTTTCCGGGTCCTGGCCATGGCAACTGGCGCTCGCACACGATAACGTGCCGGTCCAGTCACGCAGTCCGCTGGTAAGCGGAGTCCAGCGTCGCGCCGACTCTTGAGCACTCGCCGTCGTGCTGCCAATGAAACCAAGGCTAGCCAGCATCAGTATCCCAGCCGCTACCACCCGCAACGCACTGGATAGCCAGCGAATAGGCGCTACCACCTCTGGCGGATGAAGACGCGCTGGCCGACGACCGTTGAGCTGGGGATTTACTGGCAACATGGCGACAGGCCTTCGTGTCAATCTTCGTAACAATCCGAACGAGGTCAGGAATCAAAATACAGTTCAGGTCAGCAGGCGACGACGTACATAGTGACCATCGGGCGTTCCGGGGCGTAGCATGACGGTTACCTTCCCAGACTCATCTATCCGCTCCACCCCGGCTGTCGTCTGGTGACGATTATTACCGTGGCGACGGTCGCAACAGCCTTTTCCGTTCATTATGCTATCAGACTCGTGAATTCATCCGCCATGCAATTCGCCTCCTTGCTCATCTTCCGAATTCTTACTCGTTGAACTTACGGTTCCATTCCTCGCAACTAAACGTCTGGCCCCATGAAACTTATTATGCTTGGTACCGCCGGATATCATCCGTCGGAAAACCGTCACACGACTTGTGTCATGCTGCCGTCCGCCGGAGTAGTGTTCGATGCGGGGACTGCGTTCTTCCGCGTCGGTCAGCATCTGCAAACCAAGACACTCGACATCTTCCTCACCCACATCCACCTCGACCACTCTTTCGGCCTGACCGTCCTGCTGAACGTGATGGCGCAGCATCGCCTGGAGCGGGTGTCGATTCATGCCGAAGCCGCCAAGCTGCAGAGCATTCGCGAGCATCTGTTTCACCCAGATCTGTTTCCGGTTCTGCCGAAGGTGGAATGGGTGCCGCTGACGGGTGAACAACGATTAGTCGATGGCGGTCGACTCACCCATTGGCCTCAGGAGCATCCCAATGGCTCTCGCGGCTATCGCATTGATTGGGGCGATGGCAAATCCTTCGCCTTTGTCACGGATACGATTGCCGACCCAGAGGCCGCCTACGTGCAGCATTTACACGGTGTCGACGTACTTGTTCATGAATGCAATTTTGAGGATGAACAGCGCGAGTTAGCGATTCACACAGGTCACAGTCATGCGACACCCGTGATTCGTGTGGCTCAGCGTGCCCAGGTCAAACGTCTCATCTTGACTCACTTCAGCCCCATCGCTGATCCGCAGGAGCCGATTCAACTGGCTCCCTTGCGAGCGATGTTTCCTGCTACCGAGCTGGCGTCCGACGGCTTGGTGGTGGAGTGGTAGTGGTAGTGGTAGCGAGTCCATGATGGTCATGAGTTAGCAACGAGTTTTAACATGTCGCCAGCTGCAGCATCGGGTGAGTTCATCGTCAAGCTCTACGAAGAGCGTCGACTCTTGGCCACCATACCGATAAAGCGTACTACAGAGCTTGGCCGTCGCGAACCGACGGAGCCCATGCCTTATGTGGCCATCCCGGGAACAGAGGCAGATCGTCTGATCATCGCGGACTTACCCGAGACCAGTGTTTCACGCAAACATCTGCGCATCGAACCGGTCGCGGATGGCCAGATGGCACTGACAAACATTAGCGCTCGTAGCAGTGTCATCTTGCAGACCGGCACTCGTATCATGCCGAATGAACGTTTAGTCGTCGATTTGCCGCTCGCCTGTGAATTAGGCGCCAAAACGGCCTACTTGGAATGGCATCCCATCGATGATGACGTCGATTCACTGCAATCACTCAGCGATCCCGCTCGAGCTCCAGGCCATTCCTCCGTCCGCTCAAAGCTGCGTGGCAGTCAACCCGATTCGGTCTTGGCGACCTTCGTAGCCGGCGGCGGCAACAATGCTGAACTACTCGACTGGCTGCAGATGGTGTTCGACGTGTTTCAAAGTGCCGCGGGTTCGGCGGACTTCCTACCCAAAGCAGTCGCGGCGGCGGCGGAAATGGTCGGCCTGGAAACAGTCGCGGTACTGATCAAACGACAGGAAGAATTTGTCAACGAAGTGGTCATTCGTCGCGATGGTCAGCCGGTCTCACCGCAGTGGCAAGCTAGTCAGACGATCGTCAAAAATGTCGCCAAACAATGCCGCACATTCTTTCAAGCTCCATCTCAGCGCAGTAACGTCGCCGCCAGTCTCCAAGGAGTGCAGTCAATCGTCGCCGCACCGATCCTCGATTCCAAAGGCGAAATCCTCGGTATCCTCTACGGCGAAGGACGCTCCAATCTCTTGCAAATGGTGAGCAAGCCGGTGAGTGAGATTGAGGCGAAGATGTTCGAGCTGATTGCCTACGGCGTGGCATCGGGATTGGCACGCGTCGACCAGGAAAAAAAACTGGTCGCCGAGCGTGTTCGTTTTGAGCAGTTCTTCACGCCGGAATTGGCGCGGGAACTACAATCCCAAGGCGATGAGATGCTAGCCGGACGTGAACTCGAAATCAGCGTCATGTTCTGCGACATCAAAGGCTTCAGCCGGATCAGCGCGGATTGCGGAGCGGCACTGGCGATCGAGTGGGTGCGAGATGTCCTCAGCGAATTGTCCGATCGAGTAGCCGAGTTCCAAGGGGTTCTCGTCGACTACGCGGGCGACTCCCTGGAAGCACTTTGGGGCGCTCCGATTGCCACCAATCAGCATGCAATTCAAGCTTGCAAAGCAGCACTCGCCATGAGGGCGTGCCTACCTGTGATCAGTAGTCGGTGGAAAGACAAGCTCCAGCACCCCACCGACATCACCATTGGGATCAATTCAGGATTGGCTCAAGTTGGAAACATTGGTTCGCGGCGTAAATTCAAATATGGTGCGCTGGGAACAACGGTCAATTTAGCTAGCCGCGTTCAAGGCGCCACCAAATATCTGGGCGTCACCATGCTGCTCACGAAATCAACGGCCAAACAGCTCTCCAGTGAATTCGGTGTGCGACGACTCTGCTCCGTACGGACCGTGAACATTCCCGATCCCGTCGAACTCTACGAACTCGTCGAACAGCCGACCGATGAATGGTTCGATCTCAAACAGAATTACGAAAATGCGCTGACGCTGTTCGAGCAGCAGCAGATCGCGCCCACGGTCGCCGCCGTCGCCGCGCTGAGCTGCCGCTTTCCCAACGACATTCCCACACGTGAATTATTGAATCGTAGCGCGACCCTGATGAGTCAACCACCGGGGACTGCCTTCGATCCCGTTTGGGAACTGAAAAACAAATAAATAGTTGAATTCCGAACCTCGGTTCCAACCTCCTCCAACCTCCCCCCATCTGCATTATGAATCGCTGGATCCTGGCATCCTTCATCGCTCTCGCCACGCTGCTCCACTCACCCTGTGCCGTTCTCGCTGATACGCTCGACTCCGAACGCCTGCTCCGCGCTGAAACCTTCTGGGACAACCAGGACTGGGATTGGTATCAGGAGCATATTCCGCTGTTCGAGTGCCCGGATCGCGATCTACAAACCACCTACTACTATCGTTGGGAACTGATCACCAAGCACCTCACCTATGGCTCGCCCAATAGCGGCTACTCGTTTACCGAGTTTATCGATCGCCCATTTTGGTCGGGTGCGTACGGGGCGATCAGTTGCCCGGCCGGACATCAGATTTACGAAAGCCGTTGGCTACGCTCTCCACGCATCGCTCGCGATTACACCCGCTACTGGTTTCGGACTGCCGGAGCTCAGCCGAGAAACTACAGCACTTGGTTGGCGGATTCACTTTGGGCCCTGCATCAGGTTCATCCCGACGATCGCTTCGCCATCGATCTGCTGCCCGATCTCCAGCGCAATCACGAGGGCTGGGAGAAACGTCATTACGTACCCGACGTGGGACTCTACTGGCAGACTGGCCACGATGATGGCATGGAGTTCAATATCAATAGTCGACAGACGAAGGATATCTTGCGTGGTGCCCCCAGCTATCGCCCTACGTTTAATGCTTATATGTGGGCTGATGCCCGTGCCATCGCCCGAGTGGCTCGCCTGGCAAACCAGCCCGATGTGGCACAGCGTTATGAGCAGCAAGCTGCGGCCATTAAAACCCGTTTGCAAGATCGACTCTGGGATCAGAAACGTCAGTTCTTTTTCCCTGCCTATCGCGATGATGAAGAACGAGATGGACATCGCGTCAAGAAATTGACGCTGACCTACGAGACAGGACAGTTTGCAGGCAGTCCCCATGGTCGGGAACTGATTGGCTATGTGCCATGGCAATTCAACCTGCCCGATGCTGATCGAGGCTATGAACAGGCCTGGAAGTTCCTCATGGATCGTGAATATTTTGCCGCGGCCTACGGACCGACAACGGTTGAACGCCGCGATCCGATGTTCCTGCTGCAGAAAAGCTGCTGCTGGTGGAGTGGACAATCGTGGCCCTACGCGACGACGCAAACGCTCAAAGCACTGGCCAACCTCTTACAAGGTTACGAGCAGTCAGTAATCTCGCGACGAGACTACGTTGAACTGCTAACGACGTACGCTAAGACTCATCGAAAAGACGGACGCCCCTATCTTGCCGAAGCATGCCATCCCGACACCGGCTCGTTCGAGGGTCACGACGGATACAACCATAGCGAGCATTATTTCCACTCAGGTTATTGTGATCTCATCATCACCGGCCTTGTCGGTATTCGCCCCAGTGATGACGAACAGCTCACCATCGATCCGCTGGCCCCTAGCACCTGGGACTACTTCGCCCTCGATCGTCTCCCGTATCGAGGTCATCAAATCACTGTGCTCTGGGATCGCACGGGTGAACGCTACAAACAAGGAGTTGGATTGCGCGTGCTGGTGGATAACAAGCCGGTGGCGCAGTCTGCCGAATTGAAGAAGCTTACGATTACTTTGCCACGGGTGAGTGAGCGTGCGGCGGCGACGCCCGATCCACGCGTTGTTGATGTGAATTTTGCCGTCAACAATGATGGCTATTATTACCCTCGCCTCACCACGTCCTCTGCGGCGCCCGGCTTTCCACCGTCGAAACTGATCGATGGCAATTACTGGTACCTGCGCCATCCACCGAATCGCTGGACCACCGAAGGCTCGAATGCAAAGCAGGATTGGGTGGAAGTGGATTTCGGGATGCCACGTACGCTGCATACTGTCAAGCTCTATCCACTGGATGATGGCCCCCAACTGGCCACTCCTGAACGTATCGATCTGGAGATCTGGACGAGTGATCGCTGGGTGGCGCTGAGCGATGCGCAGCAGCAACCCACCAAGCCGACTGGCCACCGAGCGAATACTTGGAGGTTTACGCCACGAGAAGTGTCGAAGCTTCGCGTCACGCTCACCCATCGCGCCGGAGCGGCATCTGGCTTAAGTGAAATCGAAGCCTGGGGACCAGCCACTCTGCCCGTCGAACCGGCTCCTGGTCCCGTTGGAAATCTGGCCTTCAATCGTGGCGACAAACCATTCCCACGAGTCTCGGCGTCGCACACCTCACGATTCGACAAGTTGACGATGGCCAACGATGGCGTCACCAGCTTCAATCCCTCACCCCATAATCGCTGGACCAGTTATGAATCGAAGGAGTCGAGTGACTGGCTGGAGGTTGACTTTGGCGGCGAGAAATCGATCAGCCGTATTGAATTGGCGCTTTACGATGACCGAGGCGGCGTGCAAGCCCCTCAATCAATGAAGGTGCAATTCCTGCAGAACGATGTCTGGCGCGATGTGGTCAATCCACAGTCCAAACCCGCTCAGCCAACCGGCGGACTGTGGAATGAAATCCGCTTCGATTCGGTGAAGAGTGACAAGGTGCGCGTGATTTTCACGCATCGAGGACAATCCCGCAGCGGAATATCGGAGATTCTGGTCTGGGAAAAATAGGTCCGTTTATAACGATTATTCTCAAGTTTCGGCTCGCTTCCACTCGATGCACTCGATGGGACTACAAGATCTTCGGACACCGTCCGTCGGCAGCAGAGTTTCATTTTTCGCATCGAGTGAACCGCTATGAAGCTACGATTACCCCTCGACCGAACGGCACATCGTTCGTCTCGCCCCTGCCGTTCCTGGCTCAAATTCGCGCTGTTGACGTGTAGCCTGGGCAGCGGCTCGTTCGCGCTCGGCTTCCCCCCGGAACTCGCCGCACAAGAATCTGCTTCGGGCCTCGCTCCGCGCCTCGCTCCTGTGGTCGATGGCCCCGAGCCCACGGCGGAGGAACCGATGGATCAGTTTGTTTTCCAGCCAGTTCCCTCCGCGCCACGCGTCACCCCGGAACGTCCGGAGCGCATCGAGGACGCGGCGCGCACCGCCCGTCGTACAACACGCAACGAATTCGTCCGCTACTCCAAGGTGCCCCACATGCTGGGCGACTCGATTGGCATTCCCGGCCAATTGATCGGCTCTCCCGGTGACACCTCGCAGTTTGAGGGCCGCGTGCTTACGACCGACTTGCCTCTGGCCTCGGGCCGTTCATTTCGCGTGGCGGAGAACAATCGCCCACTACCTGCCGATCGAGTCTATTTCACCTACCACGCCTTCCAAAATGCACTCTCCCAAAGCACGATCATTCCTCCCAATCCACCGATTGTGTTGAGCGACAGCAACGTGAATCTTTACACGGTTGGCCTGGAAAAAACGTTGGGGGACGGAGTCAATTCGTTCGAAGTGCGCGTGCCTATGCTCGGGGCGATCGAGCTTGATAATGGACTGGGAAACACGGTTCGTTCGGGCACCCTTGGCGACATCACCATATTTTTCAAACATCTACTCTATGAGGATTCTCAGTTCGCGCTAGCGGCAGGCCTGGGCATCGGACTGCCCACTGCCAGCGACGTCACCGGTCAATCCTTCGGCTTTGATTTTCGCATTCATACCGATGCCGTTCACCTCATGCCCTACCTCGGGGCCATGCTACGGCCAACCGATGATTGGTTCATCCAATCCTTTCTGCAACTCGACATGGCCACCAACAGCAATCCGGTCACCGCCACCACCGGGGCGGGCAATCCTACCGATTTACTCGGTAAATTCACTGAACAGAATCTGCTCATCGCAAACCTCTCCATGGGACGTTGGCTGTTTCAGCGCGAGGAAGGATTTTTACAGGGTGTCGCCGCAATCACCGAACTGCACTACACAACATCAGTCACCGATGCCGACAATGTCGGGAATGTGCAGAGTCCGTTTAGCACCGGCTTCAGCATTGCCAATACCTACAACCGTGTGGATGTGCTGAACTTTACCGCCGGTTTGCACTTTCAAATCGGCCCGTTATCAAATCTGCGAGTGGCCTGCGCCATGCCGCTCCGCAGCGAAACCGAAAACCGCTGGTTCGACTCGGAAATCCTCGTGTCGTTCAATCGCAGTTTCTAACGTTGTGGAAATACCCACTCCCAAACCAATCGCTGGCGTAGCACGAGCGCCGTGTGAATGGGCGTCACGCAATCGTCTTTACCATCGCTCAATCGCCCCATTTGGATCCATGGAAATTAACCGAGCGACTCGCACAGCCTTGCTGCGACATCAAAAAATTTCTGCCTGTCGATGTGGTTGCTAACTCGCACCTCTTCCGCCTGAGGAACTTCCTCGATGGCGTAGCCACCTGACACCAGAGTTGTCCGGATGATATTGCACTCATCCGACTTGTGATTTCCGTCAGCTGACGGGCTACGCCGAATACGCTCTCGTCCTGTTGAATCACGACGCCAGCATTCGGTTGTCGCGTCGCAAAAGAATTCGACATCGACAAATGACGTTACGATTCTGAACCAGACTCCAGCGTACTGCTGATCACTGCTGATCACTGCTGATCACTGCTGATCACTGCTGATCACGCGGACGGCCATTCCCGGTTCAATTTTTCCACCGCGTTCCACGGAGGCCATAAAGCCACAGCGACCGACGAGCACGTCTTTTAGTTTTGGGTCAATCGGATCCAGGACGTAGCACGGCTTGCGGGGCTGTTCGAGTTTAATGAGCACTTCGCCGATGGCGAGTCGCGTGCCGGGGGAGAGTGCCTGCACATTCACTCCCGTCAGGGTCAAGTTTTCACCCAGTGCCCCCGGCTCGACGCGATATCCTTCGGCCTGGAGCTGTTCGATGAGTTCCAGATCGAGCAAACTCAGCGCGCGATCGAGTCGTCGATGCTTTTCATGGTTGTGCTGGTCACCCTCGAGACCACTCGCCACAATCATGCCTGCCTGCTGCGGCAGTTTCGGGATGCCGCCAGCTGAGATGCAGACGGCGAGTATTTGTCCGGTGGCGGCGAGTTCTTGCTCGCGTATCGGTTGAGTGGTGCGAAGGGCGGACTGGGCAGGGGCCACAGCCAGGACATCATACAGTCTTGGATCAGCGAGTGTGTCGGCGATCAGTGCGGCACCGGTAAAGTCATGATGACGACTATGATCGCCCGGTACGGCGACGACGCGGGCACCCGCTGCCACCGCCGCTCGACATCCATTCTGGCTATCCTCAAACACCACCACTTCCCGTGGATTCAGGTCAAAGCGAGCGGACGCTTTCAAGTACATTTCGGGGTGAGGCTTACCATGCGTCACATCCTCACACGTAAGGATGAACTGAAAGCGTTCGGCGAGTGGAAACTGCCGAAAGCAGCGATCGAGAAATGGTCTTCGACTGCTCGTCGCAATCGCCTTGGGAATTCCCAGCGACTCCAGGTGATCAAGAAGTTCCAGCAGGCCGGGCATCGGGGCCAATCGGCCCGGCAACAACTTCAGAAAAATCTCTTCCGTCTCACGCTGTAATCCAGCTACCGAATCATTCAAACCATGAAACTCAATCATGATGCCCAGAGCCACGGGACTTGGTCGGCCCATCATCTGATTGAGTAATTCACGGGTAAGCTGGTGTCCACGTCGAGCGAGTAACTCACCACCGACCTCGTGGTAAAGTTCCTCGGTGTTGAACATCAAGCCATCGAAATCAAAGACCGCCGCTCGTGGTGTTCCCCAGGACAGCGACGACTCAGCATCACGCAGCTCAGCAGAACTTGGTAGACTTTCCGAGGTATTCACAACGAGGTAACTCACTGCGGAAATAGGGAATTAGAAACTTCAGCAGCCAATGTGGCTCGCCAGGTGACGACACGCATGGACCGGACGCAGGACCGCCACAACATGAACGCTCACCCAGAGACACGAGAGCATTATATCCCACTTCGTCGTCAGGATCTGCAGGATGCACTGCTGAACGAGCTGACGACGACCGCAGAGGATCGCCAGCGACTGCAGCAAATCTGCCGACTACTCGAAGACACTTTTCACGTGCTGCAGTATCGCAAGTTTCTGCGGATGATGGAAAGTTACGCTCCCTTTGATCCCGACACCGATACCTTTCCCCGGCATTCCTATTCGGAGCAGCAGCGTCAGCAACTGGCGCCGACCGTATGTGACCAGGTGGTGCAGCTGCTGCGAGAGGCAAACTTTCGGCGTCTGGAGCGGAAGGATTTGGAAGCCGCTTTGCGGCTGGCCGGTGACTTCGGACTCAAACTGCAAGTTGATTTTGACCGCTTCGAGCAGTTGGAGGTGTTCGTGCGCGGCGACGCTCAGGTACGAAAAGCCCGGCGACGATTGCGAACATTGTATCGACGCGAGTCGACCGACGTGGATGTCTATCGCCGCTTGGCTATCGTCTTCCGGTTAAAACCAACCGCTACCGCTCAGGATCTCGATTGGCATGACATTCATGTCAAGCTGTTCAAAGACATTCCCCAATCGGACATCGAGATGTTGTTGCCGGGAGTCTATGTTGAGATGAGCTGGCTGGATCGTGGTCGCATTATCCTGCCGACCATGTCCGGCCTGGGACTCACACTCTACAAGCTCGCCAAGGGGGCGGTGGCAATCGCCTTTGTCGGCATCTACGGCTTGATCGGCTTTCTGGGGTTAGTCGGCGGTGTGCTGGGATACGGCTTTAAATCCCTCATGGGATACCTCAACACCAAGGACAAATACCAGTTGCGACTCACGCGCAGCCTCTACTATCAAAACCTGGACAACAATGCCGGCGCCATTTTTCGGCTGCTGGCGGAAGCGGAAGAACAAGAGCTCCGGGAAGTCCTCCTGGGCTATTTTCTGTTATGGCGAGACGCGGGCCACGACGGCTGGACTCCTCAACAACTCGATACCGCCGCCGAAGAGTTTTTAACAGAGACGGTCGGGGAAACGATCGACTTCGAGATTGGCGATGCGCTGCAGAAGCTGGAACGGTTACAACTCGTCGAGGCTCGCCTGGGAGGTCGCTGGCGCGCGGTCTCACTCGACCAGGCTTGGACGCAACTGCGGTCGCGGTGGAATGATTTCGTCCGCAGTGAGAATGTGATCGTCGATGATTTACTTGGGCAGGAGGCTAAGAACGGCAGCGCTCGGTCGAGCGATCACATGGGCCGCGATTAATTTGCCGAGCCCTTCGACCTTCGCCTTACCGGCATCCACGGCTGCATGCACCGCGGCGACGTCACCCTTGATGACCACCGTCACATACCCGCCACCCAGCTTCTCCTTGCAGACCACTTCGACATTGGCAGCCTTGCAGGCACTATCGATCGCTTCAAATACGGCGGTGAAGCCCTGCGTCTCAATGAGTCCCAAGGCGTAATTGATCGGCTCAGCCACGTGAACCTCCTGTGAGCGTCGAGTGGAAGAAGTAGGTGAAGAATGAGCAGGCGAGTTGGCGGGGCGAGTGCTTGCGACTGGCGCCGCCAGGTCACGGGGAACCAGAACGACGTCGGACTGAATAAGTGGATTGTATTCGGGCGGACTCTCCAGCGCCGGCCAGGCGCGGGGATCCGGACGAGCGATCAGGGCGACCAGCGGCTGGCCGTTCATCTGCCGGGCAATTCGCTCAGCTGCTTGCAACGCTGCTGCTACGGCCGCGGTAGCCCCCTGGATTTTGATCACGACTCCATAGAAGTCGTTCCATTCCAGCTGCAACAACGAAATAGCCGCCGCCTTGTCCATCGCATCCAGTGCCGCGATGGCCGGCGTCATTCCGGTCGTCTCTAAAATCCCTAGGCTCTCTCCTGTCATGGAGGGTAGTATAGCGAGCGGCCAAAAACGCCGCGCGGTCAATTTCGCTATCCCGACACCTTGACACCTTGTGAATACCTGACGATCGCGATAGGTTTACACCAGTTTAGGGGCCTTCAACCTGCAAAGCATCGTCGCGCGCCGGTCTGATCCTCGTAAGCCTCTCCTTGGATCATGCCGAGGCGCCGGTTTCGGGTAATTTAAAACGCCCTGCAATTTCCCTAAGTGCCTTGATAAATGTCCCTTACAGTTAGTGTTGTCGTACCGGTTTACAATGGCGGAAGGGCGTTTCGACTATGCCTGGAAAGTCTCCTTGCCAACGAGGTGGCGCCCGCCGAAATCATCATCGTCGATGACGGTAGCACCGACGGCTCGCCCACAGTCGCTCACGAACTGGGACTCCGCGTGCTCTCGACGGGTGGCCGCAGCGGACCCGCGACTGCCCGCAACCTGGGTGCTCGACACGCTCAGGGCGACATTCTGTGGTTCGTTGATGCAGATTGTTCCGTTCCCCCAACCGCGATTGCATTTCTGCAAAAAGCATTCAGCGAGCATCCGGATTGGTCTGCGATTATTGGCTCCTACGATGACGAGCCAGCTGAAAAAAACCTGCTGTCGCAGTACAAGAATCTCCACCATCATTACGTCCACCAAACTTCGGGACGGCAAGGTTTCACGTTTTGGGGCGCCTGCGGTGCGATACGACGCCACGTTTTCGCGGAACTCAACGGCTTTGATGAGCGTTATCAGCAGGCCAGCATCGAGGACATTGAGCTGGGATATCGAGCCGTCGCTCGACAGAAAAAAATCGCCATTTGCCCCGAACTGCAAATCAAGCATCACAAACGGTGGAGCACCTGGGGACTTTTGCGTACTGACTTTTACCTACGGGCGATCCCCTGGAGTAAATTGATTCTCCGTCAAGGGCGTATGGAGAATTGCATGAATATCAGTCGAGCGGCGCGATGGCGAGTGGCATTGTCGGGCCTCATCGTGCTCGCCACGGTCTCCGCATTGATCCATCCCGCCGCCCTGCTCGCCGTCGTTCCTGCGATCCTGGCGCTCGCGATCCTTGACTGGCGTCTCCTCAACTGGTTTCGTTTGGAGCGTGGCTGGCTGTTTATGCTTTCCATCATCCCCTGGCACTGGTTCAGCCATTTTTATTCGGGAGTTGCATTTGCATACGTGAACGCCATCGCCTTGCTCAGCAAGCTCTTCCGCCTGGACGACTGGGTGTCCTGGTTCACCGGCAACTGGAATTTCGATGACCGCTAGTTAGCGAATGGGTGAGGGCATCCTGCCATTCGGGTCGCGGCCTCGTGCCGCGAAGGTTTATCGCGTGAGTGCCAATCCCGAAGTGGGAAGGGCGGCAGTCCGCACTCTTGGCGAACTGCCGAACC
>JBIIHW010000029.1:0-72991 GCA_044235425.1 Pirellulaceae bacterium
CAGTTTGAGCGAAGATGGACGCTTACACGATTACCTGAGTCATCGTCCTGGATACGAGTTCACCCGCCGTTCATCCCTTGCTATCGTCACATAAGCTGACGTGGGCCCTCTTGTATGAGAAAAATGCTCGACGTTCCACCGGCTTGAGCAGATCGGGATCGGGCAACTGGCCACATTTCAGAATCGGCACCATTCCGCAGCCGTTGGCGCGCGAAAGATCGCCGCGACGATCAAAGTGGAACTCGCGGCAAGTAGATGGGAGATTGACGTTAATCAATGCGTAAGTGGCCTGAAACGTCACAGACCTCAATGGCCGCCGCAGCAACTTGTCGTTGAGCTTGCTTTCAAACGCACAAGCTCACCGCCAACACTGTCCGTCCTTGAACCGCGATGGTAGCTCTAATAATTCTTCTTCGCTCCTGGCAATTGCCATGCGGCTGGAGCCGTTCGCGAGGCCTGTCCAGCCACGGGCGCCGTTTGCTGACCACCCCCCCGCCCCGCTGCCGCACCCGTATCGCCACCAATCGTCGCTTTAGCAGCCATCCTGGATCCATCGGAATTCGCCGCCCGCTCACTGCCAACGCGCGGCAATGTATCTGGGCGACCGTTGTACGATGCGGTGCTGTACGGCGAATCCGCCTCGCCCGTCAACGCTCGGCTATATTCCGACGTGGCGAATGGCAACGGACGTGGCGGGCGACCGCGGAATGCGGCAGGGCCAGGCCCCGCTGGCACATTCGGGTCAGCTGGTCCCGGCATGTCACTCGGTGTCGGGAGCGTATTCGGAGCCTCACCTGGAACTGGCATAGGTCCCGGTGCTGGCCCAGGCACGGGACGACGATTCGGTGCTGGTGTCGGAGTCGGGGCTGGCAACCCCGCAGCACCTGGAGATGTCCCCGGCACTGCCTTCGGTGCCAACACGTCGAAGCTGCCTCCCGAATGCCCGAAACTAAGCTCACCGTCCGCCTGCCACCCGTTTTGGAATCGCTCACCAGTGCACCACTTGCATGGCTTACCGATCAGACTCACCGTGAAATGATGAGCTCGATGATGCAGATTCATGAAGGCCGCTTTCGTCTGGCCATGCAGTCGCTGAAGCGGTCCTGGACCAGAGCTCAGCCCTCCCCCCATGCCGCTCCACCCCCAGCCAACACCACTTGCCTCACCAAACATCGGCGCACTGAAAACCGGACGCCCCAAGCCGCCTCCATAACTGCTACCCGCACAGCCACAGCCACACGTCAATCGCGGTAAAAGCGGCCGACTGAACAACCCACTTCCGCAACTGCGGCAGGGAATCGAAGCCCCGGCCCAAGAGTCTTCCACAATAATCTCATCGCCACCTTCCACCCCAGCCGTGGCAGGAGGTGCTGGAAGCGGTGCTGGAACCTTCGACGGCGTCGCCGCTGATTGCTCCTCTTGAGCAATTCGCATCGCTCGCACATCGGCGGAACGATAAACGCTGCCACCCGCTCGTGACCAGCCGTCCATTGTCTGGGCCTGGGCCATTTTTCCACTAGCCACCTGGCCTCCAACGATCGTAGCCATGGTAACGATGGTGGCAAAAGCGGTGAGTGATCCGGTAGTGCTTGCGGTGCGATGATTCATAGCGTGATGCTCCTGGTGCTTGTGAGAACATGCCCCACATCCCCCTCCAAGGCAAACGACGGATCGCAATAATGCCTCCGATTCCATCGAATCTTCGACTTCCCTCAGCAGGTTTCACCATCTATGCTGCCACAGCCGCGCATAACCGCTGCGGTTCGCCTCATGTGCTCACACGGTCGTTATCATCCCCACCCCTTTTCGCGTAAACTTTTTACTCACCGCTCCCTTTTACTCAACGCTCCTATTTACTCACCGCTCCCTTTTACTCAACGCTCCTATTTACTCACCGCTCATGTTTGCTCATTGCACCTGGTTGCTCATTGTTACTGTGATAGGGGCTGAGCGTTTGTGGCGAGTGCGCCGAGTCGTTCGGGGTACAAATCTCGCCCGTGGACCTTGGTGGTGGTTGCTCGCCGCTGCCGTGGCAATCGTTGCGGTCGAATGGCTGACGCTCGGACTCGCACTGTCGCCAGGCAGCACCGCTCACCCCATTTCCTGGCCCGACGACCTCCTTGCGTCCCCATCCAACTCATGGCTCCCCCCCCTGCGCTATGCTGTCGCTGTAACCGCTTTCGGCCCCCTCATGGCGACTCTGGGCGCACAATCTCCCCAGGAACGAGCTTGGCCATGGATCGTGATTTCCATGTGGTTTATGCTCGCCCTACCAGCAGCTGAAGTCTTCGTCTTACAACAGGGGCAAGCACTGGAAATCCATTTCGCTCGCGCTACCTTCCTCTGGATCCTCATCGGACTACAACTCGTCAACATGCTTCCAACCCACTTTTGGCGCACTGGCTTGTGCGCATCAGCATCTCAACTCACTCTCCTTAGTCGGGACTTACCAGGGCTAGACCGAATCGTAAACTTGGCACCGCTAGCAGCTCTCCAACCATGGCTCACTCTCATCGCCCTCTCCTTCGCCGTCCTCGCCATCGCCGATCTGGCGCGCGGCCTGCCAAATCGGTCCACCCTTCCGCCCCGCGATCAGTTGTGGCTTGACTTTCGCGACCTCTTCGGAGCCCTCTGGGCCGCTCGCATCTACGAGCGGCTAAGCAACGCTGCTCAACTTCAGAAATTACCCATCGTGCTGCACTGGACCGGTTGGAGCGAACAAGCCACCAACCCACTCGACTTCCATCCCAACATCGCCGACAACTCCCAGTGCTCCGTACTCCATCTGGCCAACTGGAACCTGCTGCGTCGCTTTGTCTCGCCCGCTTGGTTCCACGCTCGCTGCCCAGATCGGATCGAAACGGAAGAATAGCTATTTTCCGCTCATCGCCCCGCACATCTGACGGTCGGGTTTGCGAAGTTGGACGATGTCAAGTAACTTAACGCCTCTCCAACGAACCGTTACCTGTTAGCCAGACTCGTTGGAACAAAACAACAGGCCCAATTTGGGCCCTTGTGGTATTGGTAGATATCGTGGTCATTGAGCCAGTCTGCGGAAGTCAGGGGATTTTGTGATGAATGTGAGTCAACGTGGGTGGCAGTGGCAATTCGCCAAGCTTGTCGTGCTAAGCGTTTGGGCGTCCGTCTTACTGGGTTGCCCAGCTCCCGATTCCAACACGAAGAATGCTCCCGCCACTGACCGATCCGATAAATCCGAAAGCTCCAACCCCGACTCCGCTGCCAGCGCCAGGGTCCCAGCCGCCATTTCGCGGACCGCTGAAGACACCTCTGCCATCGACTCGTTGCAAAAAGCAGGTGCCGATCTGCAAACCGTGGAAGAGGGCGGTAAAAAGTGGATTGTCGGGCTAAAACGTGGCACCGCCACACTCAAGAATGACGATCTTGCACTCCTCAAAGGCCTACCCAATCTGGAAACGATCGATCTGACCGACTGCCCTGATATCACCAACGACGGTCTCGCTCATCTTTCTGGTCTGCTCTCTCTGAAGTCCTTGGTGCTCACCAATTGCAGTACGGTCGGTGACGAAGGACTTGCCCACCTTGTCGCTTGCACGCGACTCGAAGATCTCAACCTGGATCGCACGGGGGTGCGTGATGAGGGGCTCAAACACCTTGCCCAGCTCAAAGGGCTGCGGCGCCTCCGTATGCCACAGACCTTCGTCACCGATGCCGGACTGGCTCATCTAAAGGATTCCAAAAGTCTCGAACTGATCGACTTGCAGGACTGCAACCTAGTCTCCAATGCCGGTATCGCTCACCTGGCCGGACTCACCAAGCTGCGTGACCTGAAAATGTGGGGAGTTCAGATTGACGACGCCGTGCTGGATACCGTCGCTCAATTACCCAGCATTCAGATCTTGGGATTTGATGACACGCGCGTCGCCAATCTGGAAAAGCTCAAAAACAGCAAAACATTGCGACGCTTGTCCCTCGTACGCTCCGCCGTCGACAACGCGGGTGTGGCAGTATTAGCCGAGTTGCCCAACCTGGAAATCGTCCGGCTGCGCGGCACCGTAGTGGGCGACTCCGGCGTCGGCTCACTAGCCAAACTTACCAAAATTCGAGTGCTCGACCTCAGCGAAACCCAAGTAGGTGACGAAGGAGTCGCGAAGCTCGCCGCACTTACTAATCTTGAGGAGCTGAATTTGTGGAAGACCCAGGTGACGGATGCCGGTGTCAAGGAAATCGCTGTGTTCAAGAAGCTGCGGCGCCTGAATCTCGACGACGATTCCAAAATCACCGATGCTGCTATAGAAACTATTTCCCAGCTGAGTGAACTGGAATTCTTGCATCTGGGTGATACTCAAGTTTCAGATCAAGGTATCGAAAAGCTGGCCGAGCTGAAAAAGCTCAAGGAATTAATCGTTGAGTTTTGTCCAAATGTGTCCAGCAAGTCTGTGCGGCAATTGAAAGAACGGCTGCCGAACTTGCAGGTAAAAGAATAATCGTTGCGCGGGGATCGCGCTGTCTCTCTTAGCGGAAAGGAGTTCGTGCCGTGATTGTCGCTGCCACGACGGAATGTTTTGCAGAGCTGCCCTTAGATGAAGCGTTAGAACGTATTTTGGAGTTGGAGTTTTCCAACGTCGAAATTGCGATTGATGAAACCGGACGCCAAATTAAGCCCTCCGAGGTAGCGTCTGATTTGGATCGAGCCATTTTGCGATGTCGTAATACGCATCGCATGGATGTCGCAGCCTACAGCTTGAACATCAAAGCACAAGGCGAAGATTTTTATCAGCAGTTCACGGCCTGCTGTAAGCTTGCCAAAGCCACTAAAGTTGTGACACTCGCTATACCCTCTGCGGAACTCGGCACGCCCTTCAACGAAGAAGTAGAAAACTTGAGAAGACTCGTCGGCATCGCGCGAGTCGAGGGAGTGCGCGTGGCGCTGCGCAGTCAGATCGGTTGCCAATCTCAGGATCCCGACACTGTTATGGTACTCTGTGACAACGTACCGGGACTGGGATTAGCACTCGATCCTAGCCATTACATTTGTGGTCCGCATGCTGGTCGTAGCATCGATAAGATCATGAAGTACGTCTATCATGTGCACTTACGTGACACGAGCAAAAAAGAATTGCAAGTCCGCGTAGGCCAGGGTGAGATCGACTACAACCGACTCATCAGCCAACTCCGCAAACTAAATTACAACCGCGCACTGTCGGTCAACATCAAACCGATGAATGATGTCGATCATCCCGGTGAATTGCGTAAGCTCCGACTGCTGCTGGAGACTTTGTTATAGACGAGACTTAATTCCCCTCGGAACGGAACGACCGACTAAAGTCGTTCCGAGCGAGCAATGAGCCCAGTCAATGAACGCTCAAATGGGAACTTGTAAAGCAGCCGCCGTACCTCTTACTACTTCTCCTGATCAACATTCTCATCTACGCCATCGTCTGGGCGCTCGTTTCCAAACGAGCGACCATTGAGATTGGACTCAGCGATTACTGCTACCGCATACGACTTCGGCGGCTCTCGCCATCGACTGGATCGGCATCATTTTAAGTATCGTGGCGTTCGTGGCTGGAATGGCTGGAATGGCTAGTGTGGACAGTTCGGCCTCCTGGGTGCAACCCGCGATCATTGGCGGATTAAGCGGTCTTCTCGGATTCATCATCTTTGGCCTCTACGCCTGTCGCTTCATCGCCGCAACGAAAATTGACGACCGCTATATGTAGATCAAAAAGGCTCACCCCGACTACCTCGACCAACTTCCTGCATGGCCGTTTCCGGTTTGACGACGAGCATTCAAGACTCCCGACCTTGAAAGACGAGATGGTCTGACATACCTTAAATGGTTCGAATGAGCGATCTGGCAGCGGACTGCCGAAACGCTCACCGTTGCTCGCCCTTCTGCCGTTTGACTTGCAGGCGTCTGGCGCGAGTCGTATGCGAGCCCATAATGCTCGCCGGTGTTCACGCAAGTTACTGCAGGAGATGACATTATGGCTACCGAACAAGCACAATCTACCCACCTGATGTCGGGCGCGGATATCCTGGTCCAGTCGCTGGTAAATCACGGGGTAGACGTACTGTTCGCGTACCCAGGCGGCGCCAGCATGCCGCTCCACCAGTCGCTCACTCGCTACTCCGACAAGATCCGCACGATCCTGCCGCGGCATGAACAGGGTGGTACCTTCGCGGCCCAAGGCTACGCGCGTTCGACCGGCAAAGTTGGCGTTGCGATGGGGACCAGTGGCCCCGGCGCCACCAACCTCGTCACCGGTATCGCCGATGCTAAACTCGACAGCATCCCGATGATCGCCATCACGGGACAGGTTCCTACTCCCGTGATCGGCACCGATGCCTTCCAAGAAACTCCGATCGTCGAAATCTGTCGCAGCATCACCAAGCACCATTATCTGGTGACCGATGTTAAAGATGTCGCCCGAGTAATGCGTGAGGCGTTCCATGTCGCTACGACGGGACGGCCGGGGCCGGTCTTGGTTGACATGCCCAAGGACGTCCAGCTCGCACAGTGCGTGCCCGACTGGACTCAACCTCTCAATCTTCCCGGATATCGGCTCAATACTCATCGAGCACAACCGGAACAGATTCGGCAAGTGGCGGCCGCCATCAAGATGGCGAAGCGTCCTCTGCTTTACGTCGGCGGTGGTGTGATTGCAGCGGATGCCAGCGATGCCGTCCGTGAACTCGTGCGCCGCACCGGTATTCCAGTCACCATGACTCTCATGGGTCTCGGCAGCTTCCCCAACGAGCATCCGTTATCGCTCGATATGCTCGGCATGCACGGTAGCGTGTACGCCAACTGGGCCGTGCGTGACTGCGATTTACTGCTCGCCATCGGTGTGCGATTTGATGACCGAGTAACCGGGAAGGTGAGCGAGTTCGCGAAGCATGCCAAGATCGTGCATATCGATATCGATCCTTCCGAAATCAACAAGAACAAAGCTGCTCATATTCCCATTTGCAGCGACGTCAAATTCGCGCTCGAACAACTCAATCTCATCGTCGAAGCGCCGGAAGACATTGAGCCGTGGGTGCGGCAAGTGCAGCAGTGGCGGAGCGAGCGACCCTTCCGCTATGACGATCGCTTTGAAGGGATCCTGCAGCAACATGCGATCGCGGAATTATCACGGCTCACGCGCGAGCGAGAAACGTTTATCACCGTCGGTGTCGGTCAGCATCAAATGTGGGCCGCTCAATTCTACAAACTCAAACATGCTCGCCAGTGGATGTCGAGTTCTGGACTGGGAACGATGGGCTTTGGCTTGCCTTGCGCCATGGGAGTGCAAGCAGCTCATCCCAATGCACTGGTTGTCGACATCGATGGCGACGGCAGTTTCCAGATGAACATTCAGGAACTGGCGACGCTGCACTGTGAAAAGCTGCCGGTGAAAGTGCTTCTGCTGAACAACCAGCATCTAGGCATGGTCGTGCAGTGGGAAGACCGCTTCCATGCGGGCAATCGAGCTCACACGTATCTGGGACCAATTGATCACGCTGAAGCACGTGGTCGTGGCGACAGCATTTACGCCGAAGATCGGTATCCAGATTTCGTATCGATCGCGAAGGCGTATGGTTGCGGAGGAGCTTCGGTCCGTCGCAAGGCGGATCTGACCGCAGCTCTCGAAGAGATGATCAACTATCCCGGCCCCTTCGTTCTGGACGTCGAAGTCCCGTATCAGGAACACGTACTGCCGATGATCCCCTCGGGACGTACGGTGGACGAAATCATTCTCGAATGAAACGCTCCCCGTTCGGCGCCCCCATAGCTCAATCCTCAACTCGATCGCACCATCGTGCGGATGGTGCGAGTTGGTGGAGTGGGTTACTTCTGCTCGTGACCTTTTTGGTCTTGTTTCTCGCACGGGCAGCCGAACCTGCCGAAGCACAGTCGTCACCTGAATCTTCCACAGCGCAGCCAGCGAACAATCAAGCTCCACTTCTGTGGGCTGCCGATGCCGAAGGCGGCGCTCCCTACATGTTCTATGATCCGGCTGACCCCAGTCGAATGATCGGTTACGAGTATGAAATGATTCAATTGCTCGCTCGCGAAGTAGGGCGTCCCATTGAATTCAAGCAGTACAGCTTCGAGAGTCTGGTTTCGGGCTTGAAGCGTGGTGACTTCCATTTCGTCATGAATGGTCTGGAAGTCACGCCGGCACGCGAACGCGAGCTGCGGTTATCGCGTCCCTATTATCGCTGCCCACTCCAGTTGGTCGTACGTGCCGATGACGATCGCTTCACCGATCTTGAATCCATCCGAGCAAAAGGTGGAGTCGTGGCGTCACTCGGAGAAACACGCGCTGCTTGGCTGCTTAAAGATCGTGGCATTCGCGCCCGTATCTACGATGCACCTCTCGAACCCTACACGGAGTTGGAAGTAGGTCGAGTGGATGCGGTGCTGCTTGACCTGCCCATCGCAAACTTTTACGCCAAGCCCAAGGCCTCGCTTAAACTCCTCGGTCCGCCCATCAGTCCAGGCTACTACGTCATCGCCTTTCGCAAAGAAGACGAAGCACTTGCCCAGCAGTTTGATGCTGCCATTTTGCGCATTGGTCGATCCGGTGAACTGCAGGAGCTGCTGGAGCGTTGGGAGTTATGGAGTGACGATCAAGCGCTGCTCTTTGGTGACGAACCGCCACCTCCTTTGGAGGCGGTTGGCGTGACCGATCAAACCACGGTCGACCAATATCTGGACCTGCTTGTTACCGCCGCCTGGCTAACCATCAAGATCTCCATCTCATCCATGGCCGTGGCGATGATCATTGGACTACCAGTCGCACTTTGTCGCCTTTACGGACCGCGCCCGCTACAGCTTGCGGCGCTCAGTTACGTCGAATTCTTCCGCGGTATCCCCGTGCTGATCCTGCTCTACTTCATCTACTACGGTCTGGCCACGATAAGTAAAGACACCGCTTGGTCCTGGCTGTTTAACTTGCATCCCTTCTTTGCCTCGGTCGTCGCACTGGGCATCAACTATGCGGCCTACGAGGCGGAAATTTATCGAGCAGGATTGCTATCGATTCCAGCGGGACAATGGGAGGCTGCCGCCTCCCTTGGCATGTCCTCTTTTACGACATTTCGACGGATCATTCTGCCGCAAGCGCTGCGTGTCATCATTCCCCCGGTAACAAACGACTTCGTGGCGCTGTTCAAGGATACTAGTCTGGTGAGCATGATCGGGATGGTTGAACTGAGTAAACAATATCAGCTCACTGCCAAATCGAATGGTCGATATTTTGAAGTGGGAATCGTCACGGCACTCCTCTATCTCGTGATGTCAGTGCCACTCAGTTATTTGGCCCGCTGGCTGGAAAAGCGATGGCAATAAGATGTCGCAGCCAAGTGATATCCTCGGGCCGGATGGGCGCATTGCCGCTCGTTTGAAGAACTACGAGTCACGGCCGCAGCAATTGCAGTTCGCCGACTCCGTCGCAGAGGCGCTCCGCGATGGCAAACACTTAATTGCCGAAGCGGGCACCGGTGTAGGAAAGAGCTTCGGTTACCTCGTACCTGCTATCCTGTGGGCAACCGAAGCCGAGGGGCGGATGGCAGCCCAGCAAGCGACCAACACGCCGCCATCAAATTCATCTGACAACCATCCAAATCCAGCAGATCATGCCCGCGGACGCGCGAATGCAAAATCGGACACGGAGAAAGATCGGCCACGGCGAGTGATCGTGTCCACGCATACGATCAGTCTGCAGGAGCAACTACTCAAAAAAGATCTACCGCTGCTCAAAAGCGTGATTCCACGTGAATTCACCGCCGTGCTCGCCAAAGGACGCGGTAACTACATCAGCCGCCGTCGGCTACAACTCGCGCGAGCCAAACTCAGCAGTCTCTTTAGTACCGATACAGAATACGATCAAATTCGACAGCTCCAGCAGTGGGTCGATAACACCCGCGAGGGCTCGCTGAGTGATTTGAGCTTCAAACCCCTGCCGACGGTTTGGGATGAAGTGCGTAGCGATAGCGGTAACTGCCTTGGTAAAAATTGTGAACATCATGAAGAATGTTTTTTCTTTTTGGCACGACGCCGAGTGCAAAACGCGCAGATCATCGTTGTTAATCACGCCCTTTTCTTCAGTGACTTGGCACTGCGGCGCAATCAAGTCTCGATTCTTCCAGACTACGACGCGGTGATTTTTGACGAAGCACACACGGTCGAATCGGTCGCCGGTGATCACTTGGGACTCAAGATCACCTCCGGCCAAGTGCAATTCATTCTCAATAAACTTTACAACGAGCACACGCTCAAAGGTCTGCTGCTCCCCGATCATTTTCAGGAAGAACGTGAGTTAACTCAGCATTTACAGGTACTAGCAAGCGATTTTTTTGCGGATCTGTATGAGTGGAATCAATCGTCGCAAAACAAGAACGGACGAGTACGTGAAGGGGGAATCGTGCCGAATACGCTATCGGTACCCCTGCGAGCACTGGGTAATAAACTCCTGCGACTCGCTCAGCAGACGGAAGTTGTCGACCAGAAACAGGATTTTCTCTCCGCCAGCGAACGACTGACGGTGCTCGCGGCTGAAATTGATGAATGGCTCACGCAAGCGCTGGACGGTGCTGTGTACTGGATCGAGGCCTCACAGAATCGTCATCGACATTTGCGCGTGGAGTTATCAGCCGCTCCAATTGATGTCGGCCCCACACTCGCCGCTCAGTTGTTTCAAAAAGTGTCCACCGTTGTCATGACAAGTGCAACACTCAGCGTTGGCCGTAGTCGGGATGAATTTGATTTTCTCAAATCCCGAGTGGGACTAACTCAAGCGAATGCTTTACGAGTGGGAAGCCCATTTGATTACCAGCGTCAAGCGAAATTGATTTTGCTGGATGATATGCCGGATCCAACATCACAGCGTGAACAATATGAACTAGCGATGATTGAGATGATCCGTCGTTACGTAGAGCGTACGGATGGTCACGCATTTGTGTTGTTCACAAGCTACGATTTGCTCCGCCGTGCTGCGGCCGCACTCACAGGTTGGCTGGCCTCCCAAAACCTGGCTCTTTACAGCCAAGCTGATGGTGGACCCCGCAATCAGCTCACAGATCGTTTCAAAGCAAATCCACGTGGAGTGCTGTTTGGCACGGATAGTTTCTGGCAAGGAGTCGATGTGCCGGGTGATGCACTGCAGAATGTGATCATCACCAAGTTGCCATTCAGCGTGCCCGACCAACCGCTCCTGGAAGCTCGATTGGAAGCAATTCGCGCCCGCGGCGGAAACCCCTTCAATGACTATCAGCTGCCGGAAGCGGTGATTAAACTGCGTCAGGGTTTCGGACGACTCATTCGCACTCAACGCGATCACGGCATCGTTGTGATTCTGGATCCCAGAGTTCGCACCAAAATGTACGGTCGAAAATTCCTCGAGTCCCTGCCGGACTGTCAGATCGTCAACGAAAAATTCCGCTCGTGAACCTGTCCTGGTTCACCAGCAAATGGAATCTTGTGGGTCACGAGTTAGCAAATTGGTGAGGGCCTCCTGCCATTCGGATCTGCAGCGTCGTGCTTCCAATGTCACTCAAGGCGTTGAATATCGCATCTCGTGGAATACGTCGCCGAGTCATTTTCGACCCTCCTGAACGCCTCCCTGAGACTCCGGGACACTATCCTGTTTTTCCCCCGATGCCTGTCCAGCTTTTGGGGTCCACTTCAGCCTACATCCCGGGACCGGAGGTAGCCGCCATACTGGGCTGACCTTGCTCCAGGTTCGCTCGCAGCTTCAGAAACGTGGCATCACCAGGGAAGCGACGCTGGCCCTCGGCGACCGTAGCTCGGGCCGCCACAAGGTCACCCAATCTCATTTGGCAGTCCGCCAGCTGGATCAGACAGGCAGCAGGGACCGTACCAGCCTGCACCGCCTGCGATAAACTGGCTGCTGCATCATCGTATCGAGCCAGTGAATGCTGAGTGATGCCACGCAAGAAATGCACCTGAGCCGGAATCTGGTGTGGCGGATATTGTTCGCTTAATGCATCCAACGTCGATAAGGCACGCTGAGGCCGCTGTTGTTGCTGGTACACCTCCGCTACCGCTAGCTCCACGCGGTAGAAATGAGGCTCCGCCTGCAGGGCACGATGATAGCTCCCCAGTGCCGCCTCCAAGTCTCCACCCGCGCGCTGCACATCACCCTGCAATGCCCAGGCACTGGCTAACTGCCGCTTTGTTCGCAGCGCTCGTTCGACGCAGACTGACGCGCCATCTCGATCATTTCGCGACAATCGCATTTCCCCTAATCGCACCAGCATCTCGGGGTCGCCACCCGACAAATTCACTCCCTCTTCCATCTGCCGAATCGCTAAATCCCATTCCCCACGCTGCCACAACGCTTCGGCATGCCCCGCTCGCGATCGCTCGTCCGTCGGGCAATGCTGGATCGCTCGCTGAAAATTCAATTCCGCCTCTTCCCAATGTCCACGCTGTAAGGCATCGGTTCCGCGCAGGTTGAGCTGCCGCGAGGCCAGGATTTGGGCCGATGGAGCGGAGCGATTCAGCAACCGACATCCGGAACCACTACTCACCAAAAGTAGCGCCAGCGCTGGTAGTAGAAGAAAAGTGAACGGGTGAGACCGCCGCGAATCGTCGTTGGAAAACGACCACGCCCGGCCCGATCCGGAGTTCATTCCGGTCGATCGCTCTCGCCGAATCCATTCGTTCGAGTGCCGCGATCCACGCATTTGCCGCTCACTTCCAGGTGGTCATCCTGACCCCCTAACCGCTATCATCGGCAATCCGCCGAGCCGGATTCCAATCATAACCGGACTCTTTGCCCTCAGAAGTGCGGGAAATTAGCGAATTCCCATCGGGGAAACAACGTCAAACCGCGCCAAGTCTCCCCTCCCCCGCTCTCGACCTTTACTAAATCCATTCCATGCAAGAAGATAGAGCGAAACTGGCAGACTAAAACCATAAGCGATCGCCACCATGACCAGCCGCTATAACAAACTTGGTTTCCCCGTTCTGTTTCCCGAAAACTGGGAGATCACCGAAGAACAAACCGAAGGCTCGCCCCGCTCTCTCTCCCTGCAATCTCCATCGGGAGCGGTCTGGATCCTGCAGATCTTCCCCGCCAGTTCCCCCAAAGAACTCACCGAACAAGCTCTCAACACGATGCGCGCTGAGTACGAATCGGTGGAGGCGGAACCAATTCTGGAGGTACTCGAAGGTCACGAACTGGTCGGATTCGATATGAACTTCTACTGCCTCGACTTCCTCGTCACCGCGCAGGCGGTGAGCTTCCATCATCGCCACGAAACACTCGTCGTTTTCAACCAAGCCGAATCACGCGACTACGAAGAACTGGCCCCTGTTTTTCGCGCGATGCTCATCGGGATTCTGCGCGGCTAACCACCACGACAAACAGCAACAAACCGAACCACGTATTTCACGCATCAGACGAATTTCACAAATCGCTGGTTTACTTGCCGACGTCGTCGTAGATCGGTAAGTGACGATAATAGACCTCCAGCGACAACAGATTCATGGTCGTTACATACAAGCGCCCAGCGTGTGCTGCCCAGCGATCAGGAACCGGGCCAAGCGGCTCCCAGCTGCCTGCCATCGGCCCCTCCATAACCTGACTCTGTGTCAACAACGGATGGAGACGACCATTCCACTCGCTCCAATACTTGCCGCCCATATGGAACATAACCTGGGTGGCATAGTACCAGTAGTATGTATCCCGTTCGGGATTGCGCACGGTGCCGATTAGTGGCGGGTACTGAGCGAGCACATCGGCACCTTTCAGCATATCGCTTTGATCACGCCGCCAGCCGGTGTAGAGCCGCATCAGTAAACCGACCGAGGTCATGGTGCGAGTTGGCTCACGGCCGTGTCGCTGCGACGGCGTGTCTGGGGCCAAGGGATTGTAGCGATAGAGATGTCGTTGAGTGGGAGAAGCTTGAGCATCATCCAGCCATTTGCGAATTCCTTGATACGCTTCAGGTGGCACCTTCAAGTTCGATAACTCACCACTCTTCATCGCCATCAACATCCAGCCACTTACCGAAGTATCCGCGCCAATTCCCGGTGCATAGCGCCAACCACCGCGCTGTTTATGCTGAGCGGCCACGATGAAGTTGATCGCCTTCTGAGCGGGTTCCTTCAGGGCCGGATCTTGTGTCATCCCATACGCCTCACACAAGGCAAGCGTGGCAACACTGTGACTATATAACCAGACACTGCGATTCGATTCGTCATCCATCGGTACGAATAGATCACCATCCGGTCGCTGATTCTTCACTAAATGATCAAGCCCCGCGCGCACCGCTTGCTGATACTTGTGCTCTCGATGGTTGTAGCCCGCACCTTGAAAGGCGATGAGCGCCAAGGCGGTAGCTGCGGTATTCGATGATAAAGCCGCCTCCTCTCCCGCTACGCTCAAGCTCCAACTGCCATCAGGTGATTGGTAGCGAGCGAGAAAGGCCAGACCACGTTCGATCGTCTCCTCTGTTTCCGGTGGTGGACTACCGCTGCCCCGCGCGTTCCCCGGCACTCGACCTGCACGTTGTCGGAATGAATCAGTGGGGAGCACTGCGGCGGTACTCGTGCTCGGCACTCCACCCACTTGTTGTCGCAGGAGTCGCGCACTGCGCAGTTGAACCTGCAAGGAATCGGCACTGGCTAATCTCGTCGTCACACCGACGTCTGGAGTTGACTCGCTACCTAAACCTCCCGCACCTGCAGCCGCTGCCGCATCCACGTTCAGAGCCGCTCCGGTCGCCTGTCGTTGCAGTTTGGCACGTCCGTCTGCCGTCATGACATGGTCCGAGGTGGCTTGAGCTACTTCGCTGGGAACCGCCGGCAAATCAACGGGATCTCCGTTACCCGGCGAGTTGGCCAGTGCGGCGGCGCGGGGTACGCCGGCTAATCCCTCCAGCGCTGCCGGCGTCAATGGCCCCTTCTCTGCCCCGGCCTCCGCCAGCCGTCGACCAGGCGATGCTCCAGGTTGCCCGACGAGCGGTGAATCGGTGGGCTTGGTCGATGTCACGACGCCATCGAGTTCATTAGGGGTGGCACCGCTGGCACTTGCTTGTCCCCGTTCAGCGGCGGCACCCGCCGTACCGCGGGCCGGTCCATCCAGCGGTCGCCCGCGCGTCATCGTAGTCGCGGCGAGCGCTTTAAGTGCTGAGTCTCCGTTTCCGGCGGCACCCGTATTCGGGTTCGTCTCGCCGCTCGCCGCGGTCCCAGCCGCATCTGCCGTCACGCTGGTATTCGCGCCGCCCGCTATGCCCTGCGCACCAAGTGCCGCTCGAGCCAATCGGCGAGCCTTCGTTTCCTCGTCTTCATCCGTGGCGGTCGGTTGTCCGCCTCCGTTCGAACCTGCAGCTGCTCCATCCGCCTCCTGCGCTCGACTTAATCTCGTGGCCGCAGCCAGGGGTGCTGCAGTGGATAACTCAGTGGGTCCGGCAGCCGCGCCGCTGGTAGGACCACCTGCTGACGCCGCTTCACCGCTGCGACTACCGCGCGCCGTGGCCACCGCTTGGGGCTGGACCTCCTCCGCCGCCGGTGCTCCACCGCCCGTGCCGGCCGGCGCGACCGGCACCAACGCAGCTTGGCGACTGGCAATCGTCGCTTGTGGTCCACCACCACCGCGATCTCGTTCGATCATCGTCGTTGGCGTATCAAAATTGATCGTCGGCTGACCACCTCCCGACGCCCGTCCTGTACCTTTTTCAGCCACCATCGTCGTCGGCCCTAAATCGACATCCACTCGACCAGCAGCCGCTGTGACCGGACCTGGCGCCGCATTGGAATTGGACTGCGTCACCGCCGCACTGGAACTAGCCGTCAATTCACTTGGACGACTGCTACCGACCATCGTGGCATTCGGAGCTGCTTCAGCTTGAATCGTCGCACTGGGGCGATCAGCTCCCGCAACACTGCGGCGAACACTTGCCGGTGCCGCTGGCGAGAGCGCTGGCCCCTCCGGCAAATTTTGACTCGCCTGAGCCCGTTGAGCGGCACCGGAAGCTGTCAATGCCGGACTGACACTCGCCGCCGTCGTGCGATCCAAGTTGAACGACTCACCCGCCCCAGCCATTCCTTCCGTCGACTTGCTCACCGCTACTTTGGTGGCCCGCGCTACATCGGTCGCCGGCGTTTTGGACTGCGCCAGTGCTGGACTTTCCACTGGACTGGGTGAAGCCTCTGCCGCTGCCGTCCGTGCTGCCCGCGCCGGATTCTTCGTCACTGGCGCCAGCGGATCGATCGTCGGCAGCGCTGCCGAATTAACTCGCGCGACCATCGGTGGCGCCACCGACTGAGCAGCCGATTCTGCCTGCTGCGGGCGAGCGGGCTGGAGCCGATCGGTCGACGGATCCGTGGCGGTCTGTCGATTCACGGCCACCGCGGCCGGTGCAGGCTGGATTCGCGCGGCAGTTTGCGGAGCCGAATTTGCAGCGACATCAGCAGGCTGTGTGACCACATTCGCCGGTGTGGCCGTCTGCGATTTTCCCATCATCGCTACTTTCGCTGACGATTCTGCCGTTGGCTGCTCGCTGGCTTGGTTAGCGCGAGCGGGGCGAGCAGCCGTCGCCTCCGTACGACTCGGCGGAGTATTCGCTTCCGCCTCCCGCGCCTGCGCGGCAGCTGCTGCTGGACTGGCCCGGCCAACCCGAGTGGCATTGGCAGCTAGTGTTCCTGCGGGCGCAGACCGAGCGGCAGCCACCTCGGGTGAGCTCGCTGCCGGCGTGGCGGTCACACGAGCATCTTCGGCTGGGGAAGCAACTCGTGGATTCGATGTCGATCGAGCCAACGGTGAACTAGTCGTCTCTCGTGGCTGATCCGTCCGATTAGCTCGCGCGACTATCGCCGTCGCCGATGTCGGCGAGGGAACTGCCGTCGTCGCCGTTGCAGCAGGCTGATTGCGAGGTCCCATCGCCGCTTCAACCGGCGACGTCGTGGCTTGTCGAGCGACCGCTGTCGATTCCGCGCGCCGCGCTGCCGGCTCAACTTTCTCCACTGGTACTGACTGCGGCACGTCGACCGTCTGGTTCGGCTGCTCCGTCGGTGCCGCCTGCCGTCGACTCAGCTGCGACGACTGCTCACTCGCCCGCGGCGCCGTTTCGCTGGTGGCGGATCGTGGTGTGATATTGGGCTTCAGCGTCGGCTGAGAATTGGGAACTGCGATCGGCTGCGACTCGCGCGGAAGATTATCGGGCTGTGTGTCTTGCCGAGCGACTTCATCGATAGCGCGCTGCGGTACCTCCACTTCGACAGGCTTCTCAAAATCTTGCTGCGGTCGCTGCTGTGGGTCCACAAAATGATGCTGAGCATATTCAGGAATCGTCACCGGCGGTGGCGACTCGACTAAATCACGCCGCGCCTTATTCCGCTGATCGCTCGACGAAAAGATCGTCGATTCCAACGACATCAAAATGAACAGGCAATGGATGATGGCGCTGACCACCGCCGCTAACTGGGCTGCTCGCCGTAGCGTGCGTCCTTGAATGAACCGCAGCGCGATCATCAGCGATAGCACCACCAGCGGCACCCCAATCACACTCGTCCAGGCGTTGGCGTACCATCGCGAATCATCAAAGCGGAGATAGGCGAGCGACATGCCAACGAGGAAGCTACCGAGCACCATGAGCGCAACGTTCACAGGCCATAGCCGCTCGTCAAACGACGACTCAGCCGGCCGATCTACTTTGCGAATGATTCGTTTCATGTTGGCCATCGCGGCCACCCTTTTCCTTCGTCCGTTCTCTCTTGCCAGCAGCAGCTCTAGCCACCACCATCGCTCGCCGTCGTGACCCGATAGTCCCGTGCGCCAACCTTATTGCAGGCGTTCATGACTGCCACCACGATATCGAATTTGACTCGTTTGTCCGCGCGAATAATGACCGTCTGATTACCGGGATTGTTGACCACCGCCTGCCTCAACACCGCTTCCACCTCGTCGATCAACATCGTACGACCATCGATCACCAACCGCCCCTCCTGGTCAATGTTGACAAACACTTCCTTGGGAGTGGCGGTGAGCGGTCGCGCTTCACTAGCACTCGGTAACACCACCTCCAGCGACCGCTCTTCCTCAGCAAACTGCGATGCCACAAGGAAAAAAATCAGCAGCAAAAACACCATGTCGATGACGGGTGTCATGTTGATCGAGTCGAGCGCACGGCCTTTATCAATGTTGACTGCCATATCGCTCACCGCTGGACTGGAGGTTCAAGAGGTGGAGCAGGCGGCGGCTTCGGTCCGCTCACCACAGCCGAGGAAACACTAGCCTGTGCAGCACTAGCCTGTGCAGCACTAGCCTTGGAACCACCTGTTGAGGCGGCGCTGCCGACAACCACGCCACTTGCACTCCCACCGGCTTGTCCGGCGGTCACTGCTGAACGTTCCGAACTCGGGGCGAAGGAGCCGGCACCACTCGCCGTACTCGTGGCTTGCAGCTCCTCACCATCACCACCCGCTCGACCAAAACGCAGTCGATTCTCATAACGCTCCACCAACGGCAACAGATTGAACAGCAATTCGTCGATCTGCCCAAACAGACTCTGAATACGCCCCTCGAAGTAGTGCGCGAACATCGAAGCGGGAATCGCCACACACAGCCCACCGAAGGTTGTCACCAGTGCCGTATAAATTCCGTTGGCCAACTCCACAGCCTTATTCGCACCTGGTGCCAGCACGGTCGTCTGATGAAAGGCAATGATCATCCCCTGTACCGTTCCCAAAAGACCGATGAGTGGTGTGACAGTAGCACAAAGATTGAGCCAGCGAACGTTGCCGTACAGACGATTCGCTTCTCGCCCACTCACTTCCTGCACCGTATGCTCGACCTCGGAATGGGGTCGTCCAACTTTCAGCAGCATCGCTTTGATGACCGTGGCGGCCGCCGACGGATACTCCTGGCAGAGTCGATATGCTTGCCGCGGATCAAACGCCGCTTTTTGATTCCCCAGTTGCCCCAGGGACTGCACGAGCGTTGCAGGAAACACTCGATCACGTCGCAAAGAGACAAAGCGTTCAATGATCACACCGACCGCCAGTAGCGAGAGCGCATAGATGGGATACATAAAGATGCCACCCTGCATGGCGAGATCAAACACATTGATCTCATTCGACGCCGCAGCTCCACTGCCTCCCGTTTTACCTGCAGCCGCCGAGCCATTCGCCGCACGATTCGCCGCACCGCCATTCGCCGCATCCCGAGCGTTACGGCCCTCCAGATTAGTCGCCGCGCCCGCCGCTGGACCGCCACCACTTGGGCCCGCTTCCTCCGCCTGATCGCCGTCTCCTTTCGTGGCCGGCGCCTTCGCTGCATTCTCCTGCGCGAATACCGCCCAGTGACTCACCTGCCGACTGGCCAGCAGTAAACTCACCGCCAGCACTACCCACAGCGCCAGTCTTGTATCGATCGAATTCCAACGCTGCCTCATCATGCATTTTGCCTTAGCAGTTGAGTACTGACTGAACCCCGAACCCCCGAACCCCCGAACCCCCGAACCCCCGAACCCCCGAACCCCCGAACCCCCGAACCCCCGAACCCCGAACCCCAAACCCCCGAACCCCAAACCCTTGAACCCCCGAACCCCGAACCCCCGAACCCCCGAACCCCCGAACCCCGAACCCCGAACCCCCCAAAGACCCCAATCCGTCCCCACCGCCCGCCGTGCCCTCAGCCGCTGGTAAGCCGCGCAGCTTACAGTTGCTGGAGTACTTCGAGTCGTTTGCGAGCGTCCGCGGCGAGCGGGTCTTGAGCATGTTTCTCGATGACATAAGTGTAGGAGCGTTTGGCTTGCGTAACGGCCGCAAGTTTCTCCTCGGGCGACTTGGCAAGTTGAATTTTCACTTCCAGACAGCGCCCCGACTCAAAACCGGCTTTGGCCTGCCACGGCTTTACTTCGGCCAGCGCCATATCTCCTCCATAACCAAACATCACTCGTTGAAACTGCTTGACCGCTTCCTCATGACGCTTTTGTTCAAAATGAATCTCTCCCATCATGAAGCGGGCTCGGGCACCCACTTGGTCGCGAGATTTCGTCGCCGCCTCCTCGTAACTCGCAAGCGCATCATCCAGTCGTCCCAGATTCTGACGTGCCCAGCCCAGTTCATACTGCGCCTCCGCGACGTAGGGCGAAGCAGGGAAGCGCTTGATTAAATCCTCCAGCTGCGTCGCACCATCGGCCCATTTTTTGAGCTGTCCAGCCGCCTGGCCGGCATGCAGGAGCGCTAATACTTGAACATTCGCATTCAGACCCGGCAGCTTCGCCACCGCCTGCATCGCGGGCAAGGCCTCTTCATACTTCTTCAACTGAAACAGACATTCAGCCTGCATGAATTGTCCATCTGCAGCCAACATGCCTCGCGGAGCAGCAGCCAGTTGAGCGGCGAAGGATTCAGACGCCGGCTGATATTCCTTTAGTTGATAGTGAGCCCACCCCAGCTTGTATAAGATTTTTTCAGGTAGTTCATCGTTGGCTGCCTTCTTGCGCGCGAGCTGATACTCTTTCACTGCCGCTGCGAAATCCTTCTGATCATAAAAACTTTCGGCTATGTGATATCTGGCTTCCGCCACCAAGGAACTCTCGGAATACTTTTCCGCTAACTCGCGAAACTGTTTGATGGCTTCAGATTCCTGATTGAGCGAGCGATGGGCCCAAGCCAACTCATACCGTACCTTGTCCGCATCTGGATATTGGTCGTGATCCTTGAGCAGGCTGGAGAACGTCGCTACGGCAGCTGCAAAGTCTTGGCCAGCTACCTCCGCTAGACCTCGTTCATACAGCGCGTGGGAACGCTGCTCGAGCGGCGGATTCGTTTTCAGAAATGCCGTTAGATCCTCGATGGCACCCGCTCGATCACCCGCTTGTCGTCGAGCCATACCGCGCGCCATCCGCGTGTCGTTGGCGAGTGGATGGTCCGGCGTCTTTTTCAGCAGGTCGGTAAACGACGCCGCTGCCAGCGGGTAATCCTTGCCCTTCATCTGACACCAGCCAAGCCCATACTGCGCGTAGGGCAAGAACGTAGAGGCGGGAAACTTTTCGACTACCACTGCATACTCCCGAGCGGCGGTCTTCCAGTCATTGGCACCATAAGCATATTCGCCGATCCGATAATGAGCCTGATCGAGAAGCTTGCTCGTCGGAAACTCCGTAATCACGCGCTGCGCCGTCGCCTGCGCCTCAGCCACTCGATTCAGCCGCTGCTGCACGCGTGATTGCAAAAGCAACGTTTCGTCCGCTCGGCGCCAGAGCGGCTTGACGGCGAGCGATTCCTGCAGCCACTTGTCCGCCGCTTCCCAGTGCTCTTGATGAAACTCCGCGGCACCCAGCAGATACCGCGACTCGGCAATCTGTTCCGGAGACTTCAACGCGGCGAGGGATGGCGTGAGCGTTTTCACCAGATCGGCATATTTCTTTTGTAGAAACAACGCCATGCCAGCTCGAACTCGCCACGCTCCCACATCGGCATGCTCGGGATATTTCGATAACAGTTCGGCATAGTCTTTCTCGGCTTCGGCCGTCTGGCCCGCCAACAAACGACACTCGGCACGGACAAACCGCGCACTGGGTGCCAGACCGTCACTCGGATATTGCTCGAGGAACTCGGTCGCAATCTTGATCCCACTGGCATACTGTTCGAGCTCCAACGAGCCGAGGGCAGCGTTGTAACGAGCTTGTCGAGTCGATTCGTGCTGTGGGTGATCGGTGGCTAGCTTCAAGTAAGCGGCTACCGCATCTGCTTTGCGATTGGGAAGATCGTACAAGGCATCGGCGCGATCCAGTTTGAGCGACACCAGGTAAGCACTGGTGGTCGCTTTCGCCAAAACTTGATCCGCCAGCGCCAACGCTTCGGCGTATTGCTGGGAGCGCAGATGAATGCGGCAGAGCCAATGAGCCGCCTCGACTGCCGCTTCCCCGTCGGCCGCAAGCACTCGACGCAACCACGGCGTCGCCTCGGCGATCTTCTCCGCTCGGTAATACCAGCGGCCCGCCGCCAGCGTCGCCTCTGCGGCCAAAGCCGACTTTTCAAACTCCTTGGAAACGCGGCCATAAAGCTCTGCCGCTTCGACAAATTTTTCCAGCTTCACCAGACAGAAGGCTTGTCGCATCAGCGCCTGATCGACTTGTGGAAAGTCCGGGCGACGCGCCAGTTCGGCAAAAAGTTTTTCCGCCGCCAGGACGTCGCCCGCCTGCAGCACCACCTCCGCCTTTCGTAAGCGCACCTCGCCGGACAACCGATGGTCCGCAAACTCGGTGAGAAACAGGTCGTAGGCTTGGCCAGCCAGCTGTCGGTCGGTGAGTTCATCGAGCGTAACACCCCAGGCGTAAATGGCATCGGCTCGTAACTTCGACTGCGGATGGTTCTTGACCACCAAGTCGTACGCGGCGGCAGCTTCCTTTTTGCGCGCTTGCTGGTAGAGGCATTCACCCTGGAAGAACAGCGCCTGATCGACATATTTGCCCTTCGGATACTTCTGCAGTAGTTCACGAAAGGAGGCCAGGGGTGTGGCGTAACGATCGCCAGGCTTGGCAGGGTTATCAGGCTGGCCCCCCGCGGCTCCTTGATTCTGTTCCAGCGTGAACTGACACCAGGCCAGATTGAGATAGCTATCCTCCAGCAGTTCAAACTTCGCGGGCGCTTGAATGACGGCCGCAAACGCTTTGATCGCGGCCGGATACTCTTTCAGCTGCATGCGACAAACACCGAGATAATGTCGAGCTTTTACGGCGAGCGGATCCTGGGGGAACTTCGTGAGGAATTCCTCCCACTGCTCGATCGCCAAATCGAAGGCCCCTCCATTTTGGGCGTTCGCCGCATCGGTATAGAGCGCCACGGCGGCGGCCGATGAGCCGGCCTGGTCCGCCTCTTTACCCGGCTTCGCGGGATCCGGTGCTTTGTTTTTTTCTGCAGGCGAAGCCGTTTGGCCGGGCTTCGCTTCCTGAGCCCACAAACCCGCCGATGATTGATGAGCGAGCAGCAGTAAACCGAGAAGAACCGCGCGCCAGATCATCGCTCGCCCAAAGCACTTCGAGTATTCTGGAAGGACGAAGGCGTAAACCATCCGCGAACGGTTAACAAAACAGTCAGTAGCGGGCAGGCATTCCCGATCAAGCATATGAACCTCGCGAAATAACAACCGCAGTATCCAACGGGAACTCTGAAGTCGATGTATTATCCGGGACGATTTCCGTATTTGCCAGAGCGCAGCAGGAATTGGCGGTGAGAGCGTGTTTTTGTTGGTAGTCAGGAGAGTAGCATCGTGAAACGAGTGTTAGTGACGGGCGGGGCGGGCTTCATCGGTTCGCATCTGACAGAAGCGCTCCTGGCCCGCGGCGACAACGTCTTGGTCATCGATGATGAGTCAACCGGTTCTGCTCGCAACCTCCAGCACCTCCGCAGCCACGCGCACCTGCAATTTCAGTCGGGCTCCGTCAGCGATCCCCAGCTCATCAAAACCATGGTCGAAGGCGTCGACGAGGTCTATCACTTAGCGGCCGCCGTCGGCGTCGCTTTGATCGCTCGTCAGCCCATCGAAACCATCGAACGAAACGTCTATCCCACCGAAATGCTGCTCGCCGAAGTCCGTCGTCGCTTCGCGGCCGGACAGCCCATCAAATTTTTTCTCGCTAGCACCAGTGAGGTCTACGGAAAAAATCCTAAGGCGGTTTGGACCGAAGACGATGATCTGGTCTTCGGCCCCACCACAAAGGCGCGGTGGTCATACGGCGCATCGAAGGCCATCGACGAATTCCTCGCCATCGCCTGCCATCGACAATACCAACTGCCAGTCGTCGTCGGCCGCTTCTTCAACGTCGTCGGCCCGCGACAATCAGGCGCCTATGGCATGGTCCTGCCTAGGTTTGTCGAATCCGCTTGTAACCATCGCCCCCTCGTGGTTCACGATGACGGCCAGCAAACTCGCTGCTTTGCCCACGTCAGCGACGTCGTCCGGGCAATCCTCGACCTCATGAACTGCCCCGCGGCGGTAGGCCGAGTGTTCAATATCGGCAGCGACGAACCCATTTCGATTGTGGAACTCGCGCGGCGAGTGATCCGCTGGTCGAACAGTCCATCGCAAATCGAATTCCAGTCTTATGCCGCCGCCTATGACCAAGACTTCGAGGATATTCGACACCGAGTGCCCGACTTGTCGCGCCTACGCTCCACCATCGGCTACCAGCGGCACTATGATCTTGATCGCATCATCCAGCAGCTTGTCGAGCGGCACGGGGCTGCCGAAACGACACCGCCGTTCAGGAATACTGGTCGATGAATTTCTCCCCTGGCCCTTGGAAAGACTAAGGTTTTTAAAACCCAGAGGTCCCAGAGGTCCAAAAGTCCCAGAGAGGAACGAGGTGACACAGCTGGGAAAGCTTCGCTCACGCTCGAGACCTAACAGAAAATGAATGCACTCATCCTCGGGGCTGAATGCGATTCAAATCCCGTCTGCCCCCAAATGACGCTCGTGCACGCATCATTCGGCTGAGCCGTGATTCCTATTCGTCGAGCGGGTGGCCATCCCGTGGTTTCGCTCGCCCGCTCCTACCGCGGCTTCGTCGGCCGACGGAAGCCAATCGCTTCGAGCGCCTGATACACTTCCTCCAGCGTCTTCTCACCGAAGTTCGTAATGCCGAGCAGATCTTCGCGGGTGCAATTGAGCAGATCACGAACCGTGAACACCCCGCGCTCCTCCAGACAATTCGTCGTGCGGACGGTGAGTCCAATTTCGGCCGTGCTGAGCTCCAGCTTCTGAGCCAAATCGCGTTCCCGTTCCGCTTCGACGCTGAGCTTAATTCGAGTGACAGCCATCGCTCCAACCTCCCTGATTACAACTGCCGATGTTCTTGACTGAGTGTGCGAAGCGGATCGTTCCACGCCCCGTCGCCCACCACGAAGGCACGCAATATAATCAGTTCCCTCTCGTTGTCAGCAGCTTATTATCGGAAAAATCGCTATTTTTTACGCCGACTTGTCGCTTTCTCTGCTAGCAGTCCACGCTAGCAGTCGAGCGGATGGGGAGGGGGCGGCGGCAGGCGGTTTGGTGGACGGAGCAACCAATCATGACATCGCCACTCATCGCACACCTCAATGACGCTCAGCGAGCGGCGGTTGAGCATCTGCATGGTCCACTTCTGATCCTGGCCGGACCCGGAAGTGGTAAGACGCGAGTTGTCACGCACCGCATTGCCTATATGCTCGAACAGGGGCTCGACGCGCGCCAGATCCTCGCGCTCACCTTCACCAATAAAGCTGCCGATGAAATGCGTCGCCGAGTGGAACAGCTTGCCTCCGGACAACCGGTGTGGGTCGGTACGTTCCATCGTTATGGAGCGCAGTTGCTGCGCCGCTACGCCAGCCTGATCGGTCTCCAGGAAAACTATTCCATCCTCGATGCCGACGACTCGCGAAAGTTGCTGGTCGAATCATTCCATGAGGTACAGCAGAAGGACAGTCTGCTAACTCCCGACAAAATTGCGCAAGAGATCAGTCGAGCGAAAAACAATCTGGTGCGGCCAGAGGAGTTTTTAGAGAGTACGGGACGTACCTGGGATCGGGTCACTCAGCAGATTTACCAGCGCTATCAGCGCCGCTTACAGCGTGCTAATGCGGTCGACTTTGATGACCTATTGATGCTTCCAGCCTGCATCCTCCGCGATAATCCCGAACTCCGCAAAACACTCGACGCTCGTCATCGCTTCATTATGGTGGATGAATATCAGGACACCAATCTGGCGCAGTACGCGCTGGTTCGGGCCTTGTCGATTGACCATCCCAACTTGGCCGTGACGGGCGATCCGGATCAATCAATCTATGGTTGGCGCGGCGCTAATCTGCGCAACATATTAGATTTTGAAACCGATTATCCGTCCGTGAAAGTGGTTCGCTTGGAGCAAAACTATCGCAGCACTGCCGCGATTCTGCGAGTAGCCGACCACCTGATCACTCATAATCGCCAGCGCAAAGCTAAAGAACTGCGTACGGACAACGCGGAGGGCGAGCCGGTGCGGCTTGTAAATTTCTCCTCCGCTCAAGACGAAGCCGCCGGCATCGCAGCTCGCATTGCGGCTGACATCCAAGCCGGCCGACGGCGGGCGAGCGACTTTGCCATCTTCTATCGAGTGAACTCATTGTCACGTAACATCGAACATGCACTCACGCGCAGCCGAGTGCCGTATCAGATGGTGCATGGAGTGGAGTTTTACCAGCGTCGGGAAGTCAAGGATTTGATTGCGTATCTGCATCTGATCAATAATCCGCATCACGATGTGGCCTTTTTGCGGGTGATCAACACGCCCACGCGGGGAATTGGAGCGAAAACAGTTGCGCATTTATCAGCCGCCGCGCGCGACCAGCAACTGCCGCTCATCGTGGTAGCGCGCGAATGCCGTAAGCTGTCGACATTATCGGCACGGGCCAGCGCCAGCGTCGAACAGTTTGTCGCGCTGTACGACCAACTGCGAACACTAGCGACCGCTCCGGTAGGTGAAATCCTGACAGCCGTTTTAGAACGTACCGGCTATCGTTCACATGCAGAGAAATCGCAGGAGCGAGATGATACGGATCGTGAAGCAAACGTGGACGAGTTGCTGACGGCTGCTCATGAATTTGACGCCAGCGATGATCAGGACGCCCCTCTGGAACGATTCCTCGAGCAATCAGCTCTCGTCAATGACACCGACGACTGGGAGGGCGCGGCCGACAAAGTCACCTTAATGACTCTGCACGGCGCTAAGGGGCTGGAGTTTCCCGTCGTCTTTTTAATTGGTGTCGAGCAAGGCTTGATTCCCCATGAACGCAGTCGCGAACATGCCGATCAGGAGGAGGAAGAGCGGCGATTGTTGTTTGTGGGCATCACCCGAGCGGAGCAAGAGCTGCAGCTGAGTTATGCTGATTATCGCGGACATCATGGCCTGAACCGTCCGACGGTACCAAGTCCGTTTTTGATGGAGTTACCGCGTGGGGAGATGTCGATTGTCGAGCCCACCGTGGGGTTCGACGATGGTGAATCGCTGGCGGCACACTTATACCACCGGAGACCGCCGAAAGACCCGACTGCGATCGATTTCGATGTTGACTTTGAACCATTTGTGGAGCCTGGCGCATTTCGGGACGACGACGATACGCCAGCCGCGCGGGAACGAGAACGCTGGCAACAGGATCAGCTGGCTGATGCGGAGATCACCGCTTTCGAGGGCCAGCCGAAGCGCAAGGAAGCAACTCGACCATTCATCAAGAGCCGTTTAACGACGGCGGAGGAAATGCTGCAATCCGCCGAGGGTCCCCGCAGCAAAACTCCGCCCAATAAGTTTACGCTGGGGATGATCGTGAAACATCCAAGCCACGGCGAGGGTGAAATTGTGGAGATCAGCGGCGAAGGCAAGATGCGTCGAGCGACGGTGTTGTTTTTTCAACAAGGAAATCGTCTTGTTTTTCGACTACACTATGCACCCTTAGAGCCCGTGCAATCAACTACCTGATCGTTTCCCTGTTGAAAGAGTAGAGCTATGTTCGGTGGCGATTCATCCTGGTGGCAACGTACCACCGGTCGTATCCGCATGCCGTGGCATCATGCCGTTAAGATTCTTACTCAAGTCACCAACCGCAGCCGTAGTACGCACGAGGACCTGCAAGCACTGAACGTTGCCATCGGTGCTTTATTCCTTGCCGTGCTGCGCGCCGATGGCCAACAGACCTCCGAAGAATTGGCGCGTATCGATCAGTTGTTCGCAGCAAATTTCGGTAAACGGGAAGCGCGGCGAGTGCAACAGGCACTGATCGCCATGCCGCATCTAGACGTAGTGGCTCATTGTCGCGAATTGACGAGCCTATCGGCCGACGAAGTGCGCGAACTGCTCCGCGGAATGATTGAAGTGGCTTTTGTGGATGGTGGTTTGTCACCCGACGAGTTGTCCGTTGTGCGGATCGTCGCGCGCGAATTCAAGTTATCGGATGCCGTGGTGGACGAGAGCGTCAGTGAGGTACGTGCAGAGCGCAATAAACGATCCACGTTTGTTCGTTCCAGTGCCGGTATCTTGATTGCGCTGGTAGTCATCGGGATCTTCATCTTCACTGCCACGTTTCTTAAGTCCGTCCTCTTCGGACTTATCCTGGCTTACTTTTGTCTGCCACTGCAGCGATGGTTCCAAACTCGGTTCTTTCCCCATCCGCGCGTGCGCACCTTGTTGCAGTACACTCAGCATCTTGGGGCTCCTTTTCGCTGGATCTCAACACAAGTTAAGTCCAGATTCCTCAGTGATCAGCAAGCTCACTCCACCATTGTGATAGATGAACATGAACGCCTGGTGCGCGAATCGTGTCACGCCACGATGCTCACGGTGTTTATTGGATTCGTGATTGCCGGCACGGGACTCGTCTACGTCTCAGCCGCCTCCGTAGCTTCGGTCCGTGAGTTCGTCGTTCATGCGCAGACGCCTCCGACAGATGCCAATTCTGCCATGGGCGACTCGGCTGCCAGCCCAGCGACCGCACAGCAGTCCGAAACGAAGCCTGCCAGGTCAAACCGCATCGATTCACGAAACGACGCCGCCACCGAGGACACTCGCAGTTCCGACGAAGATCAGCCGCCCGAAATCGTGCTTGATCCCAATGAGCCGCTCGGCGGTGGCATTCCGTGGCTCGAGCAGTACCGCCCGGACTTAGCTGAAATTCCACTCCTGCGCATGGCCTCAGAAATGGTTGAAGAGTATTTGACTGATCCGGAAAAGAAAAAAGAACTCATGCTGTTGGGTCTGCATAATTTACAGCCCATCGTCATGCGCGCTGGTGGCGTGTTAACGACGATTGCCACGTTGCTACTGGACGGCATGCTCACGCTGTTCTTTTTCAGCTTTTTTCTCAATAAGATTGCCGCCGGTCAAAGTAATCGTTCCGGTCGTCAAAAACCGACGGGCCAGTATATCGTGGAGGCAATTTTCGAGAGTGGCTGGTTGCCCGACACGAGTGCCACTGCTCTCCGCGAAGCCCAGATCATCATCGATGATGTGATCTTGATGCTGCAAACCTGGGTGAAAGGTTATGTCTGGATCATCATGATCGAAACCGTGATTTACACGGTGCTCTTTTGGCTCTTACAAGTGCCTTATTATCCGGTGTTGGGACTCATCGCGGGCATGACGATTTTGTTGCCCTTTATCGGACCGATCGTGGGCTGCAGTTTGACGGTCGTGCTCACCTTCGCTTTGCAATCGCAAAGTGTGACCTTGGCACTCGTCATCGTGCTGATCTATTTCGTCGTGCATGGAGTGATCGAGCAGTTGATTTTATATCCGGGATTCGTAGGTGAGGCTTTGGGACTGAATGCACTGGAGACCATTATCGTGGTGCTGCTGGGTGGAGTGCTGGCAGGCTTAGCGGGTGTTATCTTCGCCGTTCCAGCAGCCGCCATTCTCAAGTATCTCGTGCCGAAAATTTATGAATCCTGGTCGCGACAAACAGAAGAACGCCGTGCCAGCGTGGCGGTAAGTCAACCAGGCTAAGACCTTGATCTATCTATAGGTACAAATTAAGCCCGCACTCGCCTCAATATGGTCCCGTTATTTCGAAACACTCATGAGCGAACGGCGGCTGATGGCCGCGGTCATGGCACTCAATGACGCCTGGCTGAATAAGATCCCATCTAACTGAATCGCACACTAGGGATTCTTAGTTGTTTGCAACTCGCTCGGCTGGCGCCAATCACTGACGCTGATCGCCAGCCGAAAGCCCAGGAGGTCGATGCGCGAGGCGGTGTTTAGAACATGGCGAGCGGCCGAGCGCCCCACGATCCCAACCGCCTGGCAGTTCCCGCCACGGTAAACTTTCAGGTGGTGGTCGTCGATCGAACTGGGATCGACCGGCGCTACTTCAGCATAATCGCGAGCGGAATCGATGGTCCACTCGGACACATTACCGTGCATGTCAAACATGCCAGCCACGTTTGGCCGCAACTGTTTCGGTGGTTTCGTACTCCCACCAAAACTCTCCTTCACCCAATCAAACTTCAGCAGTGCCTGAGCGTCTCCGCCAAATCCAAAAGCCGTGCGGCTGCCAGCTCGACTGGCAATCTCCCATTCCGCTTCCGTCGGTAGACGAAAACCACCTTTTTGCAATTGATAGTGCGGTGATAGCAGACGAATAGGGTGGCGCGGTCCAGCTTCATGGCTCAGCCAACAACAAAAGTCAACAGCCTCGGCCCACATGATATTAGCCGCTGCATTTCGCGGCTCTGATCTTTGTGCCGGAAGCCAATTGATAAAACTCCACTTAAACGCAATCATCTCCTCCATCGTGACCTCGCGATCCAAAATCGCAAATGGCTTCGTCAGCGTCACGATACGTCGAGATTCCTGGTTAGTGTCGCTGGGCTGCTCCGCTGTCAGTCCGACTTCATACCTACCGGCCGGAAACACGACGAACGTAAAGAAAAAAGTTTTCTTGGGTTCAGCCTTCACCCCAGCGCCCCCCTCTATGTTATTCATGCCGGGCGGCGGTACTGCAGTCGGTGCGGCCTGCGGTGTCACAGTGACCGCCACCGTGAACCACTCGCGATCGGGCGAGTAGGGTACTGCCGTCTGATCAACTCGCTGAAGGGCCTCCGTCTGCTCCCATTGACGCAACAGCCAGCCGGCTGCACTGTGAACGCTTGCACTGGGGTCATTCGCATACCATTCCGCCAATCGTCGTAAGATGACCGAGCGCCGAGCGACAGGAATACTTGCCAATGGGTAATCGCCGAGTGCTAACATCAGAGCGTAACGAGCTTGGCTCGACGAACGATCCATGGGTAGCGCACTGACGGCATCCAAACAGTCGATTAGCGTAATCGCTGGCACCCCACAAACTCGACACCTAATTATGAATTGAGTCAGCGATTCAGGATCGTCTGTGCACTGCAGCGCCGAGGCTGTGGCGGTGAATTTGCCGAGTTGGAGCAGGGCCATGGCTGCATTGGCACGCCGTCCACCAAACTGGACTCGCTCCACTGCTGTCAGCTCTCGCGGCGGTGTCGCCGCCGCGATTCGACTTAGTTCTCCTAGAACTTCCTCCGTGACCAGCGGTTTCACGCTCTCATAAATCAGTCCATAGTGCATAGCACTGGCTTCCGCGACCAATCGACTCATGACAACCGGAGGATCTCCCGCGTAATCCACCAGCGCGTTCGCGGCACTCAGTCGCTCCTCGTCACTGTAGCTTGACGACTCATTAATCGTTTGCAGCTTCGGTATCAAAAGCTTATGAATAGGTCGCAAAATCTTGCGCATGGGCGCCTGATGTTCAACACTCTCGCGCACCAATTGCTGGGCGATGACCTGCAGTTCGGATTCGGTCCAGCTGTTCACTCCATCCTGGCCCACATGCGGAACGAGTGCCAAAGCGGCTCGCGCCCGCCGCGTAGAATCACACATTTCATCTCGTAGGATTTGCCGCAGTGTGTCGTGCCAGGTCGAGCTCCAGGGTTGCAACTGCTGGCAAATGGGTTCGATATAACGCACGTCGCCAGCAAGTAGATCCTCGATGAGTGGAGCGACCAAAGCAGGTTTTTTTGCTACGGCTACCAGGCGAGCGTGCAGTCGCATGCGTTTTTCTTGAGGAGTTTGCGCCTGCTCATCCAACAGGGGTGACAACCAGGCATCCAAGTCAACACGACTCTGATGTAGCTCCTGAATGATCGGCGCTAGCTGTTCCGGTTCGGCACTCGCAAGCCGCGCTACGAGCGTCTCAATTCGAATCGCTTCCTGCTGTTTGTGAACTTGATGACTCACCATTAGACTGACGCCCAGCCCGAACAGGATCAACAACATGACTGCCGTGGACCACGTGGCATAGAAGCGATTCGCTTGCTTCATCATGCCGCACTCGCTCTTTTTCCACAGTCGTCGATCCGTCCAAAGCCAGATACTGAAAAACTCCATCAACGACGGCAGGTAGCGCCGCTCCGGCTGTCGCTCCCACATCTCGGCTCGCTCTTGTAGCCGCAGTTCGGCTCTGCCACGGCGATTCTCTCGCTGTTTGCGCACCAGCCAATCACGCAGGACCGGCACAAGATAATCGTGAGTCAATTGATAACTGGTAATGACACCGTCGCTCATCACGGGCGTGACCAATCGCAATTCGCCATCCAGAATCGCCAGCAGCTCCTGAAAATCTCGCGATTTAGCTGGATAGCCACTGGCGTCGCACAACTCGTCGACGGTGCGGCGTTGCCCCTTGATATCGCTACCGTTTTCCGGCAACAGTGTCCGCAAGACGGCGCGGGCCGCCGCTTGATGCTGATGATGACGAGGCGGTGCCAAGGGACTGTAGAATGTTTCCTCAAGAAACATCTGTCCAACTCCCACAATGCCCCCCATATCCTGCAACGTCTGGGGATGCCAAACGCGGCTTTTCATCATGTGGGCAAACAGCGCCAGCTGCACGCAGATTACCTTGCCATGCTCCGTTAAACCAGCGATCGCTCGATCCAAAAAGGAACTCTGCAGTGTTGTGAGTCCACGCGGATGTTCAGGCAGTCGCCCATAGGCTTTACCAAACTCTAATAACACGTGTCGGGCATGGAGTGGATCAAACAAGTCGACCGGCATGGCATTTTGGTTTTCAACCAAAGACACATGGATTTCTCTCAAGAGCCGCGTGATCGGCATCCAAAAATCATCTCGCACAAGCAGGAGTGTTTGCAGTCGCTCTCCATCGCATACACGCAAAGCGCGCGACAGTTCCGAATCAGGCTGGCCCGCGTTGCCATGTAACCACTGTTCAAATTGATCGATCACAATCAACAGCTTTTGCCGCGGTGGAAATTCAGCCGTCTTTCGGCAGAATTGCTGGAGTGTTTCGACAAGCGGCAGGTTCTGTGGCAGACGGACATCCGCTTGCCGCACCGCCCGCAGCAGTTGCTCTTCTGTCTGATCGTCTGTCGCTTCCACGAAGACTCGCAACACATGGTCCGCCAATTGCGGCAGGAGCCCTGCCTTGATCAACGACGACTTACCACAACCACTGGGGCCATAGACGACTCCCACTGGAAACGCTCGCTGTGCATCCGCCGCCTCAATCCGTGTTTTCCAAAATCGTAACGAATCGGGCAGCCCATCTCGATCACGAGGCCCTGGCAGGAGTGACGAGAAGAACGAGCGATCGCCGGCATCAAAGGAACGCAATCCCTTGGGCACAATGCGTGGTTGATCGTGGGGTACGGTCAAAACACTGACTGCCATCCAGTGACGCAAATCCTCTGCCATATCAAACGCAGCCACGTAGCGATCAGATGCTCGTTTCGCGAGTGCTCTAAGGCAGATGCGTTCCAGTTCCAAGGGTATGGTCGCATCACACTCACAGGGAGGCCTCACGGCTGAGCTGCGAATATGTTCGGTAACCTCGGCGACCGAGACTCCCGAAAATGGTTTAAAACCAGTCAGCAACTCATACATGACCACGCCCAGGCTGAAGATGTCCGAGCGGTAATCAACGCGATGACCTTCGCCACTGACCTGCTCGGGACTTAAATGGGCGATGTTTTCCAGTGGCTCTCGGCTGAACGCAAACTCCTCGTCGCGCCGGGATAAGCTGAAATTGGTGACAAATAATTGGCCTTGATTATCGATCAAAATGTTCCGCGGATTAATGCGACGATGGACCAAACCGCGATGGTGGACGTGCTGTAAAGCGCTGGCAATTCGGCTTACGACTTCAGCCACGTTTTCAAAGGACCGATTCCTGGTGCGGAAATAGACACTCAGATCCTGGCCCTCAATCAATTGCCCGACGACATAATGAGAACCATTCGGGTCACGGCCAAAATCATAAATGGGTGCAATGTTCGGATGGTCCAGATTGGCCAAAAACCGAGCGTCTCGCAGATAGCGGTCTACATCTTCCGGATCCTGCAGTCGGTCCGTAGCTGGCTCCTTGAGTAGTACTCGACGCCCTAAATCAAGGTCCTCAGCCAGCCAAATGATGCCTGAATCATCCTCGGCTAACTTGCGAGCTTTACGGTAGCGATGGACACCCGGAGCACGTTCCTGGGGCATCGCTCGCGAAGCACTCAATGATGTACTCGAGGAAGCATCGGAGGACGCTCCCGCTGAGAAAATATGCGAGGTTGAGTTATCCATACGGTGGGCACTGAGTGGGCGACGGAATCAAGCTGACCGACAATTCCCCGAAATCCGCCAGAGTAAAGCATAGCCACGCGCCAACCGAGCGAACAAGCTGCGCTGCCAGAAGTTTATGGATCTGGTTTCGCCGCTGTATTTTTTGGCAGCGTCAGGGCCAGACGCAAACCTTGAGATACTCCAGATCCCAAGGGCCCCTCCAGATCACGATTTCCGGAACGACAGACATCCGCCGCATGGTCGTAGGTACCGCCGTGACGATTTCGCAGGAAACGCGCCGTCCATTTATGAGGATCTACCACGAGCGGAACGTCATGGTTGTGATGCCAATCATGTACCCACTCCCAAGCATTCCCATGCATGTCGAATAGCCCACGGAAATTGGGGCGCAACTGACGCGGGGCATGCATCCGTTGCCCGCTATTTTCCTGAAACCAGCCGAAGCGACTCAATTGACGATTGTCGCCCCCAAAACTATACGCCGTCCGTGTCCCAGCCCGCCCCGCAATCTCCCACTCGGCCTCCGTCGGCAAACGGAATCCGCGCTTGTCCAGATTGAGCGGCCAATCGCGCGGCGCCCAGGTCAGAAGCGGATGCGTTTCCCGCGGATAGCTGTCGGCATCTAAGCTCTCGGGGGCGACATAGGCCTGATCCAACTCGGGGATTCCCATATGCATCCCCAACCAACGGCAAAATCCAACAGATCCATACCAATTGACCGCTCCGCCAACATCGCCAAGTTCACGATTTACCGTCCGATTGGGCTCAACAAAATCATTCGAAAGAGCAATCAACTCTGCCGTGGTTATCTCTCGATCCAACATGGCAAACGGGCGAGTTAATCTCGCCGTCATGAATCCTTCATCAGTCTCCCGAACCAACTCATCGTCCGTCGTGCCGATCTGATAGTCACCAGGTGGGAAAACAACAAACGTATAGTAAAACGTTTGTGCGGGCAGGCGGATTGCTTCTGGGTCAACTTTCACGGGTGACCAATGGGAGGTCACGGTAACAGCCAACGTGAACCACTCCCGATCGGGTGAGTAGGGCACGGGGGTCTGATCGATCTCAGTCGCACGTTTGGTTTGCCCCCAATTCCTGAGCAGCCAACCTGCCACACCATGAATGGTGGAACTGGGATGATGAGCATACCATTCAGCAATTCGAGCGATCGTCGCCTCCTGGCGGGAGGAAGGTATCTCAGCTAGTTCAAACTCACCGAGTGCCAGCAGCAACGCATAGCAGGTATTGATTGAACGTCGATCGGTCGGCGTCTCTGGAAACCATTCCAGCCAATCCAGTAATAATTCAGCCGTCACCCCACGCGGTCGAATATGGCTGGCGAACTTCGTGAGCGACTCAGGGTCATCCTTCCAGTCAAAGGCTTTCATCCCTGATTCGTAGGCCTGCAATCGCAACAATATCACCGCGGCATTCGCACGAGTTTCCCCGAAGTTGATGCGATCGAACGGTTTTAGATCTTCAGGTGGCAGTGTTGCGGCAATACGGCTAAGTTCCGCCAATGCAGCCGGCGTAGCCTGACCAGCAACGAGCGGATAGAGCAGCTGAAATTGCTGTGGTGTCGCCTTGGTCAACAGGCGGCACAGTATGACTTTGTCCTCTGAAGCGTAATCGGCGATCGCCTGCGCCGCTCGCAACCGCTCACTTTCGTTTACGTCTGCGGCAGAAAAAAGTCGCTCGAGTTCTGGTAGCAGTTGCCTTCGCACTGGCCAAAGCGCCGCTCGTACCTGCGGGAGGAATTCCGTGTTTAGTTTCACGAGCTGCTGTGCGATGAGCTGTAAATCCTCCGATTTCCAGGATTCGTATTCTTGCGCCGGAACGTAGTCAACAAGCGCGAGTGCGGCCCGAAAACGATGGTTGATGGGCACCGTTTCATCCTGCAAGACATCGCGCAGCCGAGGAATTAATTGTCCCGCCCATGGTCGCAATTGTTCGCGTATGGCGATCGCATAATGCACTCGTCCAGACAACAACTCCTGCAGCAGTGGCTCGATCTGTGCTGAATCATGTGACACGGCGGCCATGCGTGCATGCAGCAAAGTCCGCTGACCCTGCACTGAGTCGACTGGTTTGGTAAGCAGTGGTGTCAGACTTTGTTTCGCCAGCGATGGCTCTTTCCAAAGCTCACGAATCACGCCTGAGAGCTGGCCCGGATCAGCCGTCGCCAGTGCTGCCGCCATTCCCTGGACCTGGGTCACGACGCGGCGCTGCTCGACCCTTCCTCGCCACTCCACCGCAAACCAGCTCAGCAGCGCCACAACCAAAATCGTCATCGCCACTTGTGTGCCATGCCAGCGAGTTGCTTGCTTCATCATGGCGCGCTGCGCAGCAGTCCAGTTCTTGCTCCCGGTTAAAACATAGATCCCTACATACTCCCGCAGCGATGGCAGATACCGATATTCACGCTGCTTCGTCCAGATACTGGACAACTCTTCCAGCCGTAAGCCAGCGCGGCCATGGCGCGTCTCACGCTGCTTCTGGGTGAGCCAATTACGGAGCGCTGGCACCAGATAATCGTGAGTCAATTGGTAGCTTGGCGATTGACCGTCATCGATGACCGGCGTGATCAACCGAGTTTGCTGATCCAGGATATTGATCAGCTCGTCATACTCCGCCGCATCCTCCAGATAGCCACTCGCAGCACGCAGCTCATCGTCACCACGACGATGGCCTTTAAGGTTCGTACTCGGGTCCGGCAACAAGGCGCGCAAGGCAGCCTGAGCAGCATCACGATGGTAACGATTACTCGGAGACGCAGATCGACCCGAAAAGGTCTCCTCCAACCACAACACACCCACTCCACCTTGGTCGTGCAGTTCCGCGAGAGTCGCGGGGTCCCAGTTGCGTCCCTTCATCATGTCTGCGAAGAGTGCCAAGCGGATACTGATCACTTGCTCTTCATCAGCCAAGCCGCGAATCGCTTGATCGATAAAGGTGATTTGTTGAGGTGTCAGATCGCGCTCATCATTCGGTAAGTGACCATAGGCTTTTCCAAACTCAAATAACACCTGTCGCGCATGCAGTAGATCAAAACAGTCCACGGACTGGGTGTTACGATTTTCTACGAGTGGAATTTCCAGCTCTTGCATGAACCGCGTGATTGGCATCCAGAAATCATCTCGCACCAGTAGCAAAGCTTGCACCCGCTCCCCGTCGCATTGACGCAGTGCGAGTGCAAGTGAGGAATCAGGTTTTCCAAGGTTAGCGTGTAACCACTGTTCAAATTGATCGATCACGATCAAGAGTTTACGTTGGCGGGGAATTCCCTGTCCGCGACGAATCAGCTTCAGCGTCTCCAGGAGAGGCAGTTCACGTGGCAAATCGACGCTCACCCGCCGTATCGCCCGCAGGAGTTGCTGTTCCGTCTCCTCACCCGTCGCTTCAACAAACGCCGGGACCACTCGATCGGCCAGTCTCGGCAGAAGCCCCGCCTTGATTAAGGACGACTTACCACAGCCACTGGGTCCATAAACTACCCCCACACTGAACGACTCCGTAGAACTCGCGTCCTCGATTCGCGTTTTCCAAAATCGCAAAGATTCCGGCAGTCCGTTCTGATCATATGGCCCCGGTAGCAGCCGCAAGAAAAACCGGCGATCATCCGAGTCATATGAACGCAGCCCCTTGGGAATGATGGTGGGAACAACAAAACAATTCGCCTCGTCACTCACATGCGTCCAATTTCGCAAATCCGCGGCCAGATCGCCGGCGCGGGCGTAGCGATCGGTCAGGTTTTTCGCGAGCGCCTTGAGACAGATCCGTTCCAGCTCGGGCGGAATCGAAGGGTTACGTTGTCGCAGCGGTCGGACTTCGACGGCCCGTATCTCCCCCAGAACATCTTCCCAGGTCAATCCGCGGAACGGCTTGGTCCCCGTTAGAAGCTCATACAACACAATGCCCAAACTGAAGATATCGGAGCGACAGTCGATGCGCTGGAATTCGCCTTGCGCCTGCTCGGGACTCATATAAGCTGGCGTGCCCGCCAGTCGACTTTCCCTGCCCACTTCTTCATGACTGAGCGCCAAGCCGAAGTCCGTGACATAGGGTTGATCACGTCCATCGAGCAAAATATTTTCTGGTTTTATATCACGATGCACAATCCCACGATCATGCGTATGCTGCAGTGCGTCCGCTACCTTGGCGATCAGCTGTGCAATCTCGTCAATGGACAGTTTTCTTTGCTGCACGAACGTCAACAAATCCTGACCATCAATGAATTTGGAAACGACGTAGCAAGAGCCTGTTTCCGTTCTTCCAGCATCATAAACTGGGACGATGTGAGGATGTCGCAAGCTCGCTAATACACGCGCCTCGCGCAAATACGTTTCCACCGCGCTAGAACTCTGCAGCAAGCGAGCGTGAGGTTCTTTGAGTGCTACCGGGCGACACAGGTCGAGATCTTCCGCCAGCCAGACTGTGCCAAAGCCACCTTCACCCAGCTTTTCCAGCTTTCGGTATCGATTGATTTCGGACATGCTCTGGTCCTGCAATCCTTGCCCAGGAGAATCACCGACGGGGATCCTGCTTTCGTTCGTCAGACATTTTCTATCACGCCTGAAAAACTCAACTCAGCCTGTAGTTTGCACTGCCTGGACCTGGATTTCAATCGATTTGAACGCCGGAGTTTTTGAACGGGGATCGACGGCCGTCGGAATCAACGGATTGGCCTCTGGGTAATACATCACTGCATTACCGGCTCGTACATCAAACGGCCTTGCCAGCAAATACTGCACCTCGCCAACAGTACTTTTTACATTGACTCGCTGATCGGGTTGAAGTCCGAGTCGCTGTAGGTCCGCAGGATTCATCAAAATCACATCGCGTCGTTCCTGGCCGCGATAAAGATCATACGAGTCGTATACCACGCTGTTAAATTGCCCCTCGGATCGTACGGTCATCAAGCGCAAGCGCTGGGTATCCCGTGCTAACGGCGGTACCTGGATCGCACTGAATTGGGCCCGTCCCGTCGCAGTCGGAAACTGATAGTTACGAATAGCGCGCCCCGGCACATGAAACTCTTTCCCCTGTCCATCTAAGCTCGCCAGCCGCTCATACTCGGGAACAAGCTCGGCAATCAAGGCACGAATCGCCGCATGAGATTCCAGTCGTTTCCAATCAATCGCCGAGTCGCTGGGGAGAAGCTGCTGGCCGAGGGCCGCGAGGAGCGAAACTTCGCTGCGCGGTCCGACATGACGTGCTGGCCCACCTTCGCTCAGGCGTACATAACTGAACATCGACTCCTGAGTCGTTGCTTGCGACTCTTCGTCGCGCGGCAACACGGGCAGAATCATGGTCTCCTTCGCCAAGCCCCAGGCATGTCCCGTGTTGAGAGTGGTGGATAGATAAACGAGCGTCTGTAGCTTTCCTAGTACCCGGCTCGCACGCGGCGCATCTGGATTACTACCATAGAGATTACCTCCGAGACAAAAAGCGAAATCCATCTCACCCCGCTCGGCGGCATCCATGCAGGCCATCGTGTCGTAGCCTGGTGAAGCGGGTGGCGGTTCTCCCAACCTGGCCTCCCAGCGCTCCAATAACGCTTGCTTGAGTGCCGGGGAAACTCCCACCGTTCCTAAACCTTGCACATTGCTATGTCCCCGAATAGGCATCAATCCGGCACCCTCGCGACCAGCCATGCCGCGTAGCAGCGCCAGGTTCGCGATCATGCGCACATTATCCGTTCCGTGTAAGTGATGAGTGATTCCCATACACCAACCAATCACCACATTTTTCGCGCGGGCATAGGCAGCGGCTACTCGCGTCATCTCAGCGCGCGTCACACCCGATTGCTCTTCCAACTCCGCCCAACTGCGCTGCTCCAGTGATTCTCGTAACGCCGCAAAACCTTCCGTATGCCGCTCGATAAATTCCGTATCATGAGAATTCGTAGCAAGAATCTGCTTGGCGATACCTTGTAGCACCGCAATATCACCGCCAATGTGAGGTTGCAGATAGTCGTTCGCGATCTCCGATCCGAATAACAAACTGCGCACATCACTCGGTACCCGAAAGCGGAGCAGTCCGAGCTCCTTGACCGGATTAATGACAATCACTCGACCACCGCGACGTCGCAGTTTCATGAGCTCGCGCATGAGCCGAGGATGATTGGAAGCGGGATTGGCACCGATGAGGATATAGAGATCGGCATGCTCCAGATCCTCCAGGCGAATCGTACCGGCACCACTGCCGATGGACTGCCCCAAGCCCACACCGCTCGCCTGATGACAGTAATAGGAACAATTGTTGACGTAATTCGTGCCCCAGCGGCGAGCGAGCAGTTGCAGCAAGAAGCCCGCTTCATTGGAACTGCGTCCACTCGCATAGAAAAAACTGCGCAGTGGTCCCGCTGCGCGCATCGACGACGTCACTCGGTCAAGCGCTTCTTCCCACGAGATCGGCTCGTAGGACTGAGCACCAGGTCGAGCGATCAGGGGCGTGACCAACCGACCACTCGCTTCCAGCTGCAGTGAGTCCAGAGCTCGCAGGCGATCTAAATTCCATTTGGAAAAGAATTCGGTCGGAATAGCCGCCTGCATATCCGAGGCCATGGCTTGAAACGATTTCTTGCACACCTCGGGAAAATACCCCGCCTCGTTAACCATGCCTCCCAGTTGCCCACCCATTCCCACCGCACAAGTCTTGCACGAGTTGGCTGAACGCATCGCACGCCACATCTTCCACCAACCAACCCGTCGAGCCAGTCGCAGACTGTAGAGAATTGCTGGCCAACCACCGCCACTTCCTGGTCGCTTCATCGTGCTCCAACCTTCCTTCCCTGCTATCGAGCCAGTTCCTAGTTTTTGGTTTTGGCGTGCGGGCGCGATGCCACTTGCAACGGACGCGGTAAACTCTGCAGCCACCGGATCACTCGTCCCCGGACATCCGCCTCCGCGGGCACCTGCCCCACGGTCATAAAAGCCTGAGCTTGAATCTGCTGGAGGATCTCCTCGAGCTGGGACTGTGCTTGGAGCAGCCATTGCCGCTGCCGCTCCACACTCCACTCATCCCGTACTAACTCGACACCCCTCCGATCGCTACGCTGACGATCAAGAGCGACGATTCGCCCGGCTTCTGCCTTCAGCATCTGACCTTGATCGAACGCGCGCCGCAGCTGCCCCATGCTCGTAAACTGCAGGACATAGTCGGCACCAACGTAGAGTGATCCGCCGCCGTCGCGACGGAAACCAATGACGAGCGACCAGTTGTCGCCGGGCCTACGCAGCTCGATCCGTTCGCCCAGCGCCGTCGCTTCGCGTAACAAATCTTCTCGTGGTTCTTCCTGACGAGCCATCGGGGGAAATCAACGCCGATTACGATAACGAGCGCTCGCACGCTCTAAGATCCGCCACTCCTGCGTCGTCAATTGCTCCCGGCCTAATTGATGGAGCCGAGCTAGAACCTCATCGAGTCGAGCGTCGTCGTCCTCGACCAGCTCACTCGACGACTCCGCTGCCGGCACCGGATAACGAGACTCTTCCGCCCAGGCCTCCGCTGACTCCCGCCCCACCTCCGCCTCCTGGGGCACACTCTCCTGCGGAACACTCCCCGGCGGCGATGAAGCCAGCTCTCGACTGGCAGAACGGCGGGCGGAAGTGCGCTCCGTCCAAATCGTCGTTGGCACCCAGCGGCGCTCCCAAGCTTCGATCCAAATTCGTCGCTCTTCATGCCGCGCACCAAAGAAGATGAAGAGCCCTAAAAACACACAGGCGAACCATAAAGGGAAGGGATAACGCGCGGGATAGTCACTCACATACCAGCCGACGAAGACCAGCAAAATACCGGCCACTTTCGCCAAATTGGTGATCGCCAAACCTGTCTTTTCCGCATCCCAAGAAGGCAATCGATAACGCAGCGCCGCTCGCAAAAGCGGCCCTCCATCAAATGGATCGGCAGGTAATAAATTCACCAAAAACAAACACCAGTTCACCCAGAATCCCAGCGATATCGCCGTCTCTAAATCGACCGGTGATTGCAATCCCACATGGTCTGGATCAAGCGGATTCGCCAGTCCGGTGAAATCGTGCTGATGCCCCAGATACAACAGCCATGGGGCAAACACCAACCAGCTCAGCAGTAAATTCGCCGCCGGACCAGCAGCGTGAACTAATAAATCCACCCGCGGATCTTTCATGACCGGTCGCGGAGCTAATCCACCCAACGGTCCAATCACAACCTCCTCCACCTTCCCGCCAACCCAGCGCAGCATGAAGAGATGGGCAATTTCATGCCACAACACACTGAAGTAGAGCACCATCAAGCCCGTGACCGTCAGCCACGTAACGCTCTGCTCAGCATGCGAACTAGACAACTCGCGCAAGAACTGCGCGACATAAAGACACCCAATGGCCAGGCCGATGAACAAAACGTGCAAACGAAACGGTACGCCGAACCAGTTTCCCAGTCCTATGCTCCAAGTACCATTGTCTCGCATGATGCACCCTGCCCTTCTCCCTCAAGTCGCATTATCCTAGCCCAGCCTGGCCCGGAGAGGCAACGACTTTTTTTGAATCCCGCCCACACCCGATTCGCCATCAGCAATCTCCACCATGAACCACTCCAGCTCCACCACGACCGAAGGCTCCACCCTGCTCACTTGTCGACGATTTCACGTCGTGGAACTCACGACAACCACCCCTGCCGGGGAGCGTCGTCAGCGTCAAGTCGTACGACATCCGGGTTCGGTCGTCATCCTGCCACTGGTAAGCGACAACCAAATCTGTCTGATTCGTAACTATCGCCCTTCCGTCAATAAGACGCTCATCGAATTGCCCGCCGGCACGCTGGAACCCAATGAGCCGCCCCGCGAGACTGCGCTCCGGGAACTCATCGAAGAAACCGGCTATCGCTGTCAGGAACTGGAAGAACTACACCAGTTTTACGCCGCTCCCGGCATTCTTGATGAGCGTATGCACCTCTTTGTCGCACGCGGTTTGACCGCCGGCGATACGGCGCGCGAGCCGGGTGAGGAGATCGAGAACCTCGTGCTGACTTGGGACGAAGCCCTGCAGCTGATTACCACTCGGCAAATTGAAGATGCTAAGACGATCCTGGGCCTGCTGCTCTACCGCCAACTGCACCGCAAATGAAAAGCACGCTCCAGGCGCCCCGCGCCTAGGCGCGGAGCCGGAGGCGATCACCGAACTCATCGAGCCCCTTACCAGACACCGCCCGAATCCAGCGGATTACGATACAAGAGCTCGGCGAGCTTAGTCGGCGAGCCGGGACGGTCACCACCACGCTCGTGATGCCATTGGGGATGATCCGGCACGAGTTCTTCATGCCACGGCCAGGGATCAACCGGCTGGTATCCCAGCGCCGCGGCAAGCTTACTGGAATCCATCGTCACGTCGCCTGCTCGTGGCGGTATTGGACCGGCTTGATGACGCCAACAACCTTGCAAGTGAGTGGGATCGTAACCGCCCACTCGATTCACGATTTGACCAATTTGGTAGAGCGTAAGTCGCCGTGGTCCTCCCACGTGATAGATGCCCGCCAAAGGCCGCTGCAACAGCGCCGCGAAGACGCGATTCAAACAGTCCGTATAACTTGGCGTACGTACCTCATCATAAAACAAGGTCGCCGGTTTTGCTTTCTTGAAGCGAGATTGAATCCAATCGATCGCTCCGGCATGTCCATTAAAACTAACTCCCATCGGCAGCGAGATCCGCAGAATGGCCGCCGCCGGCCGTTGCCTCACGACTAGCTCCTCTGCCGCCACCATCATCGCTCCATAGACCGTCACCGGATCCGTCGGCTCATCCTCTTGATAGAGCCCACCATCCCGTCCGGAATAAACCAGGTCCACCGACAGATGCACCAAACGAGCCTCCGGTGATAGCTGCTCTAAGAGATTGGCCGTGCCCGCTACGTTGACCTGCCGCGCCAGCTGATGGTCGTACTCACATGACTTCAGCTTACAAAGACCTTCGCAATTCAGCACGGCACGAAACTGATAACGATCCAGCAGGCGTCCCAGCGCGACGCGATCATGCGTGTCACAGGGCTCGATGCCGTCTCCCTTCAAGCGCCAATTGTCGGCACGGCGAGTGCCAATGACCTGGCCCGGATACTGCCGCTGAAAGAAACGAAACGCATTGTAACCCGCGACCCCCGCGATGCCGGTTACCAGCAGCGGTAATGGTAACGACGCCGATTGCTCCAGCCGCTCCGCCGCCTGCGGCGATTCCGGCTGCGGCTGTTTCCGCTGCGGCGGCGGCTGTTTCTGCTGCGGCGGCGGCTGTTTCTGCTGCGGCGGTTCCGACTCGGAACCGCGTCGCGGCTGTCCCGAGCGGGACGCTTCCTCACCCTCACCCACCATCACGCACTCCTGTCCCTCAAGCTGCAACTCATTCGTCACCCCAGCGGCAACGACGCTTCGCTTCGTAAACCGCTCGAGCGGCATCCAACCTCACCAGTCATGCCGCGGAATTCAGCGTCAACACTCGCGATTTCAACGGCCCGCCGCTAGACTCAACTTAAACCGAATTGCTGTCCGGCGACAGGACCACGCGACAGGACCACCTTCTCATGCACTTTCTCACCCCCACCTGCGACGACCTCCGTCGCTCGACGTCGACCGCGTGGGTTAATGGTGGCCGCAGAGCGATCGGGAGACCGCGTCTACGTCGCACGACGCTGCTGATCATCGCCGTTTTCGCTGGGATCAATCTAGCCTTGCCGAGCAGCCATGGGCAGTCGAAGGACGAGGAGCGTGCCTTGGCCGCCGAACTGGTAGGGCTCATCGAACATCTGGATTCCAACCGCTTCAGTGACCGCCAGCTGGCCACTCGACGCCTGCGTGAACTGGGGGAATCAGCTTATCCAGCGCTGCTGGCGGCCGGGCAGCATGCGTCGCCGGAAGTGCGGAGTCGCGCGAGCTGGATCTTGCGCGATTCCCAGGAACGAGTGATTAAAGCGGCGTTCATCGAATTCAGTCGTCTACCGGACGCTAAACTCGACATCGAGCAAGGCATGTGGCTGATCTCGCGGCTGCTCAACCCCGCCGCTCAACGCCAGCCGATCACCGACCGGCTCGACGAGCTGGCGAAACTGGTCCGCCGCAAGCTTGGCGACCGTGTGGACCCGGCCACTGCCGATCCCTTGCTGGTCCTGCAAGCGATTCGTTCCACGCTGTTTGAAGACGAGCAGTTTGGTGGAGCGCTGCGTGATTACCGTCATCCGGCGAATAGTTCGCTGGAGCAAGTCCTGGAGCGCCGTCGCGGCTTACCGATTGTGTTGTCGCATCTGGTCATCGCCGTGGGTGAACGGCTGCGATTGCCGCTGGTGGGCCTGCCGCTGGGGGGCCGTTACATGGTGCGCTATGAAGGGCGTCGTGGACCGGTCGGTTTTGAACCGGTGGATCGCTTTATGGATCCCTTCGATAGCGGCAAAATCTACGCTCAAGCCGAAGATCTGGTGCGTGCCTTTCCCGGCTTGACCGCCGAGGATCTGCCGCCTCCTACGACGAATCGGCTGATTCTCGTCCGCATGCTCAACAACCTGGAATCGCACCTCTATGACCAGGGCGATGTGGTTCGCGGGGAGCTGGCCTTGGGCTGCAAAATCATCTTGGCGCAGGAATCCGACAGCGAGTAACCAGGCGGCTAACCCCTGGCACGCAGCTGCCGTCGTAACTACACTTACGCACTTACCTTGTGGCGCGAACTCGGCGGCTTGAATCGGTCGAGTGAACGTTGCTGCAGACCCCGATCGATTCGTTTTCCTTTTCGCATGACGGAGGTTGATCTGTATGGCCAAACGTGCTGGTGGTGCTAGTAACCGAATGACTTATTACTTTGGCAAAACGCGCTGCGACGGCGATGGCAAGCAGAAGCAATTGCTCGGCGGCAAGGGTGCCAACTTGGCGGAAATGACGAGCATTGGCTTGCCGGTGCCGCCCGGCTTCACGATCACCACGGAATGCTGTGCCGCGTACTATCGCGAAGGCAAGAAGCTGCCCAAGGGACTGATGGACGAAGTCCGCCAGGCCGTCACCACGCTCGAAAAGGAACTCGGCAAGAAGTTCGGTGACGTGAAGAATCCCCTGCTCGTCTCCGTTCGGTCTGGTGCCGCCGCTTCGATGCCCGGCATGATGAACACCATTCTCAACCTCGGACTTAACGATCAATCCGTCGTCGCACTCGCCAACGCCACGGGCAACGAACGCTTCGCCTACGATTCCTATCGCCGCTTGATCAACATGTTCGGCGACGTGGTGGTCGGTGTCGATCACGAACATTTCGAAGAGGCGTTCGACAAACTGAAGCTGAAGTACCGGGCCAAGCTGGACACGGATGTGCCCACCGAAGGCCTCATCGAACTCTGCAACGAATACAAGAAGGTGTACGAGAAGCATCACGGCAAGCCATTCCCTCAGGAACCGCTGGTACAGCTGGAACTGTCGATTGAGGCGGTGTTCAAGAGCTGGATGCAGCCTCGTGCGGTGCTTTACCGCCAAGTGGAAGGCATTACGGGTTTGGCCGGTACGGGCGTGAACATTCAGTCGATGGTGTTCGGCAACATGGGTGACGACTCGGGCACCGGTGTCGCCTTCACTCGTAATCCCTCGACCGGTGAAAACAAGTTCTACGGCGAGTTCCTGGTAAACGCTCAGGGCGAAGACGTCGTCGCGGGCATTCGCACCCCAGAGCATGTTGATGAAATGCCGAAGTGGAACAAGGCTGTTTTCAAGCAACTGCTCGAAATCAAGAAGATCCTGGAAAACCACTTCCGCGACGTCCAGGACATTGAGTTCACGATTGAGAAGGGCAAGCTGTACATGCTGCAGACTCGCAACGGCAAGCGCACCGGTCCTGCCGCTGTGAAGATTGCCTGCGACATGGTGAAAGAGAAATTGATCGACGAGAAGACGGCCGTGCTGCGAATTCCTGCCGGCGATCTCACGCAGCTGCTTCTGCCCAGCTTTGATCCCAGTGCCAAGAAGTCAGCCAAGGTGCTCACGCGCGGCTTACCCGCCTCGCCCGGCGCTGCAGTCGGTAAGCTGGCGTTCACGGCAGCAGAAGCGGTCGAACGAGCGAAGAAGGGTGAGAAGATCATCCTCGTTCGCAAGGAAACCAATCCTGAAGACGTGGAAGGCATGCACACGGCCGCCGGTATTTTGACAAGCACCGGTGGTATGACCAGTCACGCGGCGGTGGTCGCCCGCGGCTGGGGCCGCTGCTGCGTTGTCGGTGCGGGTGAAATCCAGATCGATGCCCAAGCCAGGAAGATCAAGATCGGCGACGAATCCTTCGGCCCGAACGATCTGCTCTCCATCGACGGCTCCACGGGCGAAGTGATGAAAGGCACCATCGGCACGCAAGAGCCGAAGCTTTCCGGTGACTTCTCCACCGTCATGAAATGGGCGGATAAGTATCGCACGCTCAAGATTCGCACCAACGCGGACACCCCAGCGGATTCTCAACGAGCTCGTGATTTTGGTGCCGAGGGCATCGGCCTCTGCCGCACCGAACACATGTTCTTCGAAGGTGAACGCATCAAGGCAATGCGCGAAATGATTCTCGCCGAGACCGTCGAAGCACGCGAAAAGGCACTGGCCAAACTGCTGCCCTTCCAGCGCGAAGACTTTGTCGGCATCTTCACCGCCATGAAGGGCCTGCCCGTCACCATCCGCCTACTCGATCCACCGCTCCACGAATTCGTGCCGCACGACGAGAAGAGCCAAAAGGAACTCGCCGAAACCATGGGTGTCAAACCGCAACTGGTTAAGGCCCGTGTCGCCCAGTTGCACGAGGCCAACCCGATGCTCGGTCATCGCGGTTGCCGCTTGAGCGTCACCTATCCTGAGATTCTCAAGATGCAGGTGCGAGCCATCGTGGAAGCTGCGGTCATCTGCAAGAAGAAAAAGATCGACGCTCGTCCCGAAATCATGCACCCGCTGGTCGGCACCAAAGCCGAAATCAAGCTGCTGCGTAGCTGGACCGAAGAGACGATCGCCGCCGTGCTGGCCGAACAAAAAATGACCGGCAAGCTGGAAATCCTCATCGGTACCATGATCGAGATTCCACGAGCTGCATTGACGGCCAATGAGATTGCGGAACATGCCGAGTTCTTCAGTTTCGGTACCAATGACCTCACGCAAATGACGTTTGGTTACAGCCGTGATGATGTGAACAGCTTCCTGCCTGACTACATCAAGCAAGAGATCCTCACCGTCGACCCCTTCCAATCGCTCGATACCTCCGGCGTTGGTCAGTTGGTCGAAATCGCGGTGGCCAAGGGTCGTAAGGCTCGACCTGGCTTGAAGGTCGGTATCTGCGGTGAACATGGCGGCGACCCCGCCTCCATTCAGTTCTGTCACCGCAGTGGACTCGATTACGTCAGCTGCTCGCCATTCCGAGTGCCGATCGCACGCCTGGCCGCCGCTCAGGCCGCCCTGCGAAACTCCTAGTCTCGCTCCGGCAAATCGAACTTGCGATCGCCATCTGCACCGCTCCTCAGCGACCTTCGCTGGGGAGCGTTTTTTTATGGAGGACCGCTAAGCTTCAGATCGTTCTCACTCTTCGCGCCTTACCGCGAGACTTCCGATCGTCTGACGCCAAGGCGCACAACGCTCGCTGAACTGCCGATCGTCTCACGCCAAGGCGCACAACGCACGCTGGGGGTTGGAAACGAGGTATTCCAGGCGGATTGAGAAACAGATTGTTGAGCTGCGTGTACCCACGCGATTGGCTTAGGAGCCTATTTTTTCGCTCGCCAGCCGGCACCAGAAGCGGCTGTTGGTGCTGGATCTGCAGCTGGTACCGAGTCAACCGGAATAGGCTGGGCTGAACGTGGCACGAGCATGCCGGAAGAATCCTCTGCGCTGGCTGGCACCACGGCGCTGCGTGTTGCAGTGGCCGGAACGTCGCGATCGATGGGGCGAGTCGTCATGGAAACGGCGCGCCGAGTTCCCGACGGGTTCGCCAGCTGAACTGCTATTTCGCGCTGAGCTTCGAGTACTTCGCCGCTGGGCAACTGATATCGGACGAAGAGTCGCAACCGCTCGCTTCGCGGTGGATCGCCTGGCCAAGCTAGATGCAACGTGTAGGTCTCTGCATTCTGTCCACGCAGCAGCCTCGCTACTTGGGCTTCCTCAAGATCCCAGCGTGCGACGCGCGCTGCATCACCGCGCTGGCGAGGATCCAGTAGAACGGCTGATAGCGATCCGACCGCTGCCATCGGACGACCTCGTTCATCGCGCAGCACGAGTCCCAGCGTGATACCGTCGTCGCCCGGCTCCCCATCGAAATCCGCTCCACCGGTAATCGTTGCGTCGAGAGCCAAGTAGGCGGCACCGGGTGTTACGGGCACGGCAGCAGCGGGTCGAGCGTTACCGGGGGCCGTCAAGCCCACCGGCTCCTGGCCTTCCGTCTGGCGGTCGGGTAACTCAAGCAGTTCGGTGGGCGCTGAGCCAGGAGGCTGGGAAATGCCAGCTGGGGCTGACCGTTCCAGGGGCGTGGATGCACTTGGTGCACGCGGAGCATCCGCTGGAACTGGCAACTCCGCTGCGCCCGGTGAACCAGGTTCATCAGGGATTTTAGGTGTGGCGGGAGCCGTGCGTTCCGTGGAGCCCCCGGGCGCGGCTGGCGGTTCCGGTGGAGCCATGGGCGGAGTGGTCCGCGGCGGGCCCAGTTCGGTCGGCTCACCTGCCTCAATTTCCGGTGGAATCAATTCATCCCGCGGCACCGGTGATCCTCCGGCCCCCCCACTTCCACCACCGCTACTGGAGCGTGGCGGCCGCGCTGGACGACTGCCGCTTGAACGTCCCGGCGCTCCCTTATCACCATATAACTCACGACTCAATTTATCGTTTTCAGCACGGGCATCAGCCAGTTCAGATTCGACAAGATCGAGGTCATATTCGAGGGCATAGACGCGATCTTCGAGCGTCCGCCGTTCAGCGTTCACCATCTCCACGTACTTCTGTACGCGCGGTCCCGACTGACAACCCAGCGAAAGAGAGCCACTGACGGTGCAAAGGAAAGCCGTCAGCCAACGACGAGCGGCACGCCCACCAGGCGGTGGAGCGATAGATTTCAGCACCATCCTTGGCGCCTTCCGTGTAAGGTTGAATCGCTTACTTCTACTTCTTTACTTCCATCTGCTCGATGACTTTATCGATCAGCCGATACTCCAGCGCTTCATTGGCGGTCATGAAGCAGTCCCGGTCCGTATCCTTTTCGATTTTGTCGAGTGCATGACCGGTGTGCTTGATGAGGATTTGATTCATGCGTTCTTTGATGCGCCGGAACTCGCGCGCATGAATCATGATCTCCTCGGCCGTTCCCTGCATCCCAGCCAGCGGCTGATGGATCATGATGCGAGCGTTCGGCAAGGCGTAGCGTTTGCCGGCCGCTCCAGCCGTCAGCAACACGGCGCCCATCGATGCCGCTTGCCCAATGCAGTAGGTCGCCACATCACAGGTGACAAACTGCATCGTGTCGTAAATCGCCATGCCCGCACTGATGCTACCGCCGGGCGAATTGATGTAGAGATGGATGTCGGCCTTGGGATCATCGGACTGCAAAAAGAGCATCTGCGCGACGATCGCATTGGCCACTTCATCGTTGACCTGCGACCCCAGAAACACGATGCGATCTTTGAGCAACCGACTGTAGATATCGTAAACGCGTTCTTCGCGACCAGTCTTTTCAACGACATAAGGAATGACGGTCATGACAAGCAACTCCTGGTAGCCATGGATCGAATGTGAGAGACCCTGCGAGCCACTACTTGGTGTCTTCCTCTTCGATGGGCGGTCGCGACAAGGTGCCATCGACCACACCATACTGCTTCGCCTCATCAGCATTCAAGAAGAAATCGCGGTCCGTATCCTTCGCAATTTTCTCGATCGGCTGCCCGGTATGCTTGGCAATGATCTGATTGAGCACATCGCGATAACGCAAGATCTCATTCGTTTGAATTTCAATATCACTGATCTGACCACTCACGCCTCCAAACGGCTGGTGCATCATGACCCGCGCATTGGGCAGAGCGAACCGCTTTCCCTTCGTGCCACCGCACAGTAACACCGCCGCTCCGCTCGCCGCTTGACCGACGCAGTACGTCGCAATCGGACAGGTGAGTACCTGCATGGTGTCGTAGATGGCGAGCGTCGCCACGACGTCACCACCCGGGGAATTGATGTAGAAATGAATATCCTTGCGGCGATTCTCGCTCTGCAGATAGAGCAATTTCATCACGATTTCATTGGCATTCCCGGTGTAAATCTCCCCTTGCAGGAAGATGATCCGGTTCTCCAACAATAGATCGCCCAACGTCAACTGACGCTGACGCTGATAACTCTGGTAAGACGCTGCCATCCGCGGCGATGACAATTCATGGTCCATGCCGGGCCAATCCTTTCTCGAGAAATGTCCAAGCGAGCAAAGTCGACCGGTGGTGCCAACGGCACCACGCATCCAACTCACTACGCAAGCCGACGAACCAACGTTCGCCGCGCTGGGACTTTAGCGTTTTTCGGCGGTATTAGGCAAGGGCTCTTCCCCGCCTCCGGCATGCTTTGCTTCCGGGATCGTCGCCTGATCGGATGTACCATCCAAGGCAACATCCACGGCGTAGTCATTGGCGGCATTCGCCCAAGGATACGGCTCAGGCACATCCGTAATCGTCGCTTCCGCCTGAATCAGCTCCACCACCTTGCGCTCGATGATGTGATTACGTAAAGAATCCACCTGTCCCGTCTTCTGCATGCGAGCATAAAGCCGTCGCGGCGACTCACCACTCTGCTCCGCAATCAACTCAATTTCACTCGTGTAGTCACTATCGGTGGCTTCCACCTTCTGCTCTTCCGCCATCCGCTCCAGGATGAAGTGCTCCTTCAAAGCCCGGGACGTTTCCGCCATCGAATTCTGACTCAAGGAATTGATGTGACTGCGAATCTGGTCATCCGAAAAACCGCTGCGACGCAGTTCAATAATCTTGCGATCAAGCTCACGACGAGACTGACGACGCAGGAGCGCGGGCGGCAAATCCCAATTCGCACCAACCGTGAGCTTCTCCGTGATCTGCCGACGCAAAGCCTGCTTCTGATAAAAATCTCGCTGACGCTCCAAAGACTGGCGTACCAGCTGCCGGACTTCGCCCATGGCCTCAAAGCCGTAACTGGAGAGATCCTTAGGCAACATCTCATTCACCACCCGGCGTTCAACACCAGTGATCGTGAAACTCACCTCAACCTCTTTCCCACGCAGCTCTTCTTTCTGAGCACCCTCGCCCAGAACCAATTTGGACGTCACCGTCTCGCCGGCCGTCTTCCCCACCACCAACGCTTCAAATCCGCTCCAGACAGCATCCGGGAACGAGATGTTTCCCACGGCTTTCAAAGCCTGCTGCGATCGTAAGATTTCTTGGCCTTCGTGAGTCACGACCAGTTCGCCGGCGAGCATGTCGGCAGTCTTGATCGGCCCGTCGACCGACGCCGACGAGGTCCCAAACCGACCAATCGAAACCAATCGCTGTTCGACCTGTTCTTCCGTAATATCAAATACGGGTCGGTTGAGTGCCAAACCCTTCCATTCCGGCAGCTCAAATTCCGGACGAACTTCGATATTAAACTCGAACTTCATCGGCCCTGAGTCTGGCAATACAACGGCGTCCACGTCCAAATCCGGCTCGCCAATCGCCGTGAACACATTGTCTTCGCTGATCTGCCCCATGCTGTCCATCAGCAACGAGCTCTTCACCTGATCGCGAACTTGGTCCTTAAACCGCGATTCGACCAGTTTCCGTGGAGCTCGACCGGGGCGAAACCCGGGAATTTCCGCTTTCCCACGCAGGTCACTCAGCGTTTTCGTCAGATAGCGATCGACATCCTCGCGGGCGATCGTCACCGTCACATGCCGCTCACAGGCACTGACGTTTTCCACGTTCACATCTAGTCCTAGCCGCTGTTTTGCTTCCGATTCGGTTGTTTCAGCTACGGTCGTTGCGTCTGTTTCTGCGGCCATGAACCCAATGTCTCCCATAAAAAAAAAGAGCGGGTGATGGGATTCGAACCCACGACAACCACGTTGGCAACGTGGTGCTCTACCAACTGAGCTACACCCGCGTGGGATTGATCTTAGCAGATGACCGCCGAGAAACCAATCCAGCATGGGAAGGCATTATAAGTGGCCGCTTGCCCGTTGCAAGGGCAGTCTCGCCTCTCCCGACAACTCCGCCACCAAGAAAAAAGAACCCGTCACACAAAGGACATCCTGGGGCCCCTGCAGCTGCACCGCCCGCTGCCAAGCTACCTGCGGATCCTCCACCACTTCCCACCAGCTTCCCGCCCGCGGCGCCTGCTCCGCCTCCACCTGCCGCATCCAACGCTCTAAGTCCCGCGCATCCGTCGCGCGGGGATTCGACCGAAAGGTGGTGAGCACCAACTGATGACTGCTGCGCGCCAACTGACGCAGCATTCCCACCACATCCTTGTCGCGACTGGCCGCAAACAAGAAAATTCGTCGCTGCCCAGGAAACTCTTCTTCCAGCGCTGCCAGGAGAGCGGCGATCGACGCTTCGTTGTGAGCCGCATCGAGCACGCGGGCGGGCTCCCTTCCCGTGATCTGCACCCGCGCGGGACAATGTGCTTGCACCAGCCCTGAACGCATCACGGGTTCCGTCACCTCGAAACCATGCGGTCGCAGCAGCCCGGTCGCAGCCACCGCTAAAGCCGCATTGTGCGCCTGATGAGCGCCCGCCAGCGACAGCCGCACCCCCTCCCAGGGCCGCTCCAGCTCGCGCGCCATGGCCGGCCCAGCAGCCGCTCGGTAGGACTCCTGAGTCCAGAAGTTGAAGGCCCACTGTGACCCCGTCCCAGCCCCACTCAGCCGAACCCGCTCATAGCCAAAATGCTCACCCAATTGCCACTGCGGTGCCCCCCGTTCCCGCGCCACCTGCTCAATCACCTCCCGTGGCTCGTCCGGCCGCACCCCGCTCACCACCGGAATCCTCGGCTTAATAATTCCCGCTTTTTCCCGAGCGATGGCAGCCAGAGTCGATCCTAACTGTTTGGTGTGATCCAAACTGATCGAGGTGATGACGGAGACCAGCGGCTGACAGACATTGGTGGAGTCGAGCCGCCCGCCCAGCCCCACTTCCAGCACCGTGGCCTGGCAGTTCTGCTGTGCAAAATAGAGAAAGGCCGCGGCCGTGGTGATTTCAAAAAACGTCGGTCCGTGGCCACCTCCACGCCGTGCTTCCTCTCGATCCATCTCGGCCACCGGATCACGCAACTGATCGATCAATTGGGTGAGCTGGGCGGGGGGACAATAACTTCCATCAATGGCAAATCGCTCTTCCAGATGGAGCAGATGGGGCGAGGTAAATAGTCCGGTGCGGTAGCCGGCCGCCGACAGCATCGATGCGATCATCACCGCCGTCGAACCCTTCCCTTTGGTGCCGGTCACATGCACAATCCGCTGACCGTCTTGCGGATTCCCCAGGCGGCGGAGCAAGTCGCGCATGCGGTCAAGCGGAAAGCGTCCCTCGCTCACCGGGGGCGTCGTGCGTTCATAATCAATACGCCCCAGCAGAAACTGGCGCGCCGCTTGATCGGCAGTTACCGACTCGAATGTCATGTTTTCAGTACTCGGCAAGACGTCATTGTTGCACGGCCTATCAGCCCGTTCTATAGTACGAGGACGCGGTTGTCGCACGCCACTCACTTGTCAACTTCCGAGCATCCTGCGTTAGCGCTAAGCGAATGGAGACGGTTATCATCGTCGCCGCTTGGTTCAACCGATCGGTTCGTTGGACGGCAACCTGTTATATCACGACTTACGGAGCTGGGAGATGAATCAGGCGGGTACCCCATCAAAGGGTCAAACAACGGTCGCTCCCGCGGCTGGCGAGGTCGTTATCGAAACACGCAGCCTCTCGAAAGATTATCGTGATTTCTGGGGCCGCCCCAAAGTTCACGCTCTCAAAGCACTCGACATGGAAGTGCGGCGAGGTGAGATTTTTGGCCTGCTTGGCCCAAACGGCTCCGGCAAATCGACCACCATCAAACTGCTCCTGGGACTCCTCTTTCCCACCACCGGCTACGCCCTGGTCTTCAATAAAGATGCCACCGATGTCAAAAAGAATGAACGCATCGGCTACCTGCCCGAAGAATCGTACCTGTACAAGTTTTTGAACGCCGAAGAGACGCTCGATTTTTACGGGCGCCTGTTCGACATGTCGGCTGCCACCCGTCGCGAACGCATCCATAGCCTGCTGCAAATGGTCGGCCTCGAAAAAGCGAAACGTCGACAACTAAAGGAATACTCCAAAGGGATGACGCGTCGAGTGGGTTTAGCGCAGGCGCTGATCAACGATCCGGAACTCATCCTGCTCGATGAACCCACCTCGGGACTCGATCCCATCGGTACCCGCGAAATGAAGGACTTAATCCTGCAACTGCGGGACCAAGGCAAAACGATTTTGATGTGTAGTCACTTACTGGCCGATGTGCAGGATGTGTGCGATCGCATCGCGATTCTGCATCAAGGAGAGCTGAAAGAACTGGGGCGCGTCGATGCGTTGCTGGCCGTGCAGGATGTCACGCAGATGCGGGCCTCGGGACTGTCCAAGGAAGCCGAAGCGGAAATTCGAGCGGTGATTGCCAAACACGGCGGTAATCTCATGGAAATGGCGAATCCCACCATCTCGCTGGAAGACCTCTTCCTGCGAATCGTGCGAGATAGTGACGCGCGACCGGGCCGCCGAGCTCAGGAGAAAGCCTGATGCCGATCGAATACGAGGTTCTCCCGTTTTACGAATGGTTGTTTCCGAGTCCGCGCGGATTCGGAGCACTGGCGCAGTTCTGCGCATCGTTCTCCATCATGGCAGCGGTCGCGCTGCTCTTCTGGTACGTCCTGAATAGCTTTCGACTCGGCCCCGGCGAAGCGTTCTACACGGTCGCTCGAGTGGTTTACAAAGCGTTCAGTGATGACTTGCCCAACTTCTCGCTGACCCGCACGCTGGCCATCACGCGACTCACCGTGAAAGAGGCGGTACGGCGTCGCGCTCTTGTGGCGTTTATCGTGTTCGTGATCGTCCTGCTCTTCGCTGGACTCTTTCTCGATGTGAAAAGCACAAACCCCGCCAAGCTCTACCTGAGCTTTGTGCTCTGGACATCCAATTTGCTGGTGCTCGCACTCGCGCTGCTCACCAGCACCTTCAGTTTGCCGAATGACATCAAGAATCGCACGATCTACACCGTGGTCACCAAACCCGTGCGGCCAGGTGAGATTGTCTTGGGACGTATCCTGGGGTTTGCCACCATCGGCACGGCCGTGCTGGCGGTCATGTGCTTGGCAAGTTTCATCTTTGTCCAGCGAGGTGTTGATCATGTCCACACCATCGACGCGCAGGAAATGGTCGCTGCCGGCAGTGGCGACTCGCTGGCCGCTACCGGCCGCACATCATTCGATGCTTACCATCGCCATGAAGTCACCATCAACGCGGATGGAACCGGTCAAACCGATATCCAAAACAACCACAGTCATCCCGTGAAAGCCATCAAGGATGGCGATAAGGTCCGCTACGAGATCGGCACGCACGAAGGCCTGCTGATGGCACGCGTGCCACTCTATGGCAAGTTGATGTTCATCGATCGACAAGGGAACCTCACCGATCGTGGCATCAGCGTCGGTGATGAGTGGACCTATCGCAGTTACATCGAAGGCAAAACGCAAGCCGCCGCCGTTTGGCAGTTTTCGGGAGTCACCGAGGAAGATTTTCCCAATGGGCTGCCGATCGAAATGAACATTCTCGTGTTCCGCACCTTCAAAGGGAACATCGACGAAACCGTGCTCGGCGATCTCATTCTGGAAAATCCCAATCCAAAAGCGAAGATTAAACGCAGTGAAGTGATCACGTTTCCGTCACGCGAGTTTACGCGTTTCGAGCGTTTGATTCCGCGGAAACTCAAGGGCGTTGACGGCTCGGGACAGGTCGTCGATATCGACATCTTCAAGGACCTGGTCTACGAGGGGCAGCTGCAGATTAAGGTGAAATGCGCCCAGCCGTCGCAATACTTCGGCATGGCTCAGCCCGATCTCTTCCTGCATGCCGCCGATCGTCCCTTTGCAGTGAATTTCATCAAGGGACACGTAAGTGTCTGGTTGCAAATGCTGATGGTGGACTCTCTGGGCGTGATGTTCAGTACGTTTTTGAGTGGCCCGGTATCGATGCTGGCAACCCTGGCGGCAGTGATTTTGGGTTACTTCCAAGGTTTCGTCGTCGATCTCTTCAAAGGTGTCTTCCAGGGGAACGATGGGCTGCGACGATTCGTCCGGAATCTGTTCGGTATTCAAGAGGAAACGGGACTCGACGGAGGCGGACCCATCGAAGCTGTCATCCGGCTGTTCCGACAATTGAACCTGACGTCAGACCTGGAGATGGGATTAGCGGAGCGGATCATCAAGTACATCGATTTGTTCGGAATGCTCGTGCTGCGGCTCACCCTGCAGTTGTTCCCAGACTTCAGCCGTTTCGATAATTCGAACTATGTCGCGTATGGATTTAATGTCGATCCCAATGTGATGGCCGTGCAAACGATGACCGCCTTGGCATTCGTCGCTGGAACATCTCTGTTGGGCTACTTCTTCCTCAAGACGCGGGAACTTGCCGCATGAACCCTCGACGTTCATTTCAGCGTAAAGTGGCTTACGGGGCGACGATCGCCTTGCTGCTCTTTCCCCTGTTCTATCTGGGTCACCCGGCGACGCAGGATAGCAGCGGTGGTCAACTGGCCCAAATGCGAACCACTTATCGTTTGTCGCAAGGCAATTTAGGTGACATCGATCCCGCCAGTGAGACGATGAAATTGGCGACGCTCGGCATGCGACCGTTTGCCACCGTGATCCTGTGGGAAAAGGCAAACGAATTCAAAAAGAAGAAAGATTGGGATAACCTCGCCGCGACTCTCAATCAGATCATCAAGCTCGATCCCAACATTCTGTCCGTCTGGGAATTTCAAGCTCATAATTTGTCCTACAACGTCTCCGTTGAATTTGATGACTATCGTCATCGCTACCAGTGGGTGAAGAAGGGCATTGAGTTTTTGATGGAGGGCACGCACTACAATCGGGACGATCCCAAACTGCTCCACAACGTCGGCTGGTTCATCGGTCACAAAATGGGGCGGTCGGACGAAAAGTTGCAATTTCGTCGGCTTTTCCGCCGCGATATCGACTTCCACAATGCGCTGCAGGAGAGCGGCGAGGTGAAGGTGGATGAAGCCGATGCCCAGGGTCCACAGGGAGATCCGGATAGTTGGCTGGTAAGCCGCCTGTGGTATCTCAAAGCCGAACAAGCAGCCAACAAAGGTCAGCCTCTGCGCGGTAAAAGTCCGCTGCTGCTCTACGCCGACGGCCCCATGGCCCGCATCAACTTCAGCATGCAAATCGAAGAAGAAGGTGTACTCGACGAGAAGGCACAGATCGCCTGGGAGAAAGCCGGCGATGATTGGCGTGCCTACGGGGATCGCACCATCCCTCATTCGACAGGTCACCTGCTGCGACTCAATGACGTCAAAACCCTTGTGGGCGAACGCGCCGAGCTGATGTCGAAACTTGATGAAGCCGCTCCAGGCGTTCGAGAAGCTCTGAAAAAGCAGCGCTGGGAGGCCTTGAACGACGAACAGCGGCGATTGCTTGAGTCCAAGCCGTCGGACCTCAACGCAATCGAAGCTGGCTGGGTGAAAGATGAAGCACCAAAACTGCTGAACGTCAGCACGTTTGAAATCGTCGAAGGGGCTCCCGACGAGTCGAAAACGCGGGCTCGTAAAATCGCCGAACGTCTAATCGATATCGAGAATCGAACGCTCGCCCATGCCAGTGCCTATCGAAACCAAGTCAACTATGACTACTGGGAGACGCGCTGTGCGATGGAACAATCCGAAACCGCCGTTACGGCTCGGCGCAATCTCTACGAAGCGGAGAAGTTCATGGATGAAGCCGATCCAGATGCCGCTCGCAAAGCCTTCGAAGCGGCATGGGATGGCTGGGCGGAAGTGCTCGCGAAGTACCCAGATCTGAAACAGGATCTGACGATTCAGGACCTGGGTGAAGCGATGGAGAAATACTACGCCGTGCTGCGGCAGCTCGATCTCAAAATTCCCGCCGACTTCAAGTTGATGGAACTCTGGGAGCGGTACGCGAAAGTTCGCAACGTCACCGTGCCACCACCAACGCAAAAGTAAATCGCCAAGCGCGCGAAGGTCGAAGTCACCGTGCCCCTCGTCGGCATAGATCCTCGCACTCCCTGGGCACAAGCCCATCCGCGACCTCAGTTGTGATGCAGGTCGGATGAACGGCGACGACTGGCATTGGACGCTTCTTCCGCCTCGGAACACTCGCCTAGCGGTCGCTCTCGAAAAGCCTGAAAGCAGGAGGAACAGAGGTCATACCGCGTCTGCTCGAATGAGTCTTCGATGGGGCGCACGCATTCCGCAGCCCCAGCGACTCCGTCTAGTTGCTCGGAAATCTCCTGCAGATAATCCCGCTCGTCATCGGCCACATGGCGGATCAGTGGCTCCATGGCCGCCTGCATCTCAATTCGCACCACGTAACGCACGTCCGTCGTTTGCTCAATCAGACGCTGACAGCGATCACAGCGATACTCAATCATCGCACGACTCATCATCAACAAGAGCAGGAAACAGGCGCGATCCGAGCCAGGAAAAAATCCTCACTTAGGACGACGGAAAACAGCGTGCCCCACGGGAACTCGACGCCCCTCCCGTCCGCCAGTCAAAGATCAGGCGACGATTCTACTCATTCCGGTTACCGCGCGACAACTTCTCCCGAAATTTACTTGGCAGCCAGACTTGTTATTCGGTACGATCTCGATCCGGGTAGCCCAGAAAACTCCACCCTGCCCGAGGTGCTCAATGAGTGTCGCGTCCGCCGAACGCGTGTTGGGGTCCAGCGTTTTAGTTCTGAATCGCTATTTCATGCCGGTGCACGTGGTCGGTGTGCGTCGCGCGTTTGCGATGCTCTACCGCGAATTGGCCGAGGTCATCGAAATCGAGGCCGGACAATTCACCAACTATGACCTCGAATCCTGGATGCTCCTGGGCAGCATGCGCGACCCTACCGATACTCCCGAACACGTAGACTGGATTCGTACCGTCCATCACGAAGTGCAAGTCCCACGCATTATTCGGCTGATGGGATATGATCGAGTTCCCCGACAAACACTCCGCTTCAATCGCCGTAACCTGTTCGCCCGAGACAATCACAGCTGCCAGTACTGCGGCTTGACGCTCCCAGTAAGTAAACTCAGCGTCGACCATGTGATTCCCCGGAGCCGAGGGGGTGCAACCAGCTGGGAAAATGTGGTTTGCTCATGCCTGGATTGCAATACGAAAAAAGGTGGACGCACGCCCCAAGAAGCTCGCATGCGCCTGCTCAGCCAACCCAAGCGACCCAACCACAACCCACTCCTGGCACTCAAACTGTCCAACCCCAAATACCAAAGCTGGAAAACGTTTTTTCCGACTGCCAACTGGGTCGGCGACCCGCGTTGAACCAGATTGATCCAAATTGATCCAGATTGATCGCACAAGCGACGCGGCGTAGCAGCCATGCAGCTATGCGGGGATGGTGCCACCAACTCAATCGCGGTATTCTTAGCGTCTTGTCGCCATCCGGTGAGCGCGCTCATTAGGATCTCATTCTGAATTCCATTTCCAACCTTCCATCAGCAGCAGCCTCATGATTGCATCCTCCACACCTGCTCGCCGCTTCCTGACCACTTGCCGCGCCTTGATCACTCGCCGCTGGCATGCCGCCGCCATCGTGGTAGCCATGTCCCTCAGCCAATCCCTGATCACCGGTTGCTCCCCCTCCAACGTCAACACTCCACCGACGACTTCGTCGAAATCCGAAGCTGAGCAAATCGAAGAGAACCTTGCCAAGCTGAGTGCTGAGGATCGAAAATCGGCGGAGCTGCAGAAGGTCTGCCTTGTCGCTGATGCGCCTCTGGGAACCATGGGACCACCGGTGAAGGTAAAGCTCGAAAATCGCGATGCTTGGATCTGCTGTGCGGGTTGCTCAAGTGAACTCGAAGCCGAACCCGCCAAGTACCTAGAGAAGCTCACGAAACTACTCGAATCCGCGCCCTCGAAACCATAATTCACCCACTATGGATATCCCGCTGCCTCGTCGCCAATCAAGAGCTCAAGTTCCTGCTGGAGCGGAACTCTGCGACCACTGCACCGCCAAATGTTGTCGCTACTTCGCGCTGCCCATCGACACGCCAGCCAGTCGCCAGGAATTTGATTATCTGCGCTGGTTTCTGCTGCATGAACGAGCGTCGGTGTTTACCGAAGGCGACACTTGGTACCTGCTCGTCCATACCGTCTGTAAACATCTTCAACCTGACAATCGCTGTGGCATCTACGCCGATCGACCACAGATCTGTCGAGATTACACCACCGACAACTGCGAATTCGATGACGACTGGGTCTATGATCGCTACTTCGAAACGTCGGAGCAGGTCGCGGAGTACATGGAGGCGGTATTGCCGCGTCGCCGGGGTGAATCGCTACGCAGCCCCAAGCCGCCCGTGCTGCCCATCGTCTCCTCCTGACCTGTCCCGGCAGCGCCGCTCCCGCTGATCCTCGCTCCCGCATCTACCTTCAACCTCGCCCCTTACTGACTGACTCCTCATGGCTTTGATCGAACCGCGCACGCTAAAAGGATTTCGTGATTACCTGCCCGAAGCGATGATTCCGCGCGAACGACTCATCGCGACCGCCCAGCGTGTCTATCGATCGTTTGGTTTTAGTCCCATCGACACGCCCGCTCTCGAATATCTCGAAGTACTCACCGGTAAAGGCAGCGACGAAACCGATCGACAGCTCTATCAATTCGAAGATCACGGTGGTCGAAAAGTTGGCCTGCGTTTCGACCTCACCGTCCCCCTGGCACGCTTCGCCGCGCAGCACATCCACGAATTAGGAACCCCATTCAAGCGCTATCACATCGCCTCAGTCTGGCGTGGTGAAAATACGCAGCGCGGTCGCTATCGCGAATTCATGCAATGTGATTTCGATACGATCGGTACTAAATCAGTCCTCGCCGATATCGAAACAGCACTTGTCATTCATGACCTGATGCGAGCGCTGGGTATCGAACGCTTCACCATCCGCTTGAATAATCGCATGGTGCTCAACGGACTGCTGGAACGACTGAACCTGCTGGAAAAATCCGTGCCCATCTTGCGCGCCATCGACAAGCTCGCCAAAATCGGTCCCGCGAAAGTTGCCGAAGAGCTGACCGCGACGGCTGGTACCACCACCGAGCAGGCCGATGCACTCCTGAAACTGGCAGACTTGAAGGGCACCAACGATGAGATCTTGCAGCAACTGGAACCGCTCGTCGCCGGTAACGAACGCGGCCAAGCTGGTGTAAGTCGACTGCGAGAAATCATCCTCGGCGCGAGTGCCGGCGGAGTTCCCTCGTCACACCTGCAACTGGATGTTGGTATCGCTCGTGGACTCGATTATTACACCGGAGCGATCTTTGAAACATTTTTGAATGACCTGCCCACGATTGGCAGCGTTTGCTCAGGCGGCCGCTATGACAACCTGGCCGGCCTGTTTACCAAACAAGAGCTACCGGGAATCGGCGCATCGCTCGGCCTGGATCGATTGCTCGCCGCACTCGAAGAACTTCAGCTCATCGAAAAAGTTCGTACTCCGGCCGATGTGCTGGTCGTCTTCTTCGATGAACAGCGACGTCATGATTACCTGCGCATCGCTGCCACTCTACGAGCGGCTGGTGTCGGCGTGGAAATGTACCCCGAACCAAAAAAGCTCGGTCAACAACTCAAATATGCCGACCAGCGCGGTTTTCGCATCGCGATCATCGCGGGTGAAAATGAGTTTCAAGTGGGCAATTGCCAGCTGAAAAACTTACGCACCGGAACGAGCGAAATCGTGTCGCTCGACTCTCCCGCGGAAAACTCACCCACGCATAACGCTGGTCAACCAGCGCTGCTGGACGCCGTGCGCCGCCTCCTCAGCCCGCTCGACGCAAACGTGTAAACAGCAGCTCTGTCACCGCTTGCACGACCAGCTGCTGCTCGGCCACCGTCACTTCCGGATAGATGGGCAAACTCAGTACTTCGGCCGCCATCCGCTCCGTCACCGGCAGACTGCCCGGACCGTAGCCCAGCGATGCAAAACATTGCTGCTGATGGAGCGGCACCGGGTAATACACCTCGCTACCAATTCCCAGCTCGGCCAGCTGAGCACGCAGCTGATCTCGTTTACCATCCGCCACACGAATCGTGTACTGATTCCATACATGCTCGCGATCCGGCAATGATTCCGGTAGGTCAATCGTGCGATGTAACCCTTCGGCAGTGAATAATTGGTGGTAGCGTCGAGCGTTCTCTTGGCGCAGTCGAGTCCACTCGGCAAGGTGCTTGAATTTCACATTTAACACAGCCGCTTGAATCGTATCCAACCGACTATTAATGCCCACTTCGCGATGGTAGTACCGCGGACTCATCCCATGAGCGGCCAGTAATCGCAGCCGTTCCGCCAGCGCGTCATCATCGGTGGTCAACATGCCACCGTCGCCAAAGCCACCCAGATTTTTCGTCGGATAAAAGCTGAAGCAGCCCATCTGTCCCATCGAGCCCGCTGGTCGATCACCATACTTGGCTCCAATCGCCTGAGCCACATCCTCGATCACCGTAATCTTGTGGTCCGCCGCAATCTGTAAAATCGGAGCCATATCCGCACACTGACCAAACAAATGCACGGGAATAATCGCCTTCGTCGCCGGAGTGATCGCACGCCGCAAACGCAGTGGATCCAAATTCATCGTTTCCGCTTCAATGTCCACAAGGACTGGTCGAGCACCCAGGCGCCATGCCGCACTCGCCGTGGCGAAAAAGGTAAAGCTCGGCACAATCACCTCGTCACCCGGACCAACATCCAGTGCCATCAGCGCCAACAACAAGGCGTCGCTACCCGAAGCACAAGAGATGGCATGACGAGTGCCGCTCAGCTGAGCCACGGATTCTTCCAGCTGTTTGACATCCGGGCCGTGCAGAAAACGACCCGAATCAATCACCTGACCAATCGCTTCCAAAAACTCGTCCCGCAGCGGTCGATTGCCACGACCGACGTCGAGTAGCGGGACGGGGGTGCGCGAAACGGGGGTGCGCGAAACGGAAGTGCTCGGAACAGGCGTTCGCGGAACGGACGATTGGACCGGCTCCGGCTTCGCGGAATCCAGCCTCAGCACCTCCGCTTTCAAGGAATCCATCCTGATGGCGGACGGTTCGCGATACGCGATTCCCGCGCCCGCCGTGCTCATGCGAGCTCCCCCAGCCACCAAATCCATCGCCTTCCCTGGCTCCGTCGACATCTTCCTAGGCCTCCTTGCCTATCACTCTGGGTAACAGAGTGCGACAAGGTAAAGAAATCAGGCCGTGGAGGTCAAGATCGATCGCCAGCGCGTCGTGATTCCGTGATTCCAGAGGCAGACACGGCAAATGCCGTTTTTTGAGGTCCGACGCCCTGCCCCAAACGCGAGTGCTGGACGAAGACAGCCGGGAACAGCCGCGCTGGGCCTGGGAAAATCCTGCACTGGGCCTGGGAACAGCTCCAGCGGGCCTGGAAAAATCCTGCAGCGACTGCCCGGTCTGCGAGGCAGCGCACCATGAAAATCTCGGATGGACCAATCAGGTCTCATCCGTTTAAGTCACCGCCCTACCGCACCCTTGTGGAAGCCAGCGTCGCACTCGCAACTCGCGTCCATCGCAGCGTTACCCGCAGCGCCACGGCGTAGCAACCAAAAAATAAGCTGCCGAACATCAGGTCGCCCAGGATCGTGTAACGGAAAAAAGGAATCGCTCGCGTGTAGCAATGGACCAGTCCCTGCCAGCTCGTCGAATAGCTCGAACTACCCAGCCAGACCGCAAAATTCGTGACGACAAAGAAAAACAGCGACGACAGCAAACAGGCACCCACAACACCCACACCGTCACCCCAGACCGAACTGTTATTCGTCAGCCGACCCGCTCGTCGCAAACAAATTCCCAGTGCAGCGGGAGCAGCCAGAGCCCCATAGACCACCAGCATCATCGGCAATCCGTAGCCGCCGATCACCAAGTCGCTCAAGGCCATCGTAGCCAGTGGCACACTCCAGGCCCACACCGGACGCCCCGCACCCAGGAACCCCGCCAGCATCGCCAGAGCAGCCACCGGCGCGACGTTCGGCAAATCGACGAGCGCCAGCCGCCCCACGACTCCCACCGCCACCAAAGTAACCCACTGGGCCAGCCGCACGATGATTTCTCGCTTATCCATGACCACCAGCCTCCTACTTCAACGTCCTGAAAATCCTGATTACTTCGATTCCTGGTATTTCGCAAACGACCAGCTCACCACGTCACCCGCCCCCACCGGCTCCACCGCAAAACTGCGCTCACCAAGTTTATCATTCACTCGAAAAATCCAGTTCCGCCCGCGCCCCTCATTCGCCACATCGTCGATGCGAGTCAAAAAACCGGTCTCGCCCTTCCCACGATAGTCAAACTTGATGCCCCGCGGATGCTTTTGCGCTGCTTGCAGTACGTCGAGAATGGTCATCTGCGGAACATGACTCAAACGAGTAAACCGCTTCTGAACCCCATCCCCATAGTCGATCACCAACTCCACGGTTGCCGCCGCATCACTCTTCGCCGCTTTGCTCTTCTGGGCCGCTGCGGGTGAGTCATCTGCGAGTGCCAAGGGCGAAAGGCAGACGACCATTCCCAGCAGCCAGATCAGCCCGCAGAATAGTGCTCGCAGCCTCACCAGTGCTGCCCCGAACAACCCCGCGCCCCCGACCGCTCGGTCCATCGGCCACGCCGACATCCTACCCACCCAACTCTGCACAAAACTCGCCTGCGGCTGAATCATCTCGAGGACTCGCATTCTTGAAATCCAAACCTATCCGGGGGACGACCGCGAGTATCCCGAGCACAACCGCGGAAAGAAAATCGACGAACCGAGGATGATAAGAGTCAGCGCCGGCGCCGACAAGCGGACATCGCCCGGTCCCCCGTTTCCGCCAGCAGCAGTCCAAGTTAGCATCAAGCGATTATCGCCCGCACAGGTACCCCATGAACGATGCCCTCGAGGTCCTTCAATTAGATTTTCCAGAGCCCGATATCGCTCGGCTCACCTGGAACGATCCGCAGCGGACCGTCAATGTTCTTACGCGTCACGCCCTGCAACAGCTCTCGGGCCACCTGGATCACCTGGAACAGCGGCACCCAGAGACGCCGCTCGCTGGTCTCATCGTTTGCTCCGCTAAACCGGGCTGTTTCCTCAGCGGCGCCGATCTGCAGGATCTCGCCACGCGCTGGGCCAATCTCACCCCCGCAGCCGCCAGCGCCGGATCCCAACTCGGCCAACAGCTCTTCCAACGACTTTCGACTCTCCCGTTTCCCACCGTCGCCGTAATCGCCGGCAGTTGCTTGGGAGGTGGCGCGGAACTCGCCTCCTGGTGCGACTTTCGAGTCGCAGCCGACGATCCCCAAGTGGAAATCGGCTTTCCCGAAGTGCAGCTCGGTATCATCCCAGCCTGGGGTGGCGCCACCCGACTCCCCCGACTCATCGGACTCGGACCCGCGATCGAATGGATCACCAGCGGCCAACCGGTCACCGCCACCGCCGCCCACAAATCGTCCTGGGCCGATCGACTCGTCCCTTCACCAACCCACACTCGCCCAACCGCTGGAACGACTGGTGAACCAACCTCTGGAACGACGGATTTAACCGCCGAGCTGCTCGCCACTGCCCAACAACTCATCCGCTCGACGGCCAGCACGACGCTGCAGCAGCGCCGCCAGAAACGTCGCGCCGCACTCCTGCTTTCCGACAATGAGCTGGGGTTACTGCGAATCGCCGCCACAGCCCAGCTGCGCTCGGGCGCGCCGCCCGCGATGCACGCGCCGCAGCAAGCGCTCGAGTTACTCCTCGAGCAGGCGCGGCTGACCGAAGCCGCCGCCCTCACGGCAGAAACGCACTGTTTTCAAAAGTTATCTCAGCTCCCCACCGTCACGGCCCTGCTCAATGTTTTTTTGCTCCGCAAACGAACCTCCTATCGAACCAGCGCGAACGACGACCTCGACCGGCCCCGGCAACATGTGGGTGTCGTGGGCGCGGGGATTATGGGCGCCGGGATCGCCGCCGCCCATCTCAAGCAGACGATTACCGTCTCGCTGCTCGATGCCGCCTCCGACGCGCTGGCCAAAGCCGCTCACCAAGTGGTTGAAGAGGCGGCTTTCGATCGCGAGACGAAACAAGTGCAGGCAGAGCGTGCGATCCGTGCCGCCGCCGCTCTGCGCCCCACCACCGAATTGACTCACCTAGCCACTTGCGACTTGGTCATTGAAGCGATCGTGGAATCCGCCGAGGCGAAACGAGCGGTCTTTCAGCAACTGGAATCACTCGTCACGCCTCAAACCATTCTGGCTACCAACACCTCCACCATTCCAATCACGAAACTGGCTGCCCGTCTGGAGCACCCCGAACGATTTGTGGGACTGCATTTTTTCAATCCAGTGCGCCGCATGCCGCTCGTCGAGGTAATCCGTGGGGAGAAAACCAGCGAGGCGACGATTGCCACGGTCGTCGCCCATGCCAAACGAATTGGAAAGATGCCGATCGTCGTTCGTGATGGCCCAGGCTTCCTCGTCAATCGACTGCTGTTTCCTTACATGAATGAGGCCATCGAGCTGCTCAGCGATGGCGCATCGATCGAAGCCATCGAACAGGCTGCCCGGCAATTCGGCATGCCCCTCGGTCCACTCGAACTCTATGACATGGTGGGACTCGATACCGCCGTTTATGCAGGTCGAGTGATGTGGGAAGCGTTTCCTCAGCGCGTGCGGCCGTTACCGATCATTCCCGCCATGATTAAATCCGGGCGACTAGGACAAAAAAATCATCTAGGTTTTTTTCGCTACGAGACCTCCAAGAAAACGCCGCAACCTGATCCCGCTCTAATACAATTATTGCAGCAATATCGGCGCGACGAGCGGCAGTTTACTTCCGCGGAAATCACTCAACGACTTTTTCTTCCCATGCTGATCGAAGCCGCATTGACACTCCAAGATGGCATCGTCAGCGATCCGCGTGACATTGATTTTGGACTGATCTTTGGCCTGGGTTTTCCCAGCTTTCGCGGCGGACTACTCTACTGGGCAGATCGCCAAGGCCTCGCATCAGTCGTCACGCAAATTGAAGAATTCGCCTCGCTCGGTGAACGTTTCGCCGTACCCGATTTACTCCGCTCGCTCGCCTCGCGCCAGACAACATTTTATGGAGCGTGGAGGGAGAATTCCGCCGACGATGTGCTGCAGCAAACTGGGCTGCCAACCGCCGCGCTGGGAGGTACTCGATGAAACGTGCAGTGATCGTCGACGGCGTGCGCACTCCCTTCGGGCGTTCACATGCCACGAAAGGTTCTTTTCGCCAGACACGCAGCGAGGATTTAGCGGCGACCTGCATTCGAGCGCTGCTCGATCGACAGGCGATTGATCCCGCCTCGATTGATGACGTCTTATTCGGTGCCACTCAGCAAACCGGCGCCCAAGGCGCCAACGTCGCGCGGCAAATCGCCCTCCTGGCCGGCCTGCCCCCCACCGTGCCCGCTGCCACCATCAATCGACTCTGCGGCAGCAGCTTGCAAGCACTCCACCAAGCGGCTCATGCCATCATGGCCGGAGAAGCGGATATTCAAATCGTCGGCGGCGTGGAACATCTGCATCACCTGCCGATGTCTCTGTCGCTCGATGTCCATCCGGGACTGGCCGAAGTGACTTCGCGCGCCGCCTTTCACATGGGACTCACCGCCGAATACCTCGCCGCAAAATACCAGATTTCGCGAGAGCGTCAGGATCAGTTCGCGCTCCGCAGTCATCAGCGAGCGGCTCAGGCGCGGCAGCTGACTTGGTGGAGACGGCAAATCACTCCTACTCCGGCCCTCGACGATCTGGGCCGCTCGATTCTGCTCGACCAGGATCCCTGTGTTCGCGACTCGTCGACCCTGGCTGCCCTGACAGCCCTCAAACCAGCGTTTCTATCCGCTGGTGGTTCGGTCACCGCCGGCAACAGCTCGCCACTCAACGACGGCGCCGCCGCACTGCTGGTGATGTCGGAGGAAACGTGTCGAGCTCTACGCTTAACGCCGCTGGCAGCCGTTCGGACCACCGCCGTTGTCGGAGTGGAACCGAGTGTCATGGGGATCGGCCCCGTTGCGGCCATCGAACGAGCTCTGCAAAAGTCGCGTCTGACACTCGATCAATGCGACTTCATCGAAATCAATGAAGCGTTCGCCGTGCAAACCATTGCCTGCTTGCAGCTACTGAATCTGGCATCGGCCAGTCAGCCCGAATGCGATCCGCGGGTGAATGCGTTTGGTGGAGCGATCGCTATTGGACATCCGCTCGGAGCCAGCGGCGCACGATTGGCGATGAATCTTGCGCTGGCTCTGCGGGAACAGGATAAGCCACTAGGAGTGGCGGCGATGTGCATCGGGCTCGGCCAAGGCATCGCGACGGTGCTGGAACGAGTGGCTTAATCGTCGTGGGAAGGAGCTGATGTGGACGAACGTCAACAGGCAGCAGATACGACGTCCGATCAATTGTGGGTAAGACTCTTAACGCTCTTTCCGGCGCCCTGGCCCGATGAGGTGCATGACGAGTGCTGGGTGGAGTCCGTCAGCGATCTCTTGCGACGCGCTCAGCAGCTCAAAAGTCAGTCGCCGCGTTTGCTCGGTATCTCCGCGGTCACCCAGGCTGAGGAGGCGCTGGATCCCGCTGCGAACTGGCAGCACGCGCGCTGGGAATTCAGCGGCACCACGCTCGAACAGGTCGGCGATGAGCTGCTGGAGTGCCTGCATGGGTTGCCCGTCGAGGTGCATCCGCGCAACCAGGTCAACGTGAACGCTCAGCCCACCGTCGCCAGTATTGCAGGCGTGATTCTGCCCGCACTCTTTAATCCGAATCTATCGAGTGATGGACGCGGTGCCGGCTGCTCGCTGGCTGAGTTACGAATTATTGGGATGCTCGCGGATCTCCTGGGGATGGCGGCAGACCGAGTGGGTGGAGTATTCACGTTTGGAGGCACGGGCACCATGCTCTACGGCGTGAAACTGGGGCTGGAGCGAGGATGTCCGGGAGCGATGCAGCACGGACTCACCCGACGTCCCGTCGTGATCGCTTCCCAACACTGTCATCACACCGTCCTCACCGCGGCCGGTTGGCTCGGGATCGGACAGGACCATGTCTGGTTCGTCGATACGCACGACGACAATTCACTCAACCTGCAAGCCTGTGAAAGTCTGATCCGTCAGGCCGTGGCCGCGGATCGCCCCATCGCGGCGATCATCGCCACCGTAGGCACGACCGATGCCTTTGGAGTGGACGAGGTCGGAGAAATTGTTGAGCTGCGAGATCGGCTGGTGGAGGAACTCCAGCTTGACTATCGACCTCATATTCATGCCGACGCCGTGATTGGCTGGGCTTGGAACTGCTGGAGCGAGCAGGAGCTGGAAGAGAACTCGCTGCAATTCAGTGAGCCGGTTGTTGCCGCATTGCGATCGGTGGTGCAGCGAGTGCGCGAGGTGGGGCGCGCCGATTCGCTCGGCATCGATTTTCACAAAACTGCTTTCGTGCCTTATATCTCGTCGCTGCTGCTGGTGCGAGACCGACAGGATTTATCACGCTTGGCTCGTGATCGCTCGCTCATGCCTTACCTCTTTCATTCTGGCGGGCATCATCCAGGGATGTTCACTCTGGAAACGACACGCAGTGCCAGTGGAGTTTTAGCGGCGCTGGCGAGTTTGCGTGTGCTTGGACGGCAAGGTTTGCAATTGCTGCTCGGGCGCTCCGTGCAGTGGTCCCTGCGCTTGCGCGAAAAGCTGCGCGAGGTGCCGGGGGTGGTCATTTTGAATCCGCTCAACTACGGCCCCGTGACGCTTTACCGAGTCTATCCAGAGGAACTCGCTGCTGACGATCCCGAGCGAACTTGGAATGCGGAATTGACCGGTCAGTTGCCACCGGAGCTGACCGTGAAAATCAACGCCTGGAATCGGCGGTTACATGAGCTGACGTGGAATGGTGCACTGGCGACAACCAGCAGTGCGACGAAGAATCCGGCGTCGCAAGCGGACCCGAATGGAACGTCCGTCAGCGGACCGCAAAGTGTCATTGGCTGGACGGAGCGTTATCGACGACGAGCGGACGGCGTTCCGCTGGCAGCTTTGAAATCTTACCTATTGTCACCGTATTTAGATGAATCGTTCTTGGATGAGTTACAAAGAAGCCTGCAGCGAGCGATTGCGAAACGACCGTTTGAGCAGGGCTAAAGATTTGGAAAAGGAAACGTGCTCCCCAATCAGAAAAAGTAGGTTGTTATTCATTTTGAAATGAGATGACATTTTTCTGATTGGGGAGAGGGGCTGGGGGTGAGGGGCTAGAGCGCCGCTTGAAGCACGCACTCCAGCTTGATTCATAAGTAAACATCGCAGCAAAAAGTATCAACCTTATAGCAAGCCAACGAGCAAAACCTGCTGGCTTGTCTGCGAACTGCTGGCCCTGATTAGCCCCCTCATCCCTGCCCTTCTCCCCCACAGGAAAAAAGGGGAGTCCATTTGCCGACGCGTCGCTTCCAGTTTTTTCCTGCGGGGGAGAAGGGAATGCTTTTACTTGACTGTGGCTCGCTCGGGGAATTTTTACTTTGTGGGCAACCGATTCTTCAGAAGAAACGTGCTCCCCTCTCCCCAATCAGAAAAAGCAGGTTGTTATCCATTTTGAAATGAGATGACATTTTTCTTATTGGGGAGAGGGGCTGGGGGTGAGGGGCTAGAGCGACGCTTGAAGCACGCACTCCAGCTTGATTCATAAGTAAACATCGCAGCAAAAAGCATTAACCTTGTAGCAAGCCAACGAGCAAAACCTGCTAGCTTGCCCGCGAACTGCGGGATCCATTAGCCCCCTCATCCCTGCCCTTCTGCCCCACAGGAAAAAAGGGGAGTCCATTTGCCGACGCGTCGCTTCCAGTTTTTTCTTACGGGGGAGAAGGGAGTGTTCTTCCTTGCAATTGCTTCGCTTAGTATTTAATTGTCGCGGATACGATCCGCCGCTGTCACAGCAGTTGCATGTAAACTGGCAATCAGCCGTGATCGCGTCCCATAATCTAGCAGTCGCAGCTTCGCATCCCGCTCCCACAACTGAAACGCACGGTAGCAAACTCTCGCTACCCCCGAATTAACCGAAACGGCCGACGCTAACCAAGTCGGCCGTTTTCGTTTCTACGCCCGTTCCCGCAAGGGGTTGCGGCGGCTGGTGTCTCTCGCCGGATGTCTCTGGTTTGTCGCGAGTTCCTAAGCCTGAAACCGCTCAAGGCAGAAAATTGCGGGAACTCGGCCCCAGGTCTCACTTGTCTCGCGCTCGAAATGCGGTCTGGGTTAACAGACATTTCGGCTCGCTTTAGGGAGCCGAAATGCCACGTTCCGTCTCGGTAGGCGCTCCGCTCTTCGAAATCCCGGACCGGCGGGTTAATAGTGGGTAGCGTTGCGGGTGGTGAGCGAGCGGCGACTTTGATGACGCTGGTAAGTTCGGCGATCCGCAATCATCTGGATGTAATGGCCTATATCAAAGATGTATTAGAAACAATCTTGGATGGCTGTACCGACTATGAATCGTTATTACCTCATCACTTGGCACTAAGTCATCCTGGCGCAATGCGCACGTATCGCATCGAAGAGCGCCGCGACGCCCTCGACCGGCGTCATACCGCTCGAGCCCGCCGCCGCGTGAGCGGTAAGTAGGTCTGGTCATTCCTGATCTGTCCAAAATCATCAATCATCCAAGCTTCAAATCA
>JBIIHW010000004.1:0-235184 GCA_044235425.1 Pirellulaceae bacterium
GGTGACAAGTCGTCGTTTTAATCGCGAACTGGAGATTATGGCGGCAATGTTTGCGGAGGCGCATCGGCGGACGAAGGAGCGAGGCGGCGGTTCCAGCCGCTCGGGTTGATGCGAGCGGGCGAGCGGGTATGCAGCTTGTGGCCTGATACGTCTGGAGGGCTGGAAATGGTAACTGTAAGGCGGATTAGGCTGTAGCGCGAGGGCTGCCGGGGTCAGTTTTTGCTCGAAGCGTATCGAGCTGGGGTGGTGGTGCGCGCTGGGGACAAAAATCGAACCAAATAAAGGATGTCTGGAGCGGCAAATGGCTGCTTTCTTGTGATCGGACGACTGTTGCACGAGTTTTTTATCGGACGCAAGCGAAAGTTTGAGTGGTAAGCTGAATGCCAACCTGGATGCAAAGTGGCAAGGAAAGTGGCAAGGGTGGCAAGGGGGCTGCCACGGGGGCAGGCAATTAGGACACCTAAGGACCCACGATAAGGACTGCCAAGGGGCAGAAAAAACGACGAGATGACAACAATTTCGTTGTCAGATTGAATTTTGAGCCTTAGCTCAACAGTTCGTCGACGAGGTCGCCTGTGGGCACAATTCGGTGCGGGCGACCGAGTGAATCGTACAGCTGACGCCGATAATCCACTCCCAGTGCATGATAAATAGTGGCGATGATGTCCCCCGGAGTCACCGGCCGGTCCGCCGGAAAGGCACCGATCTTGTCACTGGCTCCATGCACATAACCCTGCCGGGTACCGCCGCCCACTAATAACACCGAGTAGCAGTAATTCCAATGATCGCGCCCCGCATCGTTCTTGTTGATCTTGGGAGTGCGTCCAAAGTCTCCCAGTACCGCCACCAGCGTGCGTTCCAGTCGCCCACGCTGATGAAGGTCGTTTACTAGGCTCGAAAAAGCCGCATCGAATTGCGGTAAGAGCGGATTCTTCAGTTTCTTGAAATTGCCGCCATGCGTATCCCAAGTGGCATTCGCGTCCGGAGCCCAAGAAACCGTCACGACTCTCGTGCCCGCTTCGATCAACCTTCTGGCCAGCAGGCAACTCTGCCCATAAATGTTTCGTCCGTAAGACTCACGCAACTCCGTCGGCTCCTGATCCAATCGAAATGCCGCCTGCGTATGATTCGAAGTTAGAACATCCAAAGCGCGTGACTGAAATCGATTCATCGATCGTGGTCCACTCGTCGGATCCTCAACATCGATCCGACTGTTGAGGCGACTCAGTAAATTTCCACGCTGTGCCAGTCGTTCCGGCGAATCATCCAGCCGCAGCGTGAATTCAGGAATCGAAAAATCGACCGCATTGGGATCCTTCAAAATCCATAGCGGATCAAACGCTCGACCCATCCAGCCACCGAAGAACCCAGGCTGCGGCGGGCCTCCTGCTCCTTCCTTCGTCATGTATGGTAAAGCCACGTGCGGCACGGCATCGGGCGGGGCCGGTCGCACATGAGACAACACGGCACCCGGCGAAGGATTGTCGGTCGGTCGAGTCCCTCCGCCAATCTCTCCTCGATCGTGTCCCGTAAGGGATACATAAACGGCGGCCGCATGAGCATTATTCACGGAATGATGCATGGACCTCACCAGCGTGCATCGATTCATCCATTTCGCCATTCGCGGCAAATGCTCGCTTACCGATATTCCCACAAGCGACGAAGAAATCGGTTGAAACTCGCCACGCACCTCGGCCGGCGCGTCCGGCTTCATGTCCCACATATCAAGATGGCTGGGGCCCCCGTTAAGATGGATGATGATGCACGCATCCGCTCGCGCCGGCGTTTTCAGCAAGGCGGCTTCTTGTGCTGCCTTGTGAGTTGCCTGCAACGTCGCCTGCTCGTCGGCGTGGAGTAACTCGGCCAACGTTAATCCAGGTATCGCCGCCGCTCCCAAGGCCCCAATACGAAGCACCTCCCGCCGCCCCCACCGTCCGCTCAAGCCCACTTTTGCTCCACGATTGCCAGACGCAGAATCGGCCGCGCCAGTTTCCCCCGGCTCTCTGCGACTTTTCGACCCATCACCCTTCGACTGCGACATGACTCGGGCACCCTTTTTCTAGTCAATCCGGCCAGTGATACGTCAGTCTCATCGCCTGTTGCACCACCGCGGTAAGCTGGGCGAAACCCACGGGCTTGGGCAACACCGAAAACGCCTCGGCCTCCTGAGCCTCGCGAATGATCTCGTCATCTAGTGCGGCGGACATCAGGATCCATGGAATGGTGACTTGATTTTCTCTTGCTCTCCGGATCGTCTCCAGGCCACTCAGCCGGGGCATATGCATGTCCACAACCAGCAAATGAACGGGCTCGCTACCCAAAATATCTAACGCCTCATCGCCATCGCCTGCCAGCCAAGTTCGAAACCCACGGGGTTCAAAAACTTCTCGCAACGTTTCCCGAAAATCCCGATCGTCGTCCGTGATCAGCAACCCGGGCGGTGCAACAATCGCATCATGGTGTGGGGTCTCGATCATGGCTCCTACCACCGTCGTGACCGGTGCCTCTGTCAAAGGCACCTGAAGGTTACATATAACACTCAACCAAAACAGTCTACCTATTTTTACCGTGTCGCCCTCCTTCAGGGCAAGCGAGTTTCGTGATTGATCCGCGAAACTTTGCCCCCGCACTTTCCCGGCATCCACGGATCAATTCTGCCCCTCCTCCCCACTACCCATCACTTTGCTGCTCCGTTACATCCAGCGGTCGCTTACCGGTTAGCGCCCTGTTGCGACATTGCGACGCGCTTTTATACTAGTCGCTCGATCCATCGCTGGAATCGCTTGCGAAAGGAAGGTCTCTGGTGGAAGCGTCTTCGACTCCGGATTCAAATTCAGGATCCGACAACCGTTCATTCCTGGCCAAAAACGAATTCGTCATTCGTCGGCTGTTCTCCCTCACGGGATTGGTCCCGGTGGGCGCCTACATGTGCGTACACTTGCTGACCAACGCCAGTCTGTCGGCGGGGCCAACCACCTTTCAGCGGGCCGTCTACCAGATTCACAGTCTGGGAGCTCTCCTGCCCGTCGTGGAATGGCTCTTCATTTTCTTGCCGTTGATTTTCCACGCCACACTCGGCGTGGTCATCATTCGCGGTGGACTGCCCAACCAGTCGCAGTACACCTACGGCAGCAACATTCGCTACACCATGCAGCGAGTCACCGGGATGATCGCCCTGATCTTCATCTTTCTCCACGTCTTTCATTTCCACGGCTGGCTCCATTTCGACTGGTGGTTGAATACCGTGGCCGAACCACTTGGTGGTGCGCAATTCCGCCCGTATCGCGCCGCCTCCAGCCTCGCGGCAGCCTTTCAGAAATCCATCCTGATCCCCATTCTCTACACGATCGGTGTGCTCTCTTGTGTCTTCCACCTATCTAATGGCATCTGGTCATTCGGGATACGCTGGGGACTTTGGACCTCCCCCGCCGCCATGAAGCGTGCTGGCCGCATCTGCATCGGCTTCGGCGTCGCCATGGCACTCGTCTCCACAGGCGCCCTCACTGCTCCCCTGCGACTCAAGCTCGATGAAAATCAGCGTCTCACTCCAGACGTCGAGAAAACGATGTATGAGGCTAAACGAGCCGCTCTTGAAATCGATGACAACCCTCATAAATTTGGTGACCTGCCTACCGATCATGCCGCCGATCAACCCTCTCCGGGTGAGCAGCCGGCAGCCGATAGCACCACGGCCGCGGGTGCCCATTAGCACTGTCCACTCGCAACCGGCCCGCCTCGCCAAGGCCGTAAATTAAACACTCCCAAGTCCGTACAGCAAAACAACGTTAGACTCCGTTCGACAAGGTAGCCAATCATGGCGAAGCAACGCGTAATGGTAGTAGGTGGTGGTTTGGCCGGCCTGGCGGCCACGATGCGACTCGCGGAACTCGGCATCGCCGTGGATCTGATGAGTCTGACGCCCGTCAAGCGTTCACATAGCGTGTGCGCCCAAGGTGGTATCAACAGCGTCAACGATTTGACGCGTCAACAGGGTGACTCGGAATGGAAGCACTTCGACGATACCGTCTACGGCGGTGACTTTCTCCAGCACCAGCCGCCCGTCAAGGAAATGGCCTACTGGGGACCCAAGATCATCGACCTCATGGATCGACTCGGGGTAACGTTCAACCGGACCCCTGAAGGTTTCCTCGACCGCCGCCGTTTCGGCGGTACGCTCTACAAGAGAACGGCCTTCGCAGGTGCCACCACCGGGCAGCAACTCCTCTATTCGCTCGATGAACAAGTTCGCCGCTGGGAAGCAGCCGGACTGGTCAAAAAGTATGAATATTGGGATTTCCTGGGGCCTATCCTTGATGACAACGGAGTCTGCCGCGGCTGCGTAGGACAAGACCTCGTCACCATGGAAATCCGCTCGTTCCCAGCCGATGCCGTCGTCGTCGCTGCCGGCGGTTGTGGGCTCATCTACGGTCGCTCCACCATGTCCATGGTCTGCACGGGAAGTGCGGTGAGTCGCTGCTTCCAAGCCGGTGCGAAATATGGCAATGGTGAGTTCATCCAAGTGCACCCCACTGCGATTCCAGGGGCCGACAAACTGCGACTCATGAGCGAGTCGGCGCGTGGTGAAGGCGGTCGAGTCTGGGTGCCTCGCCAACCCCAAGACAACCGTGACCCAAAGTCGATTCCGGAAAACGAACGATACTATTTCTTGGAAGAACGCTATCCCAAGTACGGGAACCTCGTTCCTCGCGACATCGCTACTCGTGAGATTTTCGATATCTGCGTGAATGAGGGTCTAAGCGTCGAACGAGACAAGCAGTGCGTCTATCTCGACTTGACCCACATCTCGAAACGCGAGCTCGACCGTAAACTTGGCGGTATCCTCGACATCTACGAAAAGTTTCAAGGTGTCGATCCACGCTCCACGCCAATGAAAATCTTCCCCGCTGTGCATTATTCCATGGGCGGACTGTGGGTCGACTACCAAAAGTCAGCCGACGGCGGCCTGGCGATCGGTTCACCCAAAACCCACGTCACCAATTTACCCGGACTCTACGCCATCGGCGAATGCGACTACCAGTATCATGGTGCCAACCGACTAGGGGCCAATTCACTGTTGAGTTGCATCTTCACCGGCTTGGTGACGGCTCCTGCTATCGAGACGGCGCTGAAGAATCAGAAGAGTGCCGCTGCCGATCTGGCACCGTCACTGTATGAATCCGCCCGCTCCGCTCATCAGCAGCGTCACAATTCGCTGCTCAAGCGGAATGGCGGCGAGAACCCCTACCTCATCCATCAGGAATTGGGGGACGTCATGACGCGTGCCGCCACCGTGGTGCGACGCAACGAACAGCTGCAGCAGGCGTATGACAAAGTGTGCGAATTGGCCACGCGAGCCGAGAAGTGTTCTCTCTCCGACAGTGGCAATTGGTCCAATCAAAATGTGGTGTTCACGCGCGCCCTTCAAGACATGTTCCCGATCGCGAAGGCGATCGTGAAGGGTGCTCTGCAGCGTGATGAATGTCGCGGTGCACACTACAAGCCCGACTTCGAGGCACCCGGTTTGAAGTCAACCGATCCCGCCGAGCGACGTCGCGAGGCAGAAGCTTGGTGCGATGCATTCCAGGAAAACACCGCCAAGTGGCTTAAGTCCAGCGTCGCTACCAATGCCGGTGAGCATCCGCAAATTACGTATGAAGATGTTGACACCTCGCTCATTCCGCCTCGCCCACGCCTCTACGGTTTGGTCGGTGCAGACTTGATCGAAGAAGTATGGAAATCGCGTCAAGCTACAAAAACGCCTGCCGCGAAGGCCAGCTGAAAAACATTGCGAGCAAACATCGCTTGCAGGTAACGAAGGTTTGAGATTGTTGTTCGAGATTTACGGTTGAGATGCAGGGTCGTCGTGGGACGACTGGTTTTTTCATAAGCAATTCATTGGGACTTCACCCATGTCGCAGCACGGTCAAGAATCCAACGCATCGGCTACTCCGACTTCCGTTCAGGTGCGGATTTTGCGGCAAGATGGCCCCGGTCAGCCCAGTTATTGGGAAAGCCACGAGGTGCCCTACGAGCCCGACATGAATGTGATCAGTGTCCTGCAACGAGTGGCCGCTCGCACCAAGACTGTCGACGATAAAGCCGTCGCTCCGGTCTCCTGGGAATGCAATTGCCTGGAAGAAGTCTGTGGTGCGTGCACCATGGTGATCAACGGCAAAGTGCGTCAAAGCTGCTCGGCCCTCGTCGACCGCCTGCTCGAGGATCGTCCTGGTGAAATCGAACTGCAGCCGATGACCAAATTTCCAGTCATTCGAGATCTGGTGGTGGATCGCTCGCGACTCTTCCGCTCTCTGCAGCGTGTCAAAGCATGGGTGCCGGTCGAAGGCTACTACGATATGGGACCAGGACCGCGGCAGTCCCAGGAGACTCAAGAACAGGCCTATCCACTCAGCGAATGCATGAGCTGCGGTTGCTGTCTGGAAGCTTGCCCACAATTCCTCAAGGTGGAAGTGACGCCCGAGCCGGGAGAATCGGCTGAGTCGCTGCAGGAACGTAAAAACGAAGCCTACGATCACAGCTTCGTCGGCCCTCATGCCATCAGCCAGGCCATGCTCTTCAACAACCATCCCACCGGTAAGATGAACGCTGGCGAAAGACTCGATGCACTGATGGAAGAAGGTGGCATTCAAATGTGCGGAAACGCACAGAATTGCGTTGCCGTTTGCCCCAAGAAAATTCCACTCACCACCAGTATCGCCCGAGCCGGTCGAGCCACCACGCTACGGCTGCTGAAGCGCTGGTTCGATAAATAAACCGGTTCGATAAATAAACCGGTTCGATAAATAAACCGGTTTGGTAAATAAACCGGCCTGGTAAAAAATGGGTCGATGAATCAACGGCTTCGATCCGTAACTTCGAAGCTCGTCTTGTTCCGGTGTTCTCGACGAGCGACCCTTGATAACGCTGCATTCGCGTGCCGACATGAGAGACCGACGTCTCGTGGCTGCGTAGTCACTTGGTCCTTTGAATCGGTTGCCGCGGCGATTCGTTGTCAGGCGGCAAGCGGCACTCAGGTCACCAACCCTTTGGTCACTAGCATGAACACGTCTTCCAGCGTTGGTTCTTTCTCAGCATAGCTGCGGACCGCTACGCCATTCGCTATGAGTTGTCGTAACAATTCTGCTACGCCTTGATCGTCCGTGTCCAGTTCCACCGTCACACACTGTTCGTCGACCTGTGTACTGCGCGTGTGCGGGGAACTGCGAATAATCGAAAGTCCAGCTTCGGGTGTACCGTTGAATTTCACTTCGACAATTCGATTGCCGCGAATTCGTCGATAGACATCCTGGATCGGACCGTGCATCAAGAGCTGTCCCCGTTCGATGATTCCAATCGACGTACAGGTATCCGCCAGCTCGGACAGAATATGGCTCGAGATCAAAATCGTCTTGCCCATACGGCGGAGTTCTTTGAGCAGCGCTTTCACTTCGATGCGCGCACGCGGATCCAAGCCGCTGGTTGGTTCATCCAGAATCAGCACTGGTGGGTCGTGGACCAAGGTTTTCGCCAAGCAGAGACGTTGCTTCATGCCACGCGACAACCCATTCACGTAATCGTCGCGTTTGTGGGTCAGGTCGAGTAGCTCCAGCACATCACCAATGACCTGTCGGCGCTGAGTTTTTCCAATCTTGTAAGCGACTGCAAAAAAGTCCAAAAACTCCCAGACCTTCATGCCATCGTATACACCGAAGTTGTCCGGCATGTAGCCCACGCTCTGACGCACATCCATGGGCTGCCGAGTGACACTGTAGCCATTCACCAGGCCCTCGCCACGACTGGCCTTAAGCAACGTTGCCAGAAAGCGAATCGAGGTACTCTTGCCCGCTCCGTTGGGACCGATGAATCCGAACAACTCCCCCGCACCAATTTTCAAATTGAGTTTTTCCACGGCCGTGAAGTCGCCGTAATCCTTGCCGAAGTCGATGAGTTCAATCATGGCTGGTTCTCCTCGGTCTCCTCATCATCCGGAGCAATCCCGGCGTAGAAATCGGTGCGTACATTTACGTCCTTTTCGAGGCTCGGCCAGCCAGCTCGACGCAGATGACAAATGGTCAGCAGCCGGGTCGTATTCTGTGAAGCTCGCGGCTGGAAATCGACCCCTGGAAGCTCCTGGTCACTCCAGCCCACCAACCGCATTTCACCTGGGGCGAGTTTCATGTGATGCAGTGCAAGCTGCGCGAGATCTTTCAGCCGAATCTCACCCTCCGATGTCTCACCGGTAAGAGTTAGCGCGGGAATTTGCTCCCAAACAACATTCCACGGCTGGTCAACACCGTGCATGTGAGCAGCTTCAAACTCGAGTGGATTTTTGCTTTTCTCACCCAGTTCACCGATCCAAGCGGTGAGGTACTCGTTGCCTTGTTTACGCCAGATCACAGCCGCATCGCGTAACGTGAGTGTTCCCGTGTTGGCCAATTCCCAGCCTGTGTCGGCACCGCCGCGCAGTTCGAGCGAGCCACCAAGCGGCAGCATCTGCTCACTTCGGAGAAACTCTGTGGAATTCGATCGCACGAGAAAATTCTTCAGATGAACGGCTTCGTCACGCTGGACGCGGAGTGGTCGTGTCTCCGTGATGCGATTCGCGGACGTTCCGCTATCCGCTTTAGCCAGCGGATAGGCGACTGCTGAGTCGTCGCTGAAGTCGGCGGAGTAGTCGGTGGAGAGTGATGAGTAGAGCATGGTATAACGCGTCAGGTGTCCGCGCGGATATCCCGCCTGCAATTCCAACACCGCGATTTCGCGCCGACTACGTGCGAAGCCAATATCAAGCTGCGCCAATCGAATGACGGCGATGGCTCCCAAAACCGCAATCACGGGCACCATCAGCCATGCCCACTCCACTCGTCCCATTAACCGAAACACCAACCAGTTGAGCGGAACGAGGACGATCAGGTACATGGCGAGCAGCTTCAGCACAAAAGGCGCGTCCGGGATACGAATACCGGCCGCTTGACGCATTGCCTCGCGCACCGCCATCGTGGCGCCACTCTCGTTGTCCCACGATGCTACGCCTCCGGTTGTGGCGAGTTTTACACCGCGAAAACGATAATCGCTGTCGTGAGTGGTTTGGCCGAGGTCCGCCAGTCGTCCGATGTCACGCGTAAAGTAACGCACGGTCGAATTGAGACGCGGATCTTCCGCCACTTCCTGGTCCCAGTTCGCCCAACGAACCTGTTTTCCCTCGCGCAATTGCTCGTTTAAAAACTGAAAATCACGTCCGGGTCGACGCAGCAGGCAACAGTTGAAGAAATGATCAAAACTCTTCCAGGTCCGCAGTTCGGGATCGTCCATTGGCAGCGCTGTGACTACGATTCGTCCCGCTCCCACCGCTCGTTCACACACTAGCCCACTGGTATTGGGTAGCTCCGTCGCAGCCGGATGGAGCCTCCACGTAATGCCTAGCAGCGAGCTCTGTTTGCCAAATTGAAGCTGCCGTTCGGCCAGCGGCTGCTTGGTGCTCGGTAAGGAGTAGTGATCATTCAGCTGCTTGAGGTCGGCGGGGCTAAGTTCGCGGGCCTGCTGCCGTTCGGCGGGTAAGTAATCGGCGAGGAATCCACGCTGCAACTCTTCCAGTGAATTAGGGCCATTCACGATCAATTGGCCACCCCAGTGCAGCCAGTCCAGCAGGGCACTTTGCTGCGCCGGTGTGAGCTTCTGTGGATCAAGATCATCCCAAATCACATAAGCAATACTCGTCCAGGTAAGTGAGTTTGAGGGGATCGGTACATCTTCACTGATTTTGGGTAACGTAACTCGGTAGTGAGTGGTCCGCAGTCGATCTTCATCCAGTCGCGGAGCCATGACGGAATCGAGTACTTTCAGAAATCGATAGTTGTTGGGATTCTTGGCCAAGACGACCAGAAAGAAGGTGTGGTCCTCGAGGTCGCTTGTCCCTTCCCGACTTTCGCTGACAAATGAATTACCACGGGCGGCTTGCAGGCGACTGTTGAAATGAATGGTCCGCGATTCACCACTGCGGAAACGCGACAGAGGCGGCACATACGTAATCATCTCAGTCGCTTTGATTTGGCCCTTGGGCAAGGTAGCCGGACGCTGTGATATTAAGTGAAAGTCAGCATTTGGGACCGGATAGGGAGTGCCTTCCTTGTCGGTGGCGGTCAATTCAATGTTGGCTTGAAAATCGAAATTGTTGGCTTGCAACTGTTGCATCAGAGTGACCCAGTGACCTGGCTTCACAAAGTTCTGAGCCTGGTCTGGATCGGTGGGATAGGTGCGCTGCGAGTAGATTTCAAAATCGGGTTTGCGCTTTTGTTTTTGTTTGAGCAGTTCCTCTTCTTCTTCCGCTTTTTTTTGAGCTGCCGATTTGGTCTTACGACAACCGTTACAACCCGGCAAAGCGATGGTTGCCGACAACGACATCGCCAGCAGCAGGCCATAGCTTGTGAAACGGAATGCGGCGCGAGGGACAAGGTCGCCGGACATGTGGATCTCCAGAACAAGAGCGACAGCAAGCGATAGTGTAAGACGCCACCGTCGCGCGGGGAATCGCCGACCTCCAAGAAAATACTGCCAACAGTGGCAACTGCTCGGCGCGTACGTTCTAATACTGACCTGTTTTCAACCTCAGGCCCCTGCGTTGGAGAATCAACCCATGAAGAAGAACGCTCACCAGCAAAACAACGATCTCGTTTCGTCTTCGACAGCACCAAGCGCAGCAGCTGCTTCTGGCGGCGATTTGACCACGGCCAGCGGCTGTGATCGCCGCTCGTTTTTGCGGTTGGTTGGTGGAGCGACAGTGGCCAGTGTCGCCATTCCTGCCGCCTGGAACGCACCTCTCGCCTACGCCGCTCCTAGCTCCAATAGCGCCGCCGAGTCGGTTGTGGGACAGCTCTTCATGACGCTCAGCGATGAGCAGAAAAAGCAGATTGTATTTCCCTTCGACCACGAGCTGCGCAGTCGCATCAATGCCAACTGGCATATCACGAAGCCCACGATCGGCAGCACCTTCTACACAAAAGAGCAGCAGCAGCTGGTCGACCAGATCGTGCGAAAGGTGTCGTCCGCAGACGGCTACGAACGCTTCATCAAGCAAATGGAGTTTGATGATGGCGGTTTGAATGCGTACAGCATGGCGATCTTCGGCACACCGGGTAGCGGCAAATTTGAATGGGAACTCACCGGCCGCCACCTAACGCTTCGAGCCGATGGAAACTCGGTGGATAAAGCTGCTTTCGGCGGTCCGATCGTCTACGGTCACGGCGAAGAGACGGCTAAGGACAACCTATTCTACTATCAGACCAAACAGGTCAACGAAGTGTTTAAATCGTTGAGTGCCGAGCAGGCCAAGGCTGCTTCGCTACCGATGGCCCCAGCCGAAGCCGCCGTGCCTCTACAAGGCGCACAAGGTAAGTTCCCCGGGATTGCCGTGAGCGAACTGAGCGCTGATCAAAAGAACTTGGTCGAAAAGACGCTCAAGACCTTGTTGTCACCTTATCGTCAGGAGGATGTCGACGAGGTGTTTGAGATCCTCAAGTCGACCGGCGGATTGGACAAGTTACATTTTGCGTTTTATCAGCAGGGCGACTTGGACAACGACAAGCTGTGGGATATTTGGCGAGTGGAAGGCCCGTCGCTGGTCTGGCACTTCCGCGGCGCCCCGCACGTCCACGCCTACATCAACATCGGCGTGAAAAGCTAGAATCACGTAGACCGCGATGGGTATTTTCCATCACGACGTTGTAAACATAGAGGACTTTTTTAAACACGGAGTCCTCTGAGATCACGGAGTTAAGTGGGAGGTGATCGCGGATGAAATTCCACGCTTCACTTTTCGCTGGGATACGCTCGCTCGTAACCTCAACTGCAAAAGCTACTGCTTGCCTGCGGGGTTGGGGTCGCTTACCAGGCTCGAGCCTAGGTTAACGACGAGGGGCTGAGGGGCGTCCTTCAAGGTGATCTCGACGGATTCATCTTCAATCTTCGCGATCTTGCCCTCAATGCTGCCGACCTGAATCTTCTGGCCGACTTGCAGCTTGAGCAGTTCGCCCGTGGTGCGCACCGAGAACCACGCTTCCACTCGGCCGTCCCGCGACGTGATGCCTGACAAGACGGTGAACTTCGCACCATCAAAGTCCAGCTTCTTTTTGGGTGGTGGCGGCGGCGGTGGTGGTGGTGGCGGCGGATCGTTCACCGTAATCTTCACCAGCTGCTCGTCGCTGCGTGCTGGCAAGCCGTTGTCTGTCACAATCACCTTCGTTTGAAACTCGCCCTTCTCCTTCGGTGTCCACTGCAGTTCACCGGTCTTCGGATTAATCGACGCACCGGGCAGTGATTCATCCGCCAGCTTGTAGGTGACATTGTCGAGTTTGTCGGGATCTTGGGCCTTCAAGGTGACTTGGAATCGCGAGTTGAGATAAGCTTTTTGCGAACCAGGCGAAGCAAGCTTGGGAGCTCGATTGGCTGCGGCAAAGAGGTTGCGTCCCACGATCAATTGCTGATATTCCGTCGCATCGGCGAGTCGCAGGCGATCGGTGAGCTGATCATTGAGCGAATCCGTCTGCGTCGCTCCTGCCAAAGACAACGCTTCAATCGTTAGTCCAATATCAAGATCTTTTGAGTCTTTAATCGGATTGATGGTGAGGCGCTGGATACGATGTAAGCGATCCACCGAGTGTAATTCGAAGAGCAGGCTGGTGAGCTCTGCGAGGTTTCCCTTGGCGGTCACTTCGAACGTGTGACGAATGAAAGCTCCCTGTCGTCCCCGAGCGCCACCAGGAATCGTCACATTAACATCATGGAGCTCAGCATCGTCGAGTTTCTCGAGCAGCCACGTCTGATAGAGCGACCGAGCCAAATCGGCGTCACTTGGTAACGATTTGTCTTCGTATGACCGCAGCCTCGCGACGGCTCGATTCGCGAGCTTCAGCTTCCGCTGCTTATCTTCCAGTTGTTGGTTGAGCTGAGCGATCTGTTGATTGCGTTTCTCGAACCGACCCGCGATCGATTCGTAAATGAAATAAACAGCTCCGCAGCCTAGCAGCACACCTACGACCAGCGCCATCATTCGTTCACGAGCATTCATGGTCTTGGTCTCCTAGCGGCGTGGGGAACGTTGAGTTGAACTATTCCCGGAGCGACTCTTCGAATCGCCGCCGACATTATTCCGCTCCGACTTGGTATCGCGTTTGGCATCGGCAGCGCCGGCAGCACCGGCTGGCGCCGCGACGTCAGCACGCTGAATTACCAGAGTCTCTTTGAAGGTCCAAGGATACTGACCTTCCCGATTGTCATACTGGCTACCAGTGCCGACCACGCGATGAGCCTCATCCCGCAATCGCGACTCCAGATCCTCAATGTCCGTCGAGTCGGTCACTCGTCCTTCCAACGTCAAGTTACCACCACCGGTTTGAGCGACCTGTCCGCTGAGCTTTGAAACAATGGCTTTATCGGGCGGGAGAAAGTCGAGAGACACCTTGCAGATTTCGTCGAGCCAAATCACATCGCCAGCGACAAACTCGTCCACCTCCGCGGATTCACGCTGAGGTTTTTCCAGCTTCTTGAGCTGCGTATCGATTTTGGCACTTTCGGCTTTCAAGAGAGTGATTTCGGAGTCGAGTGCCGACAGGTTACTCCAGATCAGGTAGGTGATACCGAGTGCTAGTGCGGCGGCGGCACCGGCGGCCAAGGCATACTGACGACGGCGATTTGGTGGCTCGGGTCGTTTGCGTGGATTGAGGAAGTCGATGCCACGACGCAGCCCCGCAGCCTCGTCGGTCACCATTCCCAGGAGCGGAGCAAAACGGCCACTGCGAGCTGGTAGCAAAGCGCTGAGCTCGGGCGACAATTCCAGTCCAGCAAAGGGCTCATAAATGTCACAGGGCAATTTGGTTTGCTGGGTGATTTGATTTCGTAGCGAGGTGAAGACTTCGTCGCTACCACACAGCACCACGCGATCTACCTTGCGCCCACCCAGTTGATTCGAGGCGGCAGCGATGGTCCGGCGGATTTCACCAAACATCGCGCGGGCCAACTCATCCTGATCCTCGGTGCTGGGCAAACGTACGGTCCGAATGAAGGCGACTTGGCCATCGACCATCACGGTCAAATCGCCATCTTCGGCGAGCAGGTCGACCATGAGGGCACAGCCAGCTGCATCCTGATGCTGTTGCCAGAGCGAGGCAGCGGCGAAGGGACGCAGCACCAGTCGTTGGGGAGTGAGATTGGCAGCGGCACAGGTCGTACGAACTTGATCCACGATGTCGGGTGCCATCGCCGCCGCCAGCACGCTGAGCGGGCCGGCATCCGCCTCGCTTAGCGGCACGTAATCGATGGGCCAGTTGTCGCCCACCGAGGCGAATTGCTTGAGTGCCTGGAACCGCACGACATCCGGCAATTCTTCGGGCGGAACGGGTGGCACCGACAGTAATCGCAGCTCGATGTTGGAACGCCCAACCGCGACCAAGGTCTCCGCTCGCGACACGCCGGCCTGTTTTAAAAGCTCACTGAGTTTCACGGCCAACTTAGGCCCCACGGCGCCTTCGGCCTCCGCGCCCTCCGCGGCTCGTAAATCCAAGGCCACGGCACGTTCGATCAACGCCTGTTGGCCGCGTCGGCGCGCGAGCACAAGTCGTGCTTCGTGAGCATCCCATTCCAAGGCGAGCAAATGTGACATAACGAAGACTTTACCTGCCAAAAACTTTACTTACCAAAAAATCAAAACGATCCACCCATTTTGAACCAGGCGCTCAATTGCCACCCAAATCGACCCCTAATGTCTCCAACGGGTAGCCGCGGCCCAGGTGGCTAACATTTCTCCACAGTATGATTCGAGGAGGGGATTGTGCCGCATCAAAAACCACTTCAGCCCGAGAAGCTGCCTGACCGCCCTGAAAGTAGCCGACGATACGACCGCGATAAACGTCGCCGCCAGCACATACGAAGGGCGATAGCGACTTCATCTCATCGAGCGTCACGATGCCCTCTGTCAACAGCCAAGTCTCAAAACGCTGATTTGGCTTACTCTCGCTCGCCTCCGCCTCACGGCGACTCAGGAGTTCCGTCAGAATCTCTTCGGTGATTCCAGGAATTCCCTGCAATACCGATTTCGGCGCCTGATTAATGTTCACTCGACCGGGTAAATAGGTGGTGCTGTTGGCCGTTAAATTGTCCATGAGGAGCGGCAGGTAGGCATTCATGGAGATAATGTCGGAGGAGAATGGCGAGCTGATGGGCTGGGCCATCGGCTGACCAGAAATTGAGAGTGTGGTGGAGGCGCCGATCAGGTCGAGCACCTGGGTGATCTTGGTCTTGGCAGGCTTCGTGAAATCGAGCTGCACGCCGGTAGGAGTGGGCTGCACTTGGCCCGTGGCACTGGCCGGTCCATTCTGCCGATAGGCAATGATGAACGTCGCCCACTGCTCATTTCCGAGTTGGTCGACCAGGCTGCTGTAAAGCTGCTCCAAGTCTTCCGAATTGACATTGATCCGCGGCAGTCCGGCTGAATTGACATTCGCCTCTTTACTGTACAGCGTCAGGTAGGCGGCCCAGCCGAGCTGCGTTGAAGTATCACCGTCACTGCCACCCGCCGACTGCTCCTGAGCATCGATGAGTCCATTACGATTCGTGTCTAAACCAAACAGGAGCTCTGGTGTTATCCCGCGCACCAGGAGCAATTCCTCCACGGTGGTAAACGGACCGTTGGCCGGCAAATAACCAGGCGACAATCCCTGGTAGTAGGAGCTCTCGGCACCATACTCCCGCTGCTCATCATCTTCATCCAGCCAGTCCAGAATGGCGTCCGCGATGTCGTCCGTCATCCCCGGCAGGGTCCCAAGCAACTGCCGTCCCGAACCCGGCAGCGCCTTCTCAGCAACGGTTAGTGAATTCAGATTAAGTCGAGCGGATTCGTCCTCTAATCCGTAGCGAACTCCGGCGATGTTTCCGTCCGAGTCCATGGCGGGAGCGAGAACAGAAAAATTACCGCGCGACTTGGGATCATCGTCCGGCACTACGACCACTCCCTGAAACTGCTGCTGATTGTTGTAGATTCCGCCAGCCGCATCGCGATCCGCATGAGGCTGCGCAAGAAACACTCGCGTCGCATCAATACCCGATTCCACAAGCAGATTCGCTTGCAGCTGCTGTCCGTTGAGTCGCGTGGCAGTGCGGTGCGTCACCATGATCTCACTGTAGGTGTACGCCGAGAGAGACAAGGCGACGATGACGACTAAAACCACAATCAAGATGATCCCGCGAGCCGGTCGAGTGCGCCGACCGCGACCAACCGAGCGATAACGATCGCGGTGAGGATTAACGGAAGACATCATCAGGGGCCTCCCGTCGAGCCGGTGCCGGTGGAACCTGAGCCGGTCGCTCCAGAACCACCAGAACCAGAACTACTCGAATCAGACGATTCACTACCGTCGGACGTCGTACCATCTGCGATCACCGGAATCTTACCCGCTGGCAATCGCACCACGTGACGATACATTTTGGGAACTTCAGTCCCCGCCTTCTTCGTGATCGTCGACGTGTCGTTCGGGTCGGCATAGGCGAGTGACGGTTGCAAACCCACGAGGATTTCGACCGCCACAGGCAACCCCTGCATCTGACTGGAATCCCATTCAGTGAGCCACTGTGAACCGTCAGAATAACGGAACTCGATGCTCACCACTTCTGGTGCGATGAGTTCACCGAGTTGATTGAGGCTGCTGTTGCCTGAGGAGGAGGCTTGCAAACTGACAGCGCGATCTAATTGACGGCGAACAAGTCCCGGACGGGCGGCGTCTTGCTGCGAGAGTGCGCCGGTCGCGGCGAAACCGGTATCAGGTGCTGGCTGGTTGGCACCGCGCAAGTAGTAGGCAACCGTTTTAACCGCGCTGGGAATATCGTTGAGCGTGCCGGTGGGACCCGTCATCGATTGGTATTGGTCGAGACGCGGGAGCCGACTGACATCGAGTTGCAGTTCATATTGATTCCCATACAAACCGGGAATCGGCGGCGGTGCGGCGGTGGAGGCGATATCGGTGGTGTTCGCGGAGGGATCGGACGCGGAGGCTGAGCTGCCGCTGGTGCCCCCACTTGAGCTTGCACCGCCGCTGCTCGTGCCGCCCGTTGTTCCACCACCACTGTTCCCCGCGCCGGTACCGCCGGTTTTACCCGAGGATGAAGAGGGACTACTGCTGCCACCGCTGCTCGACCCACCACCTTGGCCGGAGGACGAGGAAGGACCGCTGCTCGAATTGCCGCTCTTGGAATTGTTCGAAGAGGATGAACCGCTGGGACTGCCACTGCCGCTGCTGGCACCTCCACCACTGGATGTGGAGCCACCCGTGGCAGATCCGGCGGCGGAACTCAGCGCATTCACCGCATTGCTTACTTGCGCCGACAATGCGCTGGTGGCGATATCTTCGAGTGGTTTGAAGTCGACGACTTCGTGCTGCACGGCACTCTGGAGATCGTCGGTGATCATGCGCAGCACAGCGCGAGCTAACTGTGCTTCCTCAACGTCGGCGCGGCGGCTGTCGAGCGTTCGCAGGTTGAAGCGAATTGCCAGGGCGATTGCGCCGAGCAGGAGCACGGAAAGGGCGAGTGCGAGAATGAGCTCGAGAAGTGTCGTGCCGGAACGATCCGAGGGATGTTGGAAATGTCCAGTGCGGATTGACATATCAGTTCACTCCTCCGGTGCTGGAGCCACTAGCAGCGCCATTCGCCCCTGAGCCGCTGGTTCCGGTGCTGGTGGAGGTACCACTGGAACTGGAAGAACCATTGGTGCCAGTGGTGGCGGGATCGGCCAAGTCGATACTCGGATCAACCATCCAGCGGACGAGTGAGAAGCTGAGCGGGCGTTTGTTGGGAGGGACGTTCGCTTGTCGCATCGTGACTTGAATCATCAGCAGGCCAGCCTGACTGGTGCTATCCGACTGAATGCTGTAGAGCCAATCCGGGTCGTTAGCATGCGGCTGATCGTTCACGGCTTGGGAGGGCAGGACCCCAGCGGCGATTTCAGCGATGATCGTTTCGGCGTAGAGTTGGGCGCGAGTGACTTCCCGCGCTTCGATGGCAGAACGAGAGCCGGTGCGCATCATTTCGCCAATCGCCACCATGGAGCCGCCAAGGATAGCGATTGCCAGCAGTACTTCGAAGAGCGTGATGCCGCGTGGTGCGGTCGGTCGTCGCGAGCGGTGGAAACCGAGTGACATTTGCATTAGCGGACCTCTTGGAGCGATTTCACATCGCTGACTCGAGTCTGACCAGTGATTCCGCGGAGCGACACGACGACACATTGCTGCCGACTATTCATCAGGACGACATGCGTATTGGACGTGGTTCCATCTGGGTAGAAAAGAATCGGCGCGGAGGGAGTGCCGCCACCATCGGCGTCACCGGTTAAGTTGCCATTAGCCGTCGACGGTGCGGGAGTGGCACTGAAGCCGGTGCCGTTGCCCAGGATCATGGCGGCGCGCGTATCAGCCTGGGTTTCCGCGCCGAGGAACTGCACGTTCTCGGGCAGTTGCCCTTGATGACTCCACGGGCGCGCGGCCGCCTGTGCGGCGGGCTGTGAGGCATCGAAGCCGGTGGAGATATTCATCGAATTCTGGTCATCACCGGGCCCTTGCCAGGACTGGCAGGAGTAGGTGTTACCACCGGTTTGAAACTGGAACGTTTGAGTTTGACCGGTACGCATCGCGCGAACGCGCGTTCGGCCAAACTCGGATTGAATCAGGGAACCAGCTGATCGCAGGCGAACGGATTCCCAGGGAGATCGCAGCTGCATCCAGACGACGCTCCCAACGATGATGAGCAGAGCGAGCACCAAGATGATTTCCATCAAGGTGAAACCCGCTGCGGGGCGACTGGCCAAGCGACCCGACCGACGTCGGTTATTCACCCACAACCATGACATCGTCACCACTTCCATTTTCATTTTGGCCGTTGGGGCCGCATGACCAGGCGCGATAGGAGATCCCATCACTTTCGTACTGATACGGATTGCTCCACGGATCCAATTCCACATCACCACCGGCGTATGGTCCCGTCCACTTGGCAGGGTTACGCAAATCGCCGGGTGGTTGGCGCAGCGCGTTGAGTCCTTGCTGGGTCGAGGGGTAAGTGCCGATGTCGGTGTAGAAGCTCTCGAGTGGCCCCTTGAGCGAATTCAGTTGCACTTTGCAGGCACCGACGAGCCCCTTCTTACGCGTGGCACTGATGGAGACGCCCACGATGCCGCCGAGAATCACGAGGATCACGAGCACCAACAACACTTCCATCAAAGTAAAAGCCAGTTTCCGGCGTCGACGTTGATTCCAATTCAGACTCTCACGCATCATCAAAACTCCTTGTTCAAAAATCCAGCTAGCTGGTTACACCGTACTGCTCATCTTGATCACGGGCATCAAGAGAGCAATCACTACCACCAGCACGATTCCAGCCAACAGTAGCAGCATGAGTGGTTCGAGCAGTCGCACGGCGAGATCGAGTCGCCGAAATGTTCGCTTCTCCAGCCCATCTGCAATATCCACCAACACTCGGTCGAGTGTATTTGATTCTTCTGCCACCGCGATCATTTCCACGACATCGCGGGGAAAGTAACCACAGGCAGCCAGGGGTTGCGCGAGCGACTGACCGGCTGAAATGTTCTCGGAAGCCTTCGCAATCGCTTGGCTCAAGAGTCGATTACCGGTCGTGTCACGGCTGATTTCGAGCGACTTCAAAATGGGCACTCCATTGTGCAGGAGCGTCCCGAGCACTCGACAAAATCGCGCCACCGCCAAGCTCTGGAAAATACTACCCAGTACGGGGATCCGAAGTTTCAGTCGATCGCTGGTTTGGCGCCCGGTTTCGGTTGCCAACCAACCTCGAATCCAGAGAGCTAAAAACGCGACGATCAGGGCCACCGCCCAGCCGTAAAAGCGCAACGTGTCGCTGAACCACAAGAGCCATTCGGTAAGTACCGGTAATTCACCTCGGGCACGCAGATTTTCGAAGAGCGTGGCGAATTTTGGCACAAAGAAAATCATAAGTCCGGAGACGACGCCCGAGCCGACGACGCTCAAGAAGATGGGATAAGCGAGCGCTCCCATCGTGCGGCCCTTTAGATCCTCTTGTTGTTCGGTGAAGTAGGAAACACGTTCCAGCGCATCTTCCAGGAAACCACCTTCGCCACCGGCGCGAACCATGTTGATCGCCATTTCGCTGAAGGCGTTGGGGAACCGCGCCATCGCTTCCGCCAGCGTCGTACCGTCCTCAACTTTACTATGCACTTCCCGCAAGACTTCTTTGAGCACGGGATGGGAGGATTGTTCGCGGAGGACAGCGAGTGATTTCAACAGTGGCACGCCGCTGCGCATCAGACCGGCAAGTTGGTTGTAGACGACGGCCATCAGTTGTCCACGCACTCGTCGACTACCGGAGCGCGTGGTGGCGGCCTTGGTCGCCGTCACACTCACTGGAAACAGCGATTGGCTCGAAATCAACGACAGCGCCTCTCGCTCGGAGGTGGCGCTGATCGTTCCCGAGACTTTCGCTCCAGAGACGTTTCGAGCTACGTAGGCAAATTCAGGCATGGCACCGTTTCGTGGGCAAAGTTAGAACCAAAAGCGAAGATCGGGGGCGACGTCAGCGCAGCGACATTTCCCGATCACCCTTGGTGGCCGACGCAATCTCATCCACCGTCGTAGAACCAGCCAGCACTTTCTGGAAGCCATCTTGTCGCAGCGTTGCCATTCCGGCCTTCACTGCGGCTTGCTTCACTTTCCAACTGCTGGCTCGATCATGAGCCAACTGACGCACCTCGTCGCTGGTCACCATGAGTTCATAGATGCCCATTCGTCCCGCGAAGCCAATTTGGCGACAGCTCTTGCAGCCGACCGCTTTGTACAAACCTTCGGCGGGAATCTGGTCGATCGGGAAATCGGTGGGCAGGTCGCTGCGGTCCGGATGATAGGCAACTTTGCAGTGCGGGCAGAGACGGCGAACGAGTCGCTGCGCCATCACCGCCTCCACCGTGCTGGCCACCAAAAACGGCTCCACTCCCATATCAACGAGACGCGTGTATGCCCCAGCCGCATCGTTTGTGTGCAGCGTGCTGAAAACCAAGTGACCGGTGAGTGACGCTTGAATGGCGTTTTCCGCCGTCTCTAAATCGCGAATTTCGCCCACCAGCACAATATCGGGATCGTGACGCAAGATGCTCCGCAGCGAAGCACCGAACGTCAGTCCAATCTTCGAATGCACTTGAATTTGGTTGATACCGGCAAGCTGATATTCGACGGGATCTTCCGTGGTGATGATTTTTACATCATCGGTGTTGATTTCGATGAGGGCGCTATACAGAGTTGTGGTTTTGCCAGAGCCGGTCGGGCCCGTCACCAGCACAATTCCGTGCGGCATGGAGATCAGTTCACGAAAAGTCTGATACGTGTCGGACGCCATCCCCAGCTTACGCAGTTCGAAGGTCATCGAACCCTTATCCAGGATACGCATGACGATGCCTTCGCCATGAATCATCGGGATCACCGACACGCGCACATCCACCTCTCGACCCGCCACACGCAGTTTCATGCGACCATCTTGCGGTAGTCGTTTCTCGGCGATGTTGAGACGGGCCATGATTTTGAGTCGACTGACGATGGCCGATTGAAAGCGTGCAATCTCGGGCGGCATCGGCTGCGGGTGCAGAATCCCGTCAATGCGATAGCGCACCGTGATACCATCCGCCTGCGATTCAATATGCACGTCACTCGTGCGAGTTTCGATCGCTTCCAGCAGAATTTCATTAACCAGGCGTACGACGGATGCCTCCTGAGCCATCTCGGATAGTTCAGAACCATCCGCTTCAATGTCGCTCAGGAGCTGCACATCTTCATCGGCGGTGGCTGTCTGTTCGATCAGCCCCTGGACCGTTTCACTACCCACGCCCAGATGACGTTTGATAAGCTTGGCGATTTCATGGCGCGCGGCGAGCACGGGCGTGACCGCCTGTCCAGTCGCCGCACTGACCTCATCCAGCGGATACAGGTCGAAGGGATTGCTGGTGGCGACCAGCAGCGAACCCGCCTCCTTACGCACGGGAAACAAGGCTTGTCGGTGAATGAGTCGATGGGGAAATGTCTTGAGCAACGACAGATCTACCTCGGCCGCGCCCAAGTCAATAAAATCCAGTCCCACTTCCTCGCCGATGGCACGTAGCGCAGATTCCTCGGACACAAAACCACGCTCGACGGCGGTTTCGACCAGTCGAGCACCATCGCCACCCGCTGCCCGCGCCAACTCCAGTTGCTGAGCAGTCAGCAGTCCACGCTGTAGAAGAATCTCACCGGCTTCCATCGTTACCATGAACGAACCTGTTCCCTCGTTAAACGATCCAGCAACAATAACGACTAATTATTGTTTTGGTTACCACGGCCAACCCGGCCACCGCCTGGTGGGCCGCCCGGAGCACCTGGTCCGCCACCAGGACCGCCCGGACCGCCGAAACTGCGGGTCATCATCCGCTGCGTATCGAATGGTTCACCAACCAATTCCTTGTATTCCACTCGCTGTTCGACGGAGAGGACCGAGAGCAGATCGTCTTCGGCTTCTTTGCGTAGCTTAGCCAGCTTTTCGTTGAGCTTCTTCTGCACATCAACAGCTTTCTCGCGGAGCTTCTCTTTCTGTTCTTCGGTCAGCTTCAGCTCTTCGGCCAACACATCATTGTTGATGCTGCCCGTCATGCCGCGCAGTCGCATTTGACGACCGATCTGCTTGATGCGTTTAGACTGATGAGGCAGCAGAATGCCGTCGACATCCTTTTGAATCTCAGCCATGCGATCCTGGAGCTTGGTACGCATTTCTTCAAATCGCTTCTGACGTTCCTCTTCCGTGCCGCCACCCTGGCCACCCCCAAAGGCGCCTTGGAACATGCTCCGCATCTCCTCGCGCTGCTTATCGCTGATCGCTCGCAGTTTCTCAATCTGATCGTCGACCAAACCGAGCTCTTCGCGAATGTCATCATTGAGGAGCAGCATGAGTTCGTTACCGCCGCCGCCACCAAACATGCCGAAGCCGCCGCGGCCAAAACCACCACGGCCACCACCACCCGGTTGGGCTAGAGCAGAACTGGCCGTTGTCACTACCAGGGCCGCAACCGCCACGACCTGAACAATCGATTTAATGGCTGAGAAAGTTGATAATCGCATGATCGCATGGTCTCCCGAAACTTGGGACGAATGGCGGGGTTATTCGGACAGGCCCGTGACCGCTCCGGCGACCACTTCCCCAGACCTGTCGTTCGCAACCCTCACGGAATTGTTTCACACCGTAATTTTGCCCTGCGCCCAAACAGTGCAAAAACACCAATATGATCGGAAAGTTTCGTTTTAGCGAGTGTCCGTGTCGGGAGTCGCACAGTTTCAGGAAATCTTGCCCGGCAAAACAATTCGCCAGCGGCTTGACATTCCCGCCCGTTCGATAACAAAGTGAACGGTCTCGTTTTCTGTCTATCGGCCCAGAGCCAGGTGGTCGCATGATTCGAAAGTCTTCCTACACTCTGATCGCACTACGGTTCGCCCTGACGATCGCCACCACCTGGCAGCTCATCGCCCCGACGAACGCTGCAGCACAGTTCCGCGGAGGCCGCGACGCGAAGGAGTATATTCGCGGTAAAGACCGCAATGGAAATGGTTTACTCGAACCAGACGAGCTCTCCGGGCGAGCCAAGGAGGTGCTCGAACGAGTCGCGGGTCCATCGGGAATTGATTTGAGCAAACCGATTCCAGTGGACCGAGCCATCCAAATTTTCGAACAGAGTAATCCCGAAGGAAGCGGTGGTCCCCCCGGCGGAGTGCCTCCCGGTAGCAGTGGACGTGGCCCGGCGCCCAGTTCCTCTTCCTCCCCCTCAACCAGCTCCGCTACTGCTTCGGTGGCCAGTTCGAGTGGGCCTTCGGCTGGTTTTGGTGAATTGCCGAAAGTGCCTAAAACGGCTGGCTTTAGCGATGCCGGACCAGGTCTCAATGCCATCGCCCTGGAATCCCGCTTCGATCGCCGAGTGTTGGATTATGTGGAGCGGATGTTTCGCGAATTCGACCGGAATCAAAACCAATTGCTCGAAGATCTCGAAACCCGCGGCGCTAACGGACTTATCGATCGAGATGCGGACTCCAACAAGGATGGCTTTATCACGAAGGGTGAATTATGCGAGCGGGTGAATCAGAAATGGGCGGCCACCAGCACGGGAGCGGCGGCTGTGGCGGCACGCAGTGCTCCACGTAGTTCTGCTGCCAGTGCTGGTGCCAGTGGTTCCGGTGCCTCCGAAGAAGCGCAGCGCGTCCGTCGTTACGCCGAGGGTCTGCTTAAGCAGTACGACGAAAACAAAAACGGTCAGCTCGAAAAGAACGAATGGTCGAATGCTCGCAGCATTACCCGAGAAACAGACGCCAATAACGACGGTGTCATCACTCTCGAAGAACTTGTTACCAAGCTCGCCAACTTCGGCAAAGAAAGCTCCTCCAGCTCGTCGACCGCCAGCAGCGGCGCCGCCACTGGTGGTCGACCGGGCGAAACGCCGGCCAGCGGCAGTGGCTGGGGTGGACGATCGCGAGATCCCGCGCAGGCGGGCAAGAACGGTCCCGAAAAGATCGTCGGGTACCGCCAGCGCACCGCCCTTGAAAAACTGCCCAAGGGCCTTCCCGACTGGTTCACTCGTAATGATGCCAATGAGGATGGACAGGTCACGATGGCGGAATACGCAACCGGGTGGACGGAGGCGAAAGCGGCCGAGTTCGCTGGGTTCGACCTTAACCGCGACGGCGTCGTGACCCCGAGCGAATGTTTGAAAGCCGCCGAGAAAGCAAAAGCGACGGGTGCGAGCAGTTCCGGCCGCTCGTCGTTTGGCAGTGCCGGTTCCAGCAGCGGCAGTTCCAGCAGCGGCAGTTCGCGCGACCGTGGAGGCTGGGGAAGTAGCCGCGGATTCGGCTCAGGATCACCAAGCAGCTCGGGACCACCAGGCAGCTCCAGTGCACCAGGCAGCTCCAGTGCACCGGGCAGCTCCAGTGGCTCAGGCTCAGGACGTGAGGGACGAGGCGACGACCGTTCCCGGTCTGACTCCAACGCCCCGGGAGCGGAAAAACCGGGTGACAAACCAGCCGACAAACCAGCCGATAAGTCCGCGGACAAACCGGCCGACAAATCAGCGGACGGAGCTGGCGAGAACTCCGGTGACAAGCCGGCGGATAAGCCTAGTGATAAACCAAGCGATAAACCGGCGGATAAAGATACTGAGAAACCGGCTGAAGGCGGAGCAGCACCGGCTCCCAGCAGCTCGGCGGAAAAGCCGTCTGAATAACGAGTAAGAACGTGGCTCCTCGAAAGTTGACTGATTGTGCTAAGTTCCGCAACTCACCGCCGGTCGCGCTTGCGATATGACGCCCGTTCAACTGCCTCCGGCCGCTCGTCGGCCACAACCGGTCTGGCAAGCACCGGTCTGGTAAGCACGGGGCTGGCAAGTACGGGGCTGGCAAGTACCAGCGATTACGCTGCCCTTTTCCGCTTGATTCTCTGCCGCAGCCTCCTGGTGGCGGCCCTTGGGATACTAGCCTGTCCCGCCCGCGCACAAAACGCTCCCCAAAACCCCACCAACCCGAACCCCACCAACCCGAACCCCGCCAACCCGAACCCCTCACCCTCACCCGACGCTCAGATCGCGGCCGAGGCCCAGCGTTTTCGTACCGATGTCCAACCGGTATTGCGCCAGTACTGCGAACGTTGTCATCGAGCAGACGAGCAGAAGTCAGGAGTCCGAGTGGATCAGTTGACGGGGGAGCCGGAGGATCGGCATTTCGGTTTGCTGGAAGCAATTCGCAGCCAAATGGCGGAGGAAGCGATGCCGCCGAGCGACGAGCCGCAGCCGACAGCGGCGGAGCGGCAGGCGGTAACGAGTTGGATCGAGCGTGTGACGCTGCTCGCCAAGACCCGACAACGTGCCAAGAATGGTTCCATCCGACGACTCACCGTGACCCAGTATCGGCGAACGCTGCGCGACCTGCTGCATTTAGAGGAGGATGTCACGACCTCATTGCCAGCTGATGGAATTTCGAAGGATGGTTTCACCAATCACGATAAGACCTTGTCGCTCTCGCCGCTGCTGTTGGAATCCTATTTCGAGATTGCCTCGCGAGCCCTTGATCGGACGATCGTCGACGAAAACAAAAAGCCGACAATTCAATTCTTTCGGATGGAACTAGGCGAAGGGATCAACCGTGAACCTTGCCCGGACAAGCTGATTTTGGGTGCGAACAGCGACTTACTGAACAATCGCGATTTCTCGGTGACGCAGCCGGCGCTGGAGAAACCGTTCGCGTTTGAGCCGCTGCGGATGCGCACGAAGTTTGATTTCATTGAAGGATATGCGGGCAACGACACGGTCCGCGGCTGGCGTCATTACGACAGTATTTATCATGCGGTCTTTGCCTGTATGCGTGGTACTCCGGGTTACCCGCGCGGTCTCGCTCATGAAGCGGTTCCAGAAGGTCTGGTACTGCGGCCGGCGATTCCCAGCCCCGAGGTATTCGGTCGTTCGAATACGTACGGACCGCAAGCGAACTTCAAAATCTCGCTGCGTGAATTGCCGGATCAAGGTAACTTCCGAGTGACGGTTCGTGCCGCTCGCTATGACGACGGACTGCTGCTGGATGCCGGCGTGCCGGGAGCACGTACGGAACGGTCGATGGTGGTACCGCTGAAAGCGGCGACGGGTGCATCGTCCCCGCCGTTTTCAAATCTTCCGGCTACTGCGCGTGTCGGAGTCGCCACCCTGAACTCAGCCGGCATCTACCAAGTCGACGTCGGACTGGCTGCGGGTGCCGCTCAGAATCCTTTGCACCTGCGACTGGGGAATCGTTCCTTTACCAGTGCGTTGGCGGAGCCGAAGGCGGGCGAGGTTGCGCCATATCTGATCGTGCGACTAGCGGCTGGAGAACTGCCCGTGATTGCCCAACTGGGCGATGGCAGTCGACTCCAGGAACTGTCCCTTACGCAACTCGCGGACGATCATCCGCAGGCAAAACGGTTTTTGCAGTTTGAGCGTCGCGAGCCGCTGCTCGGCGTCCACCTGGGACTCCGTCGCGATTGTGGCAGTACGCTCGCGCGTGTCGGAACGGCTCGACCAGTCGCGGCGGGTGAACTGCGCGGCTACGAATTCTTTGGTGCGATCAACGATTATCCCAGTCCCGATGTGGAAGTTGACAATGTGAATTACTTGGCGGGCGTGCGTGAAATTGGCGTGCGCAGCGAGTACACCGATGGTCGCGACATGCCTCGACTCCTCATCCGCTCGATTGATTTCGAGGGGCCCTTTTATGAGCAGTGGCCGCCTCTTGGCCATCGATCGATCTTCATTGACTCGCCGCGCCGCGATGATCCAGCGGCCTACGCTAGCGATATTCTGCGTTCCTTCGCGACCCGAGCCTTTCGGCGCCCCGTGAGTGAATCGCAGCTCAAGATGCTCACCGAGGTCTGGCGGCAAAGTTTCGATCAGCAGCATGATTTTCGCGCGGCGATTAAAGATGCGCTCCTCGTCGTCCTCACAGCACCTCAGTTCTTATTCTTGATTGAAACCAGTCAGGGACCGGAAGCCGAGCCGATCGACGATTGGGAACTGGCCGCAAAACTTTCGTACTTCCTGTGGAATGGCCCGCCCGACGAGCGACTGTTATCACTCGCGGCAACCGGTAAGCTGCGCTCGAACTTGGCGGCGGAATCCGATCGACTGATCAGCGATGCTCGCAGCGCTGCGTTTTTCGAGGAGTTCACGCGGCAGTGGCTACAGCTGGACAAATTCGATGTGGTGGCGGTCGATACCGAACGCTTCCCCAGGCTCAAACGTGATGTGAAAGCGGAATTACGACGCGAGCCGATCGAACTACTGACCTATCTGATCCGCGGTGATCGTTCGCTGCGGGAACTCGTCGCTGCCAACTATGTAATTGCTAACGAAGTGGTGGCAGACTATTACGGATTGGGAGAACGGGCAGAGCACGGTTTTCAGTTCGGTCCTGTTGTTCACGATCAGCCGCATTTGGGTGGAGTGCTCACGCAAGCGAGCATTCTGGCGGGACTATCGGACGGCCGCGAGTCGAATCCGATCAAGCGTGGAGCGTGGCTGGCACGGAAAATTATTGCTCAACCACCCGCTGATCCGCCCCCGAATGTGCCGCGACTCCCCGAAGGTGACCAATCGAAACTCAGCTTGCGCGAAAAACTACAACAGCATCGCGAGCAGCCAGGGTGTGCCAAGTGCCATCAAGGAATTGATCCGTGGGGCTTGCCACTGGAACGTTTCAACGCCGCCGGGTTGCTCAAGGGTGATGCCGAGCGTAGCGACACCCGCAGCCAGCTTCCAACCGGCCGCGACGTGGCGGATGTCGTCGAGCTGAAACAATATCTGGTGGGTGAATACATGCCGGAAGTTGCTTTCAGCTATCTCAAACATCTCGCCTGTTATGCCGTCGGACGGACCCTCACCTATAACGAACTTGTTTCACTCCGCTCACGTGCCGTAGAATTCCAGCAGACCGATTATCCCAGTCGAGCCATGCTACGAGCGATCATCGAAAGCGATCTCTTCCTGCAGAAGTAACGAACATCTTCCGAGCGACCGTATGGTCGGTCACGGGCCAACTCACTGCGTTCACGCTCAACATCAACCCCTTCCATCGCCAGCCCCCGCAGGTCCATCATCATGACCACCACTCGTTCACTTGATCGTCGTACGCTGCTGAAAGGAATCGCCGGAGTATCTCTGGCGCTGCCGCTGTTGGAGGCGATGGGTGCTGAGGCTGCGTCCCAGCCCGCTCGGCGCTTCTGTGCGATCTACACAGCCAACGGCATGTCCCTGCCACACGCTCGCCATGAGATGGGGCAATGGAGTTGGTTTCCGACGAAAGAGGGGCGTGAATTTGAGTTTGGTGAATCGACCGCGCCGCTGCGAGAATTTCGCGAACACGTGAGTTTCCTCGGAGGTCTGCATCATCCCAATGGTGTGAAGGCTGATCCCCACATGTGCTCGGACATGTGGCTCACCGGAGCGCCGCTGCACAATCCCAAGCCTGGTACCTTCAACACCGTTTCGCTCGATCAAGTTGTCGCACAGCACACTCGGCAGTACTGTCGTCAGCCATCGCTGGTGTTGTCAATCGATGCGGGAGTCGGATTCCTATCGCGCACCGGTACGATCTCCTACAACCAGGAAGGCAAGCCGATCCCAGCGGAGAATAATCCCCGCCGACTGTTTCAGCGACTCTTCCGCGGCGAACGTGAATCGCTGAGTAACCAGCGAGTGGCGTTGCAGCGACAGATCAAGTTGGTGGATGCAGTTTTGGAAAGCGCACGTTCCTTGAATCAACAACTCGGACAGTCTGACCGCGAAAAGCTGGATCAGTATCTCACCTCGCTCAACGAAGTCGAAGGACGACTGGCAGCTTCCGAGAAATGGATCGACATTCCACTCAAGACTCAAGATTATTCGCGTCTGAACCTGGATGCCAGCTCCGAGGGGGACCCGCGCGAGTACTATCGCAACATGTTCGATTTGATTGCACTCGCCTTCGATGCCGATATCACTCGATCTGTCTCGTTCATGCTGAACCGTGAGGATGGGATGGGGATCAGCGATACATTCCCACTGAAACTTGGACTCACTCGCACGCATCACAGTTTGTCGCATGCCGACGACAAGGCGGGGCAACTGGAGTTTGCCAAGTACGATTTATTTTTGAGTCAGCAGTTGGCGTACTTCCTGGATCGTTTGCGAGGGTTCAGCGAGGCGGGTGGTAAGGTGCTCGATCACACGCTGGTGCTGTTTGGCAGCGGTGCCAGTACGACGCACAATCCTACGAATCTGCCCACCATGCTGGCCGGTGGTAGCAAATTGGGACTGAAACATGGCACCTATTGGCGCCAGGACAAGACGCCCCTGTCCCAGCTGTATTTGAGCATTCTGCATGCGCTCGGAATCGAACGCGATTCGTTCGCCGATACGCACAGCACGCTTACCAATTCAGTTTTCGGTTGAGTGCCAGTCCGGGCGGGACGGCTCTCCAGTGAGTGAGACTCGATGATTTGGCTTGCCCTGCGGATGCTGATTGGAGATCGAGGCAAATACTTTGGGTTGATCCTGGGTGTGGCCTTTGCCAGTCATTTGATGTCGCAGCAGGTCTCGATTTTTGTCGGCATCATTAAGCGGACCGCCAGCCAGATTTTGGATGTCAGTGACGCTGCGATCTGGGTGATGGACAACAAGGTGCGGTTCATCGATGAAGTGCCCGGATTGCCCGAAACCGATTTGCAGCGTGTCCGTGGAATCGAAGGAGTGGACTGGGCCGTACGTCTGTATAAGGGGCAAGTGCGAGCCCGTTTGGAGAACGGCAATTTTCGTAATGTCATTCTGTTTGGACTGGATGATCAAAGCCTCGCGGGTGCTCCCCGCGAAATGGTCCTCGGCAACCTAGGCGACCTGCGCCGTCCAGATGCTGTCGTCGTCGATAAAGCGGGGTTCGAATACATGTGGCCTGGCGAGCCACTGCAGTTGGGCAAAGTGTTTCATCTCAATGACCGCCGCGCGGTACTCGTCGGTATCTGCAAGGCACTGCCACCCTTCACCACCTTGCCAGTGCTCTACACGCGCTACAGTCAAGCAGCTGGTTTTGTGCCGCGCGAACGCAGTCTGATGACCTTCATCCTGGCTCAACCTAAGCCAGGTTTAGAGGCCACGGAAGTCTGCCAACGAATTAGTTCACGCACCGAACTGATGGCTCTGAGCCGTGAACAGTTCTTCTGGAAAACCGTGCATTATTTTCTGGGATCGACCGGCATCCCCGTCAATTTCGGCATCACGATCACGCTCGGTTTCATCATCGGAGCGGCGGTGACAGGGCAAACGTTTTATCTCTTCACCTTGGAGAATCTGCGGCAATTCGGGGCGCTTAAGGCCATGGGCGTCGATAATTGGCACCTGATCGGTATGATCTTGCTGCAAGCCGTTTGCGTCGGCAGCTTGGGGTATGGTATCGGGATCGGACTCACCGCTCTTTTCTTTGAAGCGACAAGCCCGATCACGCACTTAACCGGCCTCTACCTCGATCCCGTGGCGCTGTATGGAGTGGGAGCGGCAGTGCTGGTGATCATAACGCTCACGGCGCTCATCAGCATCCGGCGAGTACTCGTCTTGGAACCGGCGGTGGTCTTCCGAGGATAGGTTTTTGAGGTGATATTTTCGTGACACTGTCAAGCATCGCGTTTCAGGTTTGTTTCAGCTTATTTGCAACATGAAGCAGGATCGGCATGGGAACGACGACGGAAAGCAGCAAGCGGATGAATCAAGCTGGAACAGCTGCCGTTTCTTGTCGCGGACTGATGAAAGATTTTGGCGCCGGGGAAACTCGCACGCGCGCACTCGCCGGCGTCGATCTAGAAATCTACCTGGGAGAGATGACGCTGCTCGTCGGGCCATCCGGTTGCGGTAAAACCACTCTCATTTCGATTATCGCCGGCTTGCTGGATGCCACGCAGGGCGAACTTCACGTGCTCGATCAGGATCTGCGCCAATTACGTGGTGGTCGGCTCGTACGCTTTCGCGCTCGACATATCGGTTTCGTCTTCCAGCAATACAACTTACTGCCTTCGTTAACCGCGGCGGAGAATGCCGCAGTGCCTCTCATCATTGGCGGCATGAGTCGATCGAGGGCAGTGCAGCGCGCCGAACAGCTATTGGAGTCAGTCGGACTGGGCTCGAAATGCCGCTCGTTACCCAATCAGCTTTCCGGCGGTCAACAGCAGCGAGTGGCGATTGCTCGGGCACTCATTCATGAACCACGACTGCTGGTGTGTGATGAACCAACCGCTGCACTCGATGCCCAATCCGGACAGCGGATTATGGAACTCTTGCGGAGCGTCGCGATCCGAGCCGAACGATCGGTGATTGTGGTGACGCATGACAGTCGCGTGTTGGAGTTTGGCGATCGACTGGTCTACATGAGTGATGGACGTATTGAACGAATTGAGGAGAGTCAGCGATGAGTGGGAATTGGTTGGCTAAATGGATATTGCCTGGCTTTGCCATCGGTATGCTGATATTTGGCGTCTATCATTCCCTCCATTCCCAGAAGGTATTTGCGATCCCCGAAACCATTCCTCCGGCCTCACCGGCACGCTCGCCGTATACCGAGTCGATTGCGGGGTACGGCATTATCGAGCCCCAAACGCAAAACATTTCGATCGGTGCCGCACTGTCGGGGGTCGTCTTGGAGGTCTACGTACCGGCGCGAGAAGTCGGCAAACAAGTACGTCAAGGTGACCCACTCTTCAAAGTCGACGATCGTCACCTCCACGCACAGCAAGCCCAACTCCAAGCGGCCCTTCAGGTGGCCGAAGCTCAACTACGCCGACTGGCCGCACTTCCCCGGGCGGAAGAGTTACCAGCCAGCGAAGCCAAAGTGCGGTTAGCCGAGGCGAATTTGCGCATGTGGCGAGATCAGGCGGAACGCAGCCAGAAACTCATCGGCTCCCGCGTTATCACGGATGAAGAGCACATGCAGCGACAGCTGAAGCTGGAGGCGGCTCAGCAGGATGTCGCACGCGCCCAGGCGGAAGATGCGCTCCTGCGTGCGGGAAGCTGGGAAGAAGACCTGCAGGTGGCTCGTGCCAATGTCGAAGCGGCTCGAGCACAGATCGCGCAGGTGGAAACGGAAATCCAGCGTGCCCTCGTGCGGTCGCCGATCAACGGCCATGTGCTTCAAGTAAACATCAGGCCGGGCGAATATGTTAGCGCCGCCGCCAATCAGGCACTCCTCGTGCTGGGTGACATCGACACATTGCATGTTCGCGTCGACATTGACGAACATGATGCCCCCCGCTACCGGAGGGGTGCGCCAGCCAAGGCGCTGGTGCGCGGGGATGCAAGCCAGGAAATCGCCATGAACTTTGTTCGCGTTGAGCCCGTAATCATCCCGAAGCGCTGGTTATCGGGGGATAACACCGAACGAGTGGACACCCGAGTGCTGCAGGTGATTTACGCGCTCCAAGCCCCTGAACAAGCCGGTCCCAAGCTGTATGTGGGACAGTTGCTAGACGTTTACATCGAAACGACCCCGGGAGATGCGCCCGCCGACGACTCAAATGTTTCGGGGCGCACGGATCAATTCGAAGACGCAGCTCGCCCTTGAACCCACCAGTTTTGCGGGATGAAAATTAAAAAACGGCAAGGTTTGGTGGAAAAAAATGCGTTTTGGCAGTGAGATTATGGCTGATGAGCGTTCTGACGAAAAATGAACAGAAGTTTAACGCTCGGTAATGTGTTTATTTATCTACCGAAAATGGAATTTTTTGATACGATTCGCACAGTCAGGTCGCCGGAAGTTTCCAGGATTGCTGATGGGGTAGCTCCACCGAAGGTTTGTGGTTAATGAACGATCGACTCACCGCCATAATAAATTCTCCTCTGCTGACGTTGGCGGATCGAGCCGAATTGGAAGAGGCCACGCGGCGTTTTGAGCGGGCCTGGCTGGCGGACAAGACGCCGCTCATCAGTGAAGATCTGTTACCAATCGGAATGGCTCGCATACCAACGGCGGTAGAACTCTGTGCGATTGACGTCGATTTTCGTCGTCGTCGCAATCTCCCGGTGCGTGCCGACTACTACCTGCAGGCTCTGCCAAGCTTGGCGACCGATGAGTCTTTTGTCCGTGGTTTAGATGCGATTTTGCTGCGAACTCCTGAAAGTCTATCCCCGGAAATGCTGGGGCGAATCGCTCAACGACTACGTGAAAACCGGACGGGCTCCGACGATTCCACCGCTCCTGCGGTTAGTCTGCGTGACACGGTAGCGCCGCAAACGCTCGGCGGCAGCAGAGCCACGCTGCCTCATCATTCCGGTATCAACACCAGTGCTTCGCTGCAACTTTTTCACTCGATGCTTTCCAGTGGAGAACAAGTGGCGACTCCGGTCAAAACAGGGGAAGGGGCAGGGGAGTCGAAGCTGGAGTCCCTGCAACTGCCCGCCCATTTGTCCGATTATCGACTCGTAAAATTCATTGCTCGCGGATCAACGGGGGAAGTGTGGTACGGGCGTGATGAGCGGAATCAGCGGGAAGTGGCGATCAAGATCACACCGCATCGCGTTTCCAACTCCGGTATCACGTCCGATGATGTGCGACTGCGATGCCGTGAGCTATCACAAGATCATCCCAACATGGTCCCGATACTGCACACCAGTTGTGATGCTCGTTACGAGTATCAGGTGATGCCGCTGCTGAAGGGCGAAACACTCGAAATTCGCCTCACTCGACAACGCGGCATGGCACCTATCGAAGTTGCTCGGATCGGACGCGAGTTAGCTGCTGGACTGCAGCGTTTGCATGCGGCGGGTCTCGTGCACCACGACATCAAGCCTGCCAACATCTGGCTTGATGCCATCACGCATCGTGCCCGACTCATCGACTTCGGTTTGGCCGCCGATTACACGGATCAGTCGACGCCGGCGGCCTTGCGAGGCACTCCCGCCTACCATGCTCCGGAAGTGGTCCAAGGGATGCCGTACTTGCCACAATCGGATCTCTATTCCTTGGGCGTGGTGTTGTACGAATGTGCAACCGGCCAGCGACACAACCGTGGAGCGACGGTCTCGAGCGCTCAGGAGTTTATCTTGCACGGTCGAGCCCCTGCGATCCACAAGGTGAATCCGGAGTTTCCACCGGAGCTGGCCGACATTATTGAACGGCTACTGGTGCGAAAAACGGCCGCTCGAACTAAGTCGGCCACGGAACTGGACAATCAGTTGGTGGCCTGGTTTGCCTCGGAATTACTCTCCCCATCCCAACAAGCTCCGGCACCCATCCAATCGATCGCGTTGCGGATGCCGGTTCTGAATGTCGCCGTGTGGCTCATCGTGGCAGTCGTCATCATGATCGGATTCGTCGCTCTGCTGTCACCCCTTGTGATGTAAGAACTCGGTTGTCTCTGAGAGCGGCACGAGGCTGGAGAACAGCATGCAAACACCGCTTAAACCCCGATCGGCTCAGCTCGCGGAGGCCTCAACTTCCGCCGCACTTAACCCTCTCACTCGACGGGCCGCACTGGCACGTATGGGAGGCGGATTGGGAAACATTACGCTCGCTCAGCTCTTCGCCGCTACGGCCGTGAAGGACGGACGGGGCGACGAACGTCCGGCGGTTGAGTCTGCGGAACGAGTGCCGCATTTTCCTGGTCGAGCGAAGCGAGTCATCCAGCTATTCATGAACGGTGGACCGTTTCAGGCCGACTTCTTTGATCCCAAACCAGCACTCAATCAATTCGCCGGTCAGCGACCAGAGGAAGTCAACTTTCGTACGGAAAACGCCACCGGTGGACTGATGCCGGTCCCTTATGAATTTCAGCCGCGTGGCGCGTGCGGTCTGCCGGTAAGTAATCTCCTGCCGCACCTGAGCCAATGTATCGACGACCTGTGCATTTTACGTTCATTACATACAGATAATCCCAATCATGGCCCAGCACTCTTCGCCATGAACAACGGCACCATCCTGCCGTCGCGACCGAGCATTGGGTCGTGGTGTTTGTATGGACTGGGCAGTGAGAACGCCAATTTACCGGGCTACGTGGTTCTTTGTCCTGGTCGACCGGTGCGGTTCGCTGAGTTATGGAGCAGTGCGTTCCTGCCGGGCGAATTTCAAGGTACGTACATCAACCACAGTCAGCTCGAGCCGACGAAGATGGTGCCGCACGTGCGCAGTTCTCAATTCACTGCCGCCCAGCAGCGTAAGCAACTGGATCTCTTGCGTCGGATCAATGACGAACACGCTGCCCAGCATGCCCACGAAGCCGCACTCGATGCTCGTATTCAGTCCATGGAAACGGCGTTCCGGATGCAGTTTGCTGCTACGGATGCGTTTGATCTACAGCAGGAAACCGCCGCTGTTCGCCAGCAATATGGAACTTCGCCGTATGCCAATGGCTGTCTTTTGGCGCGGCGTTTAGTGGAACGCGGAGTGCGTTACGTGCAGGTTTATTACGGAAATGGCCAACCTTGGGACACGCATCGCAACCATAATGCCACGACCACGCAGCTGGCCAAAGACATCGACCAACCCACGGCCGCGTTGCTGCGCGATCTGAAACAACGTGGTCTACTCGACGATACCCTGGTCGTCTGGGGCGGGGAGTTTGGCCGGACATCAACGAGCGAAAGTGGTGACGGTCGCGATCACAATCATTGGGGCTTCACCATGTGGCTCTCCGGCGGCGGTGTTCGTGGTGGCCAGGCCTATGGGGCCACCGATGACTTTGGGTTTCGTGCAATTGAAAATAAAATGCACGTCCATGACCTGCATGCCACCATGCTCCACCTGCTCGGCTTCGACCACCAGCGACTCACCTTCCGCCATGCCGGCCGCGACTATCGCCTCACCGATGTCGCCGGTCGAGTGGTGCGTGAGATTATCGCTTAGAGCTTGAAGGAACGAGCTGACCCGGCGCCCCACTTAGCGCCCGCCGGAGAAGGCTCGATGACGCTCCCGGACTTGCTGTGGAGTGGCTGTTCCCGTGGTGCCTAGCTGCTGCACGGTGATCGATGCGACGAGGTTGCCGACGTAGGCTGCCTCCTGAGCATCACCGCCTGCTAGCAGAGTGCTCACGATGCCGCTGGTCGCCGCATCCCCCGCTCCACAAATATCCAGCGGCCCCGGGACCGCCAAGCCTTTTACTAAGTGGCAGCGGCCTGCGGGAGTCGCGACCAGGATTCCCTGCTCGCCACACGTACAGAACGCCACTTGGTTCGTTCGCTTGGCTAATTGAATAACGGCTGCGCGGCTCGCCTGGTCATCCTCGGACGGCTGATCCGTGGCCACCGTCACTTCCCGGCGATTACCCTTGAGCAGCCCTACGGAAAATCGTCGCAACTGAGCGCGACTGTCCGAGTAGATCAACTTGCCGGGCTGAGCCTGCGCTAACTGCACCAACTCGTCACGCACTTGATCGTTCACAACTCCCCAGTTCAGTTCGTTGATTTGATCGAGCACGATGAGCCCATCACAGTCGTGGAAAGCAATTCGCAAGCGTCGACAGACTTCATCGGTAGTTCGTTGGTCGAGTGGTCCGCGAGTGCGCACATCCAGTCGATTGAGCTCCTGCCACTGGCCGGCCGAATCACGCCGCAGCGGTTTGGTGTAGGTGGGAGTTAATCGGTTCGAACTGGCCACCACATGCTCGGCGTTGACCGGTAAGCGACGCAGCTCGCGCAGCAGGTCAGAGCCATGGCCGTCATCCCCCAGAACTGTGACGGGCACCAGCAGTCCAACACCGAGTGCGGTGAGATTATTCAGAACCGTGCCCAGTGCACCGCAGGCGTTGCGCACGCGCGTGATCTGATACGCCTCAAGCCCCGTCTCCACCGAAAACTCTTCCACTCCGGGCTCAAGCTCCAGGTAGCGATCCAAAAACAGATCGCCCAGTAACGCGATTTTCAGTCGTGGCAGTTGAATGAGGAACGATTCCAAGCGCGCGTCACTGAGCATCGTTACTCCTCAGATAACGAGTCCAATTCGTCGCTCATCTCAAAACCAGAAAACTCTTCATCCATGAGTTCCGGATGAGTGGAGTCATCAGCGGCATCCGCGGTTCCCGTTCCCGAGTCACTGACGCCCGCAGGTCGACTCTCCGATTCACTGCGCTTCTGCAAATACAATTTGATCGGCACTTCGCCAAACTTTAAGTGATCACGAATCACACTCAACAAATAACGCTGATAGCCAGAGGAAAACGCCAACGGTTCGTTACACATACAGACGATCGTGGGCGGCTGAACACTCACCTGCGTAGCGTAATAAATTTTGCCGGCACGTCCCTTGTAGGCGGGCGGAGGAGAATGCTCAATCGCGGCTCGCAAAAGACGATTTAAGTCCGCCGTTGACACTCGGAACAAGGACTGCACGAATAAGTTCTGTGCGTGATTTACCAGCGCTTTCATATTCTTGCCCGTTTTGCCAGTAATAAAGGCAATCGGCGCATGCACCATCGACGGAAACGTATCGCGCAGATAATTCACCCAGCGTTCGGTTGGAATCTGTCCCTGCAGCAAGTCCCATTTATTCACGACGAACACACACGGTTTGTACTCCGTGGCAATGTACTGACAAAGCTGCTTATCGACTCGACTAATCCGCTCCGCCGCATCGAAGAACATCAGCACCACGTCCGCACGCCGAATGCTGCGCTGAGCACGATGAGTGCTGTAAAAATCCAAGTCAGTACGGACGGAGCGATTACGACGCAGGCCTGGAGTGTCGATGGCGATGAAAGTCTTTCCATCTAACTCGAACCGTACGTCGACACTATCCCGCGTGGTTCCCGCCACCTCGCTGACAATCATGCGTTCCGCATGCGCCAGCGAATTCACAAACGTACTCTTGCCGACATTGCGGCGACCGACGATCGCCACCTTCATCACCGGCGCTTCCACCGCTGAGTTATCCGCGGTCTCAGGCGGCAACATTTCCACGACCTGCTGCAATAATCCTTCCCGATTGCGGTTCTGCAACACGCTCACTCGTAGCGGTCGTCCAAACCCGAGCCGATAAAACTCGTCGGCCTGAGTATCGAACGTGCCATCATCTGTTTTGTTGGCGATGAGCAGCAGGGGCTTGTTGACGGATCGCAGGCGTCGAGCAACCTCTTCGTCGAGCGGCACGATGCCGGTCCGCGTGTCCACCACGAACAGGATCACGTCCGCCTCCTCGATCGCCGCTTGAATCTGACGCTCCACCTCATCCGTCAGGTCATCGCTGTCGACAATGCCGATGCCACCCGTGTCGACGATCTCAAAATAACGATCCTGTTCCTGCAATAGAAATTTGAGTCGGTCGCGAGTCACGCCGGGCTTGTCATCGACAATCGCCAGACGCTTGCGCGCCAACCAATTCAGGATACTCGACTTGCCGACATTCGGTCGGCCCACGATTACAACTTGCGGAACAGCCATGGGGAGCATAATAATCGGTTTCGATCGCGGCGGACAGCGAGCCAGTTGCTGAACCGCTTCATACACCTCTCTTTTTCTCCCGAAAAATGCGGGATAGCAGCCATCGATGGACCTGGAACGAGCGTTATTGCAGCAACTCGAACTCCTGCAGGAAGCGGGACTGCAGCAGCTGCGCCGACCGCGCCTGCCGCCCCGAACCGCGCCTCCACCCGTAGCTCCCGCGGCTACTCCTGCTCCCGCTACTCCTGCTCCCGCTGCTCCTGCTCCCGCTGCTCCCGCTGCTCCTGCTGCTTCCGCTGCTTCTCGCGCCGCCGCACCGGTCCGAGCGGCCAGCGGCACCAGCCCATCCGGCACCAGCCCGTTCCACACCCCGGCGCCGCTCGCTGCTGCGAACGCACCCGCTGTTCGAACCACACCAGCGGTGGTGCCGTCGCCTGGATCTGCGGCAGCAGCTGTACCGCCGTCCCCTGCAGCTGTGTCTGCCGCCGCTGCCAAGTCCCCCATCGCCTCCTGGCTGGAGCAACCGTCTCGGCCCGTCCACCAGCGACGCCAAGAACTCGACGTGCTCAACCAGGAGGTCTGCCGATGCCAGCGTTGCCCCGAACTGGCTGGCACGCGCAAGCAAACGGTTTTTGGGGTCGGTAACTTACAACCACGACTCTGCCTGCTGGGTGAAGCACCAGGAGCTCAGGAAGATGCCTCGGGTGAACCGTTTGTGGGCGAAGCTGGCCAGCTGCTCAACAAAATCATCGCCGCGATGGGACTGCGTCGGGAAGAGGTTTACATCTTGAATGTGCTCAAATGTCGCCCACCGGGCAATCGTGTGCCGACGGGAGTGGAAGCGGAAAACTGTCGTCCTTACTTCGAGCGTCAACTGGAGATTCTGCAACCCGAGTTCATCTGTTGCCTGGGAACAACGGCGGCTCACACGCTGCTCAACTCTGCCATGTCGGTCGGCAAGCTACGGGGCCGCTTTCATCCCTATCGCGGTGCTCAGGTGCTCGTGACCTATCATCCGTCTTATCTGCTTCGAAACCCATCCGCCAAAAAGGATGTCTGGATCGATATGCAGATCCTCATGAAACAAATGGGATTGCCGCTTCCCACGCGTTAAGCGCGCCCGACGGCGGCGAGCATCTCTTGAGCTCGAGCTTGAATGAGGTCAAAGCGGTGTGCGGTGAGATCGGCGTCCGGAAACAAACTGGCGACGAATCCCAGGGCATACGCCCCCGCTTGCCAAAAGGCTGCGGCATTTTCCAACGTCACGCCACTCGTCGGAACAATTTTTAAAAACGGCATGGGGCCTAGCGTTTGTTTAACCCAAGCGGGGCCCGTACCTGGAGCTGGAAAAAGCTTTTGTAGCTGCGCACCAGCTCGATACGCGCGGAGCATTTCGGTGGGCGTGGCACAGCCCGGCATCACGGGCAGTCCCAGGCGATGAGCTTCTTCCAGGACGAGTTCGTCGACGACCGGGGACACTAAAAAGCTGGCGCCGGCCTGAGCCGCAGCCCGCGCCTCGTCTACGGTGAGCACGGTACCCGCACCGACGATCAGCCCCGCCCGCTGCGAGAATTCGGCAATCAATTCATTCGCCCCGGGAATGCTCAGCGTAAACTCGATCACCCGAAAACCACCAGCAATCGCCGCCGACATCGCCTCGCGCGCCAGCGTTTGATCATGGGTGCGGAGGATTGCCGAAGCTCGAGCCGCTCGATATTGCGCTAAAAACTCCTGCACGTTCATCCTTGAAATCCCCTCACGAAAAGCGTGCTCTCCACGGTCACATTACTCGTAACGTAACGAATCGATCGGATCGAGCCGACTGGCGCGGCGCGCGGGATAGTAGCCGAAGAAGATTCCAACCGTGGCAGCAAATACAAACGAAATAATGGCGGCTGGAATGGAAATCACAATCGGCCAGCGAGAACCACTGCTCAGTGTGTTAATCAGGGTCGTGATTCCCAGCGAGGCACCTACTCCCAAGACAAATCCGATGATCCCACCAAAACAGGAGAGCAGAATCGCTTCGACCAGAAACTGACGCAAAATGTCGCGTGGGCGAGCTCCCACGGCCATGCGAATACCAATCTCGCGTGTCCGCTCGGTAACCGACACCAACATAATATTCATAATTCCGACGCCACCCACAATCAGCGAGATGCCGGCGATCGAAGACAACATGATGGTGAGTGTTCCGGTGATGACACCGAGCACATTGGCAATCTCTGTGGTGTTCTGCACCTGAAAATCCGCTGCCTCCCCCTCATGAATTCGATGCCGTTCACTCAGTAACTGCGTGATTTCATTCTCCGCGTCTTTCATTACGGCGAGACTGCGAGCGGAAACCATGATGGCGTTTACATTGTCAAACTCAGAGCCCTGTAATCGTTTGCGGACTGTCGTGTAGGGCATCAAGATGAGGTCATCCTGATCATCTCCGACCATGTTCGCGCCCTTCTTCTCCAACACTCCAATCACCTTGAATGGAATATTTTTCACTCGAATCGTTTGCCCGAGTGGGTTGGTCGTTTGAAAGAGCTTGGCCACGATCGTCTGACCAATTACGCAAACCTTCGCCGCTGATGTTTCATCGCGGGTAGTGAAATAACTACCTAATCGAAGTTGCCAGTTTCGTACCAGCAAAAAATCGGTACCCACGCCCCACATTTCCCGGGGGCTGACATTGGTATTCCCAAAAATCACTTGGCCACCCGCGCCGACAATCGGCGAAGCGGCGAGTACCGCGGGACAATCAGCTGAAATAGCGTCTGAGTCGCGTGCGGTCAGAGTGGGAATACCTGCCTGACGCACACCTTGTTGCCTTCGGCTGCCGGGCAGGACGACAATTACGTTCGTCCCCAAAGCTTCGAACTGGCCCTTGACGAGCCCGCTAGCGCTCTGACCAACCGATACCATGGTCGTCACGGCAGCGATGCCAATGACGACGCCGAGCACGGTCAGGCCGGCGCGCATCTTGTTCTTCGCCAAAGCCCGCAGTGCAATTCGTATCGTCAACCAGATTCCCATTAGTTGCCCCCGGTAGGAACCAAGATTCTACCGTGGGGACAAAAGCTAATGCGAGTGGGTAACGCCATCGGTCCGTGCATGTTAGCCGAACAGCTTGGAAATCACCTTGCCGTCACGCACGATCATGATCGGGCGGCCCGTGTTGGTGTGATATTCCTTCGTGTGGTCGATGCCCAGCGTGTGATAAAACGAGGCAGCTACATCATCGGGTGAGTAGCTCTCGTGACGCGGCTGGCTGGCTTTGTCATCGCTTTCGCCAATAACTTGCCCACCACGCACTCCACCGCCCGCCAGCAGCATGAACATGCAGCGCGGATAGTGATCGCGGCCACCCTCAGCCGCTCGGCTGTTGATCTTCGGCGTGCGACCAAATTCACCCGTCACGAAGACCGTCGTGGTTTCCAACAGGCCCTTCGCTTGCAAGCCCGTGAAAAGTGCCGCTAAGCCCGTGTCCAGTTGCGGCAAGAGCTTCGTCTTCAGTTTGGTAAAGTTCTCGGTGTGCGTGTCCCAGCCGCCAAGCGTAACACTGACAAATCGAATTCCCGATTCGACCAGTCGAGTGGCCAGCAAGCAGCTTTGCCCAAACGATTCGGTCCCGAACGCTTCCGCGAACTTCGGTGATTCCTTGCTCACGTCGAAGGCTTCGCGAGCTCGCTTGGAGGTGATGATCGCATGAGCCTGTTCACTGAAGCGATCGAGGCCAGCCAGCAGTTGATTGTTCTTCTCGGCAGTCGCAAACGTCTTGTCCAAATCCTGCAGCAGATTCTGACGACGCTCGATTTCTTCGATCGTCACACCTGTCGACAGTGTCACGCCTCGCACATTGAAAGGCTTACCGGGCTGGGGAGTGGCATTGGTGTTCAGCGGTGCATACTGCACTCCCAGAAAACCAGCTCGCTGTCGGCTGTTGGGGATCGCCACGAACGGTGGCAGATCGCGGGGCGCTTCCAACTCCTTCGTGACCACGGCGCCCAAGCTCGGATACTCCAAAGATGGGATCGGCCGATTACCGCTATTCACATAAACCTGACCCAGTTCGTGGGCGGCCAGTGTATGACTTACGCCGCGCAAGATCGCGTATGTATCGGCACACTTCGCCAGCTTCGGCAAGTGTTCGCTGATTTCCACTCCCTCCACATTCGTCTTGATCGGATTGAATGTGCCCCGGTATTCAGCCGGCGCATCGGGCTTGAGATCGAATGAATCCATGTGCGAGGGGCCGCCACCCAGATTCACGAAAATCGCCGACGTGGCACGAGCATTTTGTACTTCACCAGCTGCTGCCATGCGCAGATAACCAGCGAGACTCAGCCCAGTCCCCAGCGCACCTACTCGCAGAAAATCACGTCGTCGTAAGCCATCACAGGTAATCGAAATCGCCATGAATAAACCCCTCGTCGATTAATCTCAACTAGTAAAACTTCGTTGCTTGTTTCTAACCCAATAAATATTCCGTGGACTGACGGCTCTAGCTGCCATCGCTGCCCTATTCGCCACGAGGGCGGTTAGTGATTCACGATGAACTCTTTGGTGTTCACGAGCGTCCAGAGCAGTCCCTTCGCTCCTTCAACCGGATTCGCTGCCGTCGCCATGAACTGCTGACATCGCTGTAATTCATCTTCCGTCGGATAGCGACTCAGAGTACGCAGATAGGCTTGTCGGATGATGAATTCCGGAGCAATCGCAGGTTCGCTCTTCTCAGTTGCCTGCTCCGCATTCCTCTCGGTAGCTTCCACCCCGACGACCTTTTCGACCTGTGCGATGCGGTCTTTCAGTCGCTGCACTTGATCAGCTTGCTTCTCCTTCTCGGCTCGCTCCAGGCGAACTCGCAATTTCACGAGTTCTTTACGAGCTTCGACTTGGCGTGCCTCTTCCCGCTGGCGTGCAGCTTTTTCCGCCGCAGCATCATTGGTCGTACGAATTTTCAGTTCGCGAGCGAGTTGATCGATCCAGCTATCCTTGCCGCCATTGAGAGCCGCGACGACGGCAGGATCGTTTTGCAGATAGACCGTTTGCAACAGACTGGCTTCATTCGATCGGTCGCAATCACAGTTGCTCTCGCGAGTGGAACGACCGAAGACCTGCAGGGCTACCTGTCGATCATTCAAGTTGCGATTTGGATTGCCCGCACTGCTTTGACCGATCGTGCGGTTCGTCACGTCGCTATAAACCGTTTTCGCTTTTTCGTCGCTAGCCACTGCCTGTGTGAACGCATCGACGGCCACTTCGGCAGGCAGGCGTCGTGGCACGGCATGACTGAAATTCTTCTCATCGCGCTCGTTTGTTTCATTCGTTTGCCAACTGCGCTGATACGTGGCACTCGACAAAATCTCCTTATGCAACCATTTCAAATCAAACTTGTGTTCGATGAATTGACGCGCGAGATAGTCGAGTAATGCCGCGTTGCTGGGCGGATTCGCCAAGCTCATATCATCCGCCGGTTCCACGATTCCCACATGGAAATAGCTCGACCAGACACGATTAACCAGGGCTCGCGCAAAGTACGGATTGTCCGGCGATTTGAGCCACTGCATGAGTGGTGCCCGAGCATCCTGATGCTCCGTGAGATTCACGATGGTACCGTCGAGCAGTCGTGCGGTGGTATCCGTGGTCGGAGCTTGGTTGCGTCCGGGCTTGGCGTTCTTGCCTCCAGGATTCTTCGCACTGGCTCGAGCCGAAGTGGCGACAATCTCACCGAACGGAACGGTCTTCCCCGCCTTCAATGCGTCCGGCAGTTTCCGCTGCAGATCGTTCCCCTTCAGACCACTGGCATCACACTCGGCGAGCAACTTTTCCGTTTCATCCTTCGGCCCAGTCGCACTAAAACGAACAAACCCAAAGAACGGTTTAAATCGATCGAAGTCGTTCTTCGACCAGGTATCGAATGGATGCTTGTGACACTGTGCACATTGGATGCGAATGCCCATGAACGAATAGGCAAATGCAATCGCCCGATCTTCGGGTTGTCGAATATTTTGCCGAGCCCAGTAATACGGCATGCTGGGACGGTCCGCGAACGACTTGTTCGAGCCCGGTCGATAAATCTCGCTCATCTCTTCGCAATATTCCGTATAGGACTGATCCTCGCGACGACTTTGGCCGAGCACAATTCCTTCAATCAGTTGATCGTACGGCATGTTCTCACCAATGCGTTTGGCAATCCAGTCATACCAGCCCTGGCTCGCAGCATTACGCACGATGTTGTTAACGTTGTTTAATTGCCGATCGTTGTTGCCTGTGTAATCGCAGAGGCGAGTTGCCCACCAAGCGGCGTAGGCTGGTGTCGACAGCAGCTCTTCGATCTTTTCACTGCGTTTATTCGGTGAGTTGTTGTTCAGAAACGACTCGACATCCGCTGCCGCTGGCAAGGTGCCAGTTAAATCGAGGCTCACCCGTCGCAGAAACTCCGCATCCGTGCAAATCGCTGAAGGACGAATGTTCAACTTGGCGAGTTTCTGAGATACCAGCTCGTCGATGCGAGTGGGCGAGTCTCCATCACTTGAACTGCCAGTCACCGCCGATTTTTTCTTGGGTGATTGGAAGGGGCGCAGCACCGCGACCGGTACTACCGCATTGTCATAAAATGCAACCACATGCGTGTCGCCAACTTCACCCGTAGTCACCACTCCATCGTCATTAATCTTGGCAATCTGTTCGTCATTCGATTGGAAGCGGCAAAGTGGAGTCACATCTTCACGTGAACCATCCGCCCAAACCGCCACCGCTTTCAGCTTGATCGCCTCACCCTTCTTGCTGGAGACAATTTCGGCCGGTGTGATTTCTAATTGCTTTAACGGTTGAATCGAATCGGTGTCGTACTGCGCACCATTCTTGATCCAGCGCACCAGCACATGGTGTTGCCAGCTGCCCTTCGCGTAACGCTTGCCACCCTCATGCTGGTCCGCATCCGTCGGCTTCGTGATGATCAAACTATCATCGGGGTTGTCTTTGTTGACTCGCGGCTTGACGCCACCCACCAGCGCGTCATGATCGAATTTGAAGTCGTAGCCGAAGAGCGACAAGCGAAAGCCGCCGCGTCCTTGGAACGATCCATGACAGGAACGTCCGTTGCAACCGAGTCGACCGAGTAGCGGCGCGACATGCCGCTGAAAGTCTGGTACTTCATCGCCCATCTCGCGCTGAAAGCGCTGCGAGATCGGCGGTGAAATGGCGATTGCGTCGTCGGCAGCATGCACCGAACTTGCGCCGGTCATGACGCTCGCGATGAGCAGGCCGCTTGCAAGTCTGCTGTTCCGAACGATCCTGCGCCACCACGAGAACGTGGTCGAGCGGCCGTGTGCCTGTTGTTCTGCCATGTCACTTGCTTCCCTTCTCACGTTTAACTTGGTTGCTGCCAGCGCTTTTGCTCGCCGGCTTCTCACCACTGGTTTTGCTCGCTGACTTCTCGCCACCGGTTTTGGTTGCGGATGGTTTCGACGTGGAGCGGTTTTTAGCCACTAAATTTCGCAGCTCACGTTCGACCGTTTCTGCACGCTTGCCTTCGGCCGCCTGCAGCTGGGCGTCGAGCTTCTGCAGACGCTCGGTCAGCCGTTCACGCTCCAAACGCTGCCCTTGTTGGTTCAACAGGTAACGTTCATCGAGTGCTTCGCGTAGCTGCTGTTTAAGCTCTTCACTGCCCGTCATTTGCCAGCGTGCAGCCAGCAAGTCAACGCGTGACTGAATCTGCCAACGCTTGAGTTCCCATTCGTAACGAGCGAGGTCCCGTTGTCGAGTCTCCGCGAGTCGCTGGCTTACGCGATCTAAATCAGCGATCGCTCGACGATACTCGGCTGGATTGGAATCTTTGAGCGGTCGCAGCAGGGCCGCTAATTCTTTTTGATTCTCTTCCAAAAATCGATTCACACGCATCTCGACGGCGACAAAGTCGTCCGCGGAAGCCACTGCCAGTCGAGTGTCATTTGCCGCAGCATGCGACGTTTTCAGCTGACCGATATAGATCGCCGCTCCTAGCGCTGTCGCTAGTCCAGCCAGGAATAGCCAGCGGCCTTCGTTCTTAATAGGTGCCTGGTACATTACGTTTCCTCCTGATCGTTATCGGAGGGATTTTCGCTGGGCGGCACCGTTTCCGGTTCCAGTGGCTTGACGGCATTTGCGGATACCGCCGCCAGCAACCAGGTAGGCAGCTCATCACCACTCATGTCAGAACCCACCAGCAAATCATGAGCCGTCAAAGACAACTCCTCGTCCGCGACGGCATCTGACTGCGTGCGACTCCACGCCAGCGCTAAATCAGAATTCGTTTGTACCGGGGCGGCATGGTTCGAGTCGCCTGTTAGAAAACGGTGAGCTCGAATGTGATACCAACCACTGAGCAAGAGTAGCAGCAGTGCCAGTGTCGTTACTGCCATTTCCCAGCGTAACAGTCGTCCGCGAGGCACTCGTCCAGCGGTCGCGCCGCTGCTTGATGTCGTCGTGTAACGCTGATCAGCTGTGATCGGCTCGCGAGTACCGCTTGGGTCTGAATTCGCCTGAGTGGCGACGGTAGGAATGTCACGAATATGGGCGGCACGGACACAAGTGGCACTGCTACGGGCGGCGATCATCAGCTCAGTCAGTTCACAAGCATTCGCCACCGCTTCGCGAGCCGCTTGGCTTTCGTCCAACAACCGCTCGAACATTTCCAGCTGGTCCGCCACCAAATCACCGCTTACATACAGAAATGCAAGATCTTCGAGCGGTGCGGGGGTCGTTGCTGTTTGCAGATGTTGGATGTTATTCATTCGACCGTTCCTAAAACCTGGCGTAGCTTCTGCAACGCTGCATGCATACGTGACAGGGCAGTCCCCAGCGGAATCCGCAATTCACTCGCAATCTCGGCAAACGTTTTTTCCTCGTCGATTCTCATGCGCACGATCTGCCGCTGTTCGGACGGCAGCTCATTCATGGCGCGTCGCACTCGTTCAATACTTTCCCGGCGAGCGACTGAATCGTCTGGTGGTCCAGTTTCGTCCGACTGCAACCACGCCCAAGATTCCATCACTCGCTGGCCCACCCCCTCGCGTCGCCGCATGGCCAGCGCGAGCCGATAGGCGACTTGAAACAACCACGCCTTCAGCGATTCCGGTCTCACCCCGCCACCCTGTTCCAGCAGTTTCAGGAAAGCGGCTTGGAGCACATCCGCAGCCATCGCCGGATTTCGACAGATCACCAACAAAAACCGCCGCAACTCAGCCGCATGAGCCTCGTAGAGAACTGCCACCCAAGTGGCGTCCGGCGACGGCTGTGCGGATGGGTCATCCGAATCGAAACTGGCCTGAGGGGAACCGTCGTCGGCCGACACCATCAACCTCCTGCGTGACTTTCGATCGGCCGAACCGTACCTGTGTTAGATGCGCAGCCGGCGGATTTATTGACTGGAAAAATCTTATTTCTTCAAACAGAGGTTCGTTCCCAGGGCGGCACGGTTTTTCTCGGATGCGTTTTCAGTCGCCAGCGCGCTCGTGGTCGGTACTCTGACCGCCTTCTTTGACCGCTGGTTGATCGCTCGCAAAGTCGTTATACAATCATGGCTTAAGGTTGTGACGAGCCAGGCTCTGGCGAATCGCCACCAGTCTGCTCGGGTGGGGCCTGACGATCAAGTCTGCGAGCGTTGGAGTTTCGGATGATAGGACCGGTCTTCAGTCGCGAATTGGTCACCACTCCGCGTCGCCCCCGACATTACATCTACCGAGTGGTGTTTGTCACTACGCTGCTCATGCTGATGTGTACCGGTTGGCTCGTCATGGCCGGCACTCAGATCATCCGGAATGTCGGCGATATGGCCCGCTTCGGCAGCACGTTGTTTCAAGTTCTCGCACCCCTACAACTGTCTCTGCTGACATTCCTCGGGGCCCTGGGCTCCGCCAGCGCCGTCGCTCAAGAGAAAGATCGTCGGACCCTCATCCTGCTCTTGCTCACCCGACTCACAAATTCCGAACTCGTCCTCGGCAAGATGCTCGCCAGCCTGCTGGATGTACTCACCATGGCCCTGGCGGCAATCCCGCTCCTGCTTCTCGTGACTCTCTTTGGTGGAGTGGATGATGGGCAGGTGTGGCGCACGGTTGCGATCACCCTCATCACGGTTCTCACCGCCGGCAGCCTCGGATCGACGATCGCACTGTGGCGCGAGAAAACTTTTCAGACACTCGCCATGACCGCGCTAGGGATCGTCGCCTGGTTGGCCCTCGGAGAAGTTGTCCAGTCGGGCTGGCTATTTCAAAACCTGGCGGGTTGGTCCCACGCAACGTGGGCCGTGGCGCTCAGTCCGCTGCGAGCGATTCTCGCGGCCACACAGCCGCTGCTCGGCGGTGAAGCCCCGGCCTCCGCTTGGGGTGAAACCCTCGCCGATCCCATCGCTGGTGTCTGGCTCTACCTCGCCTGCACCGGACTGCTGCTCATTACACTAAACCTCATCGCAATTCTGCGAGTGCGTGTCTGGAACCCTTCACGGGAAGTGATGGTGGGTCAGAAGTTGACCGAAGAGGAGCCGGAGACGACGACGTCCTCGGCGGCCGATCCCGAGCACGCGCGTCTCGGACACGTGGACGCTCGCGTGCGAACGGAACGAGCAACAAGTCGAGCGGTGTGGGATAATCCGGTGCTGTGGCGCGAAATGCGGACCTGGGCCTATGGTCGTAAAGTGCATTTCATCCGCTTGGCTTATGTCCTGCTCTTTTTGCTGGCCGCCGGCAGCTTGTATGCCACCATGCAGGCGACCAGCAATGGCAGCCCGGCGGCCCTGAGCAGCAACTCTTCTGTGATTCCCGCCGCCGCTCGCTCCCTCGTCCCGTTTTTCTTAGTAAGTCTGGTGATCATGAACGCGCTCGCGGTTACCTCCATCACCAACGAACGCGATGGACAAGCGCTCGACTTGCTGCTCGTCACCGATTTATCACCGAAGGAATTTGTCCTGGGAAAACTTGGCGGTGTGTTATACGTGACACTCTTGATGAGTGTCTTGCCGCTCTCGCTGGCAACCTATCTGTGGTGGGTAGGGGGAGTCTCTCTGCAGAATTACGTATACATCGTGGGCGGTTTGCTCACGATGTTTATCTTCGTCACCACGCTTGGAATTCATTGCGGCATGGTCTACGCAAATTCTCGGACGGCGATTGGGGTGAGTCTGGGAACTGTGTTCTTTTTGTTTCTCGGTATCACTACCTGCCTGGTAATGATGGTTTCTTTCAGTGGCTCATTTCAAACACAATTGTGGCAATTCCTGATGTTCATCCTGGGCGGCAGTTTGGGACTGTACGTCGCCCTGGGTTCACGCAATCCTTCCTCAGCAATCGCCCTGGCAGCACTGCTGCTGCCGTTTCTCACCTTCTATGGCATCACGACGTTTGCGCTGAAGCACTATCTGTCCGTATTCTTAGTGATGTCATCGGTCTATGCATTCACCACCGCAGCAATGTTGGTTCCCGCGATCAGCCGCTTCGATATCGCCATGGGCCGCACCAAAACTCCCGGCGAGGAATAACGCGAGGCATGCGGGTGACAGAAGCCGGCAGCAACGCAATGAGAGCAGCACGGTGCGAGCCCAATGCCGCCGGTCGTCGTTAGCACTCCAAAACCAGCAAGACTCCGGCTCGGAGCGCCAGCAACCGATCAGCCCACGGCAACGCCACGGGAAAGTTTTTCATTCACGCACTACGCCGCGGACTCTCATCCGCCATCCTCCATCCTCCATCCGCCATCCGCCATCCGCCGGCCTCCGGCCTCCAGCCTCCAGCCTCCGGCCTCCAGCCTCCGGCCTCCAGCCTAATACCGTTGTGTCGGAGCGGGCCCCAGCACCACGCGCTCGGTTCGTTCCTGTTCCATGAATCCCAGCGTGCGAACGGGTACTTTTACCGTGCGCCATTCCGGGACCACTTGACGCACGGACTGCGGTACTGGACGGTTTTGAACCTGAGCGTTCCACCGCGTGTAGGGATACCAAGTGCCGGGGATGATGGTGCCCTTAGGATTCACATCCCAAGCGGCTCCCGAAGCGCGGAATTGATAGTCGACCACTGGTGTTCGGATCGTCTCAGGTACCGCACGGTAGACCGTTTGAAATTGCTCGGTGTTTACCAATTGTTGCCGCTCTTCCCATTGAATCTTCACCACCGGCACCCGCTCGACCGCACGTGTTTCCCGGATCAGCAGCCCGTCCTGTTCGTAGAAGCGATCCTGCCCCATCGCCGCTTCATTGGTACTCGCCATCACACCGACCAGTACCACTAGCCAACCGATCGTAATCAGATGAGTCAGCATGCCGTGGCTCGTTTGAGCGGAACGCTTTGGCTCCACAGGTTTGCGATGAGCACCCGCGCGGCGCGCGACGTCGCTCAGTGCGAAATGCTCCCACGATTCGCGGGTAACGTTAATCACTCGCTGGTTCTTGCGAAGGAAACTCTTCATGACAATTCACTCACCGTTTTTCCTGCTCTTGCCCATCCGCCATCATCGGCAGTTTCGGTACGATGGTTGACCGCTGACTCGTGTTCTTAAACTTCTTTGGTACAGTTTGGGCAACACAGGCAAGCTGGCAGGTTTGGGCTCCGCATCGATCCTCTTTCCCAACGAGATGAATGAGATGACCACTCGCACCCTGTTTGAACGCATCATCGCGCGGGAAATACCCGCTCAAATCATTCACGAAGATGAATTCAGTCTCGCGTTTCGCGACATTAATCCTCAGGCGCCCGTGCATTTTTTGGTGATTCCGAAAAAGCCGATCCCGTCACTTGCCGAACTCTCGCCAACCGATCAGGCACTCGTGGGGCATCTGCTGCTGGTGATTCAGCAAGTGGCGCGGGCCGAGGGGCTAACGGATGGTTATCGAGTGGTGACGAACATCGGGTCGGATGGAGGTCAGTCAGTACCGCACCTGCATTTTCATGTGCTGGGTGGTCGAGCACTGGTGTGGCCGCCGGGTTAAAACAATCAGGTGTGTAGCGAAGTCACGGAGTGGGTTCCGTCACTCGCTCTTGGTAAGATACGCGCTGCAGTTTTTATTCGCTCGGTCCTTAGGGGAGTGGTCCATGTATCCGTGTGGTCGTGAAATGCCGGCACCGATCAGTCGTCGTGAGATGCTGCGCCGCTGGGCCAATGGCTTTGGGGCGGTCGCTTGTTCGTACCTGCTGACGCAACCGGAGTTTGGCGCGGCGCTGGCGGCCGCGGAGTCGGCACCTGGTGCCAGCCCCGCGGCGACTCGGCCACCGCATTTTCCCGCCAAGGCCAAGAACGTCATTTTCCTCTACATGGATGGCGGTCCGTCGCAGGTCGACACGTTCGATCCGAAGCCGCGTTTGCAGCAGGATCACGGCAAGCCGTTCGCCATGAAAATTGAACCGACGCAGTTCAATAACAATGGCAACACGCTGGGTAGTCCTTGGCAGTTCCAACCGCGCGGCGAGTGTGGCATGCCGATCAGCGATCTCTTTCCGCATCTTTCGCGACATGCCGACAGCTTAGCGGTGCTGCGATCGATGACCGCTGATTTTTCCGAGCACACCAACGGCAATTATTTCCTACACACGGGAGTGGGAATTCAGGGTCGTCCGAGTGTCGGGGCATGGTTCAGTTATGGACTGGGCAGTGAATGTCGCGAGCTGCCGGGGTTCATTGTGATTAACGGAGGGCTCATTCCGCCCGGCGGACTCGACAACTTCAACAGCGGCTTTTTGCCTGCCGCTTATCAGGGCTCGGTGTTCACGGCGAGTGACGTGCCGGTAGCAAACATTCGGCGCAACGAGGCATCCGACAAGTTGCAGTCAAACAAACTGGCACTCATGAAGCGACTTGATACCGCCGCCTTGGAGCGGCTGGGCAAGGTGGACGCTTTGGAATCGGCGATCATCAACTACGAACTCGCCTATCGCATGCAGTCGGTGGTGCCGGAGTTGTCGAATTTGAGTAGTGAGACGCAGACCACGCGCGACCTTTACGGCTGTGACGCTCAGACCAAAGGCACCGCCACCTTTGCTCGCCAATGTTTGCTAGCGCGGCGGTTAGTGGAGCGAGGCGTTCGGTTCATTGAACTCACCTGTCCAAACGTGGGACATGACCGCTGGGATCAGCACGGGAATCTGAAGGCAGGTCACACCGACAATGCAATGGCGGTCGATCAGCCGATTGCCGGCTTGATCGCCGATCTCAAGCAGCGTGGACTTTTTGATCAGACGCTGCTGGTGTGGGCCGGCGAGTTTGGTCGGACTCCCTTTGCTCAGGGAGGCGACGGCCGCGACCACAATCCGTTTGGATTCAGCGTTTGGCTGGCGGGTGGTGGCGTGAAGGGTGGCATGACGTATGGCGCGACCGATGAATATGGTTATAAGGCGATCGAGAACAAGCTCACGATTCACGATCTGCACGCGACCATGCTGCACCTGCTCGGCGTCGATCACACTCGCCTAACCTTCCGTTTCAGCGGTCGCGACATTCGCCTCACGGACGTCTACGGCGAAGTCGTGAAGGAGATTTTGGCCTGATCTCGGCGGTCAACGCTCCGAGTTGACACGGTCGGTCAACTCTCCGAGTTGACACTGTCGGTCAACTCTCCGAGTTGACACGTAAGAGAGTCTCAAACCTTGTCACTCACATCCCGCTTGACGACTTGGAAAGTCGTGCGACAACGCGCTCCAAGTTGACACGGTCGGTCAACTCTCCGAGTTGACACGTAACAGAGTCTCAAACCTTGTTTGTCACATCCCGCTTGACGACTTGGAAAGTCGTGCGACAACACTCATTTGTGCAATTTTTGGTCTATTTCTTGCCGCTCGTTTTGCCCGCCGCTTTGCCGGCGCGTTCGAGTTTTAGCGAGGCGGAGTTGATGCAGTAGCGCAGTCCGGTCGGGGCGGGGCCGTCTTCGAACACGTGGCCCAGGTGAGCGTCACAGCGTTTGCAGTGCACCTCGATTCGCTCCATGCCGGCCGAGCGATCGAGTTGTCGACCAACTTTGTCTTTATCGATCGGCTGATAAAAACTGGGCCAGCCTGTTCCCGAATCGAACTTGGTCTCGGAGCTAAACAGCGACAGCCCGCAGCAGACGCAGCGATAGGTTCCCGGATCCTTCGTCTTCCAGTATTCGCCGCTAAAAGCCCGCTCCGTCCCTTTCTTGCGCGTCACGTTGTACTGCATAGGAGTCAGCGTCTTTTTCCATTGAGCGTCCGTTTTCGGCTCGTAGGACGGCTCCTCACCGAGGCCGGGCGTGGTCAGAAGAGTCCCCGACAGCAGCAATAGGATCGCTCCGCAGCGACTAAGCCAGCGTGGCCAGTGGCGGCTGGAACCACGGGTATGAAGCGGTACCGTCCGTTGAGAAAAACCTGTGACAAACATGGTTTGAACTCCTGCCGGTGGGGTTATCTATTCGAGTTGAATTACAGTTGAATGTAACGCGTGACAAGCTCGAAAATCCAGTCTGAGACCTTTGTGGAGACTTTCTATGCGTCCCGATCAAATTGAACCATTTACCGGCGTCAAGATTGGGCCTTCACCGATCGGTCGCGGTTTCCGCCTCGAAACCGTGCAATTTGTTCCTCTCACTCGAGAACAGATCTTTGATTTCTTCGCGGACGCCTTCAAGCTGGAAGAGATCACGCCGCCTTGGCTGCATTTTTCGGTGCTCACCCCCGCTCCCATTCAGATGGCCGAGGGTGCGCTAATTGATTACCGCCTGAAGCTACATGGAATCCCCATTCGCTGGAGAACTCGCATTGCCGCTTGGGATCCACCCGTGCGATTTATCGACGAGCAGCTGAAGGGGCCTTATTATCGCTGGCATCATGAGCATTTGTTTGAGCCCGTGGACGGTGGCACTCTCTGTCGTGACATTGTGGATTACGAAGTGCCCGGTGGTTCGCTGATTCATAAGTACTTCGTTCGTGGTGATTTAGAAAAAATCTTTGCCTATCGGCGACAGAAGCTCGGCGAAATTTTGCAGCGGCTCCAGCCGACGGCGGCTAGTCACCGCAGTGAGTCGCCGCCGAAGAATTCGTCCGTGGCCACCTCCGTCTAGGCCTGGCCCGCTCCAACCAAATTCAAGTTGCAGGCACCACTTACGTCAATTCCGCCCCCGGCACTCGCCGTTTCCATCGTCCCTCCGTAAAATCGTCGCTCTTGATTGTCTGAGAGCGTTCGATCGTAGAGGAGGATTCGAGTCATGGCGGACCAACCTTTTGCCCATTTGCATTGCCACAGTCATTACAGTCTGTTGGACGGTGCTGGAGCGATCGATCGACTGGTACAGCGTGCGAAGCAGCACGGGATGAATGCGCTGGCACTCACCGATCACGGCAATCTGCATGGAGCGCTGGAGTTTTACCGCGAGGCCCAGAAAGCTGGCATCAATCCGATCATCGGGATGGAAGCGTACATTGCGCCCGGTAGTCGGTTTGAGAAAGAAGCGAGCAGCAATAAAGAGGCGAGTTACCACCTGACGCTGCTCGCGCAGAATCGCACCGGCTTCAAAAACCTCATCAAACTCGCCTCTTCGGCGATGCTCGAAGGGTTCTACTTCAAGCCGCGTATCGACAAACAGCTGCTCGCCGACCACAGCGAGGGATTGATCTGTTTAAGTGGCTGTGTGTCGAGTGAATTTAGTCGTGCGCTGCTGCGCGGTCACGGTTCCGAAAGTGACCTCAGGGGCGCCATGGATGTGGCGAGTTGGTTTCACAAGTTGTTTGGTGATCGTTATTTCATTGAGATCATGAATAACGGAGTGGAGATTCAGCGGCTGCAGCTGGAAGCGGCGGTTGACGTGGCGCGCCGCATGGGTTTGCCGCTGGTGGCGACGAGTGACTGTCATTATGTGGATGCCGACGACGCGGAGGCGCAAGACGTTTTACTCTGCGTGAACATGGGCAAGTTTCGCACGGATACGTCACGCATGAAGATGGATGGGAACCAGTATTTCCTGCGCAGTCCGGCGGAGATGTACGAGGCCTTCCCCGGACTGGAAGAAGCGGTCGCTCGAAGCCAGTCGATCGCGGATACGGTTTCGATTGATCTGGAACTTGGTAAGCGGCATTTTCCTACCTATCGCATCCCAGATACGCAAACTCCCGATGATTATCTACGAGCGTTGTGCATTGAGGGGCTCAAGGAGCGCTATGCCGGCGACGAAGAGATGTTGCCTGGCGGTGAGTTATCAGAACGCGTGATGAAGCGTTTGAATCGCGAGTTGAGTTGCATCAGCAAGCTGGGCTTTTCAAATTACTTCTTGATCGTCTGGGACTTTGTGCGCTACGCCCGTGAACAGGAAATTCCCGCTACGGCTCGTGGTAGCGGTGTGGGTGCGATTGTTTGCTATGCGCTTTATTTGAGCCATGTGTGCCCCTTGAAATACGATCTGTTGTTCGAGCGTTTCCTGGATGAGAATCGCCGCGAAGCGCCTGATATCGATATCGACTTCTGCAAAGAGCGACGCGCCGAAGTGATGCGTTATGTGAAGGAAAAGTATGGGGAAGAGAACGTCGCGCAGATTGGTACGTTTGGCACCCTCGCTGCTCGCGCCGCGATCAAGGATGTCGGCCGAGTGCTAGGGATGCCGATCGAGCAGGTCAATAAAATGACGGCGATGGTGCCCGATGAACTCGGGATTTCACTCGATGATGCTCTCGAAAAAAGCCAGGAAATGAAACAGGCTTACGCGGCAAATCCAGAGGTTCGTGAACTCCTCGATCTGGCGCGCAAAATCGAGGGGCTGGCACGGAACATCGGTACTCACGCAGCGGCCGTTGTGATCGCCGATCGGCCACTTACAGAATACGTGCCGCTGGGCCGAGTGACTGGGAAGACAGACATCATCACGCAGTGGTCGATGGGCGACGTCGAAGCCGCGGGCCTGCTAAAAATGGACTTCCTCGGTCTGCGCAACTTGACGATCCTCTCGAAAGCGGTGGACCTGATCGAGCAGACGACGGGAAAGCGAGTGGATCCTTATCGTTTTCCCATTCATGATGCGCCCACTTACGCGCTGCTCCAGCGCGGTGAAACGAAAGGTATCTTCCAGCTGGAAAGTGGCGGTATTCGAGATCTGCTGCAGAAGATGCGCCCGGACCGCTTTGCCGACATCATCGCCACAAACGCGCTCTACCGGCCAGGTCCACTCGAGGGTGGCATGGTGCGCGATTATGTGGAAGTCAAACATGGTCGGCAAAAAGCGGAATACATCCATCCGATTTGCGAGAAGATCCTGAGTGAAACCAATGGAGTGATGGTTTACCAGGAACAGGTGATGCGCATTTTGAATGAGCTCGGTGGGATCGAGCTGGCGAATGCCTACACCTGTATTAAGGCGATCAGCAAGAAAAAAGAAGAGATCATCGCCAAGAATAAAGAGCAGTTCATTCTGGGCTGTCAGAAGAATGGCTTGAGCGCTAAGCAAGCCGAAGATTTCTGGAACTTGATCATCAAGTTCGCTGGCTACGGTTTCAATAAATCGCACTCCACCGCCTACGCCCTCATCGCTTACATGACGGCCTATTTGAAGGCGCATTATCCCGTGGAGTTCATGGCGGCGCTACTCTCGGGGGATATCGAAGGTCGTAACTTCAAAACCAAAGACCCGCTCGTCGAACACATTGAAGATTGCAGCCGCATGGGCATCACGATTGTGGCACCCAGCGTGAATACATCGAGTGTCGACTTCAGCGTGAGTGAGGGCAAAATCTTTTTTGGTCTTTCAGCCATCAAAGGCTGCGGTGGCTCGGCTTCCGAAGCCATCGTCAATCAACGCTTGAAAGGTGGCCCCTATCGCGATCTGTTTGATTTGTGCGAACGAGTGGAAGCGTCGCAGTGCGGACGAGGACCACTGGAAACGCTCATCAAAGCGGGTGCCATGGACTGCTTCGGTGCCACTCGTAAGCAACTCCTGAGCATTCTCGACCGTGCCATTCAATCCGGTGCCTCAGCGCTGGCCGATCGACGCAGTGGTCAGAAGAGTCTGTTTGGCGGCCTGGACGAGCCGACGGACACACAAAAGACGAACGTCAGTCTGCCCGATTGCGGTGAACTACCCGACCGCGAGCGACTGGCGATGGAAAAAGAGGTGCTCGGTTATTACCTCACCAGTCATCCGCTCAGTGAGTATGTAAAGACACTGTCGGAATACTGTTCTCACACCATCGACCGCATCCCGGACCTGCCTGATCGCTCTGAGGTGTTGATTGGCGGCATGCTCTCCGCGATTAAAATCACCAACACGAAAAACAGTCGTCCGAACGCCCCCACGCGCTACGCCATGTTTGACCTGGAGGATATGTCGGGAGCCGTGCGCTGTATTCTATGGCCCGATGATTACGTGAATTACGGCAGTCACGTGCAGGCAGATGCGGTGGTCGTGGTGCGCGGCAGCATCGACCGCCGCGGCGGCGACGAGGCGAATCTCGTGATAAATGAAATCATTCCGTTGTCGGAGCTGAGTGCTCGTTACACGACCGGAATTCTGGTGCGAGTGGACGAAACGCGGCATGGTTTAGAGATGTTGTCCAAGATTCGGGAAGTGGTTCGCGGCTATCCGGGAAGTCGCGATCTGGAATTGCTGCTCTGTCTCAGCGACGGAGCTCGAGTGAAGATGAAAGTGCCCAGCGTACGACTGGACATTACCCCGGAATTGCAAACTCGCTTGGATGATCTTTTGGGAGCGGGAAATTTTCGGCGGATTACATCGCCACCTAAGCCCGCGGCACCGGGTGCGGGAGGGCGTGGCCAGTTTCGAGGTAATGGCGGTCCGCGGCGAAATTAACTGGGTAAGCTGCACCAGCTATGACGAAAGAGCCTGTTTTGGCGGGACCGGCCGCTGAAACGCTCTGTTCCGACCAGGTTTTCCACACTGAATTTGGGGTTCGGGGCGAGCCGAGTTCAGAAGGCGGAATAGTGCGTTGACAGGCTCGGTGGCAGGCCCGTAAAGGTTGCCCAAAGCCTGCAGCCTCCTTAAACGGAAGCTTTTGTTGCCACGTTCCCAGGGTGCAATTAGAATCAAACCGGCGGATTTGAATCCGCGTGTCCATAGCCGCAGGCCCTTCGAGGGGATTTTCATGTCTGTTAACGTGCTCTTCGTCAATGTGCAACGCATGCTGGCCGCCCTGGCCCTGTTGCTAGTGATCGCCACGACCGCTTCCGCGCAACAGCAAGGCGGACAAAACATCGCCGGTGTCGAAGTGGATGCCAAAGGCGTGTTGCGAATGAAAGTGGTCGCCGACCCCACCGGCCAGCTGCAGCGTCAAGCTCTGGAAGCGGCTCGAGTGAAGCTGGATCGCAACCTGGTGCGGCCTTCGGAGTCGCGCAAGATCTCGTTGCCACGACTCGAAGCGGCACTCGCCGCTCGTTTGGCCGCTGGCCAGACGGCAAGTGAGGACATGAAGAATCTCGCAGGTCTCTCCCGCATCCGACACGTCTACTACTTCCCCGAAACCAAAGACATCGTCCTGGAAGGGCCAGCTGAAGGATTCGCTGCTGATCCAACCGGACGCATGATCGGCATTCAATCCGGTCGCTCAATCCTCGAACTGCAGGACCTCATCGTTGCACTGCGAGCCTTCCCGCCGCAGGGTGGTGGAGCGAACGTCATCAGCGTCTCCATCGATCCCACGAAAGAAGGTCTGGCTGCCATGCAGCAGTTCCTCGCCAAAGTGATTGGTCGAGTGACACCGGGTGATGCCAACGCCATTGCTACGGGACTGCGGGAATCACTGGGCTTACAAGTTGTGACATTCCGCGGTGTGTCGACGCAGACTCACTTTGCTCAAGTTCTGGTCGAAGCCGATTACCGCATGAAACTCATCGGGATCGGACTCGAACAACCGCCGGTCAAGATTGACAGCTATGTTTCGCGAGCGAAGCCTGCCGATGTATCCCGCAATGCGATGGAACGCTGGTACTTCACTCCCAACTACGAATGCGTGAAGGTCACCGAAGATCGGCTGGCGATGGAACTGGTTGGTGATGGCGTAAAGCTGATCGGTGAAAACGAACGTGTCACGGCGGAGGGTGGTCGAGTGAATGTGGCGGGGGTTAATAAAGCCAGCCAAGCATTCGTGCAGCAGTTCACGGCCAAGTATCCCGAACTGGCCATTAAGTCGCCGGTCTACGGACAACTGCGAAATCTGATCGATCTCTCAGTCGTCGCCGCCTACATTCAGGAACAAGACTTCTACGGCAAGTCGACCTGGAAGATGGAACTTTTCCAGAACGAGCAAGCTTATCCAGTGGAGACCTATCAGACACCGCGTGAAGTCGAGTCGGCGGTGAATGTGATCTGGAAGGGTAACACCTTGATGACCCCGATCGGCGGTGGTGTCCAGATTCAGCCGAAGAAAGCGTTGGCATCCGCCAATTTGCAAGTTGACGAGGGCACTTCGCTCAGCGATAAGCGAGCGAAGGTTCAAGTCGATAAGTTGGCCAACGATCAGTGGTGGTGGGACTAATTGCCCACGGCCGGCTTCACCAGCTCACTCACGCTGACGATCCGCCCCGTCTCTTGTTCGACTGCATGGCAACGGACGATATGTCCGTTGAGGTCGAGTGGGCGGGGCGAAATTGTTTTACAAGCGTCCGTCGCCAGCGGACAGCGTGGATGAAAGCGACATCCTCCCGGCGGATTGACCGGGCTGGGAACGTCGCCCGGCAACGCTGCTCGCCGCTCTCGTCGATTTGGATCGAGAGTCGGCACTGAGGAAAGCAGCGCTTTGGTATAGGGATGCAGCGGATTGCGATAAAGCTGCTCGCTCGTACCCGTCTCCACAATCTCCCCCAAATACATCACCGCCACACGATCAGAAATGTATTCCACGACCGATAGATCGTGGCTGATAAAGAGATAGGTGAGCCGAAATTCCTCTTTGAGTGCAGTGAGCAGGTTGATGATTTGCGACTGAATGGAAACATCTAGTGCCGAGATCGGTTCATCGAGCACCATGAAGCGCGGCTGCAGCGCGAGAGCTCGAGCGATACTGATGCGTTGCCGCTGGCCTCCCGAAAATTCATGGGGATAGCGGTGCATGTAAGAAGGATCGAGTCCCACCTTCACGAGGATGTCACGCACGCGATCCTGCCGCTCTTCCTTCGTCCCAATTCCGTGGACGACCAGTCCCTCCTCGATGATACTACGCACCGTCATGCGGGGATTGAGCGAGCTGAAGGGATCTTGAAAGACGATCTGCAGGTTGCGGCGCAGATTCCGTAAGGCGGCACCTTGCAGGTGGGTGACGTTCTGGCCGTCGAATTCAATTTCGCCTGATGTGGGTTCATAGAGTCGCAAAAGAGTGCGACCGACAGTCGTCTTGCCGCAACCGCTTTCGCCCACCAAGCCTAATGTTTCACCGGGACGAATTCCAAACGAGACATCGTCCACCGCTTTCACGTGGCCAACCACACGCTGCAATAAGCCGCGGCGAACAGGAAAGTATTTTTTCAGGTTTTTAACCTGGAGCAGAAATTCGGACATGGACGGCACTCAGGATTTGTTCGCTTCCACTACGTGGCAACGGACGGGATGTTGCGGCGCGACATCGCGCAGTTCGGGTTCCTGCGTTCGACATAACTCCTCGCATAATTTACAGCGAGGATGAAATTTGCAACCGGTAGGAAATCGCAGCGGACTAGGGACCATGCCCAGAATACTTTCCAGCTTTACAGACTTAGCCGTGCCAGGTTTGGGACGCGAGGCAAACAGTCCGTTGGTGTACGGATGCCGTGGATTCGCAAACAGCTCCCGAACACTCGCATACTCCACGACCTTGGAGGCATACATCACCGCGACGTCGTCTGCCATTTCGGCAATGACTCCCAGATCGTGTGTGATGATTAAGATCGACATGCCGAGTTCCTGCTGGAGTTCCCGCAGCAGCTCGAGAATTTGCGCCTGAATGGTGACATCGAGCGCGGTGGTCGGTTCATCGGCAATCAGCAGTCGCGGCTGACAGGCGAGCGACATCGCGATCATGACGCGTTGCCGCATCCCGCCCGAAAATTGATGCGGATATTCATTCATCCGCTGTTCGGGCGCCGGCACTTTCACCTTCCGCAGCATCTCAATCGCCACATCGCGAGCTTCCCGGCGACTCACCTTCTGATGCAGCAGCACACTTTCCATAATCTGCTGGCCGACTGTGAAAACCGGATTCAGCGAGGTCATCGGCTCTTGGAAGATCATGGAAATCTTCGAGCCTCGATAGCGTCGCATTTGTGCTTCCGGCATCGTCGCTAAGTCCACAACTCCAGAATCCTCATGAAACAGGATTGAGCCATCGACGATGCGACCTGGTTTAGCGATGAGTCGGATGACAGAAAGTGCGGTGACGCTCTTACCACAACCGCTCTCACCGACCAGTCCCAGCGTCGCGCCACGTGGAATCGTGAGCGATACGTCGTCTACCGACTTCACCACGCCATCGTCCGTGAAGAAATGGGTGCGCAGATTCTTGATCTCGACGAGCGGCTTGCGCGAGCTAGTGGGAGCTGTCATGGTGGATGGTTGAGCGGAGGTCGGCATGTTCACTCTTTCCCTTAGGACCGCAGTCGAGGATCCATGGCGTCGCGAAGTCCACTGCCGACCAGGTTGAAAACGGTCACGGTAAGGAAGATTGCCAGCGAGGGAATCACGATCAGCCACCAGTAGGTGTAATTTTCATTCCCCTGCCGCAGCAATGTTCCCCAACTTGGAGTCGGCGGTCGCACGCCAAATCCGAGTAAACTTAACCCGGCTTCGGTAATGATCGCGCCCGCGACACCGAAGGGAGCGGCAACCAGCGCCGGTGAAATCGCATTGGGAAGAATATGCCGAAAGATAATTCGACTGTGCGACGCTCCGACCGCTCGCGCCGCTGCCACATAATCAATCGCGCGTTGCTTCAGTACTTCGCCGCGAATCAATCGCGCGATCGTGGGCCAACTGGTAAAGCCAATCACCACCATGATGATGTAGATACTGGGACCAATCATCGCCACCAGCGTGAGGATCAAAAAGAAAGATGGGAAGAGCAGCACGACTTCGATCACTCGCGAGGTAATCATGTCGATCTTACCGCCAAAATAACCGGCGATGGCGCCGACGAGTACGCCGATCGTGAGATATAACCCCACCGCCACAAAGCCCACGGTCATCGAGATGCGAGTGCCGTAGATCATTTGCACCAGGACATCGCGTCCAGTGCCGTCCGTTCCCAGCCAGTGGACATCGCCATCATTGCTGTCAGCCCAGTTTGCCTGCGGCTTGCGACTCAGGGGTGGAACGTCGCGCGCGGTAAGATCCTGCTCGGTTGGGCCGAAGGCAATCAGCGGATAGACACCTGATTCTTGTCCCTTCGACTCATACTGCTCCTGCACGAACGTGCGCGCTCGATACTGGTTCGAGGGCCGCAGGGAAGAAAACGAAAAGATGCCGACAAACAGCAGTAGTACCACGACAAAGTGCACCACGCTGGTGAGCACTCGCGTGCGTCCCGGCACTTGGCGTCGCTTGGCCGACCAGTTCCAGATCGCGGTGAGCAGCAGCCAGGGCACAAATCCCAGCAACGCCATGTTGAAAACAAAATCAACCGATTCCGTGGGATTGAATAACGCTCGCAGCCACGGATAGATCGTCTCCTTGGGGGTGCGGTAAACCAAGGGCTGATCGGACGCCAGCAGGGGAGCGAAGATCGCGATGAGAAAAATGGGCAGTAGGAGCCACAGAGAATAGTAGGCAGGGCGATTCTTTTTGAACTGACGCCAGACAATGTCCAGATAGGCCTCGCCTTGGCGAGCCCTTTCGGCACGATCGTCGCGTGCTGTCTCGTTCGCCCGCTGCTCACTCATGCCGACTTACCCTGGCTGTCAAAACTAATTCGAGGATCAACCAACACGTACAGTAGATCCGTCACCAGAATACTGCACATCACGACGATCGCATCGATGTATACCAGCGCCATCAGCGTCGGATAATCCTTCTGCTCGATCGAATTAAAACTCAAACGACCCATACCCGGAATGTTGAATAAGTATTCCACCAGCACACTGCCGCCCAGCATCGCGGGAATAAAGCTGGCAAACAGCGTGATGATCGGAATCAAGCCGTTTCGCAGCGCATGTTTCAGGATCACCTTCCACTGCGGCAACCCCTTCGCTCGCGCGGTACGAATGTAATCCTGGCCCAGCACATCTAGCATGCTGTTGCGTGAATACATGGCGAGACCAGCGAGGCTGAAAAGGGACAAGCAGGTAACTGGTAAAAACGCATGCCAGAGATAGTCCAGCAGATATTCCAGCCCGTTCAGGTTCTCGGCATTAGGGCCATGCAGCCGTTCCATCGGGAACCATTTGAAGTAACTGCCATAACAAAAGAACAGCAGAAACATCATTCCCGCGACAAACGGTGGTACGGAGAAAAGAAAGAACAGCTTCAAGGAAACAAGCCGATCAAACCAGCGTCCACGATAGACGCCGCATAAAACACCCAGTGGCACGGCGACGAAATAAATCACCAGCTCCGCCAGCAGCATGAGAGGCGCCGAGACGACCACGGCACTCCAAATCTTTTGGGAGACAGGTTCGCGAGTCTTCAGCGCCGAACGCCCGAAGTTGAACGTCGCCAGTCGCCACACCATGTGAGCATATTGCGTGTCGCCAATGATGTACCAAAGTCGCTTGCCGAAACCGACCTCATACTCATCTTGCCGAGCGGTGTAGTGCGCCAGCCAGTTGCTGGTTGCTGCCTGAATGTCCGCATCGCTGGCATCGCGCGCTACATCGCTCGTCACTCGCCGCGAAATGTAAAGCCGTAGGAATTCGGCCGCGATCGCCTGTGTCGCCAGCTTCGTTTCCGTAACGGGGCTCTCATCCATCAGCAAGTCAACGAATATCGGGGCGTCATCGCGTTCAAAGTCGCCGCTCTGCAGCGCCGCAAACGTTTTCGCTCGATCACCCTCGGCGACCAGTGCTTCGACTTTCTTCAGCACGGCAGCTTTGCGAGCGGCTGGAACAGTGGAAAACTTCGCCCTTTCCTGCTCCCAAAGTATCTTCCACGTGGACACAACCTGCACCGCCTCTTCCGCCGTCGGTGTCGTCGAAAAGGTGTACTCGAAAGGACTCACCACCATCGAATTCAGCGACTTGATCGCGCCGATGCGGAGCCCTCGCTCAGTGCTGTCCGACTTGAGCAGTTGAATCGCCGCAGGTGCCCCATGCTTCCCTAAATCCTCGTTCCAGATCTGTACAAACCCTTCGACTGCTTGCGCCAGATTCAATCGACCTTGCTCCACCCGCTGCTGCCACTGCTCGGCGGTCAACTCGGAGGCGGCGAGTTGCTCTGGGGTTAAGGTCGGCGGACGTAGACGCTCGTCAAAACGACTAATCCGTAGTCGCTCCAGGAATTGCAGACGAGTTTGCTGTTCGGGTGAGAGGCCAGCCGCACCGGCAGGCACAGCCGCATACTCGAGTAAGTCGGCGGCAATCTCTTCGCGAGTTCGGGCGCGAAAATAGGCCGCCACACGTACATCACTGGAGAAATCACGAAAGTAATTGAAGTTCAGCAGAAGTGGGCGATCGAGTTTCAAATCGCGCTTCTGGATCAGATAGGCTTCTCGAGTTTGACTGGATTCGCCTGCCGTGCCACCCGAACCCAGCTTGCTCAACAGCGGATCACCGGGAGCCATTTGCATGATGCAAAACGACACCACCGTGACGCCAAACAAAGTCGGCAGCATCAAAAACAAACGGCGGATAATGTAGGTCCACACGGGCTGTTACTTTGCCTGCTGTTACTTTGCCAGCTGTCGAGGACGATTGGAAATCCACTCACGCTGATCAACAGCCGGTCGGATCTTAAAGAACTTGATGTTCTCTAGTCGAGCGTCATGGCCGGCCGTGGCCATGTCGCGGAATAAAAACACGTAGGGCTGATCGTCATAGATGATCCGATGAATCTGCTTGTAGATCTCACTCTGCTGGTCCTCATCCATCGTGACTCGCAACTGTTCGATCAACTTGTCAACTTCAGGATTCGCATAACCGACCGAGTTCGAGCTGTCAGGTGCGTCGGCTTGGCTGCCATGCCAGATTTGGAACGGATCCATTTTCCAGCTCAAAGCCCAGCCGAGAATGCAGGCGTCGAATTCCTTCTTGTGTAACTGCTGTAACATCAAGGCCCACTTGGTCGGCGAAATCTTCGCGTCGATACCGATTTTTCGACAGTTCTCACGAATCACTTCCGCGATCTGCCGATACTGTGGGCTCTCCGAATAGATAATCAGATCGAACACGGCTTCAACCTGCTTGCCGTTCACCACCTTATCGCGCGTGCCGTCGTTGTTGGAATCTTTCCAACCTGCCTCGTCGAGCAACTGCCGAGCTTTTTCGAGGTCGAAGGGGATCGGTTTCAAGGTTTCATCGCTGGCGGCACTGCCCGGTGGGAACGGTCCCGTCAATCGCTTGGCCAAACCGTGATAGATCCGCTCAATAATTTCATCCACGGGTACCGCATGGCTAATCGCCGTTCGCACTCGCTTGTCTTGAAACAGCTCGCGCTTTTGATTGAAACCTAGATAGCGATAGCCGGGATAGTCATAGTCCACCAGGGTCACTTTGCCATCTTTCACCGACGGCTCCTGCTTGCTCTGCAGGTAATGATCCTTCTCGGGAATAGGGGACCAATCGAGCTCATTCTGCAGCGTCTTCTGCAGCGCGGTATTGGGATTCGAAATGTGCAGATAGACAACACGATCAAAATAGAACGGCTGGCCCCAGTATTCTGGATTGCGCACTAAGGTGACTTGATCTTCCTTACGCCACTCCTGGAAAATCAGTGGACCCGTTCCACACATCTTGGTGTTAGCCCAGTGGCTGTTGAACGCTTCCGCGAACTCCTTCGAATTCCGCACATCCAGCGAAACCGGCTCTCCCTTCTCATTCACCGAGTAAACGTGTCGCGGCAGTACGGAGATGCCAAGCGTAAACTCCATGGCATTGAAGTAGGGTTCCGTCCATTGCACCGTGATCGTGAAGTCGTCGATGACCTTGACGTTAATCTTGTACTTTTGCGATTCCTCTTTGGCGTTGGGATTCAGGTAGAAGCTGCGGAGAGTTGTCGCTTCCGTGTTTTCGTTGAGGATGCAGTCGATCGTGAACTTGACGTCCTTAGCCGTGAACTGAGTGCGGGGCAGGGGAGTGCCGTCGGGCAACTTCATCGGATGCCAGTAGACGCCCTTCCGCAAATGGATCGTGTACGTCAGCGTCTCTTTGTCGAACTCCCAGGATTCGGCCAATTCTGGTTCCCATTCATCGGGATTGCCAAACTTACGATTGGCCAGCGTCTCATAGACGTGCCGCTGAAATGCTTCGCTCACCGTATCATTCGCCAGAATCAGGTTCAGCGTGTCGGGATCGTTACTGTAGGAAAGCAGCAACGCATCATCCGTCGCAGTTGGCTTGCCGCCGCGGGTGAGTTGCGGAGCAGCGGGAGTTTTTCCCGCGCCGTCGGTCGTGTCACCCGAGCCTGCACCCTCGCCAGCTTTGCCTTGATATTTCATGGCGTCGCTCGGATCGACCGACGTGCTTTGTGAAGGTGTTTCCGCGCGCTGACCGCAACCGACAAGCGGCAGCGTGGCGGCCAGAATCAAGAACAGTGCAGCAACTCGATCGCGGCTCATCATGGTCGATTCCTACGGTTCGATTCCTGAATGCCCGGCAAAAGCGGACCGGACGCGCCGGTACGCCACTTCGGAAGCGTGGCATACTACGCAATCTAAAGGGTTTGGGTCAATAACGCTCTGTTGAACCCGGTTTCACCTTGAGTGATTTCACCGGTTTTCCTACGATTCCCCCCGCGTGCCACGAAAAAACGGCTCGGAAACATCGAGTAAGACGCTCGGTTATCCCCGCCCCAAAGTTTCGCGTGACAATCCTTCCCACTCCCTAAGCTCTCTCCGCGCTCATGCTCGATTTTGAAGTTCAGCGATGCACTCGTCGATGCGCCGCCACCAGTCGTGAGCTGGTGCCCGGAGAGCTTTTTTACTCGGTACTCATCCCTCAGGGAGCTCAAGTCGTCCGACAGGATTTCGCAGCCCAAGCTTGGAACGGTCCACCGACACCCAATCTCGGCTGGTGGCGCTCGCGAGTGCCCGATGGGAACTCCCACCGACCGGTCTGGGCACCAAATGATGTGCTGCTGGATTACTTTGAGCGACTGGAGACCGAACCACAGCAGTGGGACGTACGCTACGTCCTCACCCTGCTCCTTGTTCGCCGCCGGTTGTTACGCGTCGAACGGACCGTCACCGACGCACGCGATCAAGAGCAACTCGTCGTCTACTGTTCACGCAGTGAGCGCGAGCATCGAGTGGCCGTCGTGATGCCCAATGACGATCGTGCTCGAGAAATCCAAAGCCAACTCACCGCACTGCTCTTCGGTGACCCCGCCGCACGTCCACTGGTGAACCCCGGTGCGCCGGCGGAAGGAACGCTCGCCGTGATGGAATCAGCCGCAGTCGAATCAGTGGCAGTCGAATCAGTGGCAGTCGAATCAGTGGCAGTCGAATCAGTGGCAGTCGAATCAGTGGCAGTCGAATCAGTGGCAGTCGAATCAGTGGCAGTCGAATCAGACGAAATGGTAGTGCCCGAGCCGGCGGTGCCCGAGCCGGAAGCAGGGGATTCTGCGAACACGAGGAGTGCAGCATGAGTCGACTCGTGGGGATCGTACTTCGCGGACTCCTGTTGATCGCCTGTCTGTCAGTTCCGGCTTGTAAGCTGGTGTCGCCGATGAGCTGGGCGAATCAGCAGCGGTCACCGGTGGTCTTCCCTCAGCGTCCGACCGCCGATGAGATGGTGAGGGCGATCAATTCCAACGCGGCGCCTATTCGACAGTTGGATACCGACAATGCCAGCATTTCCACTCCTGGCTTTCCGCCGCTGCGAGCGAACTTGGCGCTGGAACGACCTCGTAAATTTCGTTTGCGTGGGCAACTGCTGGGGCCAGAAGTCGATGTCGGCAGCAACGACGAACTGTTTTGGATGTGGATCAAGCACAACGCGGAACCGGGTATTTATTACGCTCGTCATGATGACTACGCGACCAGTCCCACGCGCCGCATGTTGCCCATCGACCCCTCCTGGCTTGTCGAAGCACTCGGCGTCATTCAGCTTGATCCACTCGCCACATTCGAAGGTCCAACGGCTGCTGGTCCGGAGCGACTCGAGCTGCGCACTCGAGTGTCCAGCCCGCAGGGGGACGTCACACGCGTCTTCGTCATTCACGAAAAATATGGTTGGGTGCTGGAACAACGTGTGCTGGATGAGCGTGGGCAACTCCTCGCCTCAGCAGTTTCCTCACAGCATCAATATTATCCAGATGTGGGAGTGTCGCTGGCGCAGAAGGTGGAGTTAAGCGTGCCAGCCGCTGAAATGGCCGTGACACTCAACGTCCGCAACTATCGCATCAACGGACTTGGTCAAAGTCCCACATTACTTTGGACCATGCCCACCATGGATGGCGTACCGCTCGTCGATATCTCACGGCCGCCGGGCAGCCCTGCCAATTCAGCCCCACCCAGCCCCACTCTGCCAAATCCAGCGCCGCTGAGTTCAGCGTTCCCCAATCGCACTCCGATGATGGCGCCCGAAGTGAATTCGGTGCGACCGGGCGTACAAGGTGCAGCCACGGCGGGCGGCCAATTGCGCTACCGCGGTTTCTCGGAACGTCGTTAGTAGCCCTGGCGCGATTGGTCAACACTTGCTTCTCAGGGCGGCATGCGGTTCAATGCCGTCCGATCCATGTCTCACCTTCAGGAACCAACATCATGCTACGGTTGTCATTCGCTTCCCTCTCCCTCCTGCTCACTAGTTTGCCCAGCATTTCGTCACTGGCGGCCGAAACCAAGACTCTTGCGGTGGGCAAGAGTCCGGAGAGCGTGTGCCGGGGGTTCGATGGTAAATTGTTCGTTACGCTGATCGATGAGGACGTCCCGGGGGATGGCAAGATCGCGGTACTCGATGGCGACAAGGTGTCGATTTTTGCGACCGGGTTAAACGCGCCGAAGGGACTTGTATTTGTCGGCGGATTCCTCGTCACAGCCGACGAAACCATGATGTGGAAGATTGACAAAAACGGCGTTAAAACCAAGCTCGTCGAAGCCCAGGATTTTCCGGCGCCGATCGAGTTTCTGAATGATGTCGTGGCAAGTCATGACGGACAAAGCGTGTATGTATCTGAGATGAGTAGCCCGGCGCCCATGTTCGACCCGAGCGGCGAACGGAAGCTCTGGCCGCTCGATAGTGAGCAGGCCAAGTCGCTACCCAAAAAAGGCTGTGTCTACCGCGTTACGCTCAATGGTAAAGTTTCAGTCGCTATTCCCCCTGGTTCCGCTGAACTGCGTTTCCCGAATGGCGTCACCGTCGATGAAAGCCAAAAGGAAGATGCACTTTTCGTCGGTGACTTTTTCACCGGAAATCTGCTCAGCTACCGGGACGGCAAGTTCCAGACGATCACGACCGGACTGCGCGGCTTGGATGGACTGACGGTCCTGAAAGACACCTGCTACGCATCGAGTTGGACTCAGGGTAAAGTCTGGAAGGTAGATCGAAAGACGGGCAAATCTGAATTGCTGTTAGAAGGGCTGAAAACGGCAGCTGACTTCTACTTCGACGCACAAGGACAGCAACTGATCGTGCCCGACATGGTCGCCGGCACTCTGGTTTTTGTGCGACTCAAGTAACCTCCCGTTGTACCTCCCTCTGTCGCTCGACTTCCGTCGCACGCCCTCCGTCGCACGACTTTCCAAGTCGTTAAGCGACAGGTCAGTTGCGAGGTGGAACTCGTATGCAAAAGTCCACTCGGAGAGTGGACCAACGACGTTGTACGCCCTCCGTCGCACGACTTTCCAAGTCGTTAAGCGACAGGTCAGTTGCGAGGTGGAATTCGTATGCAAAAGTCCACTCGGAGAGTGGACCAACGACGTTGTACGCCCTCCGTCGCACGACTTTCCAAGTCGTTAAGCGACAGGTCAGTTGCGAGGTGGAACTTGTATGCAAAAGTCCACTCGGAGAGTGGACCAACGACGTTGTACGCTCTCCGTCGCACGACTTTCCAAGTCGTTAAGCGACAGGTCAGTTGCGAGGTGGAACTCGTATGCAAAAGTCCACTCGGAGAGTGGACCAACGAGGTTGTACGTTCACGTTAAAATCCTAAGCGATGTTTGTGTGCTCAAAGGCTACTGCTAGCCCGCTGACCTTCGTCACGGTAGAACTTCGCAGAAGTTCAAACGGCACTCGGTAAGTGACCGATTTCGCTGGTGGCAACGAACGGTTGATTGCCCGTACCACACAGGCAAACGGGAGTAGGTTTTTTCAGAGTGTAAAATCGATGATCAAAGCTGCAGCGATTACCTGGAATCTGTTGCGAGTCGCTCGTGGGTCGTCGTACCGCAAGACAGATTGGTTTCGCTCACGGCAGGAATCCATTCTCAAACGACTGCTCAACCACGCCTATAGCAAAGTACCTCTTTATCGTCGGCTGTACGATGAGGCTGGATTTCATCCCAGTTCATTTCGCACACTCGATGATCTGGAGCGTATTCCTCCGCTGACGAAATCACGTTTGAAATCAACTCCCATCGACCAGTATTTGGATTGCCGAGCGGATTTAAGTGTGTGTGAGGTCGTAGCCACCAGCGGGTCGACTGGAGTGCCGCTACGGATCGCGCTGGGGCGTTATGAGCAATGCTGGCATCGGGCCGTTGCTTGGCGAATTCTGTTCGAACATGGATTCCGCTGGACCGATCGAACACTCGAAATTCGGATGCAACCAGGGTCGAAACACTTTGTACAGAAGTTCGGAGTGGCGCCTAAAGAGTGGCTTTCCATTCTTGATTCACCCACGCACTGGGCCGAGCGTCTTGCGCGAGGGCTACACGACTGTGTGATGGCTGGTGCCGGAACGCTCGACCTGCTGGCCGACGCTTCCTTGAACGGCCCACGCTTGCATCCGCCACGCATCATCATCTCGGATAGTGAACCGCTGTCACCCCAAGCTCGTTGCAAGATCCGCTCGCTGCTGCAGGCTGATCCGATCGATGTATACGGATTAGTCGAAGTCTCAAATTTTGCTTGGCAATGTGAGCAGCGTCAGGGATTTCATATTAGCGCCGACAGTCATATCGTCGAAATCGCGGCACCACTCGGGCAATCCGGAAATCTGCTGGTGACGGCCCTCGGAATGTGGACCATGCCGATCATTCGGTATGACACGGGTGACCTGGCGACCATGGCTAACGCCCCTTGTAAATGTGGACGCACTCTTCCGCTACTGAAAACGATTGTCGGACGGAATGTTGACTCGATCTCTACCGGAGATGGCGGTTATTTGCTTTGGCCGTTTTTTCACGAAGTGCTCGGTTCGGAACCGGGTTTGCTTCAATGGCAAGTGCGTCAAGAGACACTGAAGAGAGTGTTGGTGAATGTTGTTCTGAAAGAGCCCAGCGAGCAAGTTGTCGCACGGATTGAATCTCGTTTGCGAGGCCAACTTCCCGCAGGGCTTACAATTCAAGTTCAGCCAGTGAAAAGTATTCCACTTGAACGCAACGGAAAACGCCGGCTCGTCATTCCGCTCCAAGATAACGCTGCCCGGCACACATAGTTTTTCCATTTAGGCATCGCCACATTTTGGTCCGCATGCCCAGCTGTCAACTCCTTCCACTCGGCGATCGCTTTCAGTTGAAAACCAATAGGCAAGATCCATGCTATGTTTTGAAAAATTGGTGTCAGTGAGCACTATACAACTTATAAGATCTTAATGACTCTCAAGCTGCCTAATACTGTGAATGGAACTCTACGCGGTCTTGAGTGCTCCAGGCCAATCGATGAGCTAATGCAGTGGCTAATCGATCGACGCTAATTCAGCGCTCGTTTGAGTGGGCATGCGTCGCGGATGGGGGAGTCTTGACGGTAGTGGGCTAGGAGTTCTTGGGAGCGTTGGGCGAGGAGGCGGCGGATGGCTCGGCGCTCGCCTTTCACTCGGGGGATCCGCATCGAGTCGTAGGTGGTCGTCTGGTGCCTGAGCCAGGCGATCACGGCGGCTTCCGCTCGCTGCTCGATCGGAATCCGTTTCGTGCGCGCGACAGTGCCACTGCCAACCGGCGTAGCGTGGTCGGCTACAGCTTGAGCAAGTCGTTGAGCTAGCTCAGCATGGCGAGGATGAAAAGCCAGAAAACTCAGCACCGCGCCTCGAAAATCTTCCACGTAGGACGCTTGAGCCGTCGCTCGCCGCTGCAGATCAGCCGCTTTGCGCTTCGCAAAACTCGCCGTGGATCGCTCTGCGGCGAGTTGCTCCTGTAACCGCTCAATCGTCGTTGCCGGTGCCCAGATCCCTCGTGAGAAAACTTTGCGGCCCTTCTTCTCCTGCACCATCCAGTGCTCGCCCGCCACCTTCACTCGTCGAGTCAGCGCGGCATCGCCCGGCGGAAGCAGGACCCAGTCCGCTGGTACCGTCAGGATCCGCCCATCCACCGCTCGAACCGTGTTCGGCTTGGGACCAGGCATAAACGTGTCACTCATCCGCGATCTCCGTAACACACTCCCAGCCAGACGGTCAGCTTACTCGGCGTTGTCTAATCCACTCGGTGCCTTTTAAAATGCGGCTCCAAGGAGTGTCTATACAGCTTCCTTTGGCAACTGCTCAGGCAGATCCGCACAGATGTTCGGGACGCTCTCTCCGACCCTCTCGCTGCACGATCCAGCGCCCCACATGGCACCCTAGATTGACCCTGGATCAGCCGTTCGCTCGTCAGCTTTGGCCGCCAAAATCAGGCACTAATCGCATGTCTCCCGTCAGGACTATCCCATCAGTTGACTGAGCGCTCGCAGTGCTTTCTGTGCTTCGGCTACGCCGCCTAGAGAGGCAACGAGTTTTTTGGCGAGCACTAAGGTTTCCAGAGACAGCGATCCGGTATCCCCCCGCGCAGCCTTCGCGACAGGAGCGGCGTTTGATGGAGCACTACCAGTGGTAACCTTTTTCTTCTTGCGACTGGCCTTCTTCAGGTAGAACTTGACCATGCTGACAAGGCTCGTTTGCACCTCGATACCCTGTTCTTTCAGCGCCGCCGCGACCATGCGGGGCTTCGCTCGAGGATGCTGTGCCAAGTAATCTCGAATTGCTTGTGATTTATTGCCGCCGCTCTCGACAGATTCCCGCGTCACTTTCGCTGCTGACTTGGTGGTTACATCCTTCTTGGGTCGCGCCATGCTGATCTCCTAGAAATTTGGGGTGACAAGAGTGTGAGGGCGGCAGTATAGCAGGTGCGTCGAAATCAGGGGACTAGTGAAGCAGGATATAAAGAAAGCTGATTACAGAATCTAAATAAACTCGCAAAATCAGACGCTTATGCACCATGGTGCAATCAATCGGATGAGACGCATCACATCACTTCGCGCTTACCGATGGCGTTATCATGGGCCGACAGGTTCAGGGCTCCTGGGCCTCGCGGACCTGAAGATGCTTACAAAACAAGAAACGAATCTAGCCCGCAGTATTGATGCACAGATCACTTGAAGCCCAGAAGTGCGAACTCACGTTCCCGTATTTATGCAGCACTGCACTAGAGGCTCAGCGCGAGACGGAACCCAACAAAGGTTCGACGTGAGACGGGATCTTCGCGATCGCGCAGTGCGGATCGACTACCCTCGGGAAGGTGAGCCCAACTGCCGCCACGAACCACTCGATGCGTCATCTTGACCGGGGCTACCGTTTGCTCCGGCATTGCAGCTGCATAGTCATCAAACCAGTTGTTCGTCCATTCAAAAACATTGCCATGCATGTCGAAGAGCCCGCGAGGGTTCGGTCGCAGGGAACGCGGTGGATGCACTCGCTTCCCACCGTTTTGAACGAACCAGCCGAAATTCTGCAGTAATTCCACATCGCCGCCAAACGAGTAGCTGGTTTTAGTTCCCGCTCGTCCAGCCACCTCCCATTCAGTTTCCATCGGTAAGCGCAGGCCACGTCGATTCAAGAAAACGGGCCAGTTACGAGGGGCCCCCTGTGCGCGATGATTTGTTTCACGAGGATACTGCCGAGCGTCCAAGGAATCTGGATTGGGATAGGGCTGCTCCGCTTCCGCTATACCCAGTTGTTTATTCAGCCATCGGCAATAGTTCAATGAGTCATACCAGTTGACGGTGAAAACAGCATCGCTCGGTTCTGCCTTGTACTGCTGAACGGCAGAGGCAATCGCTGGTACGAATGCGATCATTTCCGCCATGGTCACTTCCCGATCAAGAATCGCGAATGGTCGATCAATGTGCGTCGTATGACGAAACTCGGAATCATGCCGTTCCGGCTCGTCCACGACCGATCCAATTTCATAATCACCAGCCGCAAAGACAATAAACGTTCCGTAAAACGTCTGCTTCTTCACCGGCGCTGTGGCATCGGCGGCTTCCACCGAATTCGTCGCAGTCTCCTGATTTGCCTGAACGTCCATCTTGAGCGTGAACCACTCACGATCGGGTGAATAGGGAACTTCCGTGTGATCAACTCGAGTTACGATTTCATTTTGCCCCCATTGTCGCAGCAGCCACCCAGAGGCTCCATGAATCCCGGAACTCGGATCGTGCGCATACCAATCCGCCAACAGTGTCAGCAGTTCCTCACGCCGTCCCGAGGGAATCTCGGTCAACTTAAACTCTCCCAGGGCCATCAAGAGTGCATACCGGGAGTGCAATGGATAGCGATCGTGATCTGCGCTGCAGACTCGATCGAAGCACTGCAAGAGTGCCTCGATTCCCACACCCCGAGGTCGAAATCGAAAAATGAATTGGGTGAGTGCTTCGACGTCATCGGTACCTTGAAAAACGGGAAGTACATGATCGATGTTGCCCAGGCGCAACAGCGTAATCGCGGCGTTGGCTCGTTGCTGACCCAATACTACGCGTTCGCGAGGCTTGCTCTCCGCCGTGGCAGACTTGGCGACCATTTCCGCTAAATCCGTCACCACGCTGGCCCGATCACCACTGGCAAGGAGCGGATAGAGCAATTGAAATTGCTCGGGTGAGGCATCAATAATTAAGCGGCTGAGTAAGGGTAGGTCCTGTTGAGCGTAATCAGCAATCGCCAGTGCCGCACCCATGCGTTCAGCTTGGCTGGCGGCCTTTGCGCTAAAAATTCGCTGCAGCTCGGGCAGTAGTAAATGCCGAATGGGCCGCAGGGCCTCGCGTACCTGTGGCTGAAGCACAACATTCTCTTGAGACAATTTACGAGCGACAAACTGGAGATCGGATTCCGTCCAGAAGTCCGCTTCTTCTGGTGACACATCGACTGCGAGCATCATCGCCGCTCGCAGGCGATGCTGTTCAGCGGCCGTATCGTCGCGCAGCAATTTCTCCCAACGCTCACGTGAGTATTCCGGCGACATCCGCAATTGCTGTCGAATGGGGCCGAAGTACGCGAGATTCCCATTCAGCAATTCATCCAGCAACGGTTCGACTTGAGTGGCATCCTGGGCGACAGTGGCAATGCGTGCATGCAATTGAGCTCGGCGTTCAGCGGCCGTTTCCGGGTCACGGTCAAGAAACTCGGATAGATGTTCGGTGGCCAGTTTGGAATTCGCATGCAAGTCGGTGATGATCGGTGTCAATTGACCTGGTTCGGCGGTGACTAAGCTTTCGGCGAGTCCGCGCACTCGCACCACCTCTTGTTCGCGCCGCATTTGTGAGCGCAGGAAGACGCTGCCTGAAACGGTGAGACAGATGAGTAAGAGGGCAAGAGCGATTCCACCACTGTACAGCCGCGTGGCCTTACTCATCATGCGACGCTGGGTTTCTGTCCAGCGTTTACGATTCGTAAATGAGCAAATCCTCAGGTATTCACCCAGCGAGGGTAAATAGCGGTTTTCGGGCTGAAGTTTCCAGCTGGCGGATCGTTCTTGCAACTTTAATTCCGCTCGCCCTGCTCGAGTCTCGCGTTGTTTGCGGGTCAGCCATTCGCGGAGCGCGGGAATGAGATAGTCATGGGTCAGCTGAAAGGTCGGCTCTTCACCATCCAGCGAGAGAGGAGTGATCAATCTCACATCTTGATCAAGAATCTGGAGCAGTTCCCGGAACTCGATGGGCTGAGATTCGTAGCCACACAGTGATTGCAATTCGGCGGCCGTTCGTCGCTGACCTTTGATATCAGCGCCTACGTCTGGGAGGAGCGCTTGCAGGATCAGCCTCGCCGCCTGTTGGTGCTTTCGATGCGATGCGGGGGCAGATCGATTGCTGAAGGTTTCGTCGAGAAACGTCGCACCCAGCCCCTGAGTGCCACCAACTTGCTGCCAGGTCTCCGGTGTCCACTCGCGGCTCTTCATCATATCGGCGAAGAGCGACAGGTGAACGCAAACGATCTTATCGTCTTGCGCCAGCCCGGCGACAGCGGCGTCGAGAAATGCCTGCTGAGACGTGTTGATAGCGCTTAAATCATCCGGTAAACGTCCATAGGCTCGACCGAATTCTGCTAAGGTTTGTCGGGCATGCGATCGATCGAAAAGATCTACGAGTGCCAGATTTCGGCCCTCTTGCAGTGGCACTTCGATTTGCTGCATAAGTCGGTTGACGGAACTGTAAAAATCATCTCGAACCAACAGCATGGCCTGGATGCGTTCACCATCACATTGTCGTAAGGCATCGGCTAGTTTTGAGCTTGGCTGTAATCGCTGGGTATGCAACCACTGTTCGAATTGATCGATCACGATGAGCAGTTTCCGCCCGGCAGGGATTCCGCGACCACGACGAATAGCGGTAAGCGCGGCGAGCATGTTGACATCGGGAGGCAGATCAATGGAGGCGCGCCTAAGACTTCGCAGCAACTGCTCGTCGGTCTGATCGCTGGTCGCATCCAGAAAAACAGGAATCACTCGATCTGATAGTCGCGGTAAGAGCCCAGCCTTGATTAATGATGACTTGCCGCATCCGCTGGGCCCATAGACCACCGCGACACGAAAGGTTTGCTCGGGATCGTCGGCCTCAATTCGCGTTTTCCAAAACCGTAGCGATTCTGGCAGGCCGTCACGATCGCGAGGACCCGGTAACAGGGCGAGGAAGAAGCAACTGTCATTTGCTTCAAAGGACCGCAGTCCCTTGGGTACGATCGTGCTGGAAAGCGATGGAACATCTGTCTTCGCGGGCACGGCCCAATTCCGCAGGTCTGCGGCTAAGTCTGCCGCGCAGCGGTATCGATCGGCTGCTCGCTTGGCGAGAGCCTTTAGACAGATACGTTCGAGTTCCTTTGGAATCTGGGGATTACGTTGCCGCGGCGGTTTCGCCTCAACATTCCGAATCTGTTCCAGGATCTCCTCCCAAGACAGACCACGAAATGGTTTAGCACCGGTGAGTAACTCGTACATGACGACGCCGAGGCTAAAGATATCGGAGCGGGCATCGATCAAATGCCCCTCATCGCGCGCCTGTTCAGGACTCATATACGACGGCGTGCCAGCAACTCCTTGTTGTTGACTTAATTCCTCATCGCGCAGTGCCAGACCGAAATCCGTGACATAGGGATGTCCTCGGCCATCGATCAGAATATTCGCAGGTTTGATATCGCGATGGATCAGCCCGCAATTGTGAGTGTGCTGGAGGCCGTCTGCGACTTGCGCGAAAATCCGCGTCAGCTCCTGGTAGGAGATCTGCTGCTGTTGCACATAGGAGAGGAGATCCTGACCATCGATGAGTTTGGAAACGAGAAAGCAAGAACCGGACTGAGTGCGGGCCACATCATAAATGGGCACGATATGAGGGTGATCCAGGCTCGCAAGGACTCGGGCTTCGCGTAAGTAAGTTTCCACGGCCTGAGGTCGGCGATGGCGTGATAGCCGGGGTTCCTTGAGGGCAACCTGGCGGTGTAAATCAAGATCTTCCGCTAGCCAGACAATTCCAAACGCCCCTTCTCCCAGCTTCTGCAGCTTTCGATAGCGACTCTCGACGCGAGCGGCTGGCAGATCGTGAGCGGGAATGGCCGTCGGTGTTTTCTCAATCGCAGTATCGGGGCGTTCCCGAGCGATTTGGCGTGCGCGATCGATCGTGGGCTCGAAAGCACCGCGGGCCTGGTCCACCGTCAACTCTTCCTGAGCCGAAGGCGGCGGGGCGGAGCGTTGATCAAATTGGACCTCCCGCTCAGCCACAGGTAGGGGGGATGGCTGTGGAGGCGGAGACGAGTCAGGCGCGGAATTCGAGTTCGACATCGAGGAGCCAGGATGCACTGGAGATGCAAGGTGATCGGTGGTGGCACTTCGGTACGATTCGAGCACCCCGAGCGGGCGCCCGGCGAAACGTAGCGTTATGAAGAAATCGAATTGCACTTCCGACACTGGACAAAATCGCGACCGATAATTTTTTTCCGCACCACCGCTACCAGCCTACGAGTCAGCATCGGAAAAATATTCGAAGATGCTGAATACGGTGGCGGTGATAAACCGGGACGCGAGCGAGTTGCGGCTGGTCAGGCGCGTTGCCGCGCCCGAGATTCACCTGCTTCCGGGCGACGCCGATCGGATCCCGTGGATTGAATCATGACGCGAGAATCTCCGGCAGTAGATCATCACGAGCGGGGCTTACAGCTGCAGTAACGTGCCACGACGACGATAGATATTCTTACCGGTGCTGCCTGAGTTACGAGTAAAAGAGACGCCGTAACTCAAGTTGCTCGATACACCAACGGGGATCGATCCGGGCGTTAGGTTGTCGGATACTCGATCGACTCTATCGATCCCACCGATCGCCGTGAGCTCCACGATATAGGCACTCTTTTTCGCCGCATTGTAGTAGGTGACTGCGTAGCGGCTACCATCGCTAGCCACCGCCACATCGGGCAGTAATTCCTGATCGAGCGATTGCGCGATCGTGACGATACCAGATAAGCCCCCCGAGCTGAAAGCTCGACGAGCTTTAATGTCCCGATCCATTCCGACGAGCTCATCCCACACCACCACCGTCGTGCCTTGATCATCCATCGCACAGCGTTGCGCTGAAGGCATCCTTGATGGATCAGTTGTGATCGCATGTACTCCTAAAAGAGTTCCCGTTTTGCTGTAGCGATTGAGACTAATACTCGATTCACTACTGTTGCCGACCCTAGTCATATAGCTAATCGCAAACTGTCCATCGGCAGCGCGGGTCACGTCGGGACGGGATTCATTCAGGCTGGTGGAGGCAGCGACATTCATAACTGGACCAATCGCCGCGCCCGAACTGCGATACATCCGTGCTTGGACATCTGATCCTTGACCGGTAGCCTGTCGCTCGCGGGTCCATGTAATCACGAAATCACCATTGGAGGCCGCGGCAATGCTGGGGGTGGATTCCCGGTCTGACGTCGCAGCTACCGTCATGGCATTGCCTCGAGGTACGCCGGTACTGGAAAAACGCCTTGCCTTGATATCGGAATTGCCAAACGAGCTGGTCTCCGTCCAAGTGACTGTGAAATCGCCTGACCGACTGATGGTAACATCTGGGCTGCTCTCGTTTCGGCTTGTTGTGGCAACCTTGATCTCAGCACCCGCGCGGTTCCCGTTGGCGTCGAAGCGCTGCGCCAGAATATCCGTTTGCGTATTAGTGGCGTAATGCATCCAAACCACGACCGAGCGATTATCTGGGGCGACGGCGATAGCCGAATCCAACTGATCGCTATCAATTTGGGTGTTAACGAGCGTTTCGCTGGAGTACAGGACGAACATTCGCCGTGACTCGAGCTGTTCGCTCTGCAGACGTCGTGTCGATCGCCGCTGATGCGAGCGAGCTGAGCGTGATGTCTTTGATGGGGATGTTGCTGAGGCGTGAAGCCAGGAAAGAAAACGATTAACCACGGCCGATCTCCTCATGAGTATGCGTGTGAACATTGCCCATGAAAAGAATCGCTACCCTGCGGCGGCAATAGACAATTCTCGAAATCAACTCGTCATCCGCCACAACAAGCAGCAGCGATTTGAAACCGCGATTGCATGCTTGCCAGTGGGCGAAATTTGAGATGCGCGACAACGCGGCCCGAAGCTCAGTTCATGCGCTGTCTCTACAAGCAGAGTGCCCTACTTGCGGCGAGGTAAGGTGAGTAGGTCGGGACGTGGAGCAAACGGATAATCGACGGGCTGGTAACTAATCGCCAGCTCCGGTGTCTCCACCTTCCGTCCTCCTTCGAACTTGGATCGGAGTGCTCGATCGAGGATCCCGCCCGTGAGCAAAGTACGTTCGACCGGATAGGTTGGCCGGCCAGAGTGGATCATCGCTTCGATTGCTTTGAGTAGATAGGCGAAGTGGGGAAACCGTGGCTCGGATCGCTCCTCAAAGCCAGTTGCGAGAGGCTGCTGGCCGCGGACCTTCACCGCCGTGCCACTCAACTCCGCCGTGGGCAGCATGAACAGCGCACCGTGAAAACCATCGACATATTCAAATTGAAAGAGCACCGGCTGCTCATCGTCACGGATCGATTTTTTCTTGGTGGGAATTGCCCCGTAGACTGCTTCCATGGCCGACGGCAGCACCCAGCCGTCGTCGACTGCTTTCCAGACTGCAGCCCCCTCCAAACAACGGACCCACTTCACACCTTGCTCGGCTGATTTCCGTCGTTCGACGAGTGTTTGATAGCATTCGAGCGCGTGGAAGCCGTAGACGTCGAGTCCGCTGTAGCCGATGCCCACCGCCGCTTCCAAGTCACTACCCAGAGGCAGCTCGAAGGGCTTACTGCGAAAGGTAAGTGGCAGCGATGAACCAGACATCAACGGCACGCGCATTTCTCGCGCTCGGTCATACATCCATTTCGCATCGTCCCAAACGTTCGCCAGATGTTTATCATTAAACACCGGAACCACTCGGCGATACTTGGCAAACGCATCCGTAATCTGCTCGAAGAATCGTTTGCGCGGATAGAGCTGCTGACCGTATTGATTGACGGGATAGTCACCATGCTCACCAATACTGAGCACTCCGTCGACCGGAATCGAGTCACCACCTGCGGTCACCGCTTTTTCAATCGAATCGAAAACTGGTACTCCATGTTTCCGGCAGAGCTCAATACCAAACTCGCTCGCTGCGGGCTGGTCGATGTAGATCGCCGACAACTTTAACGCGGGGCCCGGTCCGCCATCATGCTTCCAGCCAGCAAGGATCTTGGTGAGTAGCACGTCGGCATGGGAAGCGGCGCGATAAACGGTGACGACGGCTGCCACCGATTTGGGCGCAGGTGTCGGTTGGTCCGCTGCCCGAGCTGTCCGGTCGCTGAGGCCAGCTACGACCGTTCCTAATCCCAGTTTTAAGCTATCGCGTCGCGTCAGTCCGGTCGACCAGATCGAATTCATCATGAAGCTACACGTCTCCGATCATGTGGAGGTTGAGTTCTGCGTTCCAGGCACAGGGTGGTAGCCAAGGCCAGGGGGGTAAAACCGGACATGGCTGGGAAGCCGGCGCGTCCGTGGTGGGACGCGTCATCTTGCAACAGTCGCCGTCTTGCTGCAAGTCAATTCACGAGCATTTCTCGGGACGTCGTAGTTCGTTTCGCACGGAGACACTGGTTGGTTTCGCACGGAGACACTGGTTGGTTTCGCACGGAGACACTGGGGCGTGGAGGAGGCTACAATCGAGTGCGGCTCGCCGTTTGCTCCTCGCGCTGGCTGGGAGAGATCAACCGCTCCAACCTCTATCTGGTTTATCATGGATCGCCCTTTACGAACCTCGCCTCATCACGACGTCGGTCGGCATTTGAGCAGCTTGCTGCTGCTGTTCCTCGTTGGTCCTTGGCTGCACTCGACGCTGCCCGCCGACGAACCTGGCTCGCAGGCTGCTGAGCAGACGCAGGCCCAGCCACTCGCTAAGCCACTCGCTAAGCCACTCGCTAAGCCACTCGCTAAGCCACTCGCTAAGCCACTCAAAAGGCCGCAGCGGCTGATTGGCTACACGGAAAGTCGTAACGATTTGCCTGGTGGTCAGTTTGTAAATTGGGTGACGAAGCGGGCCTGTGTGGTACAAGCGGATGGCACCGGTCGCCGAGAGATTGGAGAGTCGCTGCGCGGAAAAGAGTCTTCTTGGACGCAGTTTGCCGGTTGGTCGCCTGATGGCAAACAGGCTATCGTTCTGAGCTGCTGGGAGAGTCCCGAGAATGCCGTGTGGGAGCGTGCTCATAAGACGTTCCGCATGACGGAGGGCTGGCTTGTTGATAGCTGCCTGGTTGATCTTGATACCGGCAACACGACCAATCTCACAGAGGTCGAACGGGTCAGCATCTATAACACGGGTCTATTTTTTTTACCGAATGGTCGTGGCTATGGATTCACACCCTTGATCGCGGGCGTTTCCAAAGTTTTTCAAATGGATCGAGATGGACGCCACAAACGAGACGTATCCAGTGTCAGCGGAGGTTTCGCCTACGGTTACTCGGCGTCACCCGATGGTCGACGCATCAGCTATCACGAGAACTACCAGATCTATGTCAGTGATGCGGATGGCGGGAACAAGCGGCACATCGAGACTGGTAATCCATTTAACTTCGTGCCGCGCTGGTCACCCGACGGACAATTCCTGCTGTTTGTATCGGGCGAGCATTACAACTGTCACCCTTACGTCGTAAATCCGGATGGCAGTGGTCTGAGGAAACTGGCTGACCGCGGTGGCTATCGTGGTGTGGTGGAGTTGCTGAAGCATCCTGACTTTCATAGTGAGAGCAGCGATGTACCGGTCTGGTCGACGGATAGCCGTTACGTTTTTTACACGGCGCGAGTGGGAGACAGCATCGAGCTGATGCGAGTTGATCGTGACGGTCGTGTGACCCAGCTTACGAATTCACCATCCGGCACTCGGCATTACCACCCGGCGGTATCTCCCGATGGTCAGTGGCTGCTTTATGGTTCTGATCGCACCGGTACGATGCAGCAGTATGTGAGCTCGGTGGATGGTCAGACTAACTGGCCCGTTACGGCGGTAGCGGAGGGGAACTGCGCGGTGCATGGCTACTGGCAAGAGGGCTCCTAACTGCGGCTAGCGAGGATGATTTACAACGCGAATTCTTTTACAATGTGCGGCTCATCGGCTCGCGTCGCTCGATGATCGAACCCTTTACTTTTCGCTGTTACTGCATGAAGGAACTTGACCCATGAACTCGCTTTATTTCAAAGAATTCAACGCATACTTCGATCCTAATCGGGCTCGACTGAACCTCGGCTGTGGGCGCGCGGTGAGTGTGGTGGCGGGTGTGGAAACCGGACAGCTGGTCGGTTCGTTTCAGACGCTGGAGAAGGTCGCCAGTTATGCCACGGGCTGTGGTGCTCGGTCGATCATGATCTCGAATTATCTGCTCAATGGTCCTGGCCATGGAGATGGTGGGAAGATTGTGTTTCGCAAACCGGAAGAGGTGCGTCAGGTTCTATCGGCAGCCGGTATCGTCGCGCCGACGATCAGTGCCCATTGTGCCGCTTACGCGCACCTGAGTGCTCGCTGGGGGATTGAGTATGCGGAGAAGTTTGTGCCGGCAGATGTCGCGGCCAAAGGCACTCAGTATGTCGAAGACTGGTCGGAGGAGTATTTGCTGGGGCTGATTGAAACAGGGACGGCAGCTGGCATTCATATTTTTGGTTGGTTCTGGGGCTTGTGGGGTCATCCGACGCTGCACAGTGGTTATCCCTGGTTCTTTGGCTGGGACGGCATGATGGCCGAGGGGTTAGCGCGGTTCCGTGATAAAACCGCGCGATTGCGTGCGAAGGCCAATCAGCTCAAGGCCTACTTGGCTCATGAAATTCATCCGGGTACCGGCGCGATCTGCTCCCGCGACTTCGCTCTGTTGCTCATGGCGACGGACTACGATCCGTCGATTTGTGTGTGGGGCGATCCCAGTCACTGCTGGGCGGGCGAAAGCTGGGCACAGCGTTTCAGCAGTCCGTTCGTGGCTCCGCGAGTCGTCGGTAGTCATGCCAAGAACTTCAAGTACTTACCCGGCGCTTCCACACTCATGATCAGCGAAGACTGGCCGCAGCGCGGTCATCAGTTCTGCGGCCATGGAGAAGGTGAAGTGAACTTGGAAAGTTACGCCAAGATGCTACTGTCAATTGGTGCGGGAGATCGTTTCTGCGCGATCAACGGCGGCGACCTCATGCCGCTCTACAGCGAAGCGGAAGATAGCATCCTGCCACTCACCGCGCCTGCTCCGCATCTACTGGGTGCCTGCAGCGCTGGTATTAAGTGGGTGAACGATCACCTGACCGGTATGTCGCTCACGACCGCGACCTTCACCGATGGCATGGCGGGTGGCTAGTGCCACGTGTCGCGGAGGTTTAGTCTCCTATGAGAGCGATGACTGCGCGAACAACACGTATCGGCTCACGAAATCGGCTAGGGCCGATTTCGCTGGCCGTCACTTGGTGCTTGATCGGCAGCAGTTTTTTATCAGCTCAAGAGGATGTCGAATTCTTTGAAAAACGAATTCGACCGATTTTGGTCGAGCATTGTTATTCCTGTCACAGTGCGGAGGCCAAGACTTTGCAGGGAGGGCTGCGATTAGACCTGCGCGCGGGCTGGCAACTGGGTGGTGAATCGGGCTCACCCGCCATCGTGCCAGGTAAGCCGGATGAAAGCCCCTTGGTCCGCGCCGTTCGGCATGACTCGGATGCATCTGCGATGCCGCCAAAACAGCCGCAGCTGAAGGAGTCACTGATTGCGGACCTTGCCGAGTGGGTTCGCCGGGGCGCTCCTGATCCGCGTGTCGGTACGATCACGCGCGATAAGAATGGTCAGTGGGAGAACGAGTTTCGTCGACGACTGGATTGGTGGAGTCTCCGGCCGGTAGCTACGACCGCGGCGCCAGGACTAAACAGCCCGTGGCCTCGCGAGCCTGTTGATCAGTTCGTCCTGCAGCCACTGCAGCAGCAGCGACTTGAGCCGGCATCCGATGCCGACTCCCTCACGCTGCTGCGGCGATTGTCGTTCGTACTCACCGGTTTGCCGCCCCGAGCGGACGAGGTGGAGCGTTTTTCTGCCGAATATGAGCAGCATCCAGAAAACGCTTTGACATCCCTGGTCGATCGACTGCTTGCGTCGCCTCATTTTGGGGAACGCTTCGCGCGGCACTGGATGGATGTCGTGCGGTACACCGACACCTATGGCTATGAATGGGATAATCCCGCCAAGGGTTCTTGGGAGTATCGCGATTACTTGATTCGCTCGTTCAATCGTGATGTCAGTTTTCAGCAACTGATTCGTGAACAGATCGCTGGCGACCTGCTCGCAGCGCCGCGCATCGACGAGGCAAGTGGATCGCTGGAGAGTTTGATCGGTCCTATGTTCTATCACATGGGCGAGCATCGACATGGTGACAATGAGGTGATCAATGGCGTTCGCGAAGAGATGATCGACAACAAGGTCGATGCTTTCTCTAAGGCCTTCCTCGCCATGACGATCGCCTGTGCACGCTGTCATGATCACAAACTTGATGCGGTCTCTCAGCGTGACTATTACGCACTGGCTGGAATGTTCATGATGCCGCGCTGGACCTCACGCGCCATCGATGCACCGCAGCGACATGCGGCCACCATCGCCGAACTGCAGCAACTGCGAGGTTCGATTCAGCGACATCTGGCTCAACGCTGGCAGCACCAAGCAGCTGAACTGGCCACGGGTGACGTGCTGCGAGCTTGGGCTTTGAAAAGTAATCGAGCCGAGCTGGCCAAGGCGAACGTGGGTGAGATGGAATGGCTCTTCCAGCAGCTACTCCCGACGAACACCGCCGCCACATGGCGTAAGTCAACACTCGTGAATGCTCATGCACAAAGCGCCAAAACATCTGCTCCGGGCACGATTCTCGAAGAACTCGCCGATGGTTCGATACTGGCCAAGGGAGAAGTGCCAGCGGTGGATAGCTATACGGTTACGTTTCGCACGGAGCCGGGAGCTGTCGATCGAATTCGTCTTGAAGCGCTGACTCACGACTCGCTGGGAAAACGCGGGCCTGGGCGTACTGCACATGGCAATTTCGTGTTGACATATATCCAGGCGAGCGTGAAACCACTGTCAGGCGTGGCGAGCGAGGAGCCCGAAAAATCACCTGCTGCCGAACCAACAGTTCTGAAGTTCTTTCAAGCGCGTGCTGATTATGAACAGCCGAATTATCCAGTTGCTGATGCGCTACAACCCGATGAACAAAAGGGCTGGGGGGTGGGGCTGGGTGGAAACGTCGATCGCACCGCTTGGTTTTTGCTGGAGAAACCTGTCGAGCTGCCGCAGGGTGGAGAGTGGACCGTGACACTCGAACAACGCTATGGCAGCCAGCATACGCTGGGACGCTTTCGCATCCATGTTGGCCTAGAGACGCCCGTCGACACGATCGCTCAGAACGGCCTTCTCAGCGACGAGCAAGCGGTCGCGGCTTGGCAGCGCATGGAAACAGCGTGGCGGACAACGAACAGTCAGCGACGTGAGTTGAATGCTAAATTCAAACCGATTGTCAACTTTCATGACGCGCAACTCCCACCTGGTTTTTCAGTCGATGGTGCCGGTCTACAAACGGGGTTCGTCGTGGGTGGTGAACCGCTCGTCACATTACAAGGCGATCGGGCCGTGGAGCAATTGCTACCACGTGGTTTTCACACGCATGCCTTATCGTCAAAGTTGCCTGGCGCGCTGCGACTGCCGAGGCAAGAAGATTTACCGGGCCCCTTCGTCAGTCTGGCACTGGCAGGTGATGAATGGAGCGGGTATCTGCGTATTTCAGACAACGCGTTTCAAACTGAAAATGTCACGTTTCTCAGTCAGCGTCTACCCACCTGGATGACCTTGAATGACATCCCGCTGACGAATGGAATTCAGCGAGTAGCCTATGAGGTGACGACGAGTGATTTGAATCCCAACTTTCCACCTCGTACCGGTGTGGCTCGCGCGGGCGGCAAAACATTGCCGCCCCAAGATGAAGGCTTTGACAAACGAAGTTGGTTCAGTGTGACGGGGATTGTCAGTCACGAGCAAGCTGGGCAACCTCAAGATGATTTGCAGCGGCTGGCGACTTTATTCAGTGGACCAGCACCGTCAACCGCTCAAGAGGCTTGGCGGCGACTCGGACATTGGTTAGCCGGCCCGGTGTCGAGTTATCAAGCTGGGAATGTAACCGCTGATTCGCTGCCATCCTTGAATTGGTTACTTAGTCGAGGGCTGCTCGCCAATCAACTTGCCGATGATGCGGAACTCGGGCGACTCGTGCAGCGTTATCGTGACGTGGAGGCGGCGCTCCCGTTTCCACGTAGTTGCAATGGCATGGATGAACGCGGACTGGCACCACTGAATTATGCCCTGAACATTCGCGGCGATATCAATCGTCGGGGCGACCAGGTGCCACGTGGTTTACCGCAGTTTGTTGAAGCGCTGGCGGTCCGCCGTCAGGCATCGGCGAGTAGTGGTCGCTTGGAGTTGGCGGATTTTTTGGCGGATGAAGGGCATGGATTGGCCGCTCGTGTCTACGTCAATCGCGTCTGGCAATGGTTATTTGGTGAGGGACTTGTTCGCACGACCAACGACTTCGGTCACTTGGGAGAACAGCCCACTCATCCCGAGTTACTCGACTACTTGGCGAGAGAATTCATGGCTGACGAATGGTCGACGAAACGTCTCGTGCGGCGTCTCGTTTTGAGTCGCACATTTCGTCAATCTAGTCAGGTTACGGTAGCGGCCGCGAACAGTGATCCCGGAAATCGCTGGCTCCATCACTATCCCACTCGACGCCTGGAGGCGGAGTCGATTCGCGATACGCTATTGGCTGTGGCAGGCCAAATCGACCAGACGCTCTACGGTCGTCCACTGAATCCACAGCGGCCTGTCGAGGATGCCGCTAAACGACTCTTTTCCGGACCCTTGGATGGTCGTGGTCGACGATCGATTTATTTAGAGGTATCGATCATGGACCGTTCTAAATTTTTACAAAGTTTCAATTCACCTGATCCGAAATTGCCCACGGGACGACGCGACGAGACAAACGCTCCCGCGCAAGCACTGGTGATGCTGAACGATCCTTTCGTACTCAGCATGGCGGAACAGTGGTCCCAGCGGCTCGTGGCTGATTCGCAAACCTCCATCGATGAGCGCTTGCAAGCGATGTTCAAGGCGGCGCTGGGCCGAGATGCGGAACGCGATGAACTTACTCGTTGGCGGCAGTTGTTATTGAGCTTCAGCTCCGGCGAGCAGATTTTGGCTGATCGGCTAGCATGGAAACATGTGGCGCATACGCTGTTCAATCTGCAGGAATTCACTCATTATCGATGACTGAGCATGAAGAGCGAGCGTAAACCATGGTGATGAATCCCACGAGTAACCGGCGTCAGATTCTGCAAAGCGCCTCGGTTGGTTTTGGTTGGCTTGCACTGCAAAGTTTGCTGGCGATGGATTCTGACAGAGCGCGTGCGGATGAGGTTCGGGGCGCGGAAAGGCGGGCCGCGGCCGAGACGCAAAATCGGCGTTCCAGGCTTGGGAGAGTGCGAAGTGTAGTGCTTTGTTTCATGGATGGCGGTCCAAGTCACGTCGATACGTTTGATCCGAAGCCGATGCTGACTAAACATGCCGGCGAGAAGGTAGGTGAGCACTCGACCAACGCACTCTACAACGATCGCAATCGTATGTGGTTGCCGAGTCCCTGGGAGTTTCAGCAGCGGGGGCAAAGTGGACTGTGGGTGAGCAGCTTGTTTCCCCAGATTGCAGGTATCGTTGATGACATCTGCGTTGTCCGTTCGATGGTTGGTCACCTGCCGCTGCATGGTCAGCAGAACCTGCTGCTGCACACGGGTCGTGTGACGGGCCAGCATCCCAGCGTTGGTGCTTGGGTTTCTTATGGACTTGGTACCGATAATCAAGATCTGCCCGGTTTTGTGCTGCTCAACAATGACTGGGTTCCCAACGGTGGCATGGAGAATTTTGGTAACTCCTATTTACCGGCCAGCCATCAAGCAACGATGGTGCGCGCGAAGGGATCTCCGGTCGACAACATTATTCCCGCGGATACCGCCGAATTGCAGCGAAGAAAGCTGGCCCTACTGGCGGAGCAAAACCTGGATTTTGCCGGGAAGAGCTCTGCCACGACCAAGATTGAATCGGCGATTGCGAACTATGAAACCGCCTTCCGCATGCAAAGTGCTTTGCCCAAACATATCGATCTCTGCCAGGAGACCGCTCATTCGCAAACGCTCTACGGCATCGGCTCAAAGGATGAGCATCAAAACTATTATGCGATGCAGATGCTGCGAGCGCGTCGACTAGTCGAAGCGGGGGTGCGATTCATCGAGGTGACGTGTCCCAGTTTTGATGGGAATAATTCTCCTTGGGATCAGCATGGAGCACTCAAAGCGAATCATGAAAAGAATGCGCGCGTGACAGAGCAATCAGTAGCGGCGTTGATTCGAGATTTAAAGCAGCGCGGATTACTCGAGGAAACCTTGGTGGTGTGGGCTGGGGAAATGGGGCGCACTCCGCATAGTCCCAGCAAAGATGGTCGCGATCATCACATCAACGGCTATTCGATTTTTCTAGCGGGCGGCGGCATTCGTGGCGGGACTACCTACGGCAGCACCAATGATTTCGGAGAGGCGGTCGCGGAAAATCCAGTGACGATCCACGACATCCACGCCACGATGTTGCATCTGCTGGGTGTGGACCATGAGCGACTCACCTATCGCCATGGAGGACGTGATCATCGCTTGACGGACGTCCACGGAAACGTGCTGCACGAGATTCTGAGTTAGCGACTGTCTGCTGCATCCTTTCGGAAGACGCGATGCTGGTAGATGAACCCGCAGAGTAGACAGAGGCCAAACACGGCCAGCGATGTTGGTTCTGGTACGGTGCCGCCACCTCCATCTCCACCTCCACCTCCACCACCTCCATCTCCACCACCACCACCATCTCCACCACCATCTCCACCACCGCCGCCACCATCACCCAGAGCATAGGCGTAGAAGTCAGACTCAACGAGATTCTGGTCGATCATGGACCCGATCACCAGCAATTCACCATTGGCGTCCACGGTAAAGCCTTTGATTTTATGGATCTCGGAACCTGTCGGAAGGTTTCCCACGTTTATGGAATAGTTGGTGATACCGCCAGCCCAGTATGCGGCCACCAGTGGCGAGCCAGTTAGAGGAACCAAATACAGATCAGCATAATTCCCACCGGTAAAACTGGTGTTTCCACCGGAAACAGCGCCCATCTTGGGTGATCGACTTCCATAATTGCCAATCGTGTATGCGTAGTAGCCCATGAAATCATATACACCATACATAGTGGTATACAGTTCATTTACGTTATATTCTGGGTTGTAACTATAAACGTCAAATTGAGCTAGGATGTAGCCATTCCCGTTTGTCTGAACGTCTGCGATCTTAACTTCCATATTGGTATAAAAATCGCTAAGTTCTTGAGGGATTTCCAGCTCTTTAACATAGGGAATAAATGGATAGTAATAGGGATGGCCTGTAACGTAGTACTGACCATGTTCCGTCTTGCTTAGGATTTCATGCATACCGTTGGTGTACCCAATTGGCAGAGCATCGACGGGATTGTAGTAGACATTGCTCGATCCATTACTGTATTGATAATCACCGATTGTGAAGGAGTATTTCGAAGAAGACCCATTCAGAAACTCGGTATATCCAAGCAGCGATTCTTGCGAACCGGCCACTAATCGAGTGGTCGTTTGATAAGACATTCCGTCGATCCCATCGACCAAAGAATAAAATGTTCCGTCGCCCCGCACGTACGCTGCGTCATAAGGCTCAATAAATGGATTTGCGACGTTCCAAAAGACGGTATTGGTTGACGTAATTTTGACGGTGTCTGACACCTGAACATCTGCTAATGCCCAAACTAATTGATAGTTGCCACTTGGTGTATAAGTTGCGATCGCACGCTGCCCATGATTGTAGGTAACCTCCGCGACTGCCAGGCCTGACGAATTGATGTCGTGGAAGCGCACTTGCTCAATTTCGAATGTACCCTCGTCTGTTGTGATGACTCGCCCCGTACCCACGCCCAAATCCAACGTATAGACCGCAGCCCAACCATTCATGGAAAACGTTGCTAGATAGAAACTAACGAGCAAGGCAATTCCAGATTTCGTCCACCGCTTAGAATTTAGCTCTCGGATCCATGTCTTGCTCACCTCGCGGGCCCACTGAACATTATATAAACAGATCATCCAACTCGTCCTTTTCAAGTTTCCCTACGTTTGATTTGCCTTCCGTCGCGGAAAGGCCCACCGTATGCATCCTCGGTGGCCAAATTCATGTTGGACGCAATGTGTCGTCACGGTACTTATCGCTGCGAGACAAACCCGCTGGACAAAGCTGACTGAAAAGACGAGTTTTGTTGGGATTCCCTTAGAAAGGTTTCACGGTGAAAGCCATTCGATCCTGGCTCTGATTTGCGGAGGAGGAGCCGAATTGGCAGCTGCGTGACGACCGGTACAAACAGGCTGGCCACGAGTATCACGGGGGAAATCAACCGCCGGATCGGTCAAACCGACGCCCAGAAAAGTTCCCCAGGACTCACAGGAACGTGAATAGTCAAGGTGAAGCATCGTGGGTGGCGTCCCCCACATCACTTGAATCATAAGCCAACTTCGGTTTGCGAAAACGCTTCAAGATGGCGAACACCAGAATCATGATCGCGATAAGAAAGCTGACAAGTATGGCGATAAACCAAGTAAGATTCAGGTTGCCACCCGTGAGATTCGCCATGTAGGTCACTTGGTTGATCGCGATGAAGAAGAGTGCATAGAGGACGGCAATCCAGGCGATCATGCGATTCAGATAGCGTAGCGTTTCCGTACGATGCGGCTCTGCTAGCCAGTGTTGCCGATTGGGGATGTTGACGAGTCCGGGCGGCAGATACCGGGTGACAGCAGTCACTCCGACCAAAAACAAGGGCATGCCGACCTGGAATAGGGCCATCAGCAAGGCCGCCGACGTTTTATCCATCCACGAATCGGGCTGACCCTTGGGGCCGAAGTGAGTGGCCACGCGAACGGGTAACTGCGTCCAATAGCAATACTGCAAGAATAATCCCAGAATCGTGAGGATGAACAGCAAGCAGAGCGCGGTTCGACGCGAGCGAAAGAGGCTTTCCGCTGGTTGTTTGCTGACTTCGGCCCCCGCCGCGGTTGCTGGTTCCATGGTCAAGCTAATGCATCGAGACGGCAGTTGCTGGCGGAGGAGCGGCCATCGCCGCTTGTTCCGCTCGCATTGCATCAATGAGCGGCCAAAGCTGGTCGACCTCGGGTTTGAAGAGTTCACCAATCAGCAGATCAGTCACTAATCCCTTTTGATCTGAGTGCCGTTTTACGAACTGACCGAAGTTCAGCCCCTCATAGAATTCGACTACCAGTCGCCGCATGCGATCCATGCCGGCAATGTAATCCTGGCCCCAGGTTCCAAGCCGCGAGGCGCTGGTGTCGTTTGACCGCAGAGCAGCGTTGATCGCATCCGCTGCCAACGCTCCGGATTTTAAGGCGAGTAAAATACCGGACGAATAGAGTGGATCGAGGAAGCCGAAGGCATCGCCGACGAGAACCCAGCCGTCTCCCGCAACTTGCTTGGAGCGATAGGAGTACTCCTTAGCCACGCGGTACTGGTCGATCGGCTCTGCATTGGCAATGCGCGGTTGCAGGCCGGGACACTTTTCGACTTCTTCAAAAAAGATCGTCTTGGCATCCTTGGTGCCGCGGTTTTGCAGCAAGTAGTCGTAGGAAGCGACCACCCCAACACTGACCGTGCCATTGTGCAGGGGGATGTACCAGAACCAGCCCGCCTTGCCTTTGGTTTGCATGACGATCGTCGCGCCGGCATCGCGACCTTGATCGCGATAGGCACCCTTAAAGTACGTCCAGATGGCCGCTTTCTTGAGGTAATTATCCCATTCCCGGAGACCAAGTCGCGATTGGATGAGGCAGCTTTGGCCAGCGGCATCCACCACCACTTGGCAACGAATTTCACGCGTTACGCCCGACTCATCCACCACACGCACGCCGACCGCTCGTTCCCCGTCAAACAGTACCTCCAGAACTCGTACACCCTCTTCAACGTGAGCACCTTGCTCGCGGGCGTTGTTGAGCATCATAAGATCGAAATCTTCGCGAAAGACCTGCCAAGTACGCGATGACTCGTGAGGCTTATGGTCCGCAAAGTAGAACGGCTCCGAGAGACGGCCCGTCTCGGTAACGAACTGAACACTGTGCTTCTCAACGAACGGACTGCCCTGCAGTTTTTCAAGCATGCCGAGCCGCTCGAGAACCCAGAACGTTTCGGGAATCAGCGATTCGCCGATGTGATAGCGAGGGAATCGTTCGCGTTCCAGGACCAGCACGGAGTGTCCTTGCTGGGCCACCAGGGCTGCCGTGGTAGCGCCAGAGGGGCCGCCGCCAATGACAATCACATCCGGGGAACTCGCCCACCAATCACTCTTCTGGATCATCGCTTACTTCCCTCTGGCTAAACACTTCCGGCTAAACACTTCCAGCTAAAATCACGGACGAACCACGGGGTGTGGAGATACCCGCGAGGCAAATCGCGAAATTAACGTGCAGGCGGCCAAGCCCAGGAATAACCGGCGGGATTACATCAGTTCGCGAATCGGTTCATTGCCGGGTTCGACCAGGTACTGAGGACGGCCACGCAAATCGAACTGCCGCGTGTTCAGGTTGAGTCCCGCCTTGGAGTAGAGCGTGGCGAAGACTTCCTGGAACTTGACCGGTCGATCGACGGGATGCTCCGCGTACTTGTTCGTCTTACCGATGACTTGTCCGAGTTGCATGCCGCCACCTGCCACTAACGCCGCATTCGCTTGGGGCCAGTGGTCGCGACTATTCATTTGATTTAGCCGCGGAGTACGACCGAACTCGCCCCACACCACGACACTGACGTCTCGATTCAACCCGCGATCACGTAGGTCGGTAAGTAGCGCGGACAGGCCGGTATCGAGGAGCGGGAAATCGCGCTTGGAGTTGACGAAGTTCATGCCGTCACCCCCGTGCCAGTCCCAGCGGATGAAATTCATCGAGATGACGCGAGCGCCGGCTTCGACGAGTCGTCGAGCGACGCAGAAATTGCGCACCATGCGAGGCGCACCATCTCGCTCAAACGCCGGATCATCCACGCCATATTTTTCGAGTACCTTGGGATCTTCCAGGGTCAGGTCGAGGGCGTCCGCCAGCTTACTGGAAGTTAAAATTCCCATCGCTCGCTGCGAGAAGTTATCCAGGCCATCCATCGAGCCGCTGGTGTCGGAGTCCCGCCGGAACTGATCAAGTGCCCCACGCAGGGCATCGCGATCTCGCAGGCGTTCGAGAGTGATACCCTGGAGCGTCATGCTTTCCGTCTTTCGCTGCTGCGAGGCCTCGCGATCAACCACTTTGAACGGAGCGTGCCCCAGTCCCAAGAAGCCACCATCACTGGGGTCGCCCCAGCCGAAGTTGCCGCAGCGGTACATGAGACTGATATTCGGCGGCACGGACGGATTCACATTCCCTTGCAGCTTGCTCATCCAGGCCCCAAAGGATGGCCAGCCACCGGGAGGCGGCTGCTGGCCACGCTTGTGGCCCGTCATGCACTGATAAGCACTGTGCTCGCCGTCGCTGTCCGACAAGGAGCGAATGAGAGCGAACTGATCGGCCATCTTGGCAAGCTTGGGGAAGAGTTCGCAGATTTCCAGGCCGGGAACATTCGTTTGAATCGGACTGTACTCCCCGCGAATCTCGGCGGGTGCGTCGGGTTTCATGTCCCACATATCAAGGTGAGGAGGACCACCGGGGAGAAACACGTTGATGATAGCTTTGTGGGAGCGTGCACCAGGCTGTGCTTCGGCTCGCAGCACGTCGGGCATGGCCAGTCCACCGAGAGCCATGCCACCAATCGCTAGGAAATCACGGCGACCAATCCGATCGCAGAATCCGCCGTATTGCTTTTCACCGAAGATGGTCAACATCGCTTCATTCTCCCTGATTCACATGGATCGTCCGATGGTCGGCACACTTCGCCGCAGGTACTCGCTAGGCAGGCAGCGCGGGTAGGCATCACCGACAGGCATGATGGAACTGGCAAGAGTCGTATTATTACAAAACAAACGCCGCTGTCCACATCAATCGAAATTTGCTGATCTGTTTCTTCAAGAAATTGGTCCGACCCAGCTTGACTCACTCCAGCGGCAGGAATGACCTGGCACCGCACGCGTCCGCAGTTGGATTTGGCGGTGGCTGGGCTTTCTAGGGTCGACCGTGCCTTGGTTGGTCACGTCTGGCCCCTGTTGAGTTGACGGCCAGCGGATTAGGATCGATAAGAACGGGTCCGAGGTTGGTTTTGGTTTCACCTGAGTCGGTTGCACTTGGGGGTCGGGCAGGGGAGACGAGGTAAGCCATGCGGTACGGTACGGTCGTGAATTTCTTTCCGGAGAAGGCGTTTGGGTTCATCCGACCGGACTATGGACCGGATATTTTTTTCCATATCACGGCCCTGGGAGCCTGTCGATCGATTGATACGATCGAGATCGGACAGCCGGTGAAATACGAACTGGTACCAGGCACGGAACCGAAGCCGCGGCGACGCTTTGGCCGCCGATCGCTGGATGAGCCGACCGGCCCACCGGCGGAAACCGTGCGACCACAAGCACAAATCGTCGAACTCATTGACCGGATACCGGGTGGCATTTTGACTGACCCGCCCGTGGCCAGGCCCAAGTCGCATCCCAATGCTCGCAAACGCAAGCCAACCTGGCGCCGACCAACCTAGTTCCGTTGTGCGAAAATTCAGAGGGTGGTTGGAGTCGTCTGTCAGCTGAGCGACATGACACTGCGAATGAATGACGGATCAGCGGCGACTTGTCGTGCTATCGTGCGGAGCAGGCGAGTAGGGACTGAGTGCTGCAGTTTCCACGTAAGACGGATTGATGAGGCAGACTTCCTGAACGGCGGAGCCGTGGCAGCTACTAGCCAGGCGCGTAGTCGCCTGGAACGCTGGCCGCGCAACGTACACTAGCCCGCCCCGCCAGCGAGGGTAATTCGCGTGGCTCCTAGGCTCTGAAACCTCACCACGACCGATCCCATGCTCGATCGTCCAACAACGTTCTTATAACTGCTCGGCGGTTCATCCGTTGGTCGCTGAAGTTTCGTTGCGACGTCGCCGAGCGGTTTTGCGCTCTAGGGAGCTGCCGCGCCCGCGTTAGACTTCGCTCCCGGGGAGGACTCGGTCGTAAATCCCGCCGCGCGAATCTCGGCATCTTGAATGTCGGGCGGGCCGCTGGCCGGCTTGTCCAGATAGAAGAAAGCGGTGCTGCTCCAGTCGGACTGGCCGACGTCGAGTCCCAATCCGGTCAGGCGATACGAAACGTTCTTGTGAAACCAGATGGCATCTTTGACATGGTAGCGATACATCACGATGGATAAGCGATCGCCGGCCTCGTGAACATAGGGTCGTCCCGCGTGGCGATGCGCGTAGGGCGGATGTGACTCTTCCCGCGACCACCAACCGGAGAGCAGATAGTCGTCGATGGAATTGATTTTGAGCGTCGGGGCGTCGGTCTCGTTCATCTTGTCCGTGAAGATCAGGCTCCGCCTGTCATACCATGTCCAATTCTTTCTGGGCTGATCCTGGTGGACCGCCCATTGCGTTCCCAGGTATCGTCCCTTACCAGCGACTTCCGATAGTACGACGATGGAATCCTGTTTGCCGACGTTTCTCTGCCGTCTCCAGTAGGCGTGCAGATACAACGCGTCTTCTCCCACCGGCTTACGATCAGCATGCACCAGATGGAAGAAATCAATCTTCTTGTCGGAGTCGTTCACCACTTCTATTCGAGCCGACTTGCGAAAGGGCAAGCCGAGACAACCCGGGGTTTGAAAGCGCGTGGTGGGCTCAAAGATGAGAGACGCCGTGGGTGGTGGTCAGGCGCGAGTGGGCACACTGATGCGCCGGTTAGCGATCAGCAGCTTCCATTGACGGTCTAAGAATGGTGCTACGATCCATCGATAAGGTAGGCGAAGGAGCAAGCGATTGGATGGCGACGGGCGGCTTCATCATCTCTCCACTGACAGCACGTTGTCCAATATCTAAAAAAAAGACCAGGTGTCCCTTGCGGGAGCAAGCTGGCCTTGGTTTTGCCGCTAGCCTCGCCAGGCCGTGCAGTGGCTGCGGTAGCTGCGGTAGCTGCAGCTGGGGCACGACATGGGCGAGGGGGCGGGACAGAAATGGCCAGACTGGATGGCTGACCATACGGTTTTAAAAACTTCCTTCGTGCGAGCAAGTCGCTCGGGATGGAAGTCGGTGTCGTGTGGGTGCATTCCGATGTCCGTCGCTTGGCGAGCTTTGCGCCTTGCCGTGAGACAATTCCGGAGGGCTCACGCCAAGGCGCAAAGGTCGCAAAGGGGGAGAGGCTTGGCGGGGCTGGCTAACAAATGCCGCGGCTCCGGCGGTCAGAAAGACGACTCGGCGATGGATCTCATCCCTGGGGCCATGGGCTAACAAGCGACAAGCAACTCATTCGTTTGTCCCGGCATAATTCGGTTGCTACACTTTTCACGTTTCACATTTCACTTTTCCTCAGCGGCGATGCGTGTGAGGTTCCCGGAACATCTTTGTCATGAGGCCAGGGCCTGTGAATCGCGATCTCCGTTTCTAGAAAAACTCAACGCGGTGGTACATGCCAGAACATATCAAGACCTACCGAGTGTTTGTCTCTTCGCCGGGGGATGTGCAGGCGGAGCGAAAAGCGATCAAGGAAGTGATCGATCAGATCAATAACACTCGACCAGCTGGCTGCATGGTTAAACTCGAGGCTTGGGGCTGGGAAGACCATATCGCCAGCCGGATTGGGCCAGCGCCTCAAGAGGTGGTAAATCAGCAACTACCCGAATATGACATCTATGTGGGCATACTTTCCGGGCATTTTGGAACGCCCACGGAGAAAGCTGGCAGCGGAACGGAAGACGAGTTCCTAGCAGCACTCGAATCTTATAAAACCCGCGGAAGTTTTTGGATTTCATTCTTCTTCGATGAGACACCAAAAACTCCCAAGAACGCGAAAGCCACTGAACAGCTTTTGAAGGTCCAGCAGTTCAAAGAGTCGATTCCAGAACAAAAACTCGGGCTTTATGGTACTTACTCGAGTACGAGCGATGGCCAGGATTCATTCCGCGCTACGATCGATCGGCACCTGCGAACGATTTTTAATCAGCTCGAGCAACCGGCCAGTGCCGGTGCCACGGCTGATCTGGGTGCCAAAGAGGGTGCTGAAACTCCACCCTTGCCCGTTCCTGCCTCTTACTTTGAGTGGTTGAAGAACTACTGCGAGGGTTTGGATTTGGCGGGAATACGTCCAAAGGACGCGCAGGCCGTACGGATTACTCAGGTCTATGTGCCCCTGATTACTTCAACTCACCTTACTGACTCAGACGAACCATCGGCTTTATCGTCATGGCTACCGAATCGTGCGGCTGAAAAGGAACGACCACAGCTTCTGCTGGATTTGATCGATCGGGATTCGCTCTATGTATCGGGCGTCCCTGGATCGGGTAAGTCAACCTTCGCGCACTGGCTTACGTGGCTCTGCTGCATGGGACACATGCCCTCGGAGCAGTTGGTTGGGCCGGTCGGATATCGTGAGGCATATCCGTCGTCGATGAATGGACGATTACCAATTCTAGTTCGACTACGAGAATTTCATGAAAACATTCCACGGATCGCCCGTCGCCAGGAAATGACGGGGGCTGAATTTGAAGGCTGCCTAAGTAAGTGGTTGAATGCTTGCAAGCCGGGTGGAATGACATGGGATTGTTTGAAACAGCAACTGAGTCAGGGACGTGTGCTGTTGATCTTTGATGGTGTCGACGAAGTGCCACTCGAAGATGGTGACTCGGCCCATCCCTGTTACCCACGTGCGATGCTTTTGTGCGGTTTGTCCGAGGCCGCGCGTCAATGGAAAGAACTCGGCAATCGCCTCCTCGTAACCAGTCGCCCCTACGGTTTATCGATTCAGGATCAGCAGAAACTCAATCTGACCCATGCCCCCATCGAGCGGCTCGACTCCAAGTTGCAAGAACTGCTCGTCCGCAAGTGGTTTGGCATCCTCAAGAGCGATCAGGATCAAGGTGATCGAGTAGCGAAGGATTTTCAGTCCAATGTTGAACAGCGAGCCGATATTCAAGAACTACTTGATAACCCGATGTTACTCACTGCCATGTGCATTGTTTTCAACGAGGGGAACCGGTTGCCACGAGATCGACACGAGTTGTACTACCGAATGGTTGACAATGTCTTGTACAACCGTTTTCCCGAGCCAAATCTGAGGAAAATGCGACGAGCGGAGCTACTTGTAATTGCTTACGCGATGCACACTGGAAGCAGTCTTGGCAAACGACGCGAGACTCCACAAATGAGTGTGACTTTCGAGGAGATTGAGGAGGTGATCGCCGTATATCAAGAGACTCAGCGGTTTAAACAGGAAGGATTTAAAAGTGCAATTGACGCACGCGAAAACCTAGTCACCCATTCCGGTCTGTTAATTCCGAGCGAGTATGAGAAGGCTGAGTTTTATCATCCGTCTATACAAGAGCACTTAGCTGCACAGTGGTTTTTGAAGGCGGAGAAAGCTCAACTTTCGGATGCAATTATCACAAGGTCGAAAACGAAGGAATGGCGTCATACGTTGTCGTTCGCGTTCGGCGCGTACCTATCTGGAGATGATATCAGTGAAGCGGGAGAGCTCGTCGAACGATTGATCAACAAGATGGACGTGAAGAACGTTCGGCTGGCAATCATCATCGCCGATTGCCTCGACATGCTACGCGGGAGAGATGTTCAGTTTCCCGAGGAGAGCCTGCAGAAGTTCCGCCAGGCCTGTATGTCGGCGATCGAGCGGGAGGTGGAGATCGCGGATCGTCACATTCTGGGTCAGGCGCTGGGCTGGGTGGGTGATCCACGAGTGGAACCGGACTTGCGAAATCCGGTATCACGCGAGCGAGCGTTCGTGCTCATCAAACCTGGCGACTATGCATATCAAGATGGACGAGTGCAGTTTGCTGAGCCGTTTTATCTGTCGCGTTATCCGGTGACGAATCAGCAGTATGAGAAGTTCGTCAAGGATCAAGGTTACTCGACTCGGTCGCACTGGTCTGACGAAGGATGGAAGTGGAAAAAGGAGAGTAATATCAGCGCGCCAAGATTCTGGCATCATCCGCGATGGAATTGTCCGAACAAGCCGGTGGTGGGCGTGTCGTGGTATGAAGCGGAGGCGTATTGCCGCTGGGCCGGAGGTCAGCTTCCGACGGAAAGGCAGTGGGAAGCCGCGGCGCGAGGTGGAGCAGGCCGCCAGTATCCGTGGGGGAATGAGTGGCGCGATGGCATCTGTAATTCGGCGGCAGCCGGTCTGGGAGAAACGAGTTCCGTGGGACTGGTTCCGAGTTCACGGACACCGGATGGTGGTCTGGAGGACATGGCGGGCAACGTCTGGGAATGGTGTGCTGATTGGAACCATAAGGGCTCGCACCGGGTTGACCGGGGCGGCAGTTGGATCAGCTACGGCGCGGCATGGTGCCGGTCGGCGTACCGCAGCAGGAGCGTCCCGACGTACCGCAGGAACAACCTGGGTTTTCCGGCTGGCCCTGAGTCCGTCAGGAGCCTCCGGTCCCGCGGAGCGGGTGAAGTAGGTAGCTCATCAAAAAAGAAAAGAAACAAGAACCAGAATAGCGGAGCCTGGAACGTAGGCGTTCGGGGCCGTTCAGGGCGGAGCCCAGGCCCCGGTACGCCGGAGTGGAAGGCGTAGCGGCCGACATGTCGCACGGCTCTCCGAGCCGTCAAGCGTGAAGCGGGTGATACCTTCTCAAGACGCTAGTCAGCTCGGAGAGCTGACCGACCTGTCGCACGGCTCTCCGAGCCGTCAAGCGTGAAGTGGGTGATACCTTCTCAAGACGCTAGTCAGCTCGGAGAGCTGGCCGACGGGAGAGCTGACCGACCTGTCGCACGGCTCTCCGAGCCGTTAAGCGTGAAGCTCGTGGCAACGTTCATCGAGGGTACATGTCAGCTCGGAGAGCTGACCGACGGGAGAGCTGACCGACCTGTCGCACGGCTCTCCGAGCCGTCAAGCGTGAAGCTCGTGGCAACGTTCATCGAGGGTACATGTCAGCTCGGAGAGCTGACCGACGGGAGAGCTGACCGACCTGTCGCACGGCTCTATCGCTTGGCCAAAGGCCAAGGCACACCGTAGCCTTGGGCTTCGCCCAAGGACCCTGGAAAATCCTCCATCCGACCTTGGCCGAAGGCCATATTCACCACGCGGTAACCGATGGACTCGCATCCCTATTGAGCGTCAAACGAATGCCGCTGCGGCGCGCATTGTCCAACGCCCTGGAGGGGGCAGCCACATATCAGCCCACGGCAACGCCGTGGGTACGCCCATGCCATCGCTCCGCGATTCCGGAGGTTTTTTATCGGGCGCACGTTCCAGGCGTTTACACGCCTGGCTATCGAATGCCACGGCTCCGCCGTTCAGGATGACCTGGTCGATCAATCTTTCGCTTGGCGAGCTTTGCGCCTTGGCGTGAGACAATTCGGGAGGCTCACGCAAAGGTGCAATGAGCTAGGCTGAAGCTGATGGGGCCTGAAGAAAGAAATACACCCGACAGGATTCGAACCTGTAACCCTCGGTTCCGAAGACCGATGCGCTATCCAGTTGCGCCACGGGTGCTCAAACGAAGCGTCGAAGATACGCGGAAGGGCAAGTTTTTGCAACTCACCCAAATTTTTCCCCAAGTTTTTGCAACGCCGAACGCCAAATTTACGTCATGAGTAGATAAGGCCGCAGTCAAGCCAGTCGGACCGCTCGGCGTACGGGTTTTCTCTTCGTGCCGAGCGGATGCTGCAGCCATTACGCCGTCCCGGCGTTTCATCTGCATCTGCATCTGCATCTGCATCTGCATCTGCATCTGCATCTGCATCTGCATCTGCATCTGCATCTGCATCTGTATCGGCGTTTCATCTGCGTTTCAAATGGGAGGACTATCATGCGTTCTAAACCAACTCGATCGGATCGCTGGCCAGCTAAGGCTCGGGACTCAGCGAATGGACCATGGGCTGAGAAACCACTCGGCGGGCTTCACTGGCAGTCGACCATGATCGTGCTGCTTGGGGTTGCCTGGTCGATGGTCAGCGATCCCGCTCGGCTAGCGGCCGCTCCACCCGACTCGCGGATCACCGCCGTCAAACTTCCGCTGCTCGCCGATAAGCCTGTTATCGCGCAGTGGGATTTCGGACGATCGTCAACCAAGAAAGGGAACTCGGAGCCGTTGGGGCCAGAGCCGCTGGCAGCAGAGCTGCTGGCCGATCCGCGACTGGAACTCACCGTCGCTCCGCGCGGCATCCCACGCTGGCGCTTCATCGGTCCCGCCATCCTCTCGCCTCAAGATACCATCACCTGTATCGAGTGGATGCAGACCAAAGCGGATGCGGTGCTCAAGATCCACCTGGCGGCTCAGTGGAGCGAACGCTCCGTGCAGCTCACCATCTCCCCCGTCCTGCAGCTCGTGCCCGGCGGTCCACTCTTGCCAGGCACACCTGCCAACTGCCAACAAGCCGAGCGCTGGTTGACACTCGAACGCACTCGCTGGGAACGCCACAACCTCTGGCTGCTGCAAGCGACCAAAACCAAAACGAAATCCCTTCCCAGCTCCACGGTCTCCATCCTCAAGCAGCAGCAGAGCCGACGGCGAGCGGAACTGCAGGTGATGCAGCAGCGACTGGAGCGGCTCCCTGAGCTCGTCAACACCTTACGGAACGAAGATCTGCGGCTGGAGCTGCGGTTGGTGTCACCGTCGAGCGGTCAGAGCTGGGAGCTGCGCCCGGCGGATCTGGGAGGGCACGGGGGGGAATGAGGGAACGGGGCAGGCGGAGGGAACGGGATTGTTGCGCACGGAGACACGGGGGCACGGAGACACGGGCGCACGGAGACAGGAAGAGAGATTGCCAGGAGGGGTTGGATTTAGGGGTTCAGGTGTCGGGACATGAATTCGAATGCGAGTTTGGGGAAGTGTTTACCACCGACGCCATGTCGAGCTCGCGGGTAGATCTGTAATTCGCAGTAGCGATCGGCGGCTTGGAAGGCGCCGAGCAGTTGCAGGACGTTTTGCAGGTGTACGTTGTCATCCATCGCTCCGTGGACCAGCAGGAGTTTGCCGTGTAGATCGCGCGCGGCCTGCACCACGCTGGACTTTCGATAGCCGTCCGGATTGTCCTGAGGAGTGTCCATGTAGCGTTCGGTGTAGATGGCGTCATAGTTTCGCCAATCGGTTACGGGTGCACCGGCCACTCCGGCGGCAAACAGCTTGCTATGCGTGAGTGCGTAGCAGGTGAGATAGCCGCCGTAACTGTAACCGCTCAGGCCGATGCGCGCGGCATCGATGTACGGACGTTGTGACAGCCAGCGCACGGCATGTTCAAGGTCGGCGAGTTCCTGTTTGCCGAGTTGACGATAAGCGGACCACGTCGCGATCGCTCCCTTGCCACTGGCGGGGCGCGGGTCGATTTGGAAGATGATGAATCCGGCTGCCGCGTGAGCCTGATCTTCGAGTCGTCCACCGATCCAGGAGTCTTTGACGGTTGGTGCATGGGGGCCGCCGTACGTTTTCACCCAGACCGGATAGCGGCGCGCACGCTCGGGATCAAAATCGGGCGGAAAGGTAAGCTGGCCTTCGAGCAGAAAGCCATCGGGCGTGGGGATCTGCACAGGTTCCATCTTTCCCAGCCGATAGTCCTGCAGCGTAGGCACTGGATTCAGGTCGACGGTGCGTGTTGGGGGAATGATCGTGGCGGTGGTACTGCTGGCGGTGGTACTGCTGGCGGTGCTGCTTGGCGAGTTGATGGCGGCCGAATCTGCTGGTGCAGTGGGTGTCGCGGGAGGCGATGTGGGAACGGTCGCGCAGTAGACTCGGGTTGGCTGTGTGCGGCTGCTGACGGTTTGCAAGAAATGTGGGCCGCGGGGGGCGAAGCTGATTTGATGGGTGCCGACGGGGTTGGTGAGTGCGGTGAACTGTGAGCCATCGAGTTTCACTCGATAGAGCTGCTGGCCGATGGCGTTGTCCTTAGTAGCGGAGAAGTAGACGAACTGCGATCCCGGATCCACTCGGTGGACCGAGCGAATTTCCCAGGGGCCGCTGGTGAGTTGTTTCTGAAGCTGGCCGCTGGCGCTGTAGTGGTAGAGATGTTTATAGCCGGTTCGTTCGCTGAGGAATAAAAACGAGCCGTCTGTCAGGAACTCGGGTGGGCCGTGATCGTCGACCCAGGCTTGAGTCTGTTCGCGAAAGAGCCGCTGGGTTTCGCCGCTGTGGGCATCGATCTTCAGCAGGTCCATCCAGGTTTGTTGGCGATTGAGCACGTGGGCGATAACCGTTTCACTATCGGGTGTGAATGTCGCTCGGGTGATGATGCGATCGGTGGCCGAGTAATCGGATAGTTTGGCCAAGACCGGCTCGCCACCCGCCGCGGTGACCACACCGACATTCACCAGCGGCAAGGGGTCGCCCGCTTTGGGATAGGCGGTCCATTCCACTTGCTGGCGTGGTGGGATGGGATCGATGACGGCGAAGGCGTGAACGGGTGTGTCATCGAGTCGGAGAAAGGCGAGTCGCCGCGAATCGGGGCTCCACCAGTAGCAGCGCCAATCGCGCCGAAAGACTTCTTCGTAGTACACCCAGTCGGCTTTGCCGTTGGAGACTTTGCTGTTGCCGTCGGTCGTGAGTTGGCGTTCGGTTTGTGAATCGACGTCGACGACGAAGAGATTGTGGCTACGGACAAAGGCGACATAGTTTCCATCGGGGCTGAACGACGCGAGTTCTTCGGCGGCGGGGGTCGTGGTGAGGCGAACGGCCAATGAGCCATCGAGTCGGGCGTGGTAAAGATCGTTATCGTGCTGGATGAGAATGGCGGTGTGAGCGGGATTTAGTTGGGAGGGGCTGAAGCGGGCGAGCGACGCGGCGTTTTTGGGGCCGATTGGAGCGAGGGCGGCCAGCGAGCGGCGCAGCGGTTCGGGGTCGGGGACGAGCGGGGTGAGTCGTCCCGTGGCCGGGGACACTCGATAGAGTTTTCCTTCGCGTGCGTGCAGGTAGGACTGACCGTCGGGCGACCAGACCATTCCGGTCGCGGGGCTGCCCGTCAGGTTGATGGAGCGGCGCGGAGTGGAGGCAGAGGTAGCGGCGGCGGCTCCCGTGCTGTTCCTGGTGCTGGATTCAGTAGCGGTCGGTGGATCGTAGAGGTCGGCCATGGTGATCGAGCGTGGGGCGGGTTGTTGTTCGGGGACGGCGCGTACGGGGCCGAGTAGCAGCGGAGTCCAGGTGGGCAGACGCAGCACGGGGAAGTCGCTGCCGATGGCGAGAGCCTTGGGGTCAGCTGGTTGAGCGGCTGGTTGAGCGGCTGGTTGGTCAAAGAAATTCCAGCAGGTGAGACCGTCGTCGGCGTGTGGTTCGAGCAGTAAGGCGCTGAGTTGTCCGAGTGAATGATTGGTGCGAACGACGAACCAGCCGGCTGGAATCGGGCGTGTTTCTTCGCGACGCGTGACGGTGAGTCGAGTTGTGCGATGACCTTGGAATGGTTCCGCGGCTGTCTGTCGTTCAGCGACTTGATAGATCTGCAGATCGAGTTCGATATCTTCGCGGAGTTGCTGGACCTCGATTCCATGTCGCTGGAGGGTCTCGATAGCCAGGGGGTAACCGGGAGGAATGAGGTAGGCGGCTGGTCGAGGGACGGCGAGTTTGACTTGGGAACCGCCCCAAAAGGTTACGGGGTATTCCTGGAGCGTGTCGGTGCGAATGGAGCGGCCGTCTTCTTCGCGTTCTTCGTAGCCGAGAATTTTGAAGTTGCCGGGGAGCGGAGCGGGGCTGACTTGCAGTGGTACTTCGATGGGGCTGGTGTCACTGGCGAGAGCTGTGCGAGCCTGGGTGATCGCCGCGAGGATTTCGGAGCGCTGTTCGACAGCGACTTGCAGAAGTGCCCGGCAATAATCGCGGGTGGCGAGGACGCGATCTCGGAAGGGGGCGTGACTGTAGGATTCGACGAGCACGGCGAGCTGTGGTCCGAGTGAAAAATAATGGGTGCCGAAGCGTGGTTCGAGAGGAAACGTTTCCCAGGCGGTGTGATCACGATTGAAGTTGCCGTAATAGAAACTTTGCCAGTTACCCAGCGCGAGTAGCTGGGAGGCTGCGGCGGGCAGGAGTTTGTGGCGGGCGAGTTCGATCAGACGGCTATTTCCGGCGGGGTGACGATTGGCGTCGTAGGTGATGGTGTGGCGGTGCCAGGAGCCGTTGGTGGTGTGGCAGTCGACGACGAGGTGAGGTTGCCACTGGCGGACGAGTCGCACGAGTGCGCGGATTTCGGGGCTTTCGAGTTTGATGTAGTCGCGATTCAGGTCGAGTCCTTGGGCGTTTTCGCGTATCCCCATTCCCTCGGCGGGCCCATCTTGCTGCGGTCGATTGGCACGATCAAATCGTTCATTGCCGTCGGGATTGAGATTGGGAACGACGAGTAGCACGAGCTGGGAGAGGAGCGATTGGTGAGTTTTGGCGAGAAGGTCGCGCGTGAGCATCAGGAGTGCTTCTTTACCGTCGACTTCGCCGGCGTGGATGTTGGCAAAGAGGAGCACGATTGGTTTGCCGGCTTGTGCGGCGGCGGCTGGGGATTGCTGATCGGGCGGGGCAACGATCACGAGCGGCAGGGCTCGCCCTTCAACCGATTTCCCAAACTCCACGTATTTCACTCGCGGATCTTGTTTGCTTAGTGCTTGGGCGAATTCAAGCACATCGGCATGCCGGGCCGTGGCACGGAAGTCGGAGCGTTCCGCGACGGTGAGGAGTTTAGGTGAGGGCGCGTCGGTAGAGGGCGCGTCGGTAGCGGGCGCGTCGGTGGATTGGGCTGGGAGGGGCGAAACGAGCAGGAGCAGCAGCACCGCTAAAGGAACGAAGCGGATTGGTAGTGGAAAGCGGGCAAGGGGAGGGCGAATCACGAACTTCGGGAGCGGCGTTCCTGGAAAACCGCCAGACGAGAACAGCGAGAACCACGTTGCCTTGATCATGCGAGCTCCTTTGACTCGCATGATCGTTGGCCGCGTTTTGAAATGCAACGCTCTGCAGCACTAGCCGAACAGTTTTGTGATCGGAGCGGCTTTGACGAGTTCGCGTGGCTGGTTGAGGTGGTTGTAGACGACGGTGTTGGGATCGATACCGACGGCGTGATAGACGGTCGCGAGCAGTTCGATCGGGTGGACGGGCGATTCGGTGGGAGCCGAGCCCGTTTGATCGGACTTACCGTAGACGTAACCGCGGCGGATGCCGGCACCGGCGACGACGGCGGTGTAGCAGTAGGGCCAGTGATCGCGACCGTCGTCGGTGTTGCTGTTCCCGGACGTGGAGACGCCGCGCTGCGGGCTGCGTCCGAATTCACCGATGGCGACGACGAGTGTTTCGTCGAGCATGCCTCGTTCATCGAGATCTTGGATGAGGGTGGCGAGTCCGTTATCGAGCATCGGTCCGGACTGTTTCCGCATGCGGTCGCCGAGGCCGACGTGGACGTCCCAGGAGTGGTTGTCGGAGTTCGCGACTTTCGGCCAGATCACTTCGACGACGCGGGTGCCGGCTTCGATGAGGCGTCGTGCGAGGAGGCAGCTTTGGCCGAAGGTGTTGCGGCCGTATCGTTCACGCAGCTCGGCGGATTCCTTGCTGAGGTCGAAGGCATCGCGAGCGCGACCGGAGACGACGAGGTCGATGGCCGTTTCGTAGTACTTGTTGAGATCGTACTTTTTGACGGCGGAGTCGATGTCGGGCATGCCTTGGTTGATGAGTTCCCGCAGGCGGGCTCGTCGTTCCAGGCGATTCTCGGTGACTTCGGGGCGTAGTTTCAGGTCGTCGATGCGAATCTTGGACATTTTGTCCATGTCCATGTCATCGCCGGGTGGGAAGAGATAGTAGGGGTCATATTGGCGACCGAGGAAGCCGGCCGTTCCCGCTTTGTTCACCACGTTGCTCTCCTGCAGCGGGCGGGGGAGCATGACGAAGGGGAGCATCGGCACGGTGGGTGGCTTGAGGCGAATGATGTTTGAGCCGAAGGTCGGGAAGTCCTTGGGCGTGGGGGGCTCGAGTTGTCCCGATGGGCTGACCTTATCCGCGGTGTAGCCGGTATGGATTTGGTAGATGGCGGCGGTGTGGTTGAAGAGTCCGACGGGCGTGTAGCTCATCGAGCGAATCATGGTGAGCTTGTCGGTGACTTGTGCGAGTCGGGGTAGGAGTTCGGTGACTTCCATACCCGGAACTTTGCTGTCGATCTTCTTGAAGGGGCTGCGGACATTGTCGGGAACGTTGTCTTTAGGATCCCAGAGGTCGAGGTGGCTAGGTCCGCCTTGGAGGTAGACCATGATGACGCTTTTGGCCTTATTCCAGCCGGGACCGCCGACGTTTCCTTCGCTGGCCTGAGCTTGATTGGCTTGCAGTTGCAGGAGTTGTCCGAGGGTGGTACCGAGGATTGCGGAACCGCCGACGCGGAGCACATCGCGGCGGGTGACGCCAAGGTGTTGATCGCAGAGATCTTTACCGGGTTGGCCAGGGATGACGAGCATGAGTGGGCTCCGGGTGGGAGATGTCGGTCGGATGAGCGCGAGGAAGCTCGCTGCGTGGAGCAAGTATAGATAAGTCGAACTTGAACCGTCAATCTTGTAGTCGGCTTTTGGCGCTGGGAAATCCATCTTGTCAGGCGGGAGGGGTTTCGGTACAAGCCGGGGCGCGTTTGGGGAGCGCGGTGGGGAGGTTGGCAGGTAGGGACGTGGCGTGCCTGGCGGGGGTGGAGTGATTGGGGTTGGTGTTGATTGGGGTAGAGGGTCGCTGGACGGGGTGGCTGAAGGAGGAGTGCGATGGAGCGGCGCGCGTGGTTGAGCTGGGTGAAGCGATCGTTCTGTGGTGCGGGTTTCGCTTGGCTCGGGTTGCTAGTCTGGTTACCGCTGGCCTGGTGGTCTGTGCCGATTTGGGCTCAGGGTGCGGCGGACGACCCTTTGAAAATCGATTCGACAACTTCGGCGGGTGAATTGGAGCGGACGATCAAGGCTGGCATTAAGGCTCGACGCCCTTCTGAAATTGCGTTTGTGGAGTATGTAGTAGCGAAGGTGAAGCGAGGGGAGTTATCGCCGGCGCTGGTGCGGTCGAGTTTCATGTGGGCGCGGAAGCAGCCCAAGAACCAGGCGGTTTATTTTGAGCAGGTGCTGCGCCGGATGGCGGAGCGTTCGGGGGTGACACTGGACTAGCGAGAGTCAGCCGTAGGCGGGGGAGGGGAAGCACTGGCAACGGGTGCAAAGCCTGCAGGTTGGGGGGAAGTTTTCTTCCCGGCGATCACGGATATCTTTTCAAATCCGTGGATGCGCTTGACAGTCGAAGGGGTCTCGCTACGTTAGTGAGGTTGGACTTTCCACTTAGCCACGGGCTCTTCACGCCCTGGAGGCGGGTTCTGGGTAGGGGCTGGGTGGAGGCCATGTTCTGGATTGTTTCCCGCTGGTTCTTCGTTCACCCAAGGCGTATTCATGTCCATTCAACGCGGACGTCGCTATCGAGCTCCGATTCGTCGCAATAGCCGAATCGACGAATTGGAGGAGGCAGTTCCGGTCGTAGAGAAACCCAAGTTGTTGCCAGAGGAAGCGGAAGTTGTTTCCTGGAAATGGTTTGTGGGTCTAGCGGTAGTCTCTTTGCTGACTGGTATTTGGTCGTACTGGCCGACGCTGGTGGAGATGGTGGGGACCTGGGAGCGGGAAGCGGACTATTCGCATGGCTATCTTGTTGTTCCGCTGGCGATCTATTTTGCCTGGGCCCGCAAGGAGAGTTTCCCGGGGGTGTACCGGCGGCATGCCTGGGGCGGCTTGGTGCTCATGCTGATGGCCTGTTTACTGCGTCTGGTGGCCGCTCAGTTTAACCTGGGGGCACTGGATGGCTGGACGATTCTCTTGTGGGTGGCGGGGGCGGTGTGGCTCATCGTTGGCTATCGAGTTGCGTGGTGGGCGGCGCCGTCGATTGCTTTTTTGTTTTTCATGGTGCCGTTTCCGTATGGGTTGGAGCGGGCGTTGAGCATGCCGCTGCAGCGGATCGCGACGAAGCTGAGTGTGACTTCGATGCAGATGTTGGGGTTATCGGCATTTGCTGAGGGGAACGTGATTCAGCTGGGGAGTTATCGTCTGGAGGTGGCCCAGGCCTGTTCTGGGATGCGGATTTTCTTGGGGATTGTGGCGTTGGCGGCGGCGTACATGATTCTGGTGAATCGTCCTTGGTGGCAACGTCTATTGATTGCGTTGGCGGTACTGCCCATTGCGCTGATCTCCAATGCGACTCGTATTGTACTGACGGGGCTGCTGTACCTGTTTGCTTCGAGCGAAGCGGCGCAGAAGTTTTCGCATGATTTCGCGGGCTGGGTGATGATTCCGTTTGCAGCCGCCTTGTTTGCTCTGATGCTTTGGTATTTGGATCGATTGGTGCAGGTGGTGCCGGTAGTGGATCCGCGTGCCGCAGCGGCGACTCGCGAGCAGGTGCCCAAGACGCCGGCGGAGCCAGCAACGGCCTAGTGGGTTGAGAGAGTACGTGGGATTGGTAGTAGGTAGGAGATGTGAGCGATGATACCGGGAAATGAAACATTACCGAATCAACAGGGGTCGTACCCTGGGTATCCTGGATATCCGGGCGGGGTTCCCACTCCGACTCAGTTCTCCATCTCGCTTCCCCAGGTGGTGGCGGCGCTGCGACGTTGGTGGCGAGTTGCCTTGCCGCTCGCGGTGGTCTTGGCACTCGGGGGGGCAGCGGCGGTGTACGCGATGTGGGTGCCGATGTACCGGGCCAAGGTCTATCTGATTCTCCAGCGCAGCCCCACTTATATTGTCGCTCCGCTGCCCGGCAACACGAATACGTTCGTCAACAACCAAGTGGAAATGGTGAAGAGCAACTGGGTGTTGGATGAAGTTTTGAAGCATGAATCGATTGCGAAGATTCCGGAGATTAATAGTTCGATTGATCCTGTGGATCGTTTGCGTGCGGACATTGCGGTCAGAATCATGGGGAGTTCGGATTTTTTTACGATCGAAGCTCGTTCGATTAACCCTCAGCATGCTGCCAACATCGCGAATGCGGTGGCTGAGGAATACCTGAAATATCAAGACAAAATGTCATCGAATGAGAATGATGTTTTGGTAAAGACGTTGAATGAGCGCAAGCAGTTTCATTCTCAGCAGATTGAAAAGTTGCGGGAGAAGGTCAGTGAGCTGGCGCGGCGGGCGGCCGTGGCGGATCCCTTTGATGAAGACAAGGAAAAGGATGCGTTATCACCGGCCGCGCTGTCGATTTCGCGGTTGCGTGAGAAGCTTGTTGAAGTGCTCTACACGCAGGAGCTGGATCGGGCCGCGCTGCGGGCCATGGAAGATCGCCAGCGGAGCAACGGGACTGATATTTCGCCGGAGATGATCCAGCGGCGGATTGATGAACACCCGGCGATGTTGGAGTTGGTGCAGAAGCTGTTGCAGTTGCGGGAGCGGTCGCAGAGTGTTGAGAAACTGGTGGCTGCGGGGAAGCGAGGCGCGGAGACGGAGCGGATTCAAGAGGAGATCAAAAAGTTAGAAGAGCAGCGGGCGGTGAAGTCGGCGGAGCTGCGAGAGGCGGTGACGTTGGCGTTGGTGGAAGAGCGTAAAGCGGAGGCGACCGCGGAGCGGAGTAGTTTGCAGATTCGGTTGGATGCTCAGGAGTCGTTGCGACAGGCTTTAGAGGAAAAGGTAGCGAGCGAGACGGAAGCGAAGAAGGACGCCACGAGTGATTTACTGAAGCTGGAATTCGCTCGGATTGAACTAAAACAGGCCTCGGCAATTTATGACAAGTTGTCGAATCGAGTGGAACATTTGGATACGGAGCGGATGGCGCCGGAGCGGGTGCGGTTGCAGGCTAAGGCGAAGACCCCGTTGACTCCGGAGGAGAAGCATCCGTTAAAGTCGATGGCGCTCGTGGGTGGCGGGCTGTTCACGCTTCCCTTTGTGCTGCTGATAGGCTGGGAGTTGCTCATGCGTCGCATTGGCGGTCGCGAGGAGCTGGAAAAAACCTCAGGCCTGCGCGTGATCGGTGAGATTCCCGACTTCGCTCGAATTGGGAAGGCGACGGGAACCAATCGTCAGTTGGCGCCGTATGAGGAGAGTATCAACAGTTTGCGGACGCACATTGTATTGTCGCAGAACGCTCGGGATCTGCAGGTGCTGTCGGTGGCGAGCGCGGTGAGCGGCGAGGGCAAGACGAGCGTGGCGGCGAAATTAGCGGTGAGTATTTCGCGGGCGACGAAGATGCCAACGTTATTGATTGACGGCGACATTCGGCGTCCGGACATCCACCGGTTATTCGACATTCAGTACACGCCTGGCTTAGGGGATGTGCTGGCGGAGCGGTGCAAGTTGGACGACGCGATTGTGCATGACGAGCAAACGGGGCTAGACATTCTGCCGGCCGGTAACATGCACAGTAACCCTCATCAGTCGATGTCGGGGCCGGTCATGCATGCCATCATGGCCGAAGCTCGACGGCGCTATCGCCACATTGTGGTCGACACGACGCCGGTGTTGCAGGCGAGTGAATCGCTGAATGTGCATGCCGCGGTCGATGGATGCCTCATCTGCACGATGCGGGATGTGACTCGAGTGGATCGCTTTCAACTGGCATTTCGTCGACTGATGGCTGCGGGCGCGAGGCCGCTGGGCGTGGTGCTGAATGGAGTCAGTTGGATGCAGTACTCCAATCGGTATGGTGGCTATGAGTACTATGCCGAGGCGGTGGCGGATTCTAAGTAAGTGAACGATCTTATCGTCCTTTGGTTGGGACGAGGAAGCATGCATGCCGACACAAAAACGATATCTACTACCGAAGGATGCCAACCCTGGTGACGCTGTGGTCACGCAGACGATCTGGAATGTGAAGCGGTTGGTGCTCACGCTGGTCGCAGTTCTACTAATTGGCACCGCTGGTTATTTCTGGCATCGCTATCAGCTCAGCAAGCTCAGTGTCAATTTGATTGCGCGGGCCGATGAGTTGGAGGGGAAAGGAAATTATCGAGGTGCCAGTGATCGGCTGATGGATTACATCCGGCTGCACTTAGGCAAGCCGGAGGCCGAAAAGGTTCGTGCTCGACATGCCTTATTGGCGGATCGGGCAGTGAAAGAACCGGAGCAGATGTTGCGGTCAATTTCACGCATGAAGCAGGCATTGCCGTTGGCGGATGCTGATCGGCGGGTCGAGTTGCAGCTGCGCCTGTGTGAGCGATTTATTCTGTTTGAGCGATTTGCGGATGCGGAGCAGTATGCGCGCGAGGGTTTGCAAACGAATCCGGAGGAACCGGCATTTCATCGAGTGTTAGCGCAATCGCTGTTCGCGCAGATTCGCAAGGGAGTATTGGATGGCAAACATCCGGCTGGCACGACAGTCGGCGGGGCCCTACAACGGGCGATCGAACTCAATCCGCAGGACACGAAGTTACCCTTGGAATTGGCACTCACCTATCGTCGCCACCGCGATTTATTGGATGTCAAGCAGCGGCGCGAGTTAGAGGATAAAAAAATATCGTATGAGGATCGCGCAGATCAAGTGATGAGTGAGATGATCCAGCGCAATGGGGCGGATGGTTTGGCGTGGTTAGCGCAGTTCAATTATCGACGCGAAATTGGGCAATTACAGGGCGATGATGATTTGAAGTCAGCGGTGCGGTTGAGCAGTGACTCATTGGTTGTGAGAACTGCGGCGGCTCGCTATTACATGGGTCAGAGCGATCCGCAGCAGCGCGCGGAATCGCTCGTTCATTGGAAGCATATTATCGAAGAAATTGATCCGAAAGTGATTGAGGCTTGGGGGGGGATCATTCGTCATTATGCGGAATCCGATCAGCTCGATGAAGCACTCGACTGGATCAATAAGGGGATGTCGAAGGATGCGTTAGGTCCGGACGACTTCAGCATTCATTATCTCTCCGTGCTGGTTTATTCTCGCATGCGTCGTTTTGATGACGCGGAGTTGGCCCTGGCGAAGCTCGATGATTTGATTGGGCGCTTTAATTTGAGTCGTGACAGGGCTTTTCTTGCTCGACTGAAGAGCGAACGAGATATCGCTCGGGTGGTCTATCTGTTTGAGGCGGGTGAGCAGCAGCGGGATGGCTCGAAGTTACGCGAGGCGACGAAGTTAGCCGAGACGATCACGAAGAATTATCCGACGGGCAACATGGAACCGCTGCTCAACTTGGTGGCCACGACGCATATGCGTCGGGGAGAGTTCGAGCAGGCGGCCTTGATTTACGATCGCATGTCGCAGTCGGAGAGCGCCTCACAGCGGTGGCTGTTACCAGCGGCTCAAGCGTGGTCGAAGGCGGGAAAGCCCGAATTAGCGGTGAAGCGATTGGATCGTTTATCGCGGGAGCCGCGTTATAACGACAACCCGGAGTTCTGGTTGGAGACGGCTGAGTATCAATTTCGGACCCAGTTACGGAGGGAACTGAAATCCCGTAATTGGAACGATCTCAACGCCTCGCTTAAGAAGCTCGATGATTACATCGCGGCGAATAAGATGGATGGCAAATGGCGAGTTGAATTGCTGCGGATCAATAAAGAGATTTACTCCTTGGATCCCAAGTCCAGCGCGACCGAATTCGCGGATCGCAATGCTCAATTCATTCAGCGACTTATGTTGCTCGAAGAAAAGAATCTGGACGAGGTTTCATTGCTGGAGCGATTGCTGGTGATGTACGAGCGTTTAGGGGCTCGGGAGCGGGCCGATCAAACGCTCAAAAAACTGTCTGCCATTGATCCCACGGGGGAGCGAGTAAAGGCCTATGAGGCGGAATTGTTGTCTAGTCGCGGTGAATTCAAGAAGGCGGAGGAGCTGATACAGCAGCGGGCCGAGCTGGCTTCGAGTCCGGAAGGCAAAGCGACGCTCAAGCTGCAATTATCGGAATTGGCCGGTCGACAGGGGGATAGTGCGCGGGCACGAGAGATTCTGCAGGAATTGGTGGCCGACCAAGCGGCTGATGCTCGGATTTACTTTCAATTAGGGCAATTGGCGGCGAATGCGGGCGATTGGAAGGTAGCTTCGGATTGTGAGAAGTGGCTGAAAAAGGAGGAGGGAGAGGCGTCGTTCCGCTGGCAGGTCATCGCGACACGTCGATTGTTGTCGCGGTTCCCGGATATCACTCCAGCGGAGAATACGGAATTAGACCGTCGGCTCGAGAGTTTAATGAGCTTGGAGCGGGAATCTCCAGTGGTGTATTCTTTGGCTGGGCTAGCGGCAGAGGCGCGCGGGAAATTAGATGAGTCGCTGAAGCTGTACCGCAAGGCGGTGGAATATGGTGAACGGAATCCAAATATTTTTCAGCGTTTGGTGACGCTCTTGGGTGATAATGTTGCTGAGGCGGCGCGGTATTTGGACTTGCTGAACGATGCGGGAGTGACGGCGGAGCTGAGTGGTCTGCAGATTCAAGTGGCTCAGCGCTTGGGGCAGACGGATCGGGCGATCGAGTTGGCTCGCGATGAGGTGCGTCGTCGTCCTACGGATCATCGCTCCCATCTCTGGCTGGCGCAGGTTATCGCTTCGCAAGTCGGGGCGACGAAGACCAGTTCCGAGGAGCTGCGGAGTGAGGGCGAGCGAGAGATTCGCAAAGCTCGAGAGATCGCGCCGGACAATGTCTCGGTGTGGCTGGCCAGTGTCGCGGTCACGATTCGGTTACGAGGCACGTCGGAGGCACGGAAGTTGATCGAGGAAGTCGATCAATTTACGACCATCACGCCTGCCCGCAAATCGCTTTTGCGAGCGGAAGGTTGGTCGCTGATCGGCGAGCGTTTGGATGCTGAGCGGGAGTATTTGAACGCCCTGAAGCAAGAGACTGGAAAACCCGAATTGCACTTTCGTGTCGCCCAGTTTTATGCCGGTTATCAGCTGGAGTCTGCGATCGATCAATTGCGACTTTGTCTGAAGTTGGCGCCGACGTATGAACCGGCTAAGCGGTTGTTGGCCGATTGTCTGTCTCGTCGCGGGGGGCGTGAGCAGTGGGAAGAGGCGCGGAAGTTGTTGGAAGAGTTAGCGACAACGGGCGACAAGACGGCGGACATTCGGCAGCAGGTGCGGCTTTTGATACGTCGCTTTGGAGCTGACAATTTGCGCAAGGCGCGAGAGATGCTCACAAGTCTGTTATCGTCAGAGAAAGGTGATCCAAGCGATCGGTTGTTGCTGGCGCAGATTTGTGAGTACGAGCGGAATATTCCCGAGGCCCGGCGTCATTATGAGATTTTGGCGAAAGATAAAGCTGCCAATTTGGCTTATCTCGGTGGGTTCGTGGAATTCTTGTTGCGCCAGAAAGACTATGAGGAAGCGACTCGACAGTTGGGCAAGTTGGAAGGCGACGTGCTGCAGAGTGAAGGCATGCTCAGCCTGCGTGTCCAAGTACTGGCTAGCAAGCGGCAGTTCGATGAGATCGGTTCGGTGGCGGATGCTTATTTAAAGCATAACCTTAGTGACATGATGACCGACGAGGTGAAGGGGGCCTATCACGTTCGAGTGGGGGTCATTGCGGGGTCGGTCAAGCAGTATCGTCTGGCAGAAAAATACTTGCGGACGGCGTATCAATTATCACCGAAGCTCTACTCGGCTTTGGTCGAGTGTTTGGCGTTGCAGGAGCGAAAGCCGGAGGCACTGGATGTCTGCTTAGAGGTTGCCGCTAAGGATGAATCCGCGGTGCCTGCCTTGATCGCCTGTTCGGCGCTGATGGTTGGCAAAAGCACGGCCGACGATTTCGCCCGTTGTGAGCCGATCATCAGTAAGGCTCTGGCTCGCTATCCGGACGATTTATCCCTGCTGTTTGCCGTAGGAAACGCGCGGTTCTTTCAGCAACGCGTGCCTGAGGCGATGGAGCTGTATGATCGCGCCTTGAAGTTGAATCCGCGTAATGTGGCGACTCTGAACAACATGGCGGCGATGCTGGGAGAGGTGCCAGAGCGTCAGAGTGAGGCGATCGCCTTCATCGATCAAGCGATTGATTTGGCGGGCCCCCATCCCAACCTGCTCGACACCAAGGCGATGATCTTGGTGAATAACGGTCGCGCTGTTGAGGCGATCCGATACCTGGAAGAGGCCATTCGGGATCTTCGTCCGGACCCGCGATTCCGTTTCCACTTGGCGATTGCTTATCGGGAGATTCGGCAATTGACGAAAGCCCGAGAGCTCTTTGCGCAAGCACGGGAAGAGGAGGCCTCGTTGGGGGTGCTCACCAGTTTTGAGCGTAAGGCCTGGGACAGCTTGATGAAAGATTTCGGGGAAGGGGCCTTGTAATGAAAAGTCGAGTGGTCGTGACGTTGGCGGCAGGTTTATTGGTGACCATCGCGGCGGGCTGGCATTATCGATCGCTGGCTGGCGTGCAAGACACGAGCCTGATGAGTGCGGCGGCGGAGAAGTTGGCGGGTATTCCGCTGACGATTGGCAAGTGGAAAGTGATTCGAGAGAATTCGCTAAGCACTGAAGTTGTGGACATGTTGCAATGTTCAGCGCATGTGAATCGTGTTTACCAACACGAGGAAACGAAACAAACCGTCTCGATTGTCGTTTTACTCGGTCCGCATGGTCCGATGGCGGTGCATATTCCCGAAGTTTGCTACTCGAATTCTGGATTCAAGTCTGATAGTCAAGCGACGAACTGTACGCTGAATCCGGCGAGTGGTGGTGGTAGCAATCAATTTTGGCGGGTTTCGATGCGGTCGATGGCGGACGAGGAATTGGTTCAGCATGTATTTTATGGTTGGTCGGAGGGCGATCGCTGGAGTCGTCCGGCGTACCCCCGGTGGGCATTTGGGCGGGCGCCCTATCTTTACAAATTGCAGATGGCAACGACCGATGTGGCGAACTTGAACGACAAAACCGAAGGGGGCGGTGGTCGAGCCAAAAACGATGCCGCCGAAAAATTCCTCGAAGAGTTCATTGAAGCAGCGCGGCCGTTTGTGGTGTTACCGAGTTCGTTGCGTAATCAGCAGGGGTAGCGAAACACGTCTCCCACTCCAAAGGCTACCAAGGGCTAGCAGTAGAAGAGTGTTTCCTGAACCTTTACTAAGCGTTATGTTACCTCTTGGGTCGAGATAAAGACGACGGCTGGTTGGCTGGTTCGGTCGTGAATGGTGAGCATGTGGCAGCAGATTTGGGGCAGATCGGGGAGTGGTACAAATGACCTCTGATAACACAGTAAGCTATGAATTGGGCGAGCGAAGTCAGTCGCATCGCAGTGATTCACGATTGCGGCGGGAGAGTGGCAGCCAGAAGTTGCCGAGCCATCATGAAAGCAAGCTGTGGGTTGATCGTTTAGTGGCGGGGGTGTTGTTAATTCCCTTAGCACCGCTGATCGCGTTGTTGGTGGTTTTGGTGAAGTCGACATCGCGTGGGCCCGGCATTTACGCTCAACGTCGTCTCGGCAAGGGCCAGCAGCCGTACGTGATGTACAAGCTACGAAGTATGCGCAATGACGCGGAGCAGGGCACGGGGGCGGCTTGGTGTCAGCATGGAGATCCGCGGATCACGCGATTGGGAAGGATTCTACGCAAGCTGCATCTCGACGAATTACCCCAGTTATGGAATGTCTTGCGGGGTGACATGGCTTTGGTTGGTCCGCGACCGGAGCGTCCGGAATTTGTGGAAGTGCTGCGGAAAGCGGTCGAGGGTTATGACCGGCGGATGGATGTGTTGCCGGGCATCACGGGGTTGGCGCAGATCAACCTTCCGGCCGACAGCAATGTGGAGAGTGTGCGGCGGAAGCTGGTATTAGATTGCGACTACATCAATGAGGCGAGTTGGTCATTGGACCTGCGAATACTCGCTTGCACGGCTTTACGCGTGGTAGGAATTAGTGGGGAGCGAGCGATGCGGATGACGGGCTGCTATCGCACGGTGGACTTGCCAGTGGGTAGTGCCGAGGCGTTATCCGGATCGGTGAGTGTTAGTGAGTTGATCGAGAGGTCTCGTCAGGGAACTGGAGAGTCGCGAGCTGGAGAGTCGCGAGCTGGAGACGACGCGGTATCAATTTCAGCGGATGAGACCCTTGTGGAACGCTCGGGCATGGTATCCGAAGGGGAGCAGGTTCACGGAGAGCGAGTGCAGGCGGTGAATCGGGAGCGAGACATGAATCGTGCGGGCGGCGAATTGCACGCGGAAGGTGGGAGAGTGTTAGCGGGTACCGTGGGGCTGAGTGGTTTAGGGATAGGGGGCTCGAATCGCAACCTGGGTGAGCAGATTTCATGAGTTCGCACCGACCGTCCGCGACTGAGTCGACTGGGGCGAGCAGTCGACCGTCTGATATCTGTAATGCCTTCACGGTGGATGTCGAGGATTATTTTCAGGTAACGGGTTTTGAGCGGCACATCCAGCGGGACGCTTGGCGTGATTTTGAATCGCGGGTGGAGTGGAGTACGCAGCGCATCCTTGATCTTTTGGATGACCATTCGGTGCGGGGCACCTTTTTTATTCTGGGCTGGGTGGCGGAGCGTTTTCCTGGGCTGGTCACAGAGATTGCTCGGCGGGGTCACGAGGTTGGTTCTCACAGTCACTGGCACCGACTGATTTATGATTTAACACCGGCAGAATTTCGTGATGACGTGCGTTCGTCGCGGGATCAGTTGCAGGATTTGATTGGTCAGCCGGTGACGGCCTATCGGGCACCTAGTTTTTCGGTGACGCGCAATTCTTTGTGGGCGCTGGAGATTTTGGTCGAGGAGGGGTTCACGGTTGATTCGAGTATTTTTCCGGTGATTCACCATCGTTATGGCATTCCGCATGCGCCGCGGTCGATTCATCAGATTGCAACTTCCGCGGGATCGATTTGGGAGTTTCCACCTTCGGTGGTACGTCAGGGTGGTGTTAACTGGCCGGTGTCGGGAGGTGGATATTTTCGGCTTTATCCGGCCGCGATGACGCATGCGTTTCTACGTCGCGTGAATCGCTTGTCGGGTCAGCCCTTCATGTTTTACATTCATCCGTGGGAAGTTGATCCTGGCCAACCGCGGCTTAAAGCCGGCAGTCGTTTATCGCGTTGGCGACATTATGTAAATCTGCATCGCACGGAGAGCAAGCTGAAGCAGTTGCTGAAGCGTTTTCGTTTTGGAACGATGCAGCAGGTGATCGATGAGTTCCGTGAGCGGAATGGCGCCGAGGTGCGAGTTTGTACGATTTCTGGCTCGGGCTATCGGCGACGGTTGGAGTCGGTAGGTCAGGCCGCGAAGACTGCTGTGGCAGTCAACGCAGAGATGGATGGCTGATCGATGAAGGGGTTATTATTTGTCTATGGCCTGACGTATGGTGGGGCGATTCTGGCTTTGTTTCGTCCCTGGTACGGGCTGTTGGCGTATATCTGTTTTTCGATCTTGCGCCCGGACCATCTGTGGTTCTGGTCGGTTCCGGCTGGCAATTACACCAAGATTTTGGCGATCGCTGTAATCATCGGTTGGGTAATCAGCGGGTTTGGTACCTGGGACTTGCGGGGTGCTCGTTGGCCGTTATGTTCCTTGATGTTGTTCTGGTTGTCGATCTGTGTCAGCACGTTACAGGCGCCATTCCAGGATGTGGCTTGGGCTTATCTGAATCAATTCGCGAAGATCTTGTTGCCGTTGGTGATTGGGTTCACGTTAATTGATTCGGAGAAAAGGTTGCGTGAGCTGGCGTGGGTGTGGCTGCTATCGTTGGGTTTTGTGGCTTACGAGGCGAATCTTGATCACCTGATGGGTGGATACCGCCTGCGACTCAACGGCTTCTTCGGCGTCGACAACAATAGTAGTTGTGTGGCTTTGGTCTCCGGTGTGGGGCTCGCCTTCTTCCTCGGCCTAGCCGAAAAGGTTTGGTGGCGACGCTGGTTGGCGTGGGTTATCTCCGGACTGCTGGCTCACAGCCCGATGTTTGGAGATTCTCGAGGAGGGATGTTGGGGTTGCTGGCAGCGGGCTGTGTCGCCTTCGTATTAGTGCCGAAGAGTCCGCGCACGCTGAGCATGTTTGCGGTGGGGTTGATCTGTGCGTTGTATCTGGCCGGACCGTCTGTCTGGGCGCGCTTTTCGACTGCCTTTGCCAGTGGCGAAGCACGTGATACGTCGGCACAGAGCCGAATTGATTTGTGGCAGGACTGTTGGATGCTCATGACGAAGTATCCGCTGACGGGGTATGGGCCCGATCATTTTCCATATGCGGCGAAGTACCAGTTGAAGTGGGGATATTTCAAAGAAGCTCATATGCTGTGGCTGGGAATCGGTGCCGAGTTAGGATTCCCTGGTCTGATCGGAATCCTCTCTTATTATCTTGGTGTCTGTCTGCAGTTAGTTTCGCGTGTTTATCGTCGGCATTTTGAATCGGAATGGCAGGATTTTGCCGCACGAGGGACTGTCGCGGCCCTGGCCGGCTTTCTTGTGAGTGCCTGTTTCGTGGCCCTCGATGCGATGGAGCCACCCTATTTTATTGCAATGTTTGGTGCTGGTTTAGTGCGAGTTTCGGACTGCTTACGGTTACAATCTGTGCAACCACAAACGGGCTGGGGAGAGTTCGCAGGGCAGGCGGCTCTGTCTCCTTTTCCAGCGGTGTCCCCATCACCCTTCGACCTGTCACGGGCGTCCTCTGCCGGTCCGGCGAGCAATCATCGTCGTTTCTGATGCTTTTTCAGGTTACGTCTGCAGCCTGAGAGGGCACCAGGAGTAGAGTAGATGTCGAGTAAACCATGGCCGTCGATTTCCGTTGTCATTCCGTGTTACAACGCGGAGCGGTTTATTCGACAGACATTAGAGTCGGTGCTTCAGCAGACTCATCAGCCGCTCGAAGTTGTCTTGGTAGATGATGGCTCGACGGACAATTCGGCTGCCATCGCCTCGTCGCTGGGTGGTCTGATTCGTGTGGAGCGTCAGCGGAATCAAGGCGAGTCGGTAGCGCGCAATCGGGGCATGGAGATGGCTCGCGGAGAGTGGATTGCGCTGCTGGATGCGGATGACATCTGGTACCCGCAGAAGTTGCAGAGGCAAGTCGAAGCTTGGCAATCGAGCGAACCGGATGTGATCTGCTTTTATAGTGATTTCAATCGCTTTTGTGATGATCAGGATCTGGGAGTGGTGATTCGACCAGAGCTCCATCGGCAGGCAGACTATCGCATTCAAATGCTCTGTAATTCAGATGCCGCGATTTTACCCAGTGCTTCGCTGTTTCCACGTGAGCTGGGCTTGGCGATTAAGTTTCCTGAAGAAACTCGCTACGGCGAAGACATGATGTTTTTTTCCCAGCTGAGAGATCATGGACGATTACACAAGATTCCCGAGTGCTTAGTTGGCTATCGAACCTTTCCGGGCATGCAATCGCGTGGCGCCCGTTTTCGCTTGTTGTCCGTGCAGTCTCGATATGAGTGGGCGCAGGGGCAATCCGATCGCTATACGGCCAGTGAGTTGCAGCAAGTTGCCGCTGCTTTGGCACCGCAGCTTGTGGACGCTCATGACATCGCTTTCTGGGCGCGTGATCATGAGATGGTCCAGGCCTGTCGAGATTACTACCGAGTGTTACAGCCGCAAAAGGCATACCCTGAGTCCATGCATTGGCGGCTCTATCCAGTTTGGCTGATGAAGTTGAAAGATCGTCTGGATAGTTTTCGCGCCGGCCGCAAGCTTCCCGTCTCTTGATTCAGGTTGGTTTCTACAGCGAGGACCGGGAATATGGGAAACGATTCGAATCAGAAAATTTTAGTGACGGGAGCTGCGGGGCAGTTGGGGCGTGAATTATGCCTGCAGCTTGGTGTTCGAGCGTTGCCCTTGGATCGACAGACCTGCGATTTGACGGATGATGTGGCGCTGGACGAGTTCATGGGGCGGTGTCAACCTGCTGCCATCATCAATTCCGCCGCTTACACGCAAGTGGATCGTGCCGAGACGGAGCGGGAGCGTTGTCTGGCGGTGAATGGGGGAGTGGTCGGGCGCTTAGCGCAGTGGGCAGAGTCGCTGGGCGTACCGCTGGTGCAAATCAGCACGGATTATCTATTTGGTGGTGATTATTTGTCGCCGGTGCCCCACCGAGAGGAAGAGCCGACGGAGCCGCACGGAGTTTATGCTCAGAGCAAGCAGGCGGGTGAGCTGGCGGCGGCGCGATGGAGCAAGCATTTAATTGTACGGACGTGTGGTTTGTATGCGCGTCCGGCTGGTGAGCCGGTACGAGGACGGAATTTTGTCGATACGATGCGCGTTTTGGGGCGAGAACGAACAACCTTGAAGGTCGTGAAAGATCAACGTTGCACTCCAACATTTGTGCCCGATCTGGCTCGAGCCATTCTTTATCTGCTTAGTCATGGTCATTATGGAATATTTCATGTGGTCAATGGCGGTGATGTGACCTGGTATGAATTCGCGCGCGAAATATTTCGTCTGGAGGGACGCCCCATGGAACTGATTCCCATCACTTCAGCTGAATATGGTGCTGCGGCACCACGTCCTGCGTATAGTGTGTTGAGTACCGCCAAATATGAGGCGACGGGCGGGCCGAAGATGCGTCCCTGGTCGGAGGCGTTAGCCGAATATTTTGCTTCCTGATGATTTGAGTGATGGGAAGTGGGGCAGTTGAACGTCAGTTGGGAGAGCGGATGAAGCGGCTATTGGTTTCCGAGATTTTTCCGCCGCGCAGCGGTGGCAGTGGGCGTTGGTTCTGGGAGATCTACCGCCGCTTATCGCGTGCCAACCACGTCATCGCGGCTGGTGAGAATCCGCAGCAACAAGCCTTCGATCAAACGCATGATTTGCGGATCGAGCGAATCCCCTTGAGCATGACTCAATGGGGACTGCGCAGCTGGATTGGTTTACGTGGTTACGCTCGCGCGATCCGACATCTGCAAAGCATTGTCCGTCGGGAAAAAATTGGATTCGTGCATTGTGGTCGCTGTCTTCCCGAAGGCGTCATGGTACTCGCCTTAAAACTTTTTCTGCGTGTTCCCTATCTGGTATATGTGCATGGCGAGGACATTAACACGGCTCGGGATAGTCGCGAACTAACATGGTTGGTCAGACAGGTATTGCAGCGAGCTGATTGTTTAATTGCCAACAGCGTGAACACGGCAAATTTGCTGCTGAACGATTGGCAGCGGCCGGCGTCGCAGGTGAGGGTCTTGCATCCGGGCGTGGATGTGGTGCGTTTCGTACCAGCGGCACGTAATGATCAGGTTCGGGAGCGGCTGGGCTGGCAGGGGCGTCGAGTGGTATTGATTGCCGGTCGGTTGCAGCGACGGAAGGGGCAAGATCAGATGATCCGAGCGGTGTCGCTGCTCCGTGATCGTCTGCCGGATTTGCTCTGCTGCCTGGTAGGGCAAGGCGAAGATGAGTCGTATTTGCGTCAGCTGGCCGCTGACTTGCATGTGACCGAGCGCATTCAGTTTCGCGGTGAGGCGGCTGACTCCGAGTTGATTGAATGTTTTCAGCAATGTGACCTCTGTGCTCTGCCGAATCGACAAGTTGGTCAGGATATCGAGGGCTTCGGTATGGTGTTATTAGAGGCTCAGGCGTGTGGACGTCCGGTTCTCGCGGGGGCATCGGGGGGGACGGCGGAGACGATGCGCGTGGGGGAGACGGGCTGTATTGTTCCCTGTGATGGTCCCGAGGAGTTAGCGGAGAAGGTCGCTGAACTGCTGAGTGATCCGCAGCGGCTGGATCGTATGGGCGTGGCGGGGCGTGCGTGGGTGACCGAGAAATTCGCCTGGGATGCGCTCACAACGGAAGCTCAATCGCTGTTTGACGAGTTGGAATCACGTGGGGCTAAGAGCGTGCCTGACGACGTGGTGAGGAGTCGGCAGTGATGGGAGGCCAACCAACAATCTGTCATGTGTTGCACACGATGAATGTGGGCGGTGCGGAAGTCTTAGCGGCGGAGTATGGTCGACGCAGTGCGGGTGAATTTCGTGTGGTCTTTGCCTGCTTGGATGAGTTGGGATTGCTGGGTGAGCAGTTACGAGCGGATGGTTTTGCGGTGGAGGTGATGGGTCGGCATCCGGGATTTGATTGGGGATGTGGTCGCCGGCTGGCCCATTTTTTTCGACGAGCTCAGGTTGATTTGGTTCATGCTCACCAGCAAGCACCCTATTTCTATTCTTCGCTTAGTCGCTTGGGCCGCTCCACTCCGCCCGTGCTGTTCATGGAGCATGGTCGAGACTACCCGGATTATCCACGCCCAAAACGGAAATTAGCAAATCGGTTTTTGCTGCGACGGGGCGATCATGTGGTGGCGGTGGGTGAATGTGTTAAACGCGCGTTAATCGACAACGAGGGAATTGCCGCTGACCGTATTCAGGTGATTTACAATGGAGTTGATTTGCGGCGGTATGATCCGCAGCGGTGCGAGCGTCAGCGGGTGCGCCGAGAAATTGGTTTAACGGATGAGCATCAAGTTGTGATGCAGGTGGCGCGACTCAATCGACTTAAGGATCATGCCACGGCTTTGCGGACGATGTACGAGTTATCGCGTACTCATCCGCAGCTTCGACTGGTTTTGGTTGGTGATGGTGAGGAGCGTGGAGCGCTGGAACAGCTGCAGCGGGAATTGGGTTTAGAGGATCAAGTTGTTTTCCTGGGCACTCGTCGGGATGTACCGCGACTGTTGCAAGCTGCCGATTGCTTCCTGCTTACCAGTCTGACCGAAGGGGTGGCATTAACGTTGATCGAAGCGATGGCGACGGCATTACCGGTGGTGGCGACCGATGTCGGAGGCAACTCGGAGGTGGTCGTGGGGGAGCAGACGGGCTTATTGGTACCCGCTCAGAATGCTACCGCCACGGCCCACGCGTTACGGCGGATCGTGGACGATGAGGTCTGGGCGCGGGAATTGGGGATGCGGGGTCACCAGCGTGCCTGGGCGCGATTTGACGACGCGGCGATGCATGCTGCCTATCGCGAGTTGTATGGGCGTATGCTGGGAATTCAGCTGCCGGTGATCGAGTCCTAGGCGACGCAGACCGTAAGTGAAGCTGATGAGTGAAGCTGATGAGTGAAGCTGATGAGTGAAGTGAGTTCAGGAGTGGATGAACGAGATCGTAAGTCGGCAGCGGCGTCGGTAACGGCGTCGGCGTCGGTTCCAGTCGTGACCGTAGCCGTACCGCGACGTTCCGCCGCGGCGATGTTTGTCAAACGTGTGGTGCAGGTTTGTTTTCAGGTAGCGGTGGTCCCACGCCTGATTAGTTATGGGCTTACCAAAACGATTTGGGGTGCGCGAGCGTTTGGAGCGGCGAGTGAGTCGATTGCGCGAATTCCGGGGATCCGTGGAGTGTATTTACGGCAGGCGTTTTATCGTGTTTTGCTGGCGCGCTGCGGCCAGGATTTATATGTTGGCTGGAACAGTGTTTTTTCGATGACGGAAGCTGTTGTGGGCGAGCGGGTTTATATCGGCCGCTTCTGTTCGATTGGTTATGCTCGGATTGAAGATGAGGTGATGTTGGCGGATGGAGTGCAGATATTGAGTGGTGGTCGTGAGCATGGCGAGGCCAGCGACTCGCAATCCACTCGCCATTCCGCCGATCAGCGTTTTGAGCAGGTAACGATTGGTCGTGGGGCTTGGATTGGTGCTGGAGCGATTGTGATGGCGGATGTTGGAGCCGGCGCGATTGTGGGGGCGGGGGCCGTGGTCACTCGCCCCATTCCAGCGGGCGTGGTGGCTGTCGGGGTACCAGCTCGGTCGCGCGTGGCCGCCGGGGGTTCAACGAGTGGGCAGACAGATTGAAGATGACGGTGCGTGATGTGTGGATTTGTGGCAGCCAAATGGGAGACCGCCGAGTCAGCGGTGACTCCCGACGACTTGGATCGAATGACGGACGCTGTTCGTCATCGTGGTCCCGATGGTCGTGGCGTTTATCATCGCCAATGGGACGATGGAGGTGGCGTTGCGCTGGGGCATCGTCGTCTGGCGATTATTGATTTAGAGGGTGGGCAGCAGCCGCTCTCTAATGAAGATGGCACGATTTGGATTTCGTTTAATGGTGAAATATATAATTATGAGGAATTGCGTCGCGATTTAATTGCTCGCGGACATCAATTTCGCACTCATTCCGATACCGAAACAATCGTTCATTTATATGAGGAGTTAGGTCCGGAGTGTGTGCGGGAGTTGCGGGGGATGTTCGCGCTGGCGATTTGGGATGAGCGTGAGCGGCGGCTGTTCTTTGCGCGGGATCGACTGGGGGAGAAACCGCTGGTCTACCACCAAACGGCGACGCGATTACTGATGGGGAGTGAAACAAAATCGCTACTCACACAAGTGGGTGTGAATCGCGAGGTGGATCGGGAGTCGATTGCTCGTTATCTGACCTATTACTATGTGCCTCATCCGCACACGATGTTTCGCGGCATTCAAAAGTTACCACCGGCGCATTACGGCATTTATCAGCAGGGCCGGTTGCAACTGGTGCGCTATTGGGAGCCATCCTGGAACCAGGAGACAACGTTGTCCTTGGGGGAGGCGCGGGAGCGGTTGGCGGAGTTGTTAAGTGAGTCGGTGCGGGAGAAGTTGCGGAGCGACGTACCGCTGGGCGCTTTTTTATCGGGTGGAATTGATTCGACGGTGATTGTTGGGTTAATGCAAAAACATTTGACTCGACCAGCCAAGAGTTACACGATTGGTTTTGATCGTTCTCAGTTTGATGAACGACCGTTTGCGCGACGTGCGGCGGAGCATTTGGGTACCGAGCATCATGAGTATCTGGTGCAGGCGGATTCCGCCGACATCTTGCCGCGGCTGGTGTGGCATTTCGACGAACCGTTTGGCGATAGTTCCGCGGTGCCGACGTGGTATGTCGCTCAGGAAACTCGGCGACATGTCACGGTAGCGTTGACGGGGGATGGCGGGGACGAGTTGTTTGCAGGGTATCCGCATTATCGAACGGTGGAGCGGCTAGGCAGCTTTGATCGATTGCCGGGCTGGCTACGGTCGCTGATTGCGAATCGGCTGTGGGAATTGGCGCCGGTGGGAGGCAGCGAGAGTTCGGGGTGGGAGCGTTTACGTCGTCGCATGGTGATGTTACGAGAGCAGCCGGGAAGGCGTTATGTGAATTGGATGTCGCCCTGTCCCGCTTCGCACCGGCGGGCTTTGCTGTCTCGTGAGTTTTCGCAGGAGTTCGCGCGGGTGGATGTGGCGGCGCCGATTGAGCGCCGCTTTGCGGCCAGCGGAGGCAGGTCGGCGGGAATTCAGGCGATGCAAACCGATTTACAAAGTTATTTGCCGGACGATTTGTTGGCCAAGGTGGACATTACGAGCATGGCTCACGCGCTGGAATGTCGGGCGCCTTTTTTAGATCATCGAGTGGTGGAATTGGCGCTTTCGTTCCCTTTTGCCTTTCTCACGGCGGGTGAGGGCGCGAAGCCGATGCTGACGCAATCGTTTCCCGCGCTGGTCCCCGAGGACCTTCGTGCTCGACCAAAAGCAGGATTCAGTGTTCCTTTAGATGATTGGTTTCGCGGACCGCTGCGACCATTAGCACACGACGTGCTGTTGTCGACGACGAGTTTAGCGCGCGGGTATTTCGATCCGCAGGCGGTGCGCGAGTTATTGCAGCAGCATGATGCGGGACGATGGCGGCATGGGAGTCGCATTTGGGCGCTGTTGTTTTTGGAGCTGTGGCACCAGCAGTTTATCGATCGATCGAGTGGTGTAATGTGACAGCGAAAAACTTAGAGACCGAATCGCCGGGTGCGGGTGGAGCGGACATGCGCGTTGTTTGTCATGGACCACGGGATGTCGAGCGACGGTTGCCGGCGGAACTTTCGTGTCCGGACCAGGGGCCTGTCGGCTCACCCGCTCATGATCCACGGTGGCTCCTGGTGCTCCGCGATGGATTAGGGCATGAGCCGTATCTTCTGGAGGCCTATCGCGGTGACGAGCTGGTGGGGTGGCTGCCACTGAGTCTTGTGCGGAGTTGGTTGTTTGGAAGGTTTCTTGTGAGTCTGCCCTATATCAATTCTTCGGGGGTTCGGACGGTCGATGCGCTGGCCGCGGAAGCGCTGGTGGCGCGTGCGGTGGAATTAGCGCAGCAGCTCAATGTGCGTTATCTCGAGCTGCGTCATGAGCAGGAGGTGTTGGCGGCGGCATTAACCCAAGCGAATCGCTCGAAGGTTCACATGCGATTGAAATTGCCGGGCAGTGCCGAGCAGCTCTGGAAGTCATTTGATCCCAAGGTGCGTAATCAGGTTCGAAAGGGAGAGAAACAGAATTTTTCGGTGCTGTGGGGAGGTACGGAACTGGTGGATCGGTTCTATGAGGTATTCAGTCGCAACATGCGTGACTTGGGCACTCCCGTCTATGGCCGTTCGTTGTTTCTCGCGATCACTCGGCATTTTGGTGAAGATGCGGAGTTCTGTGTGGTGAGCTCGGGGGACAAGCCGATCGCGGCGGGGCTGCTGGTGCATGGCAAGCAGATGACGGAGGTGCCGAGTGCCAGTGCACTGCGTGAGTACAACAGCAGTTGTGCGAACATGTTTCTTTACTGGCAATTGCTGCAGCGGGCGGTAGCGCGGGGGCAGACGGTATTTGATTTTGGGCGCAGTAGTGTGGAGAGCAGTACGTTTCGTTTTAAGCAGCAGTGGGGTGCGGAGCCGACGCCAGCGATTTGGCAATATCACATGCGGTCGGGGACGATGGGAGACATGCGGCTGGAGAGTGGCAAGTATGGCTTGGCGGTGCGAGTTTGGAAGAAGCTGCCGTTATGGTTAACGAACTGCCTTGGCCCTGTGATCGTACGCGGAATTCCGTAATGTAAGGGCGAATGAAATTTTTTGGGCAACAGTGGGTTACTGCTCGTGAAGCAGTCAACGTTTGGAGTAATTGAGAATGGCTAGTTATGAATCTCTTCTGGAATTAATTGCGACTGGTCGAGCGACGATCGGCGTGATGGGGCTTGGTTATGTTGGTTTACCGCTTTTGCAGGCCTTCATCCGAGCTGGTTTCAAGACGATGGGCTTTGATGTGGATCAACGCAAGATTGATCAGTTGAGGGCTGGAAAAAGCTATATCGGGCATATCCCGTCGGACTGGATAAAAGAGTGGACAGAGAGTGGACAGTTTGAACCGACGAGTGACATGAGTCGCTTGAACGAACCGGCGGTCATCATTATTTGCGTGCCCACGCCGCTGAATGAGAGTCGCGATCCGGATTTAAGTTTTATCGAGTCAACGGCGCGTGACATCGCAGCCGTCCTACGGCCGGGACAGTTGGTCGTTTTGGAAAGTACGACCTACCCCGGGACAACGCGGGATCTAGTCCTGCCAATTTTGGCTCAAAGTGGTTTGCGAGCGGGGGAGGATTTCTTTTTGGCGTTTAGTCCTGAGCGGGAGGATCCAGGAAATCCGAATTTTGCGGCCAGTACGATTCCGAAAGTTGTGGGGGGATTGGAAGCGCGGAGTGCGGAGCTGGCGAGTCGTGTTTATGAGCGAGCGGTGGTGAAAGTTGTGCCAGTATCGAGTTGCGAGGTTGCGGAGGCCTGCAAGATTCTGGAGAACACCTATCGCGCGGTAAATATAGCGCTGGTGAATGAACTAAAGATGCTCTGTGATCGAATGGGAATTGATGTTTGGGAGGTGATCGCGGCGGCAAAAACCAAGCCCTTTGGTTTTCAGGCATTTTATCCTGGCCCTGGGCTGGGGGGGCACTGTATCCCGATCGATCCTTTTTATCTGAGTTGGGTGGCGCGGAAGCATGGCATGACGACTCGCTTTATCGAATTGGCGGGCGAGATTAATTCCAACATGCCGCTGTATGTGGTCCACCGGCTGGTGGAGGCGCTGAATGAGCACTGTAAACCGATCAAGCAGAGCAAGATTTGTTTACTGGGAGTGGCTTATAAGAAAGATGTGGACGACCCGCGGGAGAGCCCTGCCTTTGAGCTGTTGGAGTTACTGTTGCAACGAGGGGCGCAGCTTAGTTACAGCGATCCTCACGTGCCGCACTTGCCTGCGACGCGTCACCACGATCTGCCGGCGATGTCCAGTCAGGAATTGACGGTAGATTTTCTGGCGAGTCAGGATTGCGTGTTGATTGTCACGGACCATTCAAAGTTTGATTATCAATTCATCGTACAGCACGCTCCGCTCATCCTGGACACTCGCAATGCCACGGTCAATGTTCAGCAGGGACGCGAAAAGATTCGCAAGGCCTGACGTCGCGGATTTCGGCGAGCGGACTGGAGTCGCAGTAAATTTGGATTACAGTAATCAATTCTGCGGAAATTAGCGTTTATAGGGTGAGACACGTGTCGGGGGCGAACCTTCGGTCGTCGTCGTGCGTAGTTCTTGCCGGAAATAGGTCTTGGTCGTTTTTCGTGGGATTCTCTTTATGTCCATGTCTCCTCCGAGCCACGGTTTTCAGGTGGGAACTGCGAGTCTTCCCGCGCCGGGGCTGAGCGGTGGAGGGCTGGCGATTCAGCGTCAGCCCGCCGATGGGGGCGATGTTTTGACTTGGTGCGAGCGTCGCTTGGTGGTCCGGATCCATGGCCCTCAGGGAGCCCGGACGCTGGATTTACAACAGCCGTTTGCGGTCATCGGTTCGGATCCTGCGGCGGACATTCATCTGGCGGATGATGCGGTAGCGCGTCGTCATTGGTACTTACATGCGGTCGATGAGGGCTTGTTTGCCATTGATCTGACGACGTCCGAGGGGCGCACTGACACGGTGGGGCATTGGCTGGAGTCCGGTGAGGAGATGGAAGTTGGGCCATTCCGCCTGACCGTTCAGCTCACGCCAGCTCCGGCTGGTCCGCCGCCGAGGCACAAATTGACGGCGCGTGAACGGGCGATCGCCAGTCGCCCGCTGATGGAAGTGGCTCGAGATGGCGAAACCTTGATCACTCGGCACTGGTCGCGTCGCTTGGCGTTAGCGGGAACGGCGCCCGTATGTCGTATTCGTTTTGATAGTCGTTCGGTGGCGGCGGTGCACTGTGCCTTGTACTGGGACGATCAGCGCCTGTGGGTGATTGATTTGGTGAGTGATCAGGGGACGGTGTGTCATGGTGAGCGGCGGCGAGTAGCGGCACTGTCGTTTGGCGAAGTGTGTGGAATTGGGAACTACACGTTGTGTTTACGACGTGAGTCCGAAGTGAGTGAGTCGCCAGCGGTGGCGGAGCGTAGTTTTGATCGTTGGCGAGAGGAGGCGGAGGCGCTGGCGTCCGCGCGTGCGGACTGGGAGCGGCGGAGTGCGGAGCTGACGGGTTTGCGTGCGAAGTTGGATGTGGAATTCAACGAGTCCGTGGCGGCACGGCGTCACTGGCAAGAGGCGGCGGCCGAATTGGTTCAAGCTCGTCAGCAACTGGAGCAGGAGCGACAGGAACTGGCTGCTGCCGTGGCACGTTGGCAGCGCGAGCGCGAGGAAGTGGAACGAAGTGGAGTGAGTTTATCGGAGTTTCAAGCGTCCCATAACGTGCCGGTTTCGGTGGATGGGGTGGAGTCGAGTTCGGCGGCTAACATGGTCGTTTCGGATCGTGCCGGCCAGCAATCTCCCGTGGTTCAGTCGCTGCCGATGCAGATGACGCTACCGATGCAGATGACGCTGCCAGTAACCTTGCAGCCGGGGGCGCTGGATCCGTCGTCGGAGTCGCTGGCGCGGCGGGAATCGCAATCGCTGGAACTGGCCGCGCGTACGGCGATCACGGAAGAGGATGAGCGGCTGACGAGTCATCTGCTGAATTTGACGGCAGATGACCGGCGGCGAAAGAAAGTTTGGGCCGTGGTTGGCCTGTTATTGTTCTCGACCGTGATAGCGTCGTGTGTGGCGGCGATTTGGTGGAACCGCGACCAACTCATCAAGAAGAACTCCTGGATCTACCGCAGCTTGGGTGACACGGCGGAACCCTAGGCGATCAGCGTCGTCTACCGCCACCGCCACCGGTGCGTGCTGGGTAATAGTGTCCCAGGCTGTCGAACGTGGCCGCCGTGCCTGTCGCAGCGGCTCGACTGGGCGCGTTCTGCATATCCTTCAATTCACGTCCCAATTGATTCGCGTTGGCTTCGGTGGCGCGGAGTTCGTTCGTGAGCCGCTGCGTGTTATTACGCATTTCGGCTTTAGGGCGAACGAAGTTGTAGTAGGGATTCAATACGCCATTGTCGTTACGAAAGTAGTCGAGGTAGGGCGTGATGGTCGGTCCACTGGGCGACTGATAGCGTCGCGGGAAGTTTCCCTGGGCAGACGCGGTCCCGGGGTTCAGCAGGATGGTTGCGAGAACGAACGTCAGAGCGATCGCGAGATGTTTGGCCGTCATGAGGCAACTCCTTGAAACCACTTAATCGGCACATTCTACCAAAGTCCCGAGGATTTTCCGAATTATTCTGATTTTTGCGGTATTGATCGGTCTTACGGATGGGGGCAAGTTTGCGGCTTACGCTGGCAAGTCTTAAAAAAACGATTGAAGTTGATTTAGCGATTGTGTCGATGTCGCCAGGGAAGGAAAGTGAACTCGCTGTAAGTTCACCGCCGCACAGTGCCTCGCTTAAGTTGGTAAACCATGTTATTCACCGCAATACGAACGAGCCGTTGGAACTGGCTGGCAGTCGTCGGATTCTGCCTGGTAGCCAGCGGATGTGGCAGTCTGGCCAAACACAAGATTGAGTCGACGACGAGCGTCATGGTGGAGCCGGAGTATTTACCTCGGGAGTTACACAAAACCACCTTGCCGGCTTATACGATTGAGCCGCCCGATATTCTGGTGGTCGAAGCGATTCATTTGATTCCCAAGGAATCTCGCATCCGGTCGGCGGACATTCTGGAACTGCAAGTTGAGAACACGCTTCCGGACCGCCCGATTATGGGCGAGTACCTCATTGAGCAGGGGATGGTGAATTTAGGCGATCCTTACGGCATGGTGCGTGTGATTGGGATGAATCGCGAGGAAGCGCAGCGGGCGATTGAAGAGCATCTCAAGCAGGAATTAGCCGATCCGAAGGTAAATGTTCGGGTGAAATGGATGTCGGGATTGCAGCAGGTGGCTGGTCAACATCTGGTGGGACCGGATGGGACTGTCACGCTGGGTGCCTACGGCAGCATTTCGGTCGTGGGTCAAACGCTTAAAGAAGCAAAGCAAACGATTGAAAAGCACCTCTCGCAGTTCCTCGAAGACCCCGAGGTCTCGGTGGATATCTATTCGTTCAACAGCAAGCATTACTACGTGATTACCGCGGGTGCGGGACTGGGCGATCAGATTGCCAAATTCCCGATCACTGGGAACGAAACGGTGCTGGATGCGATGGCGAATATCCAGGGGATGACAGAGGTCTCGAGTAAACGCATCTGGATTGCCCGACCGACGGCGGATGAGTGCGGTGTGCAGGTATTACCCGTCGACTGGGATTCGATTGCAGCTCAGGGTGCGACGACGTCGAACTATCAGCTTTTACCTGGCGATCGACTCTATATCGCCGAAAGCAATCTGGTGGCATTCGATACCGCACTGGGCAAGCTGCTAGCACCGGCGGAACGCATCTTCGGCTTCAGCACTCTTGGCGTGCAGACGCTGTCACGCTTCTCGGGCAAGGTGCTGCGTAATCAAAATACAAACGGTGGCGTGTTCATCCCCACTAACTAACCCAATCTCCGGCTAAGTTTCGCAGTTAAAACGAGTTACCTCATGCATACTTCACCAACTCTGAATGAACTGGAAATGAGTCACACGATGCGACGCACTTATCGCCGTCGAGTTTTACGGTGGCTGTTAACTTCGGTAGCAATTGCCACGGTCGGTTCCGGTTGTGTGCACTCGCCGGAATCGCGGCTGACGCACGCCACGACCACTCGCTTTTTTCCCATTCCCCATACGGCGGTCGACACTCGACGACCCCCGCCTAGCCTAGTCGATGGGTACGCTTACGGATACCATCAAACGCAGTGGCGTCAGTGGGCCGATGAGTGGCTGGATGAAGGTTTGCCTGTCGGCGACGGGCAGACGATGGATGGAGTGGAAGTGGTGAATCCGGGTGGGCAGAGCGTGCTGCAACCTAGTCCTATTCCGCCGCCCGTCGACCGACCCGCTCCGGATGAACCGTCGGATAGGAAGTAAGAAAGGCTTGGTATGCAGATCGTGGTGACGGCCGTGGGGCCAGACAATGTGGGACTGGCCGATCCAATCATTCACCACGTCGCGGGTCAAGGCGCGAATATCGCCGAGATCCAGATGTATGATCATGATGAACTGGCGCTCTTCGCCATGTTGCTCCGCATCCAGTTGCCGGCCGCCAGTTTCCCCGCGCTCCGCTCGGCACTCACCGAAATCGGCCGCATCAAAAATCTATCAGTACGAGTTTGGTCGCCGGAGGAGCGGGTGGAGCGTCCGCGACTGGCAATCTGCGTGACCCATCGTCCTGAACCACCTCTCGCACTGCTCCGCGCCATCCGCGACGGTCAGATTCGTGCGGAGGCGGCTGTGATGGTCGGCAATCGTAATTCCTGTCGTGGGATTGCCGAGCAGTTCGGAATCCCCTGGCACTTGATTGGTGACGACACGGGGGCGGCGGACGACGACCGCATGACGGCACTGTTCGACGAGTACCAAATCGACTACGTCGTGCTCGCTCGCTACATGCGGATCTTGCCGGCCGCGACGTGTTGGAAATTCGCGGGTGGTCGAATCATCAATTTGCATCATGGTTTGCTACCCAGTTTTCCGGGCCTGCGTCCCTATCACGATGCCTACGCCGGTCGCATGTTAACGTACGGTGCCACGTGTCATTTCATCGTGCCCGAACTGGATGCTGGGAACCAGACGATCAATCAGTCGACCTTCACCGTCCCACCCGGCACGAAACTTGACGAGATCATGCGGCTAGGTCAAGAAGACAACGAACCGCGCTGCCTGGTCGAAGGTGTGCGCCGAGTGGTCAATCGGGAAGTCCAGCTGCATTTTCATCGCGTGATTGCGCGTAAAGATGCCTGATGACGTAGGCCAGATCCTGTCCTGCGCCTCACTAAAACAGTTCTTAGAGGTCTTCTACCCGGCCCAAGTTGAAGATGACGAAACAGGCCCCGAAAGGAACCCTGTTCGTAACAATTCTCTGTTTTCCGTCTTTGGGTAACTCTCGCAGCCAGAGATAGTTGTTGCTTCTTTCCCACGGGAAAAAAGGTGAGTAATTTGCCGACGCTACGCTTGGCGGTTTTTCCTGCGGTGGAGAATGGGTGCTCTTACGTGAATGTGACTCGCACTGGGCAAGTTTTACTTTGTGGGCCAATGATTCTTCAAGAGAAACGTGCTCCCCTCTCCCCAATCAGAAAAACCAGGTTGTTATCCATTTTGAAATGAGATGCCATTTTTCTGATTGGGGAGAGGGGCTGGGGGTGAGGGGCCAGAGCGACGCTTGAAGCTCGCACACCGGCTTGATTTATGAATAAACATCGCAGCACCAAGCATCCATCTCGCTGCCAGCCAACGAGCAAAACCTGCTAGCTTGCCTGCGAATCGCTGGCCGCACTGGCCCCCTCAGCCGTGTCTCACCCGCTTCCGCGCGCGACTCCCGCCCGTCGCCGCCAAATCTCGCTCCGAGCCCCAAAGTCTTGAACTCTCGGTTGAGCCTACAGGCGCGCGCCGTGTCTCGGGTTAACGATTGGTCGGCTTCGCAAGGGAGATGCCAACACGGCCGTGTCGGCATCGCTCGGGCGAAGCCAACGTAATTTCGCAAGCCTGTTTTACGGTTCCATTCTGATTTGCTAATCTGACTGTGATGTGACCATTCTCGCCGTGATTTCTTGGAAGTAGTCGAGCAGCGGATTCGTCATCGCCATGAGGTCACCAGTTTCGCGCCTTCGCTCTCAAAGGCCGCCGTCGCGCGATCCAGTAATTGCTTCTTCCACTTCGTCCCTCCTAATCGTCTCCCTGAGCCTCCGCGACACTATCTTATTTCCCCCCGCCGCCTGTCCAGCTTTTGGGGTCCACTTCATGGGGGCTACTTCAGACATCATCTTACGATTCATTCCAGGTCTATGAGCATGGCGAAAAAACAATGACTGCGGCTGAGCTAATGGCCGAGCTAGCTAACAATCCTGAATACCAACGCAAAATGCATGAGAGGGAGGAGGCAAGACTTACCGGGTGATGGTGGATGGTTCCGTTTCAGATCGGGTCGGGTCATGAGCGGCCCTCGACTGGCCCTGTGCCAGTCGGGGTGACGACTTCCTCGGTTACTCGCCATCGCGATGAGAATCGGTAGGTAACCGCGGAAGTCATCGCTTCGCCCGACACGGGGTCGGGTCGGGAGCGGCTCTCAAAGGGCCCCCTGCCAGTCGGGGCGTCGACTTCCTTGGTTACTCGCTGTCGCGTTGAAAGCAGCAAGTAACCGCGGAAGTCATCGCTTCGACCGGTGCGGGGTCGGTCGGGAGCGGCCCTCGACTGGCCCCGTGCCAGTCGGGGCCACGACGTCCGCAGTTACTTGTCGAATGGCTGCAAAAAAAACGGAGCCATCCACCCAGTCTCGGCTGGGTGCCGCTGGCAAAAGCAGAAACCAGAGATCGGAACCATCCACCAAGTCTCGGGTAAATAGGTAGCCTGTTTAATACCTGATGTTGATGGATGGTTCCGTTTCATCGTTCACCCGGCAGGGTGTTACTGTTTTTTCTAGGCCAATTTGCGCTGTTCTTCATGGAGATCTACGTCGGCAGCCGTGTCAAATGGTGTCGCGACAACCGCGTTTTCACACTCTTCTTTTCCGCGTTCACCGGACGTGTTGCCGTTCCACGGCATACATAACCCAGGGGTGACGTTGCGCGACGTCGCTGCTCTTCTCTACTCCTGGGAGCTTCGAAATGTCGGATCAACCATCGATCGCAATTCCTTTGACGCCTGAGCGGTGGCTCACACGAATGAGCATCAGTTCTATGACTTGGCCGAAGGCCATACGACACCGTAGCCGTGGGCATCGCCCGCGGACCTACATCGACGTCGTTACTGGTAGCAACCCCAACCGAGTTTGGCCGAAGGCCATATTCAACTCGTGGTATGTCATGTACGCGCATCCCTACTGAGAGTCCTAGGAGGTTGCCGCTAGGCTACGGAGTCCGCATGGCCTTCGGCCATGCCATCGATCCATGCCGCATCGTTGACTGAGCTCATCTCGACTCCCAACTGTCCCAGTTCCCGTGGCGCAATTCTTATGCCAACGGAGTGTGTTTTGAAAAAAGCCGAGAAAGTAAGTGGCATTGGGCTTGCGCCCTTCCGCTAACAATTGGTCGGTATGAATCGCAAACCCACGATGTTTCCGGATGGACCGAAAAAAAGGTGAGTCCGTTTGCCGACGCTACGCTTGACGTTTTTTCCTGCGGTGGTGAGGCTTACGCCGCATGTCGCTGCAGCGTCGCCTGAGCGGGCTCAATTTGACTCGCGGCGGTTGCGAGTACTTCGGCCGCTAACTGGCGGTAGTCCTCGGCACCGTGGGACTGCGGTGCGTAATCAAAAATGGATTGCCCGAAACTGGGCGCCTCCGCCAGGCGGATATTGCGACGGATCTTGGTCGTAAAGGTTTGGGCTTGGCTCCACACGGGGTGACTGCCGGCATGCCGCGAGAAAAAGTCGGCCACATCACGACTCACCTCAGCCGCCAATCGCGTTCCGGATTCGTAGAGGCAGAGCAGGACGCCGGTCAGTCGCAGGCGAGGATTGAGTCGCTGCGAGACGACTTCGATCGTGCGGAGCAGCTTGCTTAATCCGTGCAGAGCGAGGAAGTGCGGCTGCAAGGGCAGAAACACTTCATCGACGGCGGTGAGGGCATTGAGCGTGAGCACGCCCAAGGAGGGCGGGCAATCAATCACTAAGAAATCGTATTCAGCATGATCCGCGGCGCTGGCTTCGAGCGCCAGTTTGTCGCGGAGGATCACTTCGCGGCCAACTTCGCTGGCGAGTTCCAGTTCGGCGGCAGCGAGATTCAGATGTGCTGGCGCAATCGCTAAACGCTCGGAGAGAGCTCGCCGAATGACGCTCAGCGAGGTGTCGCCGGTGAGCACGTCATACATGGACGGTTCATGTTCACCGAGGGAGACGCCGAGATGCAGCGAGGCATGGGATTGGGGGTCAAGGTCGAGCAGGAGCACACGTTGTCCGGCTTCGGCGAGTGCCGCCGAAAGATTCACGGCCGTGGTCGATTTTCCCACTCCACCTTTTTGATTCATGATCGCAATGGATCGCATCTGAACCGACTCCTCTTCGTAGAAAAACGTTCCACTCGCTACGCGCTCGGAACGGACGTTGTCCACGATCCCAGCGGGGCGGGAGTATAGACCGATTTGAGAAACAAGGCCTAGAGCATTTTTCAGCCTTTTTTCCCTTAGTACTATCGACTTAAGACCCGTAACATCCGAAACTTGTGACGCATTGGGGAGTATTTCCGGCGAGCTCGGTAAGGAGTTTGTTTCGGAGTACAAACGCAATCGATGGCGGTTTTCCTTGAGGGGTAGGAGGGACGAGGCGGTGCGAGTCATCATTCAGCCGGATGCGGATTCGGTGAGTCGTTGTGCGGCGCGTTTTTTTGTGGAACTCTTGCAGCACAAACCAAACGCAGTGCTCGGGTTGGCGACCGGTAGCACGCCGGTGGCAACTTATCGCGAGTTGATTCGCCTACATCAAAGTGGTGAAATCGATTTCTCGCATGTAACGACGTTTAACTTGGATGAGTATGTCGGACTTGCTCCCGATCATCCGCAAAGTTATCGACGTTTCATGCAGGAGCAGCTTTTCTCGGCGATCAACATCCGCCCCGAACGAACTCATCTGCCCGATGGTTGCGATTTGGATTTCGCGTCGAGCTGTCAGGCGTATGAGGAGCGGATTGCGGCGCACGGCGGCATTGATTTACAGTTGCTCGGGATCGGCTCGGACGGGCACATTGCGTTTAATGAACCGGGATCGTCGCTGGCGAGCCGCACTCGCGTCAAGTCGCTGGTGGCTGAAACGATACGCGATAACGCGCGCTTCTTTGGGAGTGAGCAGGAGGTGCCTCGGTTGGCGGTGACGATGGGAGTCGGCACGATTCTGGAGGCTCGACAAATCGTGCTCTTGGCGACAGGTGCTAGCAAAGCGGCCGCGATTGCCGCCACGGTCGAGGGGCCGATCACGGCTCAAATCACCGCCTCCGCGTTACAACTCCATCGCAACGCGATTGTGATTCTGGATGAAGCGGCTGCCAGCCAGTTGCAGCGTCGTGACTACTACCTGGAGGTTGAGCGGAGTCAGCAGCTACTCGAAGCCGGCCAATTCGAAGCACTCGGTATCCGTCATTCGCGCTGAGCGGTGACGTGTGGTTCCACTCGAACTAAAAAATCGCCCTGATTGTCGGCCAGTTGTCCCGCAGGCTCATTGATCTTGATGTAGAGCGTGCCGGTAACGGGTGCTTCCAGGAGTCGTTCGAGACCGACGGCGACGGGGCGAGCCAGAGGAGAAAGTTCCGATGGCTCCCAGTTCGCAGGACGAATGGCGGCCAGCACCATTCCGGCCGGTAGCTTTCGGTGGTACGTCAATGTGATCCCACTCGGTTCGCATTCCCAAACTTCGGGCTCTTGAGCGATCCGGTAACGTCCCCGCGCTCGCACTCGATAGGTCTGGCCGGCGGTGAGTTCCCAGCCGGTGGATTGCCAGCCACGATCCGCCGCGAGCTTCACCGTGCCGCCCATCACTGGTAGTGGCTGGCCGGGACTACGCAGCACGGTGGCACGCGCGACGTCGTAGCCATAATCGGCTTCGGCCACAAGCAATTGCCATTCCTCCAAGATCTCGGGCCAAACCGGCTGCAGCTCTTGTTGCAGCTGCTGCACGAAATCGTTCCCCAGTGGCGGCTGCTGTCGCGCCAGGCGACGAAACAGTTCTTGAGTGGCCGGGTGTCGATCAAGGAACATCGTGGCCGCCCAGCACCAGCCATACGGTTCCACGTTGAGATGGGCGCGATCGTCGTACTGAAAGATTTGATCCAGCGTGCGCCCTTTGCCAGCTCGATAATCATCTTGCACGATTTTGATGCGTCCCCAGAGCGGAGCTTCCTCACGACGTTTCGGCACATAGCCCAACTGCAAGCGTTCGTCCTGCCAGCGATGAGTCGCGAGTAATTCGGCAACTCCCTCAGCCAACCAGGGTTTGCCAATGCCGCCCAAATTCGTCGCCATGAACGCATGCGTGCCTTCATGGAGGACGAGATGACGACGGTAATAGGTGCTTTCCTGTTCATACATCCAGATCTCTCGACCGCGCTGAAAGCCGTGGAGAAACGGAGGTAAATCATCCGGCAGCGCTTGAGCGGTGCGAAAGCGCTGCGGATCCTTCATGAGATAGCCGGTGATGCGCCATTCTCGCAGCTGCTCCGGCGGAACTTGGAAATAGTGACACCACTGGGGAACCGCAAGATCAAACAGTCGCGGTAGCTCCTCGATATCTCGCAGCTCGGGAATAGCCGGCAGGTCGGTGTACAGCGTGAGGTGACGCGACTGCAGTTGGCGGATGCCAGCCGCTTGCGCCGCTTCTGCTGTGAGTGCTGGACGACGTGCCACCGGGGATGCGGGGCCAGCGCCCGTCTGAGCGAGTGGCCGTGCCGGCTGAGCCAATGCGACGGAAGAGCTTGCCCCAACTGTAATCAGGCACGTCAGCAGTAACCCGCAGCGAAGGAGGGCACTGCCAGCGGGCCACCGCCGGGCACAGGACTGCTTCATCACGGGGACTCCGAGTCGGAACGGGGATTGGATGAAGAAGCTTTCTTGCGTGCCGCTTCCTGTTTACGCTCACGATACTCAGCGATGATTTCCGCGGGTTTCATCACGAACAGATCGCGGCATCCCGCACAGCAAACATAATAGGTCTGACCATCATGCTCGACCGGTATCGTCCCTAATCCACCGGTGACGACACATTCAACGAAAGTCGCTCCCTTGCCAAAATCGCTGCCTTGTCGAGTGTAGCCAACTTCGGCGAGTCGATTGAAGCGATCACTGATCGTGCCTCGTTTTTCCAGGAGGAGCATGAGCCGATCGCCGTTCGCGATCGATCGTAACGTAAATCGCTCGGGAGAATCCCCTTCGATCTTGTCGTGGACGGCAACGAGTGCTCCATCTTCCTGCAGGATGGCGGTCATTTTCAGCGCGGGACGCTCACCGACCGGTTCGACATGCAGTTCAAATTGCTTGGTGTCGGCACGGTGACGAAGGGTGAGTTGTCGCAGGTATTTGCCGCGTTCGATTTTCAGTTTAAGTGCAGGCTGTTGTTCGGCGAAGTCCCAGCTGCAGGCGGCAGTTTCGGTCCAGGCACCTTCCGATGAGCCTCGTCGCGGCTGCCCCACTCCCTTCCAGGTTCCCACCCAGGTTGTCAGTTCGCGCCACTGAGCACGATCGGGAACGAGGTTCGCTTTGACGGCCGCAGCTGAATTGTTGTTAGCTGGATTGTCAGGAGGCGACTGCGCCGCGGCTGGCTCTTCGGCCTGCAGCTCGCGGTGCCCAGGCATCACGGTGAGCAGCGAGAGCAGCGAGAGCAGCGAGCTCAGGAGGAACGGTGCGAGGGGTAGTGGGAGGGGCGCGAGTTTCATCGGCGTTTCAGTCGTGAAAGAGGGCGATGCTGGCAGTAAATCCATGCATAAAGTTTTGGCCACCGATGGGGCCGATTTCACCTGCTGCGAAGAAGCCAGCCAGAGGCAACGGCCCGAGTGCGCTCTGGATGGCATTGGCATCATGGTGCGGTTGAGCGAAGAGGCGACTGCCGCGTCCGTTGCAGCTAAAGACCAGTCCTCCCACCACTCGATGATTGGCTTCCTCGTGATATTGGCGTAGCAGCAGCTGCAGATCGGCCGTGGCGGTTTCTCGATCGCGCAGGTGAAACTGCACCGTTTGACCAACTCGCGGCGAATCTGAGATGGAAAAACCACCCAGGCCGGGAACGACATTCATGATGTTGCGGATGAGAAAATCACCCTGACGGAAGCGTTCGCGGTATTCACTGACGGCGCGTCCTACGTGCAGGCCACGTTTGGCCAGCAGCTGTTCGTGGGTGGGAAGTTGCAGGTAGAGTTCGTTGAGTCGTTGCAGGGCGGGGCGTCCACCGAGTTCCAGGATGAGGTGGTCTTCGACTTTCGTGATGACGAGCGGTTCGCCGATGGGCCGGCAGCCTTGGGAGACGACGGTCTGCATTTTGGCGTCGCCTCGCAGCAGCAGTCCCACGGCACCTTGTCGCCGGATGCGACGACCGATGGCCAGGACGCTATCGCCACGTTCCTGCATGCCGCTGCACATGCCACCGATGACGGGTGTTTGCGGACGGTCTTCATTAATGCGCTGCAGAAACAGATCGGCGGGGAAGGTGAAAGGATCGCCGAGCAGGAGGATGGCGGAGCCGGTTGGCCAGTCATCGAGGGCGGCGTCGGGCCAGCCGGTGATGAGTCCACCCTCGGGTGTTTGCTCGAAATCCAGTTCCAGCGGAATGACTTCGACACTGGGAAGCTGCGCCGTCCAGAGAACGATGGCGGGTTGCTGTTCGATTTCTTGGGCGCCACCGAGAATCGATTCGCCGCGACAGCCGATGAGATTTTCGGTTCCGAGTTGTTTCGCGAGTTCGGGGAGCTGCTGCGCGATATGCTGCTGATGGTGTCGGGAAAAAAACAGTACCGCAAGGGACGGAGCAGCCGTGGTGGAACTGCCTAGTTGCGGCAGAAGTTCGGCGATCGCTGCAGCCGTATCGGCATTGGTGGAGAGGGCCGCTGCACAGCGCGGTGCCGCGTGGTGGATTGATGAAGCATTGGAATCGATATTGGTCATAGCAATTACTGGCCTGAGGGAGAGCGGTTTAAGAACCTTTCCCCGTGAAATAATTGGAAAACGCTGGCCACAGCGAGGCGAGAGGAGTGGGATCGCGCAGGATCGCAAAAATCATCGTGCTTAAGAGCAGGCTGGCGACGATGAACAGCACGATGGACTGAGGGTTGCGAGGGCCTCGCAGAGCATGTAATTCGCGTCGTAAGTCCTGCTCCACTCGGCGCCAGCCCAGTAAATTCTGTCGTGGGCCGGTCGCTAGGATTTGGACGTAGCCGAGGGCGGGCATCGATTCCAGGTGCAACTGCACCTGTAATTGCGGCAGCGATAAACTGTCGCTCGCCCAGCTCGCTTCCCGATCTATTTCCGCCGCACAGCGAGCCAAAAGTGGTCGCACATGATCCATGGTGGAGTTGTAGATGACCAGTCGCGGTCGCATGAGCAGGACCAGTAATAGGACGCAGAGCAGATAGAAGGCGATGAGCAGAATCCAGATGAAACCATCAAATCGCTGAGCAGCGGCTTGTGGCATGAACAGCTTCATGGGACCAATCACGACCAGGCCGCTGATGGCCAGTGCGACTCCCAGCGTGTCGCGGGTACCGGTGACGACCGTGGGGCGCGGACGACAGTTCACCCAGCCCAGTCGCACAAAATAAAGTGCCAGCGGCAACAGCGCAATCGCCAGGTGCAAAGAATCGATGGTGAGCATGGCTGGATTGTACGATTGAAGAGAAGCCGGGGCGAGCGGTGAGCGATTCCTGGGCCTGATACCCAGCTTGTACCCCAGCCGGAAACTTCCGACACTCCGTTTATGCGTGGACGACTGGCTCCTTCTCCGACGGGCGCGCTGCATTTAGGCAACGCGCGCACCTTTCTCCTGGCATGGCTTTCCGTGCGCGCCCAGGGAGGCACGGTGGTGCTTCGCATCGAGGACCTGGATGGTCCCCGGGTTAAGCCCGCCGCGACTCAATCGGTCATCGACGATCTGCACTGGCTGGGGCTCGACTGGGACGAAGGCCCGGACGTCGGGGGTCCCTACAGTCCCTATTTGCAAACCGAGCGAGGGCTACTCTATGACCGCGCATTCGAGCGGTTGCGAGCGGCCGGGGTGCTCTATCCTTGCATCTGCAGTCGCAAGGATATCGAACGAGCTGCCTCGGCACCGCATCCGGGTGAGGAGGGACCGCGGTACCCCGGCACCTGCCGCCCCCCGCCGCTCCTCCATTCGCCCGAGCTGAATTCGTCGGTCGCAGTCGCTCCCGGGGCAGAGCAAGGAATGAATCCAGGTGCGGCCGTTGCAGCAGCGTGGCGCTTCATCACGCCCGCCCAGCCACAGTGTTTCACGGACGGGCGACATGGACCGCAGATCCACGATCTGCAGGCGACACTGGGCGATTTCGTGGTGCGGAAAGCGAATGGCACGCCTGCCTACCAACTGGCCGTCGTGGTGGACGATGCCGCCATGCAGATTACGGAAGTGGTTCGTGGTGACGATCTGCTCTCCTCCACCCCGCGACAGCTACTTATCTATCGGACCCTGAACTGGGAACCGCCGCGGTTCTATCATGTACCGCTGATGATCGGCCCGGACGGTCGGCGGCTGGCGAAGCGTCATGGAGATAGTCGCCTGTCGATCTATCGGGAAGCAGGCCTATCCCCCGAGCGGCTTGTCGGGCAACTGGCCAGTTCCGTGGGGCTGCTTGAGCCCGGTAGAGAATGCCAGCCCCGGGATTTGATCACGCGCTTCGATTGGGAACTGGTTCAGCGCCAAGCCACCGTTTGTCATCCGCAGGATTGGCTACCCGGCCAGTCAACCGGTTGAGAAGCCAACGGTTTACGTACAAGACAGATGAAAACGACGCGCCGAAAAACGATATAACCACAAGTGTGCTGGTGGCGATACACTAAGGAAGCGATGCCATTCGTTGGGATCGGATGAAGGTTCTAAATCGGACGAGAGTGAGTGCCGTCAAATGGGTGATGTATCCCGTGATGCTCGAAGTGCCCCCAAGCTCCGAAGGGGGCGGCAACAACGTAGCCCATGGCGTTGCCATGGGCTGACATGTGGCTGGCCCTCCGGGCCGGATGACTCTTGTTTGCGGAGGGTTTTCAAAATAAGAAAGTCATCCCGCACTCAGTTTTAGTGGACTTATGACTTGCAGATTGAAAGGCTACGAAAAGCCTCGAAAAAGCCTCGAAAAATCCCGAAAAGCATTTCCCGTAGTTCTGAATCATTACACTATAGATCTCGCCTCCGATACTCCTAATCCACTGTTTCTAAATCGACACTCGCTCCACTCACGCTGTTCCCCATGTGGCCCACTCGACTGTTTTGGAAGGTCTTTGTTGTTTATGCGGTGCTGAGTAGCGGCATTGTGGCGGGGCACTATGCGCTGCTGGCTGTCTGGCAGCGCCCGTTCGTGATCCAGCAGATCAAAGAACGACTACGGGAGACCGGCTTAGTCCTGCGCGCCACGGCTGAGCCGCACTTGCAGGCGGGAACGCATGAACAACTGCAGCAAATCTTACGACGGCTGGCGATCGAGACGAACTTACGACTCACAATCCTCGCTCCTACGGGCGAGATTGTAGCCGACTCGATGATCGAACCGGACGATCTTGCGCGCTTGGCTGACGATCAGGAATTGCGGGGCGCGACGGAAATCGTGCGCACAAATATTGATGAATTGGATGGAGTGACAGCGGCGAGTTCGAATTTGGGTTCGCCAATGCTTTATGTGCTGCTGTCGATTCGGCGCGACGGAGAGCCGCTGGGTTACGTGCGCGCTGCATCACCGTTACGTGATGTGGATTCTCAGATCAGCTTGGTGCAACGGATTGCAGGAGCCTTTTGCCTGGGCATCCTGGCGATTCTGCTCATTGCCACCTACCTCGTCGTCGATCGCATGACGAAACCGATCGTCGCACTCACCTCCGCCGTCGCTGAAATGAACACGCTCCGCGCCCATCAGCCTCTGCTCGTTCGTGGCAGTGATGAAGTGGCGGAACTGGGCACGACCGTCAACACGATGCATCGACAACTGGCCGACCGGATCACGGAACTGCGCGACAACAACGCTCGACTGGCCGACGTGATGGGTAACATGGCCGAAGGCGTGCTGGCGATTGATCGCGAAGATCGAGTGCTGCTGGCGAATCCGGCGAGTGTGCGGCTGCTGGAGATCAACGCCGATGAAGTGATTGGTCGGCCGCTTTGGGAAATCACGCGTCAGCGAGTTCTCTCGGATGCGGCGGCGAATGTCCTGCGTTCCGGTCGTTCGTCGGATCAGGAGTTCGAGACGAATACGCCTTCGCGGCGAGTGCTCAATTTGCGAGCGACTCGCTTACCCGGTGATCCCTCGCCGGGCGTGATCATCGTGCTGCATGACGTCACGGAACTGCGACGACTGGAAAATTTACGTCGCGAGTTTGTGGCGAATGTTTCCCATGAACTCAAAACACCGCTCTCGGCGATAAAAGCCTATGCCGAAACTCTGCGACTCGGCGCGATGGATGACCCGGAACACAATCTGATGTTCATCGCTCGCATCGAGGAGCAGGCGGAACGGCTTCATCAGCTCATTCTAGATCTCTTGCATTTAGCGCGCGTCGAGGCGGGGCATGAGGTCTTCGACATTGTTTCGGTACCGCTGCGAGCGACGGTCGATGCCTGTATTCGGCAATTTCGTGATGTGGCTGCCGCCAAGCAGGTTTCGCTGGTGGTAGAAACCAGCGAGGAATCGCTCTGCGCTGCCGCTGATGAAGAGGGCTTGCGGACGATCATCAGCAACTTGGTGGACAATGCGATCAAGTATACGCCGGATGGTGGTCGTGTGACGGTCCGGTGGCGGCGGGAACAGAATGCTGCGGTCCTGGAGGTTCAGGACACGGGAATCGGCATTCCGAAACAGCACCAAGCGCGGATCTTCGAGCGATTTTATCGAGTGGACAAGGCTCGTTCGCGCGAGCTTGGGGGGACTGGCCTGGGGCTATCGATTGTGAAACATCTGGTGCAGGCGTTTGGCGGCAGTGTTGGGGTTGAGAGTCAGCCGCGTGCGGGCACGATTTTTCGGATTGCCTTGCCGACCGCCATCCCCACGATTCACCCGCCCACCCCGATTTCGCTCGATTGACGTTTTCTGCGATAATCAAAAAAAGTCGCTTCCTGTCTCGCCTTCACACGCTCTTCACGATCTCTTCATACGAGCTCGCTAACTTTTTTCTCAATCAAGGTGCTTTCATGAAACATCTTCAGCATGACCTGGAAAAGTTGCAACGACAATTGCTGAACATGTCCGGGCAAGTGGAAGAGATGATTGACCAGGCGACGCGATCGCTCGCGGAGCGGCGTGAGGAATGGGCCGAGCAGGTGGTGGCGGCGGATGCGGAAGTCGATCAGCAGGAAGTGCACATTGAAGAGGAATGTTTAAAGATTCTGGCGTTGCATCAGCCAGTCGCGGTCGATTTACGCCGCATTGCGACGGTGCTGAAGGCCAACGGAGATTTGGAACGAATTGCGGATTTGGCGGTGAGTATTGCGGAGCGAGCACAAGCGATTGCGGACTCGCCCGAGTTCCCCATCCCTGAACAGTTAACGCCGATGGTGGCCCTGGCAACACAGATGGTGCGAGGATCGATGGATGCGTTCGTGAATTTGGACGCCGCCGCCGCTCGCCGCATCTTGAAACTCGACGAACATGTGGATCAACACAATCGTGACATCATTGCTGAGTTGCAGTTATTGATGCAGCAGGAACCGCTGCTTGTCGCTCCGGCCTTACACTGTTTTTCCGCGACTCGCCACATTGAACGAATTGCTGACCATGCTACGAACATTGCCGAGGATGTGATTTACTTGGTTGAGGGCGACATCATTCGCCACAGCCGTCGTGGTCGCAACGATAAAAAATAGAGTGAGATTTCTTTTCTAATCATCAGTCCCGCAATTCGGTTACCATGCCTGCCGCAAGAATACTCCTCATCGAAGACGATCGTTCCCTGGCCGACGTGCTGGCCTACAACCTGAAGCGAGCGGGATACGATGTGCAGGTGGCGGTTGATGGGCAAGATGGGCTCAACAAAGCTCAGCTCAAAGTTCCCGATGTGGTGGTCCTGGATTTGATGCTGCCGATTATCGACGGGTTGGAGGTTTGCCGGCGCTTGCGAGCGGACCCCACGACGCGCGATGCTTTGATTCTGATGCTCACCGCCAAAGCGGAAGAGACCGACGAGCTGATTGGTTTCTCGCTGGGGGCGGACGATTATGTGACGAAGCCTTTTAGCGTGAAGGTGGTGCTGGAGCGGATTAAGGCTTTGCGACGGCGACGCAATGCGGAGCCGGACGATGAAGAAGTGATCGCTCGGCATGGCGTGCTGCTGGACCGACTGCGTCATAAAGCGACGATGAATGGACGGCCCTTGACGTTAACGGTGAGCGAATTTCGGTTGCTGGATACGCTGATCCGCCAACCGGGCCGAGTGTTCCAGCGATCAGAGCTGATCGACGCCGCGCTGGGTGAGGACACGATGGTGCTGGAACGCACGATTGACGTGCACATTCGAGCCTTGCGGCGCAAACTGGGTGAACTGGCGGACGTGATTGAAACGGTGCGAGGAGTGGGATATCGGTTCCGCGATTCGATGGACGATGTCACCCCCGGCTCCGTGACGAGCGACGAGGACGAGGAAGGGTAGGGAAAGTTCGCCAAGGATCTCACGCCAAGGCGCTTAGGGTCTCACGCCAAGGCGCAAAGGCCGCAAAGGATGTTGTCGTAGGAATTCTTTGCGTTCTTTGCGCCTTTGCGTGAGAACATCGGAGATCGGCGAGATTCATTGAGGTTCTGGAGTATTTTGATCCACCAGTCGGGCGAGTAAATCTGCCACTCCGACCATTTCCGCTGATCTACTCAGGTATGAACGATCTAGTTTGCTTCGAGCGAGCTTCATTAATCGTGTTACATCATCCCATTGACGCTCGGAGGTTTCATTCGTTAATCGAAACCACTCGAGCTTGCTGATGATTGAATCCTCGACGGTTGCTGTCGGCACAACGATAAACCGTGAGTCATCCCCTAACTTCGCAGCGACCGCTCGATGCATACAACTGTCATCGAAGGGTCGCCCGCGACTTATAAAAACATCTACCTTAAAGGATGTTCCATAGTGGATCAGATTGAAGCAAGAGCGCCGACGGATTGCTTGCCTAATTGCCGACTCACTGAAGTAAAAATCGTGGGACAACAGCGATAAAAATGCAGGGATCTGATCTTCCTGCATGTCACATACGAGGTCGATGTCCATCGTCGAGCGTACGGCGCCGTGATAGGAACTAGCGACGCTTCCACCCACATAGTGGCGAATTTGCAGCGAGTTCATCGCCGCCACGACAGGCTGTAGAGCTGCGACGAATTCACTCTGGTTACTCACTGGCACGCCCTGCCAGCCAGGCCTGAAAACCCTGAGCTAATTCCGAGCCGTACGCCAATTCAATGTATTTCACCTGCACCTGGTGCTGATCGTAGTCCGGATGTTGGCGACGAATCGCTGCGAATGCCATCGTCTTGAGTTGAGTCGACCAGGCACTCATCTTCTCGATGCGCTCTTGCGGAGTCATCCGCCGAAAGCACTCCAATTGAATTTGAAGCGCTTCCTCGGAGGTATCGCTCGTGTAAGGAACTGTTGTCATGCGAAGATTGTAAAACAGGCGAGTTTCAACTTCCACCCTTCGCGCCTTGGCGTGGGACAATGCAGGGAATTTCACGCAAAGGCGCAAAGTTCGCAAAGTAACTGAGTTGTTTGAACTCTTTGCGTCCTTTGCGCCTTTGCGTGAGCCACTTTGCGAACTTTGCGCCTTTGCGTGAGATCCTTGGCTTACGCCAGGTGAAGTGGACCCCAAAAGCTGGACAGGCGGCGGGGGGAAAATGAGATAGTTTCGCGGAGGTTCAGGGAGGCGTTCAGGAGGGACGAAAATGATTCGGCGACGGATTTATCGAGATGGCTAGTTTTTGCTGCGGGATTTGTTGATCAATCCAGCTGGTGTGCGTGCTTCGAGCGGCGCTCTGGCCCCTCATCCCCGTCCCTTCTCCCCCAAGAGAAAAATGTCACGGCTTGCCACAATAGACAATCAATTCATTTTTCTCTTCGGGGAGAAGGGAGCACTCGGCTCAGTCGGTTCCGTATGAAATGCTTTGCTGAGCGAATGCCAACGAATGCCAACGAATGCCAACGAATGCCATCGGAATCGCCGAATCACTCGCAAGAGAGTTCTCCCTTCTCCCCCGCAGGAAAAAACGTTGATCGCTACGTTGGCCAATCGATCTTCTTTTTTTTCCTGTGGGGGAGAAGGGCGGGGATGAGGGGGCTGTTCGTGCTTGCAGCTCGCAGGCAAGCCAGCAGGTTTTACTGGTTGGTTCGTCGCGAGATTGCTGGTTTTTTGCTGCGGGATTTGTTGATCAATCCAGCTGGTGTGCGTGCTTCGAGCGGCGCTCTGGCCCCTCATCCCCGTCCCTTCTCCCCCAAGAGAAAAATGTCACGGCTTGCCACAATAGACAATCAATTCATTTTTCTCTTCGGGGAGAAGGGAGCACTCGGCACAGTCGGTTCCGTATGAAATGCTTTGCTGAGCGAATTCTAATGAATGCAATCAGAATCGCTAAGCACGTTTATTCGTTAATACACACTTCAGCGGCTTGTACCATTTGTTGGATATCGCAAAAAAATTCGCGCGCCTCGTTTCACTCGGCGTTGATAAGATGTAAGGAAGAAAAGTAGCAAGGTGGTAAAGAGGTAAAGCAGCTAAGCCGCTACTTAGTCCTCAACGCAAAGGATGACATACACGGAAACCAATGTTGCTGCCACGATTGGTTGCGGTACTCCAGCTGCGATAGGCCGAACGACTATCCCTGGCATTGCTGAACCACGAACCGCCGCGGCAAACACGATAGCTATCCTTATCGGGAGTCGTATTTTCCGGATCGGTAGACGGTGCCGATTGGTAATAGTCCTTGGCGTAGTAGTCACGGCACCATTCCCAGACGTTGCCATGCATGTCGTAGAGGCCAAACGGATTCGGTTTTTTTGCTCCCACCAGATGAGGATGGCACTGATTGGCCAGAAGTGCTTCAAGATACTTTTGAGGCGTTGTACGGTACGTCTCCCATAGTTTATCGCTGTCAAGTGTCGACCTTCCGCTGTTGTTGGCAAACCAAGCGTAAGTTTGAAGCTGCGAGCGATCATCCCCAAAATAATAGGCGCTCTTGACTCCCCCTCGACAGGCATATTCCCACTCCGCCTCCGTTGGTAAACGATACAACTCACCCTCCCGAGCACTCAGCTTGCGACAAAACTCACTCGCCTCTTCCCACGAGATGCTTTCTACCGGAAAGCGTGAAGTGTCGAGGCCAGATACGTCGTTTTTGCCGTCACCGCTGCGGGAGAACCAACTTGGATTGCTGCCCATCACCGACTCCCATTCCTCCTGCGTCACCTCATAAACACCCAAATAGTACGGCCGACTGATCCGTACGCGATGAAGATGCTCGTCGGTGGATCGGTCCGCCTCCGAACCTGGCGAACCCATTTCAAACTCGCCGGGCGGAATGAGCGAAAGCTTCATTCCCAATTTGTTGGTTAGCAGGACTTCGCGCTTCAGATAACTGGCCCAGGCTCGCTGTGCCGCTCTCGCTTCACTTTCCCCAAAGGGAGCCTTGAGTAGCGCGGGCTCGATGATGGGCATGGGCTTGCTGGCCGTAACCTTCGCCAATACCGGTTGACGGACCAAATTGCCTAGCAAATTCGGTTGCTGCTCGACATCCAGTAGTTCCTTCGACTTCTTGGGCACTTCGTCAATTGCGTAACTCGCCAGGTTCAGCCAGGTAATCTGACCGTTTTGATTCGCTGCTTTGCCGGATAAGCCGTCGAGCAGTACGTGCGTAAAAAGCCCATGCTGAATCTTGTCCGATTCGTAGGACTTCGCGCCCGCCGAAGAACTAAACAAAACACTGATCTTATTGGGCAATTGCTTCGCCGTGCTGCCATCGATGTTCTTCCCACCTTTGTTGGGATTATTCCGACAGGCATCGATCAGCAGCAAGTTCTGCGAACTGCCACTGTGCTCGTTGATTTGACTCATCACCCAGCTAATCGAGATCATCGATTCAGGACGTGACCGAGCGGCATCGAAGGGGCAGAAAAATGCGTCCTCGATTTCCTCCTCCCCCTTCGTGGGACTCGGCACCAGGGACTGCACTCCGTGGCCGGAAAAGCCTAGCAGCACGACGTCCTGTTTGCTGAGCTGACTGAGATCGCTAAAGAAGGTGGTGAGCTGCTTACGGATTGCGTCCGTCGTCGCAGCTTTACCCATCAGCGCGACGACTTGGAACTGCTGAGCTTTAAGCACCGTGGCTAACGCCTCCACGTCGCGCTCACAGTAATTCAAGTCATCAAAGCCATCTTTCTGGTACTTCGAAACGCCCACCAGAAAGGCCAGTTTCTTGGGAGCGGACTCCTGTGCCGGCAGCAGCGAGTGCCCCAGGCAACCGGCCGTCAGCCCCGCACTCACCTGCAAAAACGTCCGACGCTGCATGTCGCGATTCGTGTTCATCACTGTATCCCCCCAAGCGATAGCCAAGAAAACCACCAAATAAGTTAACGCCTTCCAGAATGAAAACGAAGAGAGAACCAAAATATTCCGTTTTCGAGCGGAAGAATTCCGACTACGCCACGTTCCCGTAATTGGTGCTTGTCGCAAGGTGCGACCGAGCGTGGTGATTCAAGACGCTGATAGACCAGCGGTAACTTAGGGAGATGGTGCGATGAAAACGAGAATTGTGGCAATTCTGGCAGTGGCTATGACAACGATTTCCTTTCAGGGCAGTTCAGCGGTGTTCGCCGGTAAACCTTGGCGACGAACCGCTACCGTATCGCACGTTGTGGTGACTCCAGCCGTGGCCCCACAAAAGTATGAAGACAAGAACGTCGCCTTGCAGCTTTTGGTCGCTCTGCAACAGCCGGTACAGGTGCGAGTCCACAACTGTGAATCGGAACTGCAGTTAGCAGCACAGAACCTGCGAGAGGCGGTGTGCCGTCGCGATGCCGCTCAAGCCAGCGCCGCAGCCATCTTGAACCGCGCCGAAGCAACAGCCTGCATTCTCAAAAAGATGGGCTGCACGGTGGAAGTCAATTGTAAGGTCTTTTCGAAGGAAGAGGTCGCGGCCACTCTGAACACGCTGCTGGGTCAATATCGGGCCGCCACCTGTGACGTGAGGGCCACGGAATTGATCGTGGCCGAACGAACCGCGGAACTGAAACTGGTCAAGGACCGCGTGGTGAAGTGGCAGCAAGCAGAAACCGCTCTGCTCGCCCAAGTCAGCATGCTGCGAGCTGAACAGGATGCGGCCAAGCAGGCGAACTTGGCGGCCGCAGCCAATGAACTCATCGTGGAAGTTAATACGATGCTCAATGCCGGAGCAGTAGCTGTCGCTACTTCGCACGTGGAAACCGCCGTGGAAACCGCCAAAGTTGTAACGGCTCAACAACCCGCCCTCGCAAAACCCGCCGCTCATGTAACGGTTGGAAACGGTTCTAACGACCCGAAAGTGAATGAGTTACTGCGAGAAGTCGATCAGGTATTAGCCGGTAAATGAGCTCCGGCAGAGGGTGCAACGACTCGGATAGCGTGAGTCCGGCCAAGGCGCTCAGGGTCTCACGCCAGGATGTCTTGGATTGGTTGGCCGTGGTCGATGTCGATGCGGCGGCGGCCGGGGATTTCCAGGCGACGACCGTCGAGTCCCAGTAGGTGGAGCACGGTGGCGTGCAGATCGGTCACATAATGGCCCTCGCCCAGCGCGTGATAGCCCAGTTCATCCGTGGCGCCATGCACGTAACCACGCTTCAAGCCCGCTCCCGACATCCAGATCGTAAAGCCGTTGGGATGGTGATCGCGACCATCTTTCCCGCCCGCTCGCTGTTCCAATCCTGGCGTCCGACCAAACTCGGTGCAGAAAACCACGATCGTCTCATCCAGCAGCCCGCGCTGCTTTAAGTCCATGAGCAGGCCCGCCGTCGGACGATCCACCGTCTGACAAAGTCGAGTGTGATTCTCTTTCAGCTTCTGATGTGAATCCCAAACTCCATAGGGCGATGGAAACACTTGCACAAATCGCACTCCGCGTTCGATCAAACGCCGCGCTGCCAGATAACGCTGGCCAGCAACTTTTGTTGAGTCTTCGTCGAGTGCATAGAGACGCTGCGTGGCGGCGGATTCCTGGGAAAAATCGAGTGCCTCGGGGACCGCCTGCTGCATCCGAAACGCTAATTCATACGAACGAATCCGAGCTCGCAATTCAGCGTCTGCCGGATATTCCACTCCCGCCAATCCATTCAGTTGATGAATCAAGTCATACTCGGCGCGCTGTTCCTCCAGCGATTGTCGCGCCAGTCGACGACCGAAGGGCAGGGGATTGGTCGGATCAATCGTGAGCGGTACTCCGGCATGCTGCGGTCCGAGATAATAGGAGTCGATCGACTGGCGTGTATCCGAACGCGTGGGGCCGCCCAGCACCACATAGCGCGGCAAATCCTCATTCATCGTGCTCAGGCCATAATGCACCCAGGCGCCCACGCTGGGCTGCGGCTCGTCCAGCCGATGACGCCCCGTATGAATCTGATTCTCGGCGGCGTGATCGTTGTCGGTCGTCCACATGTTCCGCACGAAACAAAGATCATCGACGCAGCGCGATAAATGCGGCCACCAGTCCGTGATCTCAATCCCACTTTGACCATGCTTCTTCCAGCCGACTTGCATCGGATAAATGATCGGATAGACGTCGCGCACGTTGATCTCTTCGGCGGGCACCGAGCGGAAGCGGCGCTTGTGCAGCGGCGAGTTGACGGGGTTTTCCAAGGGCGTTTTATCGAAAGTCAAACCGGCGTACTGGTTCAGCGCCGGCTTCGGATCAAACGTCTCGACATGACTGTAGCCACCCGACAAAAAAATCCAAATCACCGACTTCGCACGCGGCTGGAAATGCGTCTGGCCGGTCGCGGTCGTAGCAGATTCGGTACCGGATTCCGTCGCAGGTTCCGCGGCGCTAGCCGTCGCTGGTCCGCGTTCCTGCGACAACATACTGCCGAGCACTAAACCGGTCAGGCCCAGGCCGAAGTCAGATAGAAACGCTCGCCGTGCCCTGCTTGGACAACAGCCAGCGGATGGCGTCGAGCTCGCAGCGTTTACCTCGCGTGTCGTCATGCGTCCGCTCCTAGCGAATGGCGATAAAATCGTTGTGATTGAATAACGCTCGTACCAAACTTTCGCGGGCTCGCCGAGCGGCCTGTGCTGGTTCCGTCGCCGCGATGGTCGTCGTTTGCCGACTGAGGAAGTCGCGGCAAACTTGTAGCTCGGCGGGCCGTGCCTGGCGATTCAGAATCCATTCGAACGCCATCCGGATAAAAGCGTCGTCGCTGGCTGACGGCTCAAGGTTCGTCGCCAATTCACGTTCCAATTGCGGCACCAACGAAACGCTCACCTCATGCGCCAAGGAGCTATTGGTGAGCACCAGTGCTTGTTGGGGAGTGACGCTGCGCGAGCGGCGATAGCAATCGGTGGGATCGGGTGCATCGAACAGTTCTCCCAGCGAACTCTTGCCACCCACTTCGGGATGACAACTGTAATAGAGCGTGCGGCGATGAGTGGTTAACGCTTCGGAGTTTTCCAGTTCCTGGCCGCCGTGGCGCCGATCGAGCAGTCCGCCGAGCGACAATAAACTATCGCGCACCAGTTCCGCTTCCAGTCGCCCCACTCGCATCCGGCTTAAGAACTTGTTTTCCACATCGCTAACGCGCGGTGCTTCTTCCGGTGCCGCTGATGTCCCAGCTGCTGATTCTGCAGTTGCTGATGCTGCAGTTGCTGATGCTGCAGTTGCTGATGTCCCAGCTGCTGATGCCCCATCTGCAGATGCCCAGGCCGCTGGTGCGTTGGGGTCACTGGACTGCCGATAGGTGGCTGAAAGCACGATCTGCTTGTGCAGGCGTTTCATGTTCCAACCGGCGTCCATCCAGTCGACTGCTAGCCAGTCGAGCAGTTCGGGGTGCGTTGGCGGCGATCCATTTCGACCCAAATCAAAAACCGTCGCGACGAGTGGCTCATGAAAGTGCCTCATCCAGAGGTGATTCACGGCGACGCGAGCGGCGAGTGGGTTGGAGCGATCGGTGATCCAGTTCGCAAGGGCTCGACGACGTCCGCTGCTCTTCGCCGCATAGACGGGACTGAGCGGACTGAACTGCTGTAAGCTGCTGGGCTGTTCTCGTACTTTTTGAGCGCTTGCGATTTGCTGCGTGGCGGTTTCAATCGCCTTGGCACGCTGCATGTCCGATTCCGGCAGTGCTTGAGCGACGGCGAGTGCTCGGCGGCTCGCGAGCCAGTTGGCCTGCGCGCTGAGCTGCTGGGCTTGCTTCTCGGCTTCGAGTGCCGTGCGCTCGAGTGGTTCCAATTGATCGGCGGGGAGCTTTTGTTCCCAGCGACCGCGTGCAGCGGCGACTCGGGCTGCATAAGTTTTTTGCTGAGCTTGAGCGGCAGAGAGCGTCGTCTCGGCGGCCTGCACAATCAATTCGGCGGATTCGAGTGCGGCGCGAGCTTGCAATCGCTGCTGACGAAGCGGCTCCAGCTGCGGCGCATCGAGGACGCTGGTGACTTCCGAGCTGCCTGGTGGAGTGCCGAAGGGCGATGCGACCCAGCCTTCGACGCCTGTAACGTCCGCACCTTCGCGGTAGACCGGTTCTTCAAAGTCAAACTTCAGCACTCGTTCCAATCCAGGGAGAGGGGATTTGTTCGCGGGATCAGACGCGGTGGCGCTGGGACTCCAAACAGTGAACTCATCAATCGCGGCGACGCTGCCGGCGCGAGCGTCAAAGGAGATGCCTTTCGTTGGATCACCGATTGGGTTCCAGCCGTTGAGCGCTACGGGAGTGGCATCCACGAGTCGCTGGCCATTGGGCAAGTGGATGACGGTCAAGCGAGCTTGATCTTGTGCTGGTTCAATCGCGAGCCGAACTTGGAAATGACGCTGGCCGCCGGTGAAGTCATATCGTCCCACATCGAACTCGGTGAACCCACCGGGCTGATAGGAACGAATGCGCCCCGCTTCAAAGATGACGCAGGCGGCGGTGAGGCCTTTGACGCTGTCTTTGGCGAGCTGAAAGTTCACGTGGGTATCGGCGATAATCCGCAGCTGAAAGGTGACTGTTGTGCCAGCGGGGAGAGCGGTGAGTCCGCGCAGGGAATTGGCCAGAACGCGTCGCCCCGTGCTTGCTCGCAAGCAGAGCGATTGGCGACCGGCTAATGCGGTTAACGGACCGGCCGCTCGCGTTTCATCGAGCGCTTTTTGCCAGTTGGCGTCGGCGGTGGCGCAGGCGGTGCGAGCGGCCGTGATGGCGTCCGCGGCAGTCCGTCGCGCTTCTGCCACTTGGCCTTCGGCTCGTTCGACGGCAGCTTCGAGGGTAGAGATTTCGGTGTCGATGATCGCGGGGCGCAGTCCCGGGTACCAGCCGGTGGAGGGCAAGTCAAGCGGCGCGATGGCGAGCGGCTGCGCGGTGAGCACAGCGGGTAGGCCCGGCGCGATGGCTCCTTTCTCTTTCACTCGATTCCGTTCATCGCCACCCGTGTAGAACCAGGTGGGAGCATCCAGATTCTTGTCATACACTCGCACCATTCCCTGCCGTACGATCTTGCGCAAGGAGCTGTATTCATATTCTTGAAACAGTCCCGGATCGGGCTCGCCCACCACGCGATCTTGCCGTACCGCGAGCGGTTCAAAGAAGGCTCGAAAACGAAAATAATCTTGCTGAGCTATGGGGTCGTATTTGTGATCGTGGCAATGCGCGCATTGAAAGGTGAGTCCGAGAAACGCTTTCGCAGTATGCTCCACGTTATCGCGCATCCACTGGTTGGGATTGAGTGCATACCAGTTGCGAATCAGGAACCCGGTAGCTGGCCAGTGGCGATCGTCTGCGGGAAAGATCTCATCGGCAGCGAGCATGGCCTGGACCATCTGGTCATAGCCGAGGTCTTGGTTGAGCGAGTTCACGATCCAATCGCGCCAGCGCCAGATTTGCGGAGCGCTATTCCAGACGTCGGGAACCATGCGTCTGCCGAACCAGTCGCTGTAGCGCCAGACATCCATCCAGTGTCGTGCCCAGCGCTGGCCATAAAGCGGACTGTCGAGCAGCCGATCCACCACTCGTTCATACGCATCGGGCTGTTCATCGGCGAGGAAGTCGCGCGTTTGTTCGAGGGTGGGAGGTAAGCCGGTCAGATCCAGCGTCACTCGTCGTAGCCAGACTTCGCGAGCTGCTTCGCGGCGCGGAGCTAAACCTTCGCGTTCCAGCCGCTGGCCGATGAAGCGATCAATGTCATTTCGGGCCCATTCCGGGTGGAGCAGGTTGGGTAGCGGTGCACGCTGGGGAGCTCGAAAGGACCAATGTTCGCGCGGATCGCGTTCCGCTCGCTCATCGACCGGCCCTGGTGCTCCCGCCGCAATCCAGCGTTCCAGCAGAGTGATCTGATCACCGCTGAGCGGCATACCTTCGGGCGGCATGCGGTGCGACAGATCCGTGCTGCGCACTCGCTCGATTAGTTTGCTGGCTGTCACGTTGTCGGAGCGAACAATCGTGCCATCGGTGCCGCCGCGCCGAATCAGTTCCGCCGTATCGAGTCGCAGACCGGCTTCTTGTTTGAGCCCGGCATGGCAGGCGTAGCAGCGTTCACGCAGCAGCGGTTTCAGGCGACGCTGGTAGTCGTTCACCGCCGCTGGTTCGGTGGTTGCTGCGGCGGGCTCGGCGTTCACTGCGGCGGGCTCGGCGTTCACCGCGGCAGGCTCGGCGTTCACCGCGGCAGGCTCGGCGTTCGCTGCGGCAGGCTCCGCGTTCGCTGCGGCGGGCTCGGTGCCGTTGGCGAGTGGCAGGATCGACGAGGTAGCAAGAGCGGTAAGTGCCAGCAGGCAGGAGAGGAACGACAGGCGTTTGAGCAGCGCGGGCTGCGCGGATGGATATTGCCTCGACTGAAGGGGCTGCCGTGCAAGAGAAAGCTGGTTCATGGAAACACGTGGACATCCATAGGCGGCGTCACGCGATTCGTCGACCATGTACTACTCGCGCCAGACCGGCCAAATCTTTGGTTACTCCCACCCTGTCAAAGCGACCATCCGCTTGGATGAGCTGCTCCACATTGTGCTGAATCTGAGGACTGATTTCCAGAATTAACCAGCCACCGGGACGAAGTATTTCGGCAGCTTGAGGAACGAGACGAGCATACAGATCGGTCCCGTCGGCTCCACCGACGAGTGCCAGTCGTGGTTCGTGATCACGCACTTCGCGTGCTAAGCCACTCCATTCCGACTCACTGACATACGGAGGATTACTCACCACGAAGTCGAATGGTTGGTCAGTCGCCGCGGCTGCCAGCAAATCACTTTCTCGAAATTCCACTCGCTCCGCCACACCCAGTTCACTCGCATTACGCTGAGCGACTTCCAGAGCGGCGGGGCTGAGGTCGAGTGCGAGCAGCTGAGCGGTTGGAGCATGGCGAGCGATACTGATGGCGATCGCGCCGCTACCGGTGCCGACATCGACGATGCGTGCCGCTTCCGGATGGTTTTGCTGTTTGAGCCGATCCAGGACCTCGATCACGAGAAACTCGGTTTCCGGTCGTGGAATGAGCACGGCGGGCGTGACGTGGAAGGGCAAGGAATAGAATTCGCGTCGTCCCACCAAATAGGCCACGGGCTTTCCGGCGGCGCGCTGTTTCACCAGTTCGCGGTACGTTGCTCGCACCGCGTCGCTTGCGAGTTCGGCAAACGCGGTGTAGAGATCGAGTCGCTGGCAGCCGCGCGCGTGAGCCAGCAGGACTTCGGCATCCAAACGCGGGGATTCAGCTCCCTGCTTCTTCAGATAGTCGGCCGTCCAAGTTAACAGACGACCAATCGACCACTCTTCGCCCGCCATGGATCCCTCCTGGATCAGTCCGACAGGTCACCCATATCACCACGCTGTTGATTTCGATCGTATTCGATCAAGGCGTCTGTCACCGGTTGCAAGTCGCCATTGATGATTTGATCCAGCTTGTAAAGAGTGAGCCCGATACGGTGATCGGTTAGTCGGTTTTCGGGAAAATTATACGTACGAATCCGTTGGCTGCGATCCCCGGAACCGATGAGTGACTTGCGTTCTTGGGCGCGTTTATCGTGTTCCTTTTGTCGAAAGTGTTCATACACTCGTGATTTAAGCACTCGCATCGCTTTGGCGAAGTTCTTGTGCTGACTGCGTTCATCCTGCATTTCGACCACGATGCCGGTTTCAAAGTGCGTCAGGCGAACTGCGGACTCGGTCTTGTTCACGTGCTGACCGCCAGGGCCGCTGGCACAGTACAAGTCCTTGCGATAGTCCTCGGTCTTGATATTCACTTCCACATCTTCGGGCTCGGGCAGCACGGCGACGGTGGCGGCCGACGTGTGAATGCGGCCCTTGGCTTCGGTGGAAGGCACTCGCTGCACGCGGTGCCCACCGCTCTCATACTGCAGCTCCCGATAAACGCCCTCGCCTTCGATCGCCAGAACGACATCTTTGAAGCCGCCCAGTTCCGTGGGGCTGGCGTCCAGCACTTCCACTTTCCAGTTTTTGGTTTCTGCATGCTTCTTGTACATGCGGAACAGGTCACCGGCGAACAGTCCCGCTTCGTCGCCTCCCGTACCCGCTCGAATTTCCATCACGCAGCGAGTTCGATTGGCATCTTCACCACCGACGGTCAGATCGAGGAGTTCGTTCCAGAGCCCCTCGCGTTCGGTGCGCAGGTCGGGCAGCATGGCGGCAGCCAGCTCTTTCAGCTCCGCATCCTCGCCTTCGGACAGGGCTACGGTCTCGCGGATCTCGTTTACGACTTGCTGAAAACGACGATATTTGCCGGCGAGCTTGGCGAGCGAGCCATGTTCACGAGCTGCGGCGGCCATGCGGGAGGAATCGGTCAGCACCTGCGGATCTTGCAGCTGCTGCTCGAGTTCCTCAAAGCGAGCCAGTTTTTCATCGAGAAGTTGTCGCATGACCGCAACGAGACCGCATTAAGCTTGCGGCTTAGCGGCAGGCTTTTTCTTTCCGGGCTTTTGCAGGCTGGAGTAGGTGCCGGCGGCGAATTTGGTTTGGAATTTTTCAATACGTCCCGCCGTATCAACGAACTTCAAACGCCCCGTGAAAAACGGATGACACTGATCACAAATGTCAACCTTCAGTTCTTTACGAGTGCTGCGAGTCTTGAACGTATTGCCACAACCGCAGGAGACCACGGTTTCTACATACGGAGGATGAATGCCGTCTTTCATACCAAGATCCCCGAAATCAAGCCGTTAAGGGTGAACCAGCTAAGTGTTTGCTCAGCCAGGCTAATAAATCTAATCAATCCGCGTTTCCATCTCCCACTGGCCAGCCTCCCGGCCCCTGAGAAGCTCGTATCGTATCAGCGGCGAAGCGGTCGAGCAAGTCCGGTGGGGAGGGGGGAGGGGGGAGGGGGTCGGGGTTGGGGGGGGCGGGGTTCGGGGTTCGGGGGTTCGGGGGTTGGGGGTTCGGGGGTTGGGGGTTGGGGGTTCGGGGTTCGGGGTTCGGGGTTCGGGGTTCGGGGGTTGGGGGTTCGGGGGTTGGGGGTTGGGGGTTGGGGGTTCGGGGTTCGGGGTTCGGGGGTCGGGGGTTCGGGGTTGGGGGTTGGGGGTTAGGGGGTTGGGGGTTAGGGGTTAGGGGGTGGTTTCGCTGGCTTCGCGGGTGACGAGTCGGGCGGCACAGCGGAGGTCGAGTGATTGGGCGAGGAAGCGGACAGCTCCGTCGGCGAGTAGTCCGTTCGCGCCGCCGCGATGGAATCCATAGATTTCATTGTCATTGCTACAGTTGACGGCACAATCGGCGACGAGGTCCGCGGGGGAACGCATGCTGCCGTGGAGGATGAAGGGGGAGCGGGCGTCGCTCCAGGCCGCTCCGGTCACCTTCCCGGAGACGAGTTGACCGGACGAGTTCCAGGTGGCGGAGAGTTGACCGCGAGCGCCGTAGCGTTGCGGTCGGCCGGCGTCTTCCACGAGGCACAAGGTTTGGGATAGTCCATCGGTGATGCGCGTCAGTGGGTTCACTTCGTTGACCACGAGCACTCCGCGAGGCAGGCGAGCGGTGGAGGCATCGATCAGGTCCCATTTGGCAGATTCGGAGTCCACGCCGTAGACCGGAGCGTAGTCACCCACGGCGGCTCGCCAGCGTTCCACTTTGGTCGTTCCCCCCGAGGTGTTCGCGGGAGGTTCGTACTGACCGTAATCCCAGCGTTCGGGCTGGGGAGTGGCGGGGCAGGTGAGTTGTTTCCAGCGGGCTTCGCGGACGAGTTGATTGGAGCTGCTACGCCAGTCCGTGGTCCAGTCGTATTGATGGGACCAGGTCACACAGTCCAGGTAGGGTAGCAGGAAGGGTGTCCAAGCATGATTCGCGCCACCGCGCCGTCCGAAGTACTGATGAGCGGCAGTCGTTTCCGCTCCCTGCAGTGCACCTGGAGGGAGCACTTGCCGCACTTGTTCGAATTGCTGGAGGGCGAGCCCTAGCTGCCGCAATTGAACTTGACAGGCATTGCGCCGTGCGGTTTCGCGAGTTGCCAGCAGGGCCGGCAGTGCCAGTGCCAGCAGCAAGCCGCTGACTGCCATCACCACGACCAATTCCACCAGCGTCCAACCTGATTGCCAACTCGATTTTCCACTCGATTGCCAACGATCCTTCATCGCCATTTCTCCTGATAAGTGCTTCACCGTGACGAGAACCACGACGGTTACACTTATCTATGACGAGAAAATGGCACTCCGCGTTGCATCGATTTGGGAAAAATTTCCGTGACGGTCTATCGTCGGTTACTGAGCATCGCGGCGATGAAGGCGAGGGCGAAAAAGCAGGCGCCGAGCGTCGAGATGATGCCTAGCACGATGCCGATCCAGGCGTGTAAGGTCCCTTTAATGATCGGATCCCGTTTATGGGCTTTGAGCCCTTGGAATCCGAGGATGATTGGCACGATGCCGACGGGTAATCCGAAAAAGCAGCACAGGCACGACAGAATGCCGAGGTAATACGCGGTGAGTGCCTTGGGATTTTTGTACGGAATCAAGCCGCCGGTGCCGTCGCCCTGCGATTGATTTCCAAACGGCGTGCCGCCCGGTGGTTGAATGGGCGGCGGCAGGTTGGACGATTCATAAGGATTCGACACTCTGGTCACTCGCTTTCCTGCGGTGTGGCTGGAACGAACCGTGATTTGTGCCCTTCGAGGACTTTCCGTTAGATCACTTTCGTGACGCCGGGAACGGGCCGAGCGTAGTTGCCGTCGGGACCTGGAACCAGCGGCTTGAACTGACCTGGTTCTTTATCGAGGTCAGGCTGCAGCGGCATGTCCTGGACCGTCTTGTATTTGTCGACGGGCGACACAACGATTTGGGAATTCAGCGCATCCTGCCACGAGATTTTTTGTCCGGAGTAGGTACACATGCGGCCGAAAATGGCCGTCATGGTGCTCAGCGCACCCCACTCGCCTTCATTCGGAATCTTACCCGCCCGCAGATCCGCAAACAGATCGTGGTGTTCTTGCTGATGGCCGTCGCCGCCGCCGCGGCCGTAGCTGTAGAGCACTTTGCCTTGGGTATCGAGAATGCGAGCACCGCTGATGTCGGCCGAACCCTTGGTGCCGTGCACGTGTTCCGAAACGGCGTTGAAGCAGTTCGGGATGTGACGGCATTGGCTGTAGAGGTTGGCTCCGTTTTGATAACGGAATTCGATGAAATGATGGTCGAAGGTTTCCCCGTAATCCTTACCCTTGCGCACTTCACAGCCACCCATGCCTTGGCCTTCGACGGGGTAACCGTTCATCACCCAGTTGATGACGTCCAGGTTGTGAATATGTTGTTCAACGATGTGGTCCCCACACAGCCAGTTGAAGTAATACCAGTTGCGCAGCTGATATTCCATCTCGGTCATATTCGCTTGCCGTTCGCGAACCCATGGCGTGGCGCCATTCCAGTAGGCGCGGGCGAGGATAATGTCGCCGATCATGCCGTCCTGAATCCGCTGGATGGTTTCCTTGTAACGAGGTTCATGCCGACGTTGCAGGCCGACCGCGACGGCCAGGTTCTTTTCCTTCGCCGCCTTGTTCGCCTCGAGCACTCGACGCACACCTGCCGCATCCACCGCGACCGGCTTTTCCATGAACACGTGTTTGCCCGCTTTCACAGCGGCTTCGAACTGCTGCGGCCGGAAGCCGGGCGGAGTGGCCAGAATGACCATGTCGCAGTCGGTTTGCAGCAGATTTTGATAGGCGTCGAAGCCCGCAAACATCCGCTCCTTGGGCACATCGACCTTATCGTTGTGAGCGCCTTTGATCCCACGATAGGCGCCTTGAATGCGGTCTTCGAAGACATCGGCCAGGGCCGTTACTTTCACTTCACCGCCCATGGTGTTGAGTGCCTGGACGGCGGCACCGGTTCCGCGACCACCGCAGCCCACTAAGCCGACCTTGATCGTGTCGCTGCCGAATGGATGAGCGGCTCGGGCGAAATTGAGCGTGGATCCTGCCACCGCACCACCGGCCACCAACATCGACGAAGTCTTAATAAAATCGCGTCGCGAAGTTTGATCCACCACCGCCTTCTGCGCCTTACCCGTCATCTCAGTATGCTCCTTCGAAGATATGTTCGCCGTACCGGTTTCCAGTTGAGTTTCTAACTTGAGCCTCCAGCATACCCCGCTCCGCGCGCCGATTCAATCAAGGTAGCGTAGTGGAGCTTCAGCGACTCGTCTTCCTGAGCGGCGGAGCCGTGGCAGTTGCTTGCCGGGCGCGCCAGCACCCGGATCTCTCGCCCGATAAAATCTCCGAAATCGCGGAGCGATGGCATTGGCGGCCACTTGGCCATGGAATTCCGCCAGGACTTGCGACGCGATGCCCATGCGGCGGCTCTGCCGCTCGGGTTATTCGTGTGAGAATGATTCGCCGTGGCCCCTCGTTTCAGGCGCTTGCGCACCTGGCTACCGAATGCCGTCGCTCCGCGATTCCGGACGAGGATCAATTTTGCAGATTTCGATCCTTTTTCATGGGTCTATAGCAGAATTTGTGGGTCCTTTTGGGAACTCTGCCCTCAAGCCCCTGGGATTTATCGCACACGTATTAAAAGCAAGGCTGGGAGTGAGTAGGGAAGGCAAGTGAGGCGGCTATCGCAGCCGCCCCGCCTTGCTTCCAACCCTGATCCTACCAGCAGAGTTATCTGCTGGTGACTGAGGATGCTTTCACTCAGCCCGCAGGCTTGGCGAGGGTAGATGGTAGATGGTGGAAGTGAAGTGGTGTTGTGGGAGCCAGGAAGCAGCGCAATATACCAGAAGTTCTTCGGCCATTTAGTTTGCTCAGGATGCGAGTTCGCTTCGGTCATCGAAGCTGGCTTAACCTTTATTTTTTCAGCCGCCTCTTTGCCAAAATGCCCCCCAAGCCCAGCAGCACCCAAATCGCCATGACACTCGGCTCGGGCACTGTTGAAACACTAGCGACACGAAAACCGATGTCACCATTCGCTTCGAAGTCAGGTCCGGCGTCACCATAGCGACTCGCTGATAACATAAAGAAGCCGTTGATATGCCAGTTGCCGCCACGGATCGCCCGATGGGCCGCCCCACTCACATTCGACAGGTCGTACGAACTCTCTTCCCATTCCCAAGCATTTCCATTGAGGCCCATAACACCGTAAGGGCTCAATCCACCCGCTTGGTTCACATCCGCCGGGCCTTGCTCAAAAGGCTGAGCGTAAACGGCCGTGTTATCACTCGTACCGCTTGCTACCGCAGTTGGGGCTGAGTTGCTGCCGTTGGCGTAGTTGTAGTAGGTGCTATTGCGAGGATTGTAATATGCCGCTTTATGCCACTCGTTGTAATTGGGAAGGACATACTTTGCTCGCTTGCTTCGATACGGGTTTGACGCGTCATAGTCGAGCGTATCGGATGCAGCCCACAAATCGACGTTATCGTTTACCCCACTCGTGGTGAATTTATAGGCTTCGTGGTTTCCCGTGCTGGTATTGAGCCAGTTGACGAATCGAGCCGCTTCGTTCCATGAAATAGCTCTGGCTGGCTTATTGGCACCGGCATCGGTGGTGGTGATCACTAAACCGTTGGCTGTGCCAAAGTTCGCGTTGTACTTGGTGATCATATTCTCGCTGACTTCGAACTTGCCAATGCTGTAGGCGTAACCTACGCTGCCTGCTGGATTAGGAGCCCCGTTGGTATCGGCAGCATTGCCCGGATTGCCAATCCTGACAAAGTCCATGGTGAACTGGTTGGCGCCTGACCCAAAGCTCACTACCGCTGCTGGGCACGGTGCAGCCAAGCTCGCGACCATTGTCAACGCACCTGCAGCGGCACTCAAAACGCGCAGCCAAGCCCAACGCCCATCAAACAAATAAAAACAACTCATCCTTCAACTCCTGCCCTTGTAAAAATTATCTAAGCGATCCTTGCAGGTCGACGTCTCATCCGTATGACGGCACTACTCTACGATTCATCTCCATGAAGACAAACAAAAAACATGTATATAAAAAACAGGGTCTATAGCAGAATTTGTGGGTCCTTTTGGGAACTCTGCCTCTAAGCCCCAGGGATTTATCGCACACGTATTAAAAGCAAGGCTGGGAGTGAGAAGGGAAGGCAAGTGAGGCGGCTATCGCAGCTGCCCCGCCTTGCTTCTAACCCCTGGGGCGACGCTCGTGTTGCTTCCCAGGAGAGCTCTATTCTTCGCCCAGGCCGAATGAATTTTTTGCCGCTCGTAGCGAACAGCTGAATGAGGGAATGCATCCCGAGGAGTTTCCGTTCATGTTTGGTTTACCACAACCGACATGCGGAGCCTCTCGAGATGCAACTACAGACGATCCTGGTCGATGCTCCTCGCCGCGTAAATTCTCACCGGCGCGGCAGCTGTGGGTGGACCGGGATCGAACCGAGCAGACGTTGCAGTCCTTCTTCGACACGCTGGGCTAGGCCGTGTTGCCGGGCTTGAAGTACGTCTGCAGCGACATGTGGAAAAGCTACCTCAAGGTCATCGGCGAGCGTGCTGGCGATGCGGTGCATGTCCTGGACCGGTACCACATCATGGCTCGGCTTAACAAGGCCATTGATGAGGTGCGAGCTGACGAAGCGCGCCGCATAAAGGAAGGTGGCTACGAACCGATCCTGAAATACTCGCACTGGTGCTTGCTCAAGCGGCCCATCAACCTGACTGGGAAGCAGGTCGTGAAGCTGAAGGAGCTCATGGAGTACAACCTGGCGGCCATTCGGGCCTATCTGCTGCGCGAGGACTTCCAACGTTTCTGGGAATATCACAGCCCTGCCTGGGCAGGCAAGTTTCTGGACGATTGGATCACTCAGGCCCTGCGTGGCCGCTTGGGACCTATGAAGCGCGAAGCGAGATCACTACGCAAGCATCGCGAGCTGTTGCTCAACTGGTTTCGCGCCAAAGGTGAAATCTCCGCGGGAATTGTTGAGGGCTTGAACAACAAAGCAAAACTCGCCATGAGAAAATCGTACGGTTTTCGCACCGATCAAGGAATCGAAACCGCTTCATATCACAACCTCGGGCAACTTCCTGAGCCAAAATTCACCCACGAATTCTGCTGACGAGGCTCAAAGAAATCAATCAACCACTCCGGATCCCAAGGAAACTATTTAAATCGCTCTCTGACACCTTACTCACCAACCGCCCATGTTCCTTCTTGGATTACCAGGAGAAAGCCTTGGTTAGCTGTTGTTCGCGGTCGCGCAGCAAGCCTTCGATGGCAGCCTCGCGACTGGAGGTGATCGGTATAACTTGCCCCAATCGCTTTCCATAGGTTTGAAGGGAAAGTCCTAGTTCCGCCAGCGATTGAGTTAGTGTTGATACGTTGTTGGGATCCGCTGCCCACCAGGAGTGTAAATCCAGGTTAAAGATAATGTGCTTAAAGTCTGAAGCCTCTACAGTCAGCGCGATCTGTGCAGGAAGATCGTGCGGAGTAAATCGTTCGAATTGCAACTCGGCCACTTTGATCTGAGTGAGTTGGACAAATCGAAATCCGCCTGGGTCCGACAAGGGGATTCGATGTGAAAGGTCAATTGGTTCAAGTATGACGACTGCTGTAAGCTCATTGCAGTTAATAGGTTGCTTCGTCATTCCAAATCATCCGGTGAAGTGCAAGGATACGATCGTTCATGGAGATTAGTACTCCACCGGATGGCAGTACGTTGCGTGAAGCCAATACAGTGGGACAAATCCACGCAGTCTTAAACGTAAACTCACTCTTGTTTCGAACGGAAAAGAAACGACGAGTTTGGTAGAGCGATGGGACGGACCAACGAGTGAAATCTTGACGCAAGGCTGCATCATCGAAGGGCCTAGCTGGATCCGAGGTTAAATACCGGCGCCATAATTCTAGTCGCGGCGATAGGAGTGACACCATTTCTCGAGCCAAACGCAGTTCCAATGTGGAGCGCGCTGCCTGAACTGGTGTTTGACCATGAATCAGATCCTGAGCAAATTCACGATAGCAATGGCGAAATCGCTCAGCCACTTTGCTAAGTTCATGCTGCCGTTGCATCAGGGAACGTTGGAAGGCTTCGATATCGTCGCTCCCGGGCGTCGGTCGGACGATAATTGGATCGGCACTTAAAGCTCGGAAAGATTTCGGAACCTGGTCCTCGAGACGTCCTTTCGCTTCCAGAAGCACCGCGAGCATTCGCTGAGTTGACTCGTGTAGTTCATCGCTCTGAAGCTGCAGGGTTTGATGAATCTGAACTGCTACGAAATTACCAGCTCGCTGCTGCAATCGATCCTCCATCATTTTTATCTGACGCCGAATACCAATCTTTGACCAATTGCGCAAGGCATAGAACAACGTACAAAGTAGGGCGGAAAAAGTTATGGGTACGAGCCATGTCCCAACAGGTGGCCATGCCATGGAGGCTGTACCAAATAAAAACCACGTAATCCACGTCAGTCCCATTAGGCTAAGAAAGCTCACCCAGTTCCAGGTTTTCCATCGTTCCAGACGTCGCACTTGGTTCCCTGATAGCTGGATGACATCCGACAGATCGATCTTTATCGGTTCGATTTCAATGGAGTTGCGATGGCTGACGATACGATCGATCAGGTCTTGTCCTACCTCGCGAATCTGTTCGACGCACCGCGAAGTGGCAAACACATCGCGTAAAACGATTTCAATCGCTTCCCTATCCTTTGTCTGCAATTTAGCCAATTGTTCGCAAGCTAGTCGGGCGACCAGTGTGGCCCGATGCGTCAGCAAAGATTCATCGTATTCGGCCAGTTTTGCTTGCCAATGCTCCAACGACTGTTCTACACCCGGTAAACCGAGAACAGCCCCAGTTTGAGGCGTCGCAATGCTGATCCTAAGTCGCCGGCCAGCACAGGATAGTGCAGACACATTCGTATCGAGAGCTGGATTGCGGAGAGTTTCCGCCCATCCGATGGATGTGGAAAACGGAAATGTTTGCTGAAAGACTAATTCTATGGCTCGCCATGGCGCCGTCGGCAAGTCGATTGGAACTGGTGTAACGGCCTGGGAGCGGTTGACTGACCCATCAATCAGCTTTTGCATCAGGCGCGGGACCAGGCATGTCGCCACTTGCTCTTGCGAGCGGATTTCGCCGGACATTCCCAGTAATCCCAGCAACACCTGCGGTCGGCGATTGGACTGAACCAAAAAACGCTGCGCATGTCGGTCTGGCAAGACGATGTCAGCCAACACGGCATGAGCTACGACCGCCGCCTGATCTGCTTTGGTAACGAGTCGGCCATCCGTAGCCGTCAGCCCAACTAGGTAGAAGCGAACCACGCAGCGAGGGTGTGCCTCTCGCAACTCGTCCTGTAAACGCTTCCAATCCAATTCCGACTCGGCCGCATCCCGCGAGGGATCTGATGATCTCTCGATGAACACGCAAACCACGGAAGTGTACTGCTCTGAAAGATGAGCGATTTGGCTGACCAAATGGGCTCGTTGCTCCTCGCTGAGCAATGTTTTCAACGACAGGATTAAGGTGGCGGCTGCTTGATGGCAATGAGTGGCGTCTTGTGGAACCAAAACCAAATTGGATTCGGCCAAGACCTGCCAGGCCTGCCAGTACTCGTCATCCAGGCTGAACGATGACAAATGCTGGCAATCGACTGGACGTGGCATGATGGCAGCCGATAGAGCTTGATCCAAATGTGAGGCCAAGTCGTTGATTTCCGCGGCTACTCCTCGGCAATCATCGCAGTTGTGATCATAGAGAACGACTGTCTGGACATAGATTGGGCCTGGAGCTCTAGTTTCCGGTCCCATTGCTTGCCAGTTACAACTTAGGTCGGTGGCTTCAGTCTGAATCATGATCTATACCCCTTTGTTCAACATGGCGATGATCTGTTTCAAGACATCCACTTGCCGGCTGAGATGTTTGTTCCGGTAATCCACGGAATCTACTCGCTGGGAAAGCGACAGCATGTATTTGGTCAAGTCGCCAACTACCAACTGGTCTCCCGCTGCCACTCGAAGCTGTTTGAACGATTCGTGGAATAATGATGCGAGCTCACGTTTTTCGGAGATTTCACGCTGTGCTTGGTCGAGGTTCCTGGCCAGAAAGGAACTGGTCTGGAAGTCATGACCTGCTGTGTAGTGCAATAGCCCAACCGCAACCAATCGCTGTACTGCGTCACTCAATTGCAGTTTGGCTTTCGTGAATGCCAAACCATCCCAATCACTAACCGTGGCAACGACACAGCTGGACCTGTTGTCTGCTTGGGAAGTGTGCAAGTTGACATAGAAGTCAGGTCCTCGCTTAGCGATCCATCCGAACGCCAGTGCCAAAGTGAACGCTTCCTCTACTGGCAGCACAGGATCGATCGGTTCAATTGGTGGCAAGAGTGCCATAAATTCTTTAGAAAAAGTATCTACGGAGTGACCACCCATGCGCGACCATGAATCGGACGCGGTTTTCAGTTCATCCCAGCACTTTAGATAGTGCGGTCTGCCACCATGGCTGCGTCGTAAAATCAAAATCCGGTGTGGGTCACTGATGGTCACGATACTGGCGTCGGCGGTATAGCGCGGGTTGGTTTTTAAGGCAGCCGCTGCCGACTTGAGTTCCGCCAGAAGCCTCGCTCGAGTTTCGCTCGGTGTACCCTGGGGAACACCGAGCGTAATGGTATCGCCAAAGGTGATTCCCAGCTGACCTGGATCAGAACGCCACATCGGCTGGGTGGCTCGAACCGCCTCGCGTAGTTTGACGGCGGCTTTGCTCTCCGCTTCGCCCCCCGCCTGAAGGGCCTGCTCAAGAATCTGCGCGATTGTCGTACGCTTCACTCGCTCCTTGAAATGATCGGCGATTGATTTATGCATTTCGTCCCAGCTTGGTCCCGATACACACAGTTCCTCTCGGGTGGCGACGGAGGAGAGTTGGCGGCGTTTAGCAATGATCTTGATCAGATCAGCGGAATCCTGCTTGTTCCGTTGATAAAAGGCGTCAAACACCTCGATGGACGACATGTCGATTTCGCACGTGGAAGCCGTAGTGAGACCATTGCCAGAAGGTGTATTACCAATTACCAAAACCTCTGCCTTGGCACGTAATTGCTCATAGCCATCAATGGAGCGATTAACTCGCTCGGATAGTTTTTCGACTAGCATCTGCAGGCGTTGAATAATCACGATCAACCCGCGTGCTAGCTCCATGTCGATCAATGAATTGAGCCATTGTCGATAGTGGGATACGACTCGATCCTGGATCTGTTCATTTGTTCGCATGCTCTGCAAGAGCCCGACAAGTCGTTCTGCCTCTAAACTCAATTGTTTTTCAATCTCCTGAACACGAGAAGTCGCCGTGGCGTGGGATGTCGTCCAGGCCTGCTCTAGACGCCGCAGCTCTTCCCGTAACGTCGCAACAAACCCCTGAGTGGGGCGAAAACCTGACCGATGGATTAATTCCCCCGCTCGATGTTTCAAGGCTTTCTCGGCCTCGCGTCGCACATTTCGCCCGAGGTCGTCGATCTGTTGACCAAGTTTCGGCAGATGGTTTTCCTTGAACTTTTGCTTTGCAACCTGCAATACCTCCGCCACCTTTCTATTGGAGTGATATTGGAGTCCATTGGGAGAGACCAGCCTGTAGAGCGGGTAGACATAGGAATCAAGATTCGAAACGACCGCATTGCGAATGTCTCGACATAATTGCTTGCCGTCCTCGCCCAAAGAGCTTTCTCGCAAATAACTAAGAGTGCTTGCGCGAGACTCTTCACTCGTCAATTCAGCTCCCAGTACCGTGTCGCAAAGATCGATAACCTGTTTTCCCTCAGAAAACCGGGCCATTTTTTGGTGTTCAATACCCAGTGCAGAAGCCCCAATCGTACTGAATCGGCGCGGGCGGCCCGTCTTCGGATCGGGTGCCAGGTTTTGCCGAGCGACATCGTTGTGATCGGCAGCCTCCATGTAATCTCCCAATTCCGTGCTAATCTCAGCCGCAATACTCAACGCAATCTTGTCTTGAACGGCTTCGGGTGTTTCCAAATCGCGATTGTCATCCGTAAAACGTTCAGCCAGATAAATCTGGTTGTGCAAGATCATGGAGGCGGGATAACGATCGGCATCCGACACACCAAATTCCAATCCCTGTCGGAAACCATATCCATCGTCAAGTGCGTCCATGGTGGTGATCGCGCTGTAGGCGTTAGCACGCACTCGTGTACGCTCAACGGACTTGCCAGCCAGCTTCGGATCCAACGCATTGGGCAAAATGTAATAGCCGTTAAGTTGAATGTTGGAATCTGAAAGTTCATGGCGGATCAATGCAGCCAGATCAATGAAAAAGCTGCTGTATGTACCGCCCGCGAGCGACCCCGTTAAGCAGATGCGGAGTCGTGGCCGTAAGCGGTCCTCACCATCGTTTTGCAATTGATGCTCCAACTGCGCAAACACTCCGCGCAAATTGCGGAGCTGACTCTGAATGCGCTCGCGAATAAGATCCAGATTGGCGAAAAAAGCTAGTACACCGATCGGGCGTACCTGACCGGCTTGGTCGAGTCCACGATCCAGGATCGTTAGTAACTTGCAGCGAATCGTTTCGTCGAACAGGTTCAACCGCTCAGCTAGCAGACGATGACTCGCCGGGTCTTTCAAAACATCACGGCAGCGGTCAATCGATAAGTGACAGAATTCCTGATCCGTCAAATTCGGAAACTGGCCATCCGAGGTTTGGCTGGTTTCATCGGTGTCGAGTGCCAGAATACTGTGATGACTCTTCACCCCAGGGCGTTCCAAGTGCCACTTGAGTCGGCGAGCGATACCTGTGCCCATTCCGCCTCCGGCAATGAGCATTGTCGGTATCAGGGATCGCTTATGAGAGGAGAGTTCGGCAGGGGAGTAAGGATCGAGAGAGCGAACGGCGCCCTCTTCTTGATTTAAGGAGGCGGAATTCCGGATGCGACGCTTGGAAAGTACATTGTCCATGATAAATTCCTTGTGAAAAAAAGAAACGTGTCAATTCTTGAAACGGTGAGTTCACAAGACCTGAACGAGCTTGAATTCGTACAAACCGACAACCGTCGGTTCGTTGGCGGCAATTGACACTCGACCGGTTTCAGACACCTCGTGAGTGAATAACTCGATCGTGTGCTCCACGGCGTGGCTTTCAGGATTGTGGTAGGCCTCGACTACCGCCACGCTAGAGTCATCGAGTGTCACGCTCTGACAGTTCGATGTTCCGTCAAGAAGGACGGAGTGATAGGAAGCCAACCGGGCATCCTTGAGATTGTAGTTGAGTGTACCGACGAGTCGTGAAAGGCGTTGCTCACGGAGACGTCGCGAATAAAAAACTATCCCATAGAAGCTTGCCAAAGCTGCTATCAAGCCTGTCGGTAGCATCCACAAGAGATGGGGTATCCAAGTAGGCCAGGGCTTGGGCACGTCGATTGATATGTCCACCACTGCCGGCGCGAACTCCCTCGCTCCTTGCACTCGAACCTTGGCCAAATAAGTGCCCGGTTTATATTCGTGTAGGACATCCTCCATGGTGGTGTCGCTCGTTAAGCGGCTACCATCACCAAAATCAAACACTGTTTCCAAGACGGTTCCCTTCGAGCGATTCCGAAACCGTATTACGCGGCGATCCCGCTCGGTGTGCACTACGTCCACGGCGATGTTTGGTTGCGGCGGCGTCCGATCCGTTTGCACATCGAATGTCTGCAGCACCTCCGACTCACCACCGGGTCCCAGGACCTTTAGTTGGACTTCCTGTTTCCCCAATTCGGTAAATGTGTAGTCAATGGAACGCGAACCCCCTTGGCGATAATTCACGACGAGGGGTGACTTGCGACCAGGTAAAAACCAGATCGCCTCATCTATTTCACCGACGGATGTGTCGGTGATTCGTGTCGCGGTATCGAGCAAGGGCTGAGGTGTGCCAATCACAAAGCTCGCGGTGGGGCGAGCAAGCGGATCGACGGAGATAGTTTTCGTGACACTGTCCGTCCCGCCAGGGCCTCGTATCGTCAACGTGATCGCATGCTCGCCAGGAGTGGTGAATTGAAAAGAGGCATCCCGCTCCTGCGAGATCACGGTGTCGTTGATGGTCCAACTGAGTTCCTGAATTAGCCCTTGCGAACGGTCGACCAAATGAAGGGGCTGATCGACTCGTAGTGTGGTGGGAATCGCAAAATCCGCCGTCGGTCGCTCGGGGCCACGTACTTGAACGTGATGCTCTGCCTGCGACTTGCCACCGGGCCCAGCTACCTTGTAGACGATCACATGCTCGCCAGATTTCGTGGATTTCCACGAGAAATCTCGAGTTGCCGTAATAAACTGATCATCGACATACCAGGCCGCGCGATCAATCAACCCTGTGGATCGATCGAAGAGAGTTAACGTTTCGCCCAGCGCAATTGATTTGGGGCCAGCTATTTCTGCCCTTGGAGCAGTCGGCGGCGAGACCTCAATCTTCGACGTTACGCTCGCCACACCTCCTTTACCCTGCACGACTAGGCGGACGATACGAGTGCCAGGCTCGGCGAGCTTCAGTGACAAAAGTTGGTCACCGGATACTTCTTGGTCGTCCAGGAACCACTTCCGTGTTTCAACGTCACCGGTTGAACGATCGACGAGTGTCACTTGCGAATTCCATTCGACTCGCTCCGGTGCCACAAACATAGCCTTAGGTGCCGGGGGAGGAACGACACGGATTTTGCGAGTTGTCGTGGATTCTTTTCCGGTTGTTGACGTAACGACTAGATGAACCTCGTATTCCCCCGCCTTCGTATAGACATGGTTGGGTGACCGTGCTCGACTGGGACCGGAACCATCGCCCCAAGAGACAATTCGATCGTGCACGAAGCCAATACTATCGTCCACTACCGTGACCCGTTCTCCAACTGAGACCACGGTCGGCAGAAGCTGAAAATCTGCTTGCAACGGAATGACATCTTCAGGAGCAAGTGCTGTGCGTACTTGAACACCACCAGACTCCAAGTCTCTCCGCTGCTCCGCCTGTAATTCGAATCCAATTGTGATGTAAGTAAGCTGTACATTGGTCTGTCGCAGCAATTTGCCGTACTTGGAAAGCACGGTAGCTGGTTGGGTGGGTACGGGGCTTTCATTGTCTTCACCGTCGGTATAGGCCAGCACCCTCACGCGAACATTGGGATTTCGTTCGAGCAGTGTGGCGGCTTCCTTGAGTACCTCAGCGAGCGAACGCCAAAGTCGTGTCGCCGTTCCTTCCGCTTTGAGTCCATTCACAAATTCCTTGAGTTCCTGACGGTTTTCTTGCGTCTTAATCACCACGGTGGGACCGCGGGTTAATTCCTGGGCAAAAGCAAAGAAGTGCGCCTCGGTTCCATTTGGTAGTGAGGCGATAAACGTCGACATCTGACGCTTTACTTCGGTTATCTTCGGTAGCCAGCTAATCGTGGTAGGGTCGGTTGGCGGCTTATTCATCGACAAAGAATCATCGAGCAGCACAAAGTAGACGATTCCGTTTTCGGTCGCTGACGGTTGCTGCCCAAGTGTCAGTCCGCAATTCACCAGAGTGAAAAAGGTGATGAGGTAATACAAAAAAAAGTTTCTCACGCAAGTGAACCACGACTTGTTACTGTTGTTCATGGATGAATTCTTCCTCTTTTCCTGTAACACGGAAAAAGCAACGGATAGACCAGCATCACTGGTTTTCATCGAGCTCCCAGCAATGGCATCCGCTAAGCGGACAAAAACAGTTTTCCGCTCATAAAGAGAAACGGAGGGCTGGGATTCACCGAACACTCGCTAGCCCGTGAGATACACCTGACCCAAGGCGCGAAGATTCCCAAATCAACGAATTGACCTGTCGCATCTGCCTCAGGTGGCTTGATAGGGCAGTACGAAAAGAATGGTTGGCTGCGCGTGGTTATTTAAAGATAAGAAAACACCTTGCTCCCAGAATCGTCGCCAACCCCACCATGTTTCCTTGGCTACGCTCACAGTCCGTCGATAGAGAGATCGCCTCGGACATGAATGCCGCCGGAGTTCAAATCCGCGCGGCAGCACCATCGAGCAAGTCTTATTCCTTGGTGTCGATAGAAGATTCGAGGAACAAAGGGTCACGTGTCTTCAGTCGGTCATCGGCTAATTCGACACCGAGCTGCTGCGAAGCATCGTCAAGAATTTCTTGGGGTGACTTGGAGAACTCGCGTTTGATTACCTCAAAATCAAAAACCACAACTGGCCCTTGCTCACTGGAGACGGCCAGCTTGCGGTTATCGGATTGAAAGGCCACGGAACTTGCCCATGTTGATTGACGCACGCCAGTCCGTGTGTCGTCCTTTTGCAGAGACAAAGGTCTCGTGATTCGCTCGAGATCGAGGGTCGATAAAACTGCAAAGGGCTCATAACGGTCCTGTTCAGGATTCGCAGCATCAATCGCTAATCGCCAAATGCGCACCGTCGCATCCGTGCCACAACTGGCTAGCCACTGGCCATCGGAGCTGATGTCGATGTCCTTCACCGTAGCAAGCCCTGAGCCGAGGCTGTTGGCTATGCCACTGGATGTGGAACGAATAAAGGATCGAACCGGGCGATGGCTATCTAGCGAGCGTACTTTGCGAAACGACTTCGTTTCCCACACCACGATCGACTCCGAGTTTTGCGTCATTCCGGCGGTCACGAGTCGCGAGCCATCCGGGAGATACTTCAATCCCATCGCCTGTTGGGGACCAACGGCCTCGAAAATCAAAGGAGTAATTTCTGGTTTCGTTAAATCCCAGACCCTGATTGTTCCGGCGATATCTGTGACCGCCAACTGCGAGCCATGCGGATGAAACGCAATCGCTTCGATCAACTTGTAATCGGCATGCGTTCGTGGAGCCGGAATTGTGCAGACTTGAATGCGATCGGCGAGGTTCCAGATCTCCACTGCACCGCTTCGTCGCGATAACGCCGCCATTCGGCCGTCAGACGACACCGCCACTCGACGTTCGCTGATGTCATTGCTGGCATCTTCGTCCGGTGGAAAACTGAAAACGGGACTGTTCTTGGTACGATCAAAGCGAATGGCTTGGCCGCCATTCGTCCCAATTAACAGGTCATCGCTGCTTGGAATGACAGCGATCGAGCTGATTAAATCCTGGGGTGCTGGCGCCCAAGTGGTTGGCTCTGTAGCCTCTGTATTTGACCAGCGTGCCAAGCTTCCGCCGGCCGCATAAATCCATTCTTTTCCATCGGCGGCTGCGACCACTTTGTATCCACCCGCCAAATTCGCGGATTGGGTCAACTCGGTACGTCCCACCTTCCAGTAATTGAAGTCCCATTCACGGATTATTCGATCGTCGCCGATGGTTAACAGTCGTCCTTCAGGAGAGAACATTGCCCGCACCGACTGATAGAATTCGCGAGGATTCGTGTGTCCAATCGCTCGTCCCAGAATCTCCGCCCCACCGGTGCTGATATCGATCAAGGCGAGTGAACCGTCACCCAAAGTCACTGCCAGTAGAGTACCGCCGGGTGAAAATGCCAGGGAATGAACATGCGCCGCCCAAGTGTTCTGTAGACTTCCTCCGAAGTCACGGCGTTGGACTTCAAGGCGGGGTGCACGACCGAATCGGGACGCGACCATCAGCGGTTTTAACGATAGAAATGTGCGGAATCGAACCTTTTTCAGGTCCGAGATATCGCCAATCCAAACGTCACCCGTTTTACCACCGATCGCGAGTAAATTACTGGACGAATCGAATGCCAATGACTCGATTTCACTTCCCAGATCGATGCGCTGTACAATCTCCCCTGGATCGGTATTCCAGCAGCGTACCAAGTTATCTCGTCCCGCCGTGAGCAGGCGATTATCACCGATAAATAGCAGCCCAAAGTCTGTCTGGCTCAACTGATCTCGCTCCGCAAACATCTTTCGCTGTTCCTCGGAGAGTTTTGATAATTCCGCGGGGCTCAACGAACTTCCGACCGGAAACTCTGCATCAGTCAATGCCCACTCTCGTATCAGCTCATGGGAATTAGCATCCCACAGACGTAACATGCCATCATTGGCGAGAGAAGCAACTTGGGTTCCATCCGGACTATAGGCCACTGACAGGGCGCGAAAAGGCGGAGCGGCGTCTGGGGCCTGTCGGATGGTGTGCGCCTTGATCAACTTGGCGGGCTGTTCTTGATCAGTTTTCCAAAATCCCAGTTGACCGGTTAGGAACGATACCACGAACTGGGATCCATCTGGGGAAATCGCCAGTCCTTGTGGATCGGATTCAGCACCGTCCTGCAATTCGGGGAATTGATATGTACCCGGTATTTCCCGTAAGGTCTTGGGGTCCCACCGATGGACATACGAGTAGAGGGAGGAGGATACAGCGAATAATTGATCTGTTTTGGCGGCATAAGCGACATGCATGGGCGCTCGAAAAGTGGTTTTGGGATTCTCCTCCAAGTCAGTACCTTCAAGAGAATGCAGCAAGCGATTTGTCGCGAGATCCCAAACTCGGATGGCGCAGTCGCGGCCTACGGAAACCAGTTGGTCTCGAGTAGCCTCTGTAACACTCAGGACTCCCCGACGGCCGAACATATTAGGGGTATGCCCCCGTAATTCGCCGAACGCTTCTCCCGTGTCAGGATTCCAACGCCGAATAACGCCGTCTGATGCGGCTGAGATTAAATGGTGATCGGAGATCCACAACAGATCATAGATCTTGTTATATCCATCCTCCGATTTGGGATGACCCGCCAGTGAATGTACAATCGACCAAGTTGTTGTCTCCCACAGTGGGATCGTCACTGCATCGCCGCACGCTGCCAAATGCTTACCATCGGGGCTGAAAGCTATGTTGAGTAACTCGGGTGACTTTCCGTTGGCGCCTTTTTCGGGGTGAGAAATAGTTGTCACCTCCTCTAAGTCTTTGGTCCAAACCTTGGCAGTACCATCAAGGGAGGCGGTGGCAAGTCGACTTCCATCCAGCGCATAACTCAATGCGTTTACCTGCTTTTTATGGGCTTTAACCTTCTTGATAGGAGTGAGCTGGTCGGCATCGAGGAGCACGATTTCACCTCGAAGGTTACCAATGGCAATCTCCAGCTTGGTCTCTTGTTCTTGTGGAGGGCGAACTGCCAAGGAAAGTAACTCGTCCCCCGTCAGCGAAGTACCTAAAAGTGATTGAACGATGGATTTCGCTGGCGTGAACCGGCGCACTTCGACACGGGTGTTCAAGTCCCACGCTCGAACTGTTCCGTCGAGGCCGGCGGAGTATAGAACGTGGTGATGACGTGGATCGAAAACCAGAGCGCGGATCGTGCCCCAGATTCCTCCACCCGGCCGTTCCTTGGGTTGCTGATGACCTTCGAGTACAAAAGTCTGAGTCCATCGGTCCGTCGACCAAATTCGCACCTTAGCACCAAATAGGTCTCCACTCGCCAGCCATTTCCCATCCGGAGATACATGCACCACGCTCGTTGGGCATCGACGTGAAGTCGTCTTGATTGGAACCAATGAGGTTTGTAGTCGATCCTGGATATCTAAAATGATCCTCGGATTGCTGGCGGGTAGTTTTGGTAGCGTCGCTGCCCGATAGAGAACAGTGGCAGGATGAAAATCGACGGATTCCGCTTGGATGGCAAAGGAGTCCAAACGCTTTACCTCGGCGGTATTGGCTCGCAAGATCTCAGCTTCTCTCTCCTCTGCCAATCGTCGCTCTCGCTCCTCAGCTAACTTTTCTGCGGCCAGTCGTTTTTCTCGTTCCTCTGCGGCGATTTTGTCGGCCTCGGCCGCCTGCTTGTCGGCTTCCGCCGCGAACTTTTCGGATTCCAGCTTGTCGGCTCGTAAATTGGCGGTAGTCCGTTGCTGCCAAAAAACCATGGCGATGACAAACAGTAACAAAGCAGCGGTCGCGGCGGCTAGACGCTGGCGTCGATCACGTGTGCGCTGTCGCAAAGCTCGTTGAACTAAACCGTTCAGCTCCGCCGCTCGTGGACTGTTTAATTGACTCAAGACGTGTGCTTGTGATTCGGCTAATGCCAGATCCCCCGCTTCAACCGCGAAGGAAACTAGTTTCTCGCGGGCTTGACACTCACCCTGCTGTGATCGCGTGACACCGGAAATGGTAAACCTCTCCAGATTGGATAACGCGCCTTGCTCCGCGGCGATTACGGGTGAGTCACGACCCTCCGTCGGCTTTTCCTTCAACGACGACCACCACAGATCACCCGCCTGTCGGAACTGATCCGCGACGGCGATGAGTGAGGTTAACAATTCGGGTGTTGGACGACGCTTCTCGACTGGTACTCCTAACGCCTCATTCAATTCTTGCAAAGCACTCTCGGCGCGATGCGACTGATTCTCCGCCTCCCGATGGCTTAAGTATCGCTCCAGAGCTTCGGCGAAATATCCTGCGTCCTGGAATCGCTCCGCGGGATCTCGCGCCATTGCCTTCAGAGTGATGGCCTTTAGTTCCTCGGGAATATCCGCGGGCAGTTCGGGGAAGAAATGAGCTGCAGCTCGAAAACAAGCCGATCGCGGATAGGCATCATAGGGTGGGTGCCCAGTAAGTATTTCATAGAGGATCGCACCCAGCATGAACACATCTGTTGCTGGCGTGCAGGCATGATTTCGCCCCAATGCCATCTCGGGTGCCATATAACCCGGCGGACCAATAATGAATGAATCGGGTTCGTCCTTCAAGCGACGCACGGATTCGTGCAACTTAGACTGGTCTCCTACTTGAACCGCGAGTCCCCAGTCCACCAAGTAGACTTCGCGATACTCACCAACCAATACATTTTGAGGTTTAATGTCGCGGTGGACCAAACTACACTCGCGATGTGCGTATTCCGCCGCCCGGCTCACGGTAAGCAAAATATCAAGATTGCGTGCTCGCATGCCCCGCTCGTGTATGGTCGTGGACCAATCAGGAGCGCGAATCAGTTTTTCTAAGAGCAAGGTGGGTTTTCCGTCTTGATCACCAAGCAAGATGATGGGGGGAATGTTTTGGTGATCCAGTCCAGCTTGCGCTCGCCCCTCGCTAACAAAGTTTCGCACGTTGCGCTCCGATACACGCATCAATTGCTTGACCGCGACCGCGCGCCCCGTGCTCGTCTGTATTCCCTGATAAACCCTTTTGAAAGCTCCTTCTCCAATGGTTTCGCCCACAATTCGACAGGAATCTGTCAGTGCGATGGTGAGGTCGTTGGGGAGTGGCGACTGGGGTTCTACCGACCGTTCCTCCGGATGGTCCTGATTTACGAGCAGAGCGCGCTCACCCGTCGTCTGGGCGCGAGCTGATTTCGACACACTGCTGGCCCATGTGCGCAACTGCTCCGGCTTAAACAGCTTCAACAGATCAAAGATCGCTCGCAGATTCGATTCAAACTGGGGGTAGTTCTGAACATAATACGACTCATCAGGATTGTCCCAATTGATGATCTCCAATAGTAGGAGTTCTAGCAGCAACGCCCCATCGCCATCCAACTCCGGAAACGCTCGCCGGTAAATCTTGGCTGGCCGCGGTTCGGGGGCCGCGCCTGTCGGCGACACCTCGCCCGCGTGAAAGGCATCCCAGGCGAGGTCATAGTTGAGCACGACGAGTTGTCGCAAAAGCGGTAGGCCTAATCGCTGGTGCGCGTGGAAGACCTCTCGAACATCCGGAGGGGTCTGTCCGCCCTCCCATGCTTGCTCAAAACCAGCGAGTATTCGACGAATCTCATCGTCCAGCGAATACGATGGTGTGATACCGTCATTTGTAGACATTGTTTTATGCCCTTCCCGCAGATTGTGTCATGGCCAATGAGTAGCAATGTTAACAACTGGGCCAATCTCGATCTATTCATCCATGAGCTATTTATTGGCTACCTCCTTATTTATCACGGCTTCTCACTTAACCATTTTTCAAACTGTTGTAGCTTGGGCCGCAAGTCCTCGATGTTCCGTTTCATCCGCATGCGCGCGGCATCCGCCGTAATACCCAGTTCTTGACCAATGCTCTGCCACGATAATTCCTCGAAAAAACGTAGCCGAAACAGCTCCCAATCATCCGGGCTGCCAAGGTATTTTCTGATTACGCTGCAGAGTTCATTGAGTGATTGGATTTTTTCCGCAAGGATCATGTCGTCGATAGGCTGTGCGTCATGGCTAGAGGTGTTACCAGTTCTCAAATCATCTTCCGCGGTGAGGTCCCATGCTGCGGAGCCGGTTTCGTCATCGCGTGTTGACATGTTCAGTGACAGGTTTCGCGTTTGATCGCGCAGCAAGCCATGAAGGTAATCATGTTTGTCGCTGATTACATGCTTCGTCATGGTGCTCAGGAGCGACTTGAACTGCCCTTCTGTTTCTAGTTTCAATTTGCCGGCTCGAACGCGGCCGATGACACGCCGCATCACCGTGCTGGTTATGTCGTTGGTGTCGAATAATCGTCGCACATCGTTGGTTAACTTGCTGCGAGCCATTCGGGCGAGTGAAGGTACCATTCTCGCTAAAAATGCTTCTTCGGCTTCGGTAGGTGGATTCACTCGATTGCTTTGATAACGCTCCTTGAACTCACGAAACACAGTGCTATCGTCTGGTTGTTCCATGATAGAACCTCCTTCCTGTAAAAAATTATCGACAAAAAGATATGTGGTTACTCGATCACAATCTGTCCGAGAGACTTACCGAACGCGTTGCTTTGCTTGAAGAACTGCCGGTTGAACTCTTGTTGAAATTGGTTGAATTCCTGTAGTTGATTGAACTGCTGTTGCAACTTGCGCATGTCGTTGATGGTCTTGCCCATAGCCTGAAGGTTTCGAGCTGTGTCGGCTGGTATCGGCGCGCGCCGCAATCGCAAACAGAGGTTGGTTTTGGTGGGGTCGGAAGAGTCGCGTAGGACTCGATATTGCAGCTCATCACGATTCAGTTCTGTCAATTGCGCCTGTTCAGTGCCAGGTTTCAATAACCAATTGATGCGCAGCGCACCATCCTGAAGTGAATAATCCCCGAGATTACCCCAATCTGGTCCATTGTTAATTTGGACATTGTAATGAATGTGTCCATTATGGGGGTCAAACACCAAGCTCAAGGTTCCAGAGCGACCATCCGTGGTTTGGATCTGTCCGGTAAACAACTCGAGTGGGCGCTCGGCAAAGGCTATGGACGGCACCAAGATCGTCATCAGACCAAATATCAACGCAACGCTGCGCATGGGGGAAGTCCTCCTGAGAGTAAAAGTTACTGCTAGTCTCCATGCTCAAAAGCGGAAGGTGGCTGGGAGCCGAACAGGTTTCCGTGAATGATGACCGATAAAAAGTTGCTTCCTCGTTTCCGTCGTGTTGCGAAGTCATCGGCCGTAAGTTTCTGCCCCGTAGGCAGTTATTCACGGACTAGACGTCATCTGTATTGGCGGTTGAACTCCCCACCAAAAAAAACACGGGCGGCCCAAAAAACATCTAAATCCAATCAAGCTTGTTCGCCGGCGGGCTCGAAGCCGTTTCTGAGAGGGAGTGATTTCCAAGTGCGTCGGTCGATGTACGCACCGTCGGCCAATGCCAGCAACGTAGTGCGGCAGGAATACCAAGGAGAGTTCTATGAACAAGTACTGTCTGATTGTCATTCTGATGCTAGCCGCTTCCTTCACCGAGGTAATGGCGAAAGATCCTGTAGCGGCCTATCGAAACTCCCTAACTTCAGAAGCAACGTCCAATACACGCCAACAAAAAAAGTCAGCTAATATTCATTTCCTCGATTCCGACGTGAATGCCATCGCTGATCGATTCAGTCACGCTAATCAACAGTTGATTGGTGCGACCACCATGGATGAACTGATTAAGAACGCCTGGCAACTTGATCGAATGACCGAGCACGTCAACGCCGTGAGGAAAATCGAACGGGCCGTCAGCGTTCAGGAAAAAGCAGATGTCACCAAGCTTCGGCGACAGATGGAATCGCTGCTCGATCAGCGGATTCGTCAACATAATTCACAAACAAAGCACGTGATCTGGATGAACGACTTGAACAATGCACTCGAGATCCTCGATGCGTTCAAATGATTCCTGGATTGGCAGCGCTCCAGGGGTAATCCTGTGGCTACAGCCGCACACTACGGCTCAAGCGAGAACGCTCCACGGGACACTCGGACGGCGCCTGTCCCTCAAGTCGACGCGCGGACGAGTCGGATGAGCCGTAAAGTTCTGTCGCGACGAAGTTAGCTGCCATACCAGCGTGGATGAATACAATCCAGGAAGACCGATTGGCTGGCGGTGTAACTAGCTTCGTGATCCGCCGTCGCATGCGTTGGAGTTGTTGGGCGAGGGCGGGGCGCAACGCATGGCTGCCCCCGCCTTGTTTGGGGGGCGTGGTTGCTCCCAGCTCGATCCGACCCCAAGTGTCTGCGGGGCACCGTTCACCAACATCATGCCCTGATAATGCAGCCGATGAAGGTTGTCGGGCTTGTTGAAGGAGGGAGCCGGGATAAGTGCGGGGAAGGATGAGCGCTTGACTAAGGACCGCGCGGGGCTGACGGCGCGACGAGGCCATCGCGCAGCGTGTCGCGCAGAGTTCGAGATTGGATTGAAGCTTGGCTGATTAATGACTGTGGACAGCTCAGGAATGACCAGTGCTACTTACCGCCCGCGCGGCGGCGGGCTCGGGCGCTGTGACGCCCGTCAAGGGCGTCGCGCGCTCTTCGATGCGATATATGCCCACCGCACCAGGGTGACTTAGTGCCCAGTGATGAGGTAGTAACGATTCATAGTCGGTACAGCCATCTAAGATTTTAGGTCTTCAGCGGAATTTGTGGATCCTTTTGGGGGCTCTGCCCCTAAACCCCCGTGGGTTATCGCATACGTGCTGAAAGCAAGGCTGGGAGTGAGAAGGGAAGGCAAGTGAGGCGGCTATCGCAGCTGCCCCGCCTTGCTTCTAACCCCTGGGGCGACGCTCGTGTTGCTTCCCAGGAGAGCTCTATTCTTCGCCCAGGCCGAATGAATTTTTTGCCGCTCGTAGCGAACAGCTGAATGAGGGAATGCATCCCGAGGAGTTTCCGTTCATGTTTGGTTTACCACAACCGACATGCGGAGCCTCTCGAGATGCAACTACAGACGATCCTGGTCGATGCTCCTCGCCGCGTAAATTCTCACCGGCGCGGCAGCTGTGGGTGGACCGGGATCGAACCGAGCAGACGTTGCAGTCCTTCTTCGACACGCTGGGCTAGGCCGTGTTGCCGGGCTTGAAGTACGTCTACAGCGACATGTGGAAAAGCTACCTCAAGGTCATCTGCTGCGCGAGGACTTCCAACGTTTCTGGGAATATCACAGCCCCGCCCGGGAAGGCAAGTTTTTGGACGATTGGATCCGTTGGAACCTACGTAATCACTTGGAACCTACAAGGAATCGAAACCGCTTTATATCACAACCTGGGGCAACTTCCGGAAGCAAAATTCACCCACGAATTTTGCTGACGAGGCATTTTTTAATCACTACATTTTTATTACGACGTTAGCGGCCACGCTTACGATCCTCGACGGGTTCTTGCTTATCCCATTTCGTAGCCAATTCCTCGGCGGTCGGCTGACGCAGTGGACGGACCACTCGAAAACCCACATGCAGTGCGTCGGTCAGATACCAGATGCTCTTGGGAACTTGCGGGTCTTGCTGTTTCCAATCGGCAATGGATTGATCTCGAGCGGCGCTGCGAAGTTGAGCGGCATCGGCATCCCAGCTGCCTCCACGAACCACTCGCCCCCACTCCGTCTTGGGAATGGCAAGCGGATTTTTAGCCATCATTCCCGACCAGGCGCTATAGTCCTTGGCATGTTGATCCAAGACCCACTCCGCGACATTGCCATGCATGTCGTGTAAACCCCAGGGATTCGGTTTCTTTTTGCCCACCGGGTGATACTTGTCGTTACTGTTGCCACTGTGCCAGGCGAATTCGTCTAGTTGCGCTTCGTCATCGCCAAAGGAGTAGGCCGTCTTCGTACCGGCTCGACATGCATATTCCCATTCCGCTTCCGTCGGCAACCGGTAATAGCGTCCCGTTTTCTGCGTAAGCCACTGACAATAGGTGCGTGCGGCCAGTTGCGTCATGCAGATGGCTGGATGGCCTTTTTTGCCCATGCCGAACGTCATGTCGGTATAAGGGGCGGTGGGCTGGGTGAGCTGATATTCGTCCGCCGCCTGGTCACGGGCGTTTGGGGGAGCGCCCGCAATCTTGCGGCGCTGAATATCGAGATCGAACATCCAGACTTCGTAGGCGTCCCAGGTGAGTTCTAACTTAGCCATCCAAAACGGCTCGATCTCGACCTCATGCATGGGCCCCTCGTCCGAATTCCGACCCGACTCGCCGTCCGGGCTGCCCATTTGAAACTTGCCGCCCTTGATCGGCACCATTTCAATCTTGTTGTCGGTGTGCTCGAGCAGTTCCACATACGGCTTCATGGACGACTCATCCTGAGCGTCGGCGTCCATGACCACGAGTGGCGGCACTTTTGCCGGTTCCGCAGCTGTGACCAGGGTGGCGGCCGCAACAAGGCAGCAGGCCGTTGACACCTGGCAGAACGCTCGCAGGGACTGCCGACCGACGGCCGTGATCCCGGTGAATACTTGCCAATGACCCCCTAGGCAACGTACGTTGAACATCGTCATTCTTCCTCGCATAACCTCGGTCTGCTGTTCACTCAGCCCGCCACCAGCCGACAGGCTACTCATCGAGTTCCCCATGAACTGCTCCCTTGTTTGCTTGACGCTGCTCCTGGCCGCTCCACCAGTTGGTCCGGCGCCGGGGCTCACCAAGTATCAACAAACTCAGGCCCATATGGGCACCTCGTTCACGATCGTATTGTACGCGCCGGATGAGCCAACTGCCACCCGAGCATTCACGGCCGCGTTCGCTCGCATTCAAGCTTTAGACGAGAAATTGAGTGACTATCGCGAGGAGAGTGAGCTGAGTCGGCTGAGCGCCGCGGCGCCGACACCGCAGCCGGTTTCGTTAAGTGAAGATCTGTTCCGGGTGCTGAGCCGCGCTCAGGCGATCAGCGCGCAGAGTGACGGGGCTTTTGATGTTACGGTCGGTCAGCTGACACGGCTCTGGCGTCGTTCTCGGCGTCAGCGGGAACTACCGACCGCCGAGCGCCTCCAAGCGGCGCTGGATGCGACCGGCTATCAGCATTTGGTCTTGGATCAGGATCGACGGACGGCACGACTTGAGCGTCCGAACATGCGTCTGGACTTGGGGGGGATCGGACAAGGTTTTGCGGCTGACGAGGCGCTGGCGACGCTACGCAAGCTGGGCGTGCCTCAAGCGCTGGTCAATGGCAGTGGCGACCTGGCCATTGGCGATCCACCGCCTGGCGAGAAGGGCTGGAAAGTGGCCATCGCTCCCCTGGAAAAAGATGCGTCGCCAAGCCACTTTTTGTCGCTTGCCAACAAGGGAATCTCGACGTCTGGCGATGCCTTTCAGTATGTGGAAATCGACGGCCAGCGCTACTCCCATATCGTCCACCCAAAAACCGGACTCGGGCTCACTCGCCGCATGAGCGTGACCGTGATCGCTCGCGATGGCACGTTGGCGGATGCCTGGGCGACGGCCTTCTGCGTGCTGGGACCGGAGCGAGCTTTGGCCATTTGCCGCCACGATCCCACGCTCGCGACGTTTTTTGTCCAGCAAGGCCAAGCGACGATCGAATCGGGCAACTGGCCCCGCACGCGTGAGCTGGCGTCGCCCGGGCCGGGGTCAAACGCCAAGGAATGACGGCGGAGTCGACATTGGCGGTGACGCACAAGGTCCTGAGCGGCGGAGCCGTTGGGGTCCGGAACGGCGGAGCTGTGGGGTCCGGAAGGGCGGAGCTGTGGGGTCCGGAAGGGCGGAGCTGTGGGGTCCGGAAGGGCGGAGCTGTGGCATTCGATAGCCAGGCGTGTAAACGCCCGGAAATCTCGCCCAATAAAACCTTGGGAATCGCGGAGCGATGGCATTGGCTCCACCTTGAAACGGTGATCTACGGAAATCCCGGAGCGTGCTATTTTTCGGGTTTGGGGAGGGCTGGTCGAGTGGCTGGTTTTTTGGGCTCGTCATCTAAATAGCTGGCGACGGCTAGGGCCAGTCGCGGCACGGCGGAGGGGGCCGTCATCCAGATCAGGGAAGCGGTCTCCATGGTGCGTCGAGCTCGTTCGCGATACTCCTCGCGCGGCAGCACGCGAGCGAGATAGACCAAGTTATTGGCGGCCACGGAATTCCCTGCTGGTTCAGCGCCGTCGGTGACATCCTTAGCGCGTGCTAACAGCGACTCGTGATCGTTCGAGGTGAAGAAGAACCCGCCCTGCTTGTCATCCCAGAACAGCTGAATCTGTCGAGCGGTCAGTTCGTCGGCGGCTTGCAACCACGCACGCTCGCCTGTCGCTTGATGCAGCGCGATCAGGCCATCGACGAGAAACGCATAGTCATCCAGGTAAGCGTTGAGCTTCGCTTGGCCGGCACCAAAAGTTCGTTGCAAGCGGCCATCGGGAGTGCGTAGTTTATCGAGCACGAACTGGGCAGCTTGGCGTGCGGCAGTCAGATATCGCTCCTCCTTCAGCACTCGTCCCGCATCCGCGAGCCCGCGAATCATGAGGCCATTCCAGCTGGTCAGGATTTTGGTATCGGTGAGTGGACGAGGTCGTTTGTTTCGCTCCGCCAGCAGTTTGCTGCGAATGGGAGCCAATTCACGTTCGAGTGCTGTTTCACCGAGGGAACTGGCGCGTGCATGATCGGCGAGGGACTGTTCGAGCTGGGGGACGTAGTATTCGTCTTCGAAATTTGGCGGCCCCGACAGTCCGTAGATGGCGGCGAACCGCTGCCATTCAGCGGGGCTGAGGAGTTCGGTGAGCAGCTTTTTTTCCCAGCGATAGAATTTACCTTCGTCGCCTTCCGATTCGGCATCGAGTGCTGAGTAGAAACCGCCTTGTGGGTCACGGAGTTCGCGGATCACGAAATCGAGCGTTTCACGCACGACGCGCGCGTAATCCTCTCGCTTCGTGAGCTCGTACGCGGCGGCATAGACTGATGCCAGCTGACCATTGTCGTAGAGCATTTTTTCAAAATGTGGGATGCGCCAGAAGCGATCCACACTATAGCGATGAAACCCGCCGCCCAGATGGTCGCGAATACCGCCCCAAGCCATTCGGTCGAGCGTTAGCAGCAGGGCGGTTTGGAGTTGATCGCGCGTTTCTGCGTCATCGACTTGGCGCCGCAAACGGTCGATGAGAAAGAGCAGATTCGATGGTTCCGGAAACTTGGGGCGATCGGGATTCCCTTCATTGAAACTGAAGCCGCCGTAGCGGTTGTCGTGCATCTCCCAGAGTCCCTTGCGCACGCCTGCGAGCAAGTCGCTGTTGATGGCGGCCAGAGCGGGCGGCCGAGCTTGTTCGAGTTCCAGTTTCGTGTATTTGGAGATGGTACGAGCGTCCTCGCGAATCTTGTCCGCATTGTCACTCCAGACTTCCCCGATGCGCCGCACCATCGTCAGGAAGCCGACATTTGCGCCGCGATCACCATCGCGAGCAGGAAAATAGGTGCCGCCAAAAAAGGGTTCAGCGTCGGGCGTCAAGAACATTGAGAGCGGCCAACCGCCACCACGTCCACTGCGCGACAAACGATGGAAGACCTGGAGCGACGTCATGTAGACGGTATCGACATCGGGGCGCTCTTCACGATCCACCTTGATACAGATGAAATTCTTATTGAGCACTGCGGCGATTTCGTCATCGAGGAACGATTCGCGTTCCATGACGTGACACCAGTGGCAACTGGAATAGCCAATCGACAGGAAAATCAGTTTGTTCTCGCGTTTGGCTTTGGCGAGCGCTTCTTCGCCCCAGGGGTACCAGTCCACGGGATTATGAGCGTGCAGGAGGAGATAGGGGCTGGTCTCGCGGGCCAGCCGGTTGGCACGCGGTTTGTCGCGCGGTTTGTCGCGCGGTTTGTCGCGCGGCGTGGTGGCCGGTGCAGCTGGTTGATCAGCCGGTTTCTTCTGAGCGTTGTTTTTTTCGGGGTTGTTTTTTTCTGCGGGCTGGCGAGTGGCGGGCTGGGGAGCGGGATCGGCAGCGGCGGGAGAGCTGAGGGCGTTCCACAAGCTAGCGGCGATCACGACGAGGAGCGTAGAGTGGCGCGCAGTACCGAGCATGTTCAAGACCGCCGTTTCTGGGTGGGTTTAGGGTTTATTGCGCAGCGAGCGTAGAAAGTCGGCTAGTTCTGCTTCCGTCGTCGTGCCGTTGATGGGCGCCGGTTCGGGTGTGGGAGCTGGCGCAGGCTGTGGGGGCACTGCCGCCGCAGGCGCCGGCTGCGCGGGCGCCAGTGGATGAACGGGCAGGGCGGAGGCGGGCAGGGCGGAGGCGGGCAGGGCGGAGGCGGGCAGCGCGGAGGCGGGCAGGGCCGTCACGGGTAACGGCAGCGCCATCGGAATGGGCCCGCGTGGCAGACCCGCAGGGGACATGGCACTCGCAGGTAGCGCAGTTGCAATCGGGGCAGTTGCAATCGGGGCAGTTGCAATCGGGGCAGTTGCAATCGGGGCGGGCGCGGTTGGGCGGGGCGCTGGATTCGGCAGTAGATCGGCTGGAGCGGGTACTACTTCAGCCGCCTCCACTTCCACTCGAAACGTAATTGGCCCGACGATCAACATGCTCCCTGCAATCAGCGGCGCGCAGGTGATTTTCTGGCCATCGACAAAGGTGCCATTGAGTGCGCTCAGGTCTCGCACATACAGCCGCCCCGACTCTTCGAACAGTTCACAGTGAGCTCGGCTGACGAGTGGATGCGGCAGCTGCACGGAGCATTCGCGACCGCGGCCGATGACCGCTGGTAAGCGCGGTCGCACTTCTTGATTTTTGGTGGTTCCGCCGACCACAACTAATTTGACTTTCATAGTGCCCACATCCTATTCCGATCGGCACTCATTCTCAACGCTTTCCGCAGCGTTTTTCTCACGACTGGCGGCGGGATGGTTTTCGCCGGGGCGAGCGGATTGACGCAGCCAGCGGCTGGCCTCTCGCAACCGATCCGCCTCGTCAAACCGCTCTTCATCCTCCAGTGCCGCCGCCACCTCTTCCAAACTCCGTGCGGCAGTTCGCAGGGCCTGAGCCGCCGACGTTTCCTTGATCTTGGGCCGCTCTTGCGGCGGCATCACCGCGAGCTCGGAGGTACCAGCTGGCCCGGTACGTTCTTGCCAGTCGGCATGGGCGACCGAGTCCGGTCGACTGGCGGTCAGGGGTGGCAAATCTCCCGGCACCACCGGCCCCAAAGCCGCTCGCACACGCGCAATTTCATCCGCCATGGCGGGCGGCGCAGGCGACTCGGGTGGTGCGGCCGAGTTCATTGCAGCAGCAGTGGGGTCTACGGCCAGGGTTGCTGCCGGCTCAGAATCCGGCAAAGCAGTCGCCGGTGCCACCGTCGTCTCTCGCGGCGCTTGCTTCCAAGACAGTGCGAAGAAACAGACGGGGACGAGTACCAGAAGCAGCCATCCACCTAGTCGTCGAGTCATACGGACCTCCTTGTGTTGCGAAGACTCCTGCGTCGGCATCATATCGGAAATCGTCGGTTCGATCCAAGGTCTTGCGGCGGGGGACTGGGCGTGGGAGGGCATTTGACAGTGAGCTTCCTATCACGTAACACTCTGCACCATGAAATACTCACAGAACCAATCGATTTGGAAACTCCTTGTGGCTAGTTTACTGGCGGGTGGATTGGGGCAATCAGGCTGGGGCGAGCAACCGTTACGCGCGCCGGTTCAGCCGGTGGTTGATGACTACCATGGCCGGCGGATTACCGATCCTTATCGGTACATGGAAGATTTTCAGCAGCCAGCGGTGCAGCAGTGGGTTCAAGCGCAAGCGACGTTCGCTCAGCAGCAGCTGGAGAAACTGCCCGGTCGCGGGGAACTTTTAGCGCGCATCAAACAATTGGATGCTGGCACTCCCTACACCATCTCCAATATCACTCGGTTACCCAGCGGCGATCTGTTCTATTTCAAGCAGGCGGCGGGCGAAAACGTCGCCAAAATCTATGTGCGGGATGCGAAGACGGGAACCGAGCAGCGTTTGATTGACCCAGATACGTTCAAAAAGACCAACTCGGCGGCTCACGTTTCACTGGCTTTTTATCAAGTTTCTCCCGATGGCCAGCGACTGCTCTTTGGGTTTGCCGAATCGGGTTCCGAGCAGACTTCGATTCAGGTTTTTGATCGAGGGACGGGGCGGATTCTGCCGGACACGATTGATCGCATCGAGGCGGAATATGCGCTGCCGGATTGGTTGCCGGATGGTGCATCGTTTGTCTACAGTCGTCGGCGCGCGGTTGCTGCGGGCGCTCCAGCCGCCGACGGCTACAAGTTCACTCAAGCATTTCGGCATACGCTTGGGGCCGACGTCGAGAAAACCGAGCCCGTGTTCGCTCAGGGTGCTTCGGGGTCCCCGCCGATGGCCGAGATGGATTTTCCGGCGGTGATCGTACCCACGGACTCGCGCTGGGTGATTGGGCAAGTTCGCCATGGCGATGAAACGGATCTCACTCTGTATGTTGCCGATCGAGCGGCCCTGGGCACTTCTGGGATTACGTGGAGGAAGGTGTGTGACCGGAGCGATCAGGTGACGAGTTTTGCGGTGCGTGGCGACGACATTTATCTCCTCACCGCTCAGCGCGCGCCGCGTTTTCAAATCCTCCGTATCACGCTCACTCAGCCGAATCTCGCGACAGCCGCCGTGATTGTGCCGCCTGGCAAGTATGTTGTGAATTCAGTGGCTGTAGCCCGCGATGCACTCTACGTGGGCATCCTGGATGGGGTGCCGAATCGAATTCTGCGAGTACCTTTTGAGGCTGGCGCGAAACCGCAAGCGGTGAAGTTGCCGGACGAAGAGCCGTCGGGCACGTTAGTGGCTGTCAGTGCGGATGTCTCAGGAGCGTTCATCAGCACTCGATCTTGGACGCGTGCCGAGCGGCTTTATCAATTCGATCCGCAAACGGGTGGGCTGAGGGACACGCAGCTGCTGCCGCGTGGCGAATGGGATGCTCCCGATTTTATTCAGTCTGCGGACGTTCTGGTGACCAGCCATGATGGAGTGCAAGTGCCGCTATCGATCATTCATCGCCGCGATCTGCAGCGCGATGGCTCGAATCCCACTCTGCTGTCGGGTTATGGCGCTTACGGTTTTACCGCCACGATGCGTTTTCATCCAACGGACTTAGCCTGGCTGGAACGCGGTGGGATTCTGGCGATTGCTCATGTGCGCGGCGGTGGAGCGTTTGGAAAAGAGTGGCATCACGCGGGACGTAAACAGACCAAACCGAACACTTGGAAAGACTTTCTGGCTTGTGCCGAGTACTTAGTGAAGGAACGTTATACGAGTCCGGGGAAATTAACGGGGGCTGGTGGGAGCGCGGGGGGAATTCTGATTGGTCGAGCGATCACGGAGCGTCCCGATCTGTTCGCCGCCGCTCATATTTCGGTCGGCTGTACCGACATGCTGCGGTTTGAAACCACGATGAACGGGCCGCCCAATATCCCCGAATTTGGTACGACGACGAAGCCGGACGAATTTCGCAGTTTGCTGGCGATGAGTACGTTGCATCAGATTCGCGACGGAGTGCATTATCCGGCGGTGATCCTGACGCATGGCATCAACGATCCGCGTGTGGAACCGTGGTTGTCGGCCAAGACGACGGCGCGGTTGCAAGCTGCGACTGGCAGTGGCAAGCCGGTGCTGTTTCGAGTGGACTACCAAGCCGGTCATGGGATCGGTTCCACGAAAGCGCAGCGTCATCAGGAGCGCGCGGATGTCTGGTCATTCCTGCTGCACGCTTGCTCGCAACCTTGATTTCCACGATTCCCAGCGGAATTTTTTTCACCGTATCCTGCGGGAGGTCCGCGATCCCCTACCGGAATTCTTGACGTCCCCAGCGGAATCCTTGACGTTGTCGGTGGATCTCTTGAATCGCATCGGTCGCATTCATTAATATGCGCTGATGGAAAATTCCCGCCCACTCCTTCCCACCTGTCTGCCCATGATCCGCTTAGCAACATCACGTCTGTCTGCCGTCGCGCGGAGTTCGAGCCGAGATAGTCAGCGTGGTTGGCGATCTAGGGGAACGGATTGGCGGCTGCTTTGGCTGGTCGGACTTCTGCTGTTTCCCCTGCCTAGCGCGTGCGGACAAGCGGCAACGGCATCGGCATCGGCATCGGCAGCGGCAACGGCAGCGCGGCCGCTGCACTTTGAAAATGACATCGTGCCGATTCTCAACAAGTTCGGCTGTAACACGTCGGGTTGTCATGGCAAGGCGGAGGGGCAAAACGGATTCAAACTATCGGTATTCGGATCGGATCCAGAAGCGGACTACCGGGCGCTGACGATGGAGGGTCGCGGACGGCGGGTGTTTCCGGCGGCTCCGGAGCAAAGCTTGTTGCTGCGCAAGATGAGTGGTGCGGCACCGCATGGTGGTGGGGTGCGGATTGAAGCGGAGCGAAGCGAGTATGGGGTGCTGCGGGATTGGATTCGAGCGGGAATGCCGTTTGGCTCGCCCACCGATCCGCGAGTGGTGTCGATTCGCATCACGCCGCGCGAGCAGACGTTGGCTCGTGGCCAGACGGTGCCGCTGCGGGTAACCGCGAGCTGGAGTGATGGGCGCGAGACGGATGTTACGGCGACGGCCAACTTTCAATCGAATCAAGAATCGGTCGCACGAGTGGATGCGGTGGGTACTGTGACGGCCGCTGAACTGCCGGGGTCGGCGGCGATCATGGCGAGCTATTTAGGTCATGTCGATCTTTTTCAAGCGTTTGTCCCTCGCCCGGAACCGTTAGCGGCGGGTGGGGAGTTGCCGCAGTTCAACTTCATCGATCGTTTGGTTGACGAGCGGTTACGACGACTGCGGATTGCTTCGTCGCCGCTGGCGAGTGACGCGGAGTTCCTCCGCCGCGTGTATTTGGATTTTCTGGGCACGTTACCGACGGCGGATGAAGCACGCCGATTCCTCAGTGATCCGCGTGGTGATCGTCGTCAGCAGCTGATCGATCAGCTGCTGGAGCGGCCGGAGGTGGCAGACTACTGGGCGCTGAAATGGGCCGATTTATTACGAGTGGATCGCGAAGCACTGGGTCATAAAGGCTCGTACGAAATGTACCGCTGGATTCGCCAGAGTCTGGCCGAGCGTAAACCGTTGGATCAGTTCACACGTGAAATCTTGCTCGCCGAAGGTCCGCTGGCGGAGGCGCCGCAGGGGCAGCTTTTCCGTGCCGTTACCCAGCCGGGAGAAGCGGCTGCGACGGTGTCGCAGGTTTTTCTGGGAGTGCGCATTGCGTGTGCTCAGTGTCATCATCATCCGTATGACCGCTGGAGCCAGGAAGATTACCTGGGGATGACTGGCTTTTTTGCGCAGTTACAGCGCAAGCCATCTCCTTGGGGTGAAACCCTGATAGCGGAGGGAAATCCGGCGACTCATCATCCACGCACGAATCAAGTCGTGCCGCCCCATGCCCTGGGTGTCGCAGCGGCGGCGGAGCCCCTGGCGGGAGATCGTCGAGTGGTGCTGGCCAAGTGGCTGACGGCGGCTGACAATCCGTGGTTTGCGCGCAATTTATCAAATCGAATCTGGGCTCAGCTGATGGGACGTGGGCTTGTGGAGCCGGTGGACGATTTCCGCGAAACCAACCCACCGAGCAATCCCGAGTTACTCGATGCCCTCGCACAGCACCTCGTGAGTAATCGCTTTGACTTCCGCGCACTCTTGCGTGTGATTGCCCAATCGCGCGTCTATCAGCAATCGACGAAAACTAACTCCACCAACGCGGACGACGAGCAGAATTATTCCCGTGCGCTGCTCAAACGACTCGACGCCGAAGTGCTGCTCGATGCCGTCTCCCAAACCACGGGGGTCCCGGAGAAATTTGAAGGAGTGGCAGCGGGTGCGCGGGCGATACAACTGTGGGACAGTCGAGTCGACCATTACTTTTTGTCGCTGTTTGGTCGACCGGTGCGGAAGACGGCATGTGAATGCGAGCGCAATGTGGCGCCGAGCGTGGCGCAGGTCTTGCATTTACTGAATTCGGATCGCGTGCATGGCAAGTTGAGTCATGATGCGGGGCGCGTGGCTCGATTGGTGCGACAATACACGGATGATGAACCGTTGGTGGAAGAACTTTATTTGACGTTTTTCAGCCGTCTGCCGCGAAGCGACGAGCGTCAGGCGGCGCGCGACTACCTGCAGGGTGCTGCCGATCGACGGCAAGCTGCCGAGGATTTGGCCTGGAGTTTATTGAATTCGCTGGAATTCATTTTCAACCATTAAGGGTTTCTGCATGTCGACAGAGCGACGAACCGGTGGGCGGCATTATTGCGATGGTTGGACTCGACGCGACGCGCTGCGTCTGGGGGCGATCAGCCTGTTCGGTAGCGGCTTGAACATGGCCGGCCTCCTGGCGGCTCAAGCCGCTCCCAACGAGCCAAACTCCGCGGTGCTTCAGGATACTGGCTTGTCGATCATTTATCTGTTTTTGAAGGGCGGCTTGAGTACGATCGATACGCTGGATATGAAGCCGCATGCGCCGAGTGAGATTCGGGGTGAGTTTCAGTCGATTGCGACGAATGTGGCGGGGATCGAAGTGTGCGAGCATCTGCCACAGTTGGCGCGGCAGGCCGACAAGTATTCGCTCATCCGCTCCTTCGGACATCGTAATTCCGATCACGGACCGGCCGACCACTACATGCTCACCGGCTATCATCCGCAAGCGGGTTTCAACACGAATTTAAGTCCCAACAATCAGCGTCCGGCTTTCGGTTCGGTGGTGTCGCACACGCTCGGGCCACGCGGTACGGTGCCACCGTACGTCAGTCTGCCGCAGTTACACGCCAGCAGCGGTCCGGCCTATTTGGGGCCGACGAGTGCCGCTCTGGGCATTCTGGCCGATCCCAATTCGCCCGACTTCGCCGTGCCCGATATTGTGCCTCCGCTGGCCTTGGCGAGCCAGCGTTTGGAACGTCGCCGCAGTTTGCTCAGAGCGGTGGATCAATTGCAACAGGCAGAAGAGTTGGCGGCGAATAAGTCGGCGAAGGCGGTGAGTGTGTTTCGGCAGAAAGCGTTCGACTTGATGACCTCATCGGAGGCGAAGCGGGCGTTCGACATTCATGCCGAGTCGTCGGAGCAGCGAGATCGTTATGGCCGAACGACACTGGGGCAATCCTGTTTGATGGCGCGGCGGTTGGTGGAAGCGGGTGTGCGCTTTGTCACCATTGATCACAGCAACTGGGATACGCACGACAATAATTTCGTGGTGCTGAAAAACGAACTGCTGCCGGCGCTGGATCAAGGGTTGTCGGCGCTGTTCAGCGATCTGGCGCAGCGCGGGCTGCTCACCAAGACACTGGTGCTGGTGACGGGTGAGTTCGGGCGCACTCCGCGCATCAATAAGAATGCGGGCCGAGATCACTGGGGACCCTCGTTCACCGTGCTGCTGGGTGGTGGTGGTGTGCAGGGGGGGCGAGTGGTAGGGGCGAGTGACGAGCGGGCAGAAAAGCCTGCTGATAAACCGCACGGTCCGGAAAATCTGGCTGCTACTCTCTATCACCTGTTGGGGCTTAACGCGAATCACGAGTTCCACACGGCTGAAGGGCGTCCCGTGAAGTTGGTTCAGGATGGTCGGGTGATTCGGGAGCTGCTGTGATGAACGTTTCCCGGGTCGCTGTCGTTGTCTTCTGGCTCAGGTTCGTGCTGGGGACTGTGCTCTTGCTGGGGACTGGGCTCTTGCTGGGGACTGGGCTCTTGCTGGGGACTGGGCTCTTGCTGGGGACTCCGGTTTGGGCGGAGCCGCCCTCTACGTCTTACATCTTTCCGGCGGGTGCGCAGCGAGGCACTGCGGTGACGGTGCGAGTGGGGGGGCACTATCTGCACGAGCGAGCGTCGTGGGAGATGTTGGCGCCGGGTGTCCAGGCGACGCCGGAGCTGACTCGCACCACGAGAGTCTGGTTTGAAGGCCCTGTGATTCGGCAGCCTGCCAGTCAGCGATCGGAGGATTATCCACAGGATTATCAGGCGACGATTCAGATTGCCGCCACGGCGCCGGTGGGCGACGCTTGGTGGCGCGCCTGGAATGCGCAAGGAGTAACGGCGGCTAAACGCTTTGTGATTGGGGATTTGCCGGAGGTGCTGGAAGAGGAAGTTGATGGTGAGGCGCTGCCGGTGCAGGTCCCTTGGCCGGTGACGATCAATGGCCGAATTTTCCCGCGAGAAGATGTCGATTTGTGGAACGTCAAGCTGGCCAGCGGCCAGCGGATCACGGTGTCTGTCGCGGCGGCGTCACTCGGTTCACCGCTGGAAGCTCGCATTGAATTGCAAGATGCGACGGGTCGGCGGTTGGCGGAAGCGACGGGAGTGGGAGGAGCTGATCCTCTGCTGCACTTCACGGCGCCGGCGGCGGGGGAATATCGAGTGGCGATTCATGATGTGCGTTATGAAGGCCTACAGCCGTTTGTCTATCGACTCACCATTACCGATCGGCCGTGGGTTCAGCATTACTATCCGCTGGGTGGGCGACGTGGCGGTGAAGCTGAACTTCAGGTGCACGGGTGGAACTTACCAGGACCCACGTGGAAAGTTGGTTTAGCTGCGGCTGGTCCGGCTTCGGCGCTGGAGACGCGCTGGCTGGCACCGGTGGGCGCGAGTAATTCCATTGTGCTGGCGGTGGCGGACGATCCTGAGTTTTTGGAGAGTGAGCCGAATGAGGGTGAAGGGCAGGGGCAGTTGTTGTCTTGTCCAGGGGTTGCGAATGGTCGGATTGATCGTCCGGGAGATCGTGACAGCTGGTTCTTCGACGGCCAGAAGGATCAGGAGCTGCTGTGTGAAGTGCAAGCGCAGCGCTGGGGGTCACCGCTGGATGCGGTGCTCATCGTGCAGACGGCAGCGGGGCAAGAGATTGCTCGCGGCGACGACGGTCCGGGTGGCAGTCCAGACCCACAGCTGAAAGTGAAGCTTCCAGCTGCGGGGCGTTATCGGATTACGGTGAGCGAGCGATTTGGATCACGAGGCGGATCTGCGTTTGCTTATCGCCTGCGCGTTACGGAAGCGGTGCCTGGCTGGCGACTGGAGCTGGCCGCAGACGCCTTGTCGGTGGATCGTGGTGGACAGCAGAAGCTGGCGGTGCAGGTGCTGCGGGACGGTGGATTTGCGGCGCCCGTGACGCTTACTTTGGCCGATCTGCCCGTGGGAGTTACGGCGGCGGAGGTTGTCGTGCCTGCCAATCAGAACCGTGGCGAGCTGGTCGTGCAGGCGACTCCCGCCGCTCGCATTGGCCTGAGCAAGGTGCGTGTCGTGGGGCGCGGCGAGGTGAATGGGGGCGCGCGCGAAGTTCTGGCAACGGTCGCTCGACGGCCGGCCGAACGTCCGGGGGAGCGAGTGGTTGAGCGATCGGTGGCGGCAGCTCCGGTGGAGCAGCTGGCGCTGGCCGTCACCTTGCCCACTCCGTTTAAATTTCAAGGTAGTTATGAGCTGTCCTATATTCCCTGCGGAGCGGTCTCCAGGAAGCGCTATGCCGTTGAACGCAACGGCTATCAAGGTCCACTCGAAGTCCGCCTGGCAGATCGTCAGAATCGACATCTGCAAGGTGTGACGGGCCCGACGCTGATTGTGCCGGCGGGCGTGGACGAATTTGTTTATCCGATTACGTTGCCGCCGTGGATGGAACTGGGGCGGACCAGTCGTGTGGTCTTGATGGCCACCGGGGAGATCGACGATGGCACGGGTGGGCGACACAAGGTTTGTTTTACCAGTGGTGAGCAGAACAATCAGATGGTGAATTTGGTTTCACCTTCGCCGCTAAAAATCACGCTCGATCGAGCGACGATGGCGGCGGAAGCCGGCCAGCAGCGCCCCGTGACGGTACAGCTTCGTCGCGACCCGTCCATTCAGACTCCGGTGAAGCTGGAAGTCATCGTGCCAGCTCACATTCGCGATGTGCGAGGTAGAGCGGTCGAGGCGGCGGCGGGCTCCGACCAAGCGGTCGTTCGTCTGGAATTTGGAGCTCATCCAGGACCACTCAACATGCCGCTCACGATTCGCGCGACGACGCTCCGCGGCGCCGATCCGCTGGTGGCCGAGGCGACGCTGGAGTTAGTCGCGCCGTAGTTGACCGCACGTGGTTTGCTGCGCGGCCCTGGGGGAGAGATTCATCGACCAGTCTTCCTGAATGGCGAGGCCGTGGCACTTGCTAGCTAGGCGCTTCAAGACCCAGGCGCTTCAAGACCCAGGCGCTTCAAGACCCAGGCGCTTCAAGACCCAGGCGCTTCAAGACCCGGGAGCCTGGGCTGTGCCATGGATAGTCGCATGGCGACAGCCGCGCCTGTTCGGTCTTCGGGGTAGCGCCTCATGAAAATCTCGCACGGTAGCGGAGATCGTGATCAGACGTGGTGCTCGACATAGATTCCCAGCTGGGGTGTGCGCGTGAATTCACCGATCACGGCGGCGCACCAGGTACCGGCTGCCTGCAATCGCTGCACGAGTGCTGGGGCGTCTGCCGGGGCGACGGCAATGAGCAGGCCTCCCGAGGTTTGTGGGTCGGCCAAGACTCGTTTTTCGTTGTCACCGAGGGACGATGGCCAGTGTACCCAATCGGCGACCGCCTCCAGATTACGAGCGGCGCCGCCGGGGTAGACTCCTTGCTGGACGAGTGGCCAGACGTCGTCCAGGACTGGCACGTGGTGGAAGTTGAGTTTCGCGGAGATGCCGCTGCCGGCCACCATTTCTCGCAAGTGTCCGAGCAAGCCGAATCCGGTGACGTCCGTGAGGGAGTGGACGGCGAGTTCCGGCAGGCATTCCGCTGCTGCTCGATTGAGCGTCTTCATGATGGCGATGACACGCTGTGCGGCCTCGTCGCTGACCACACCGCGTTTGATTCCGGTGGTGAGGATGCCGGCGCCGAGTGGTTTGGTGAGTACCAGGAGATCACCTTCTTGAGCGGCGGCATTGGTGAGGATGCGACGCTGATCCACGATGCCGGTGACGGCCAGTCCATACTTGGGTTCAGGATCGTCGATTGAATGTCCGCCGATGATATCAATGCCGGCTTCGCGAGCTTTATCGCTGCCACCAGCGAGGATTTGCCCGAGGATCTCGAGGGGCAGAGTTTTAGTGGGAAAGCCGACGATGCTGAGTGCGAACAGGGGTCGACCGCCCATGGCATAGACATCGCTGATGGCGTTGGCCGCTGCGATCTGTCCGAAATCGTAGGGGTCGTTCACGACGGGGGTGAAAAAATCGAGCGTCTGTACGAGGGCTCGTTCCGCATCGATACGGTAGGCGCAGGCATCGTCGGAAGTAGCGACTCCGACCAGCACATCGGGATTGGTGACGGGGGGTAATCGACCAAGGATTTGGGCGAGGTCCTTGGGGCCGATTTTGCAGGCACAACCGCCTCCCTTGGTGTATTGAGTCAGTGCGACGGGTGCGGTCATGGTGGAGGGTGATCCTAGAGGAGCATGGATGTGGCGGAGGGTGATCGTCGTGCTGCCAGGCGAGACTGATTGTAGTCATAGCCAGCGTGCAGGCAATCATGAGCGACGGAGGTGCCGCCATACCCTTGGAGTCGTCGGCAATTCGAGGCTAAACTACGGCCATGATTCTCATCATCGACAACTACGACTCGTTTACCTACAACCTCGTGCAGCGGCTCGGCGAACTCGATCCGACGCTGGAGATTGAGGTACATCGCAACAACGAAATCACGGTGGAGGAGGTAGCGCGTCGCGCTCCGTCGCATCTGATTATTTCTCCTGGTCCTTGTACGCCGAGTGAGGCGGGGATCTCGGTCGCCTGTATTCAGCACTTTGCGGGGCAGATGCCGATCCTGGGTGTCTGTTTAGGGCATCAGTCGATTGGGCAAGCGACGGGGGGAGTGATTGTGCGTGCGAAGCGACTCATGCATGGCAAGACCGATCGAATTTTCCATGACGGTCAGGGGCTGTTTCGCGGTCTGGAGAGTCCGCTGCTTGCCACTCGCTACCACAGTTTGGTCATTCGCCCGGACACGTTGCATCCCGATTTTCAGGTGACTGCTTGGGCCGACGCGCCGGACGGTTCGACCGAAATCATGGGGATCCGGCATCGCACGCTGCCGATCGAAGGCTTGCAGTTTCATCCGGAAAGTTTTTTGACGGAAGCTGGCCCCAGCCTGCTGCGCAACTTCTTGGCGTTGCCAAGTGGTCGGTTGCCGACCCGTTCGTCGACTACGGACAAGGCCTGAGTGCCACGATGCTAACGGTCGAAGCAGCTTTGGAACTGGTCCTGCGAGAGACACCCACACCGCGCTGCATCCAGGTGCCGCTCGAAACCGCCCTCGGCTTGACACTGGCCGCGCCCATCACCAGCGATCTCGATTCGCCGCCACATGACAAAAGCTTGGTGGACGGCTATGCCGCTCGGTGGAGCGATATTGTCGCTGGTCAGTCGCTGGTGGTTCTCGAAGAGGTGTTAGCGGGCGCGGTTCCTCGGCGATCGATCAGCCCTGGCACCGCCACTCGACTGATGACAGGCGCTCCGATTCCCATGGGGGCCGATGTTGTCGTCATGATCGAGCAGGCGGAGCTTGAGCAGAGTGGGCTTCAGCAGAGTGGGCTTGAGCAGAGTGGGCTTGAGCAGAGGGGGCTTGAGCAGAGGGGGCTTGAGCAGAGGGGCGCTGTTCACGTAGACCGGGTGCGACTGCGGCCACCACGCGGCCAGGTGGGCATGAACATCATGCGACGTGGTCAATCGATGACCGCGGGCAGCTTGGTACTGCCAGCTGGGAAGAAGATTCGACCCGTGGAGATTGGGTTGCTGGCGGAGGTTGGTTGTGCCCATGTGCCGGTCCATGCGCCGCCGAGCGTCGCGATTTTGTCCACGGGAAACGAACTGGTCTCGGTCTTGGAGTGTCCCGGTCCGGGCCAAATTCGCAACAGCAACGGACCACTTCTACAGGCTGCTGTCGCGCAACTGGGGGCGACGCCGCGGAATCTGGGGGTAGCAGTCGATACGGCGGAATCGCTTGCCGCGGCCATGCGCGAGGGCTTGGCGGCCGATGTGCTGATTCTGTCCGGCGGCGTTTCGGCAGGAGTGGCAGATCTGGTGCCGTCACTGCTGCAGCAACTAGGCGTGCAGCAGATCTTTCACAAGATTCAGTTGCGTCCGGGTAAACCGCTCTGGTTTGGCGTTCTGCCCCGCTCCCCACGAAACACTCTGGTTTTCGGATTGCCTGGAAATCCGGTAAGCAGCCTGGTCTGTTTTGAGTTATTTGTGCGACCGGCGTTGGAGCGATTACTGGGCCAAACGGCCAGGCGATCGTCTCCATCAGAGGCCTATTTGGCTCGACCCTTTCATCATCGTGGCGATCGTCCCACGTACTATCCCGCACGCTGGGCGACGGCTCAAGAATCGTTTGGGCCAGAATCGTTTGGGCCAGAATCGTTTGGGCCAGAATCGGGAGTTGGTGGCGGTGCAGATCAGCGCGCGTTGGCTCGGTCGGCTCGACCTACGATTGAACTGCTGAACTGGCAGGGTTCCGCGGATCTACGCACGTTAGCGGAAGCGACCGGCTTGGCCTGTTTTCCGGCCGGGGAACGCGCGTATGCCAGTGGCGATGTGGTCGCGTGGCGAGAGTTGAGCTAGCGGACGACGAGCCACGAATCTGGGCTGAACCATCCTACGACGGGCCGCAGATGACGCATGGCGACGAGTCCTAGTCGAGGACGCTTGGATCACTGGCCTGACGCAGGTACTCGGCCACTCGAGCTTGTAAATCGAGTAGATACTGCCACTGGCCGGCATCTAAGACGCAGCGTTCGCCTTTCGGATCTACTTGACCACCACGCACCAGTTCGCGTAGGCGGATGTGGACGTATTCCAGTAGTTCAGAAAGCTGAGCGGCTTGGACGGGTGAGAGTCGATTGGGCAGATCGGGCGGTTCCGCTTCAAAGAGTCGAGCTTGCAGGTTGTCGACGTTTTTCGGCAAGTCGAGTTCATGTTCTGGGGCTCCGACTCGAACTCGAGCTCTCCCGGAGACATCGCTGCTCGAAGCCTTCTCATTTCCACGCAGGCTACGGATTTTCGAAAGTCGTCCGGAGATTTCGTCGCGGGAGCCGAAGAGGAGCACCGAGCGACCGACGGCGATTTGGTCGCCATAGCGGAGGATCCGCAGTTTGATATCTTCGCCGTTAACCTTCGTGCCATTGGTGCTCTCTAAATCAGTAAGCACCAGCCGCTCGTGGTCCTCCTGGATTTTGAGGTGGAAACGGCTCACACGCTCATCGTTGAGCTGTACGCTGTTGCCTTCCTCGCGTCCGACGGTGATCGGCGTGGTCAAATCGTTGAATACACGGCCACGATCTGAGCCGTCGATCACTCGCAGTGTGATACGCGTCATCGCACTGATCCAGAGGAAAAAATAAAACGAACTGACTGTTTTATAACACTCACCGACCGTACACGGCTTCGGCCGACGATCGCTACCCAACTTGTCTTATAGCATCGATAAAAGCTGTAGGCAAAGTCAAGCTTTACATTTGCAAAGAATTGCGCCTTCAAGTTGCTGTGTCTTGTTCATACGTTGCAAACGACTTAATCGTTCATCACGGCACTCTACGCAGGCGGTTAGTTGTTGAGCATCCCACAGGTCGACCATTAGACGTCCCTGGCGAGCCGCCAATCCACGCTCCAGAACCTCTTCCAGGGAAGCGAGTGTTGGTGGCTTAAAGAGGCCATGTTCCTGCTGAATTCGCAGGATTCCCGCCGCTGCGCGTGTCGGGATCACGGCCACCACTCGCACGCCCGCCTCCCAGGCAAAACGCACCGATTGTAACGCCCATTCCACCCCTTCACGCTCATCCAGCAGCGGTGGTTTAAGCAAGACGAAGGCGCGCAGTTCGATCCCCCAGCCGCGTAATCGAGTCGCTGCGGAAAAAAAATCGGCCGTCGTCATCCGCTTATTCAGCACCGCTAAGGCTTCGGGATGTACCGTTTCCAGTCCCAGGGCGATTTCCAATTGGCAGTCGGCCGGGAGCAACTGAGCAAAACGTTGACAGGCATCTCCGCACAGACGGGGGTGGTTTTCCACGATCACCGTGCGAAAGCCAGATACCAGTCGTGCGATGGCGGCATGATCTGCGGGGGGAATCGCCTGCGGATCAAAGAAGTTGCCACTGTTGTAGAGCTTGATATGTCGAGCGGACGGTAAACGTTCAAGTGCCCACTCAATCTGCGCGGGAATGGCCCCCACTGCCACTCGCTGGTCAGTGGTATGGCGCCAGAGGTCACACATCAGACAGCGAAAGGGGCATTCGCGGTTCGTCAAGAAAATCGTCGCGACCGACTCGACCATGCCGTCGGGACCACATTCCTGTTCCACAAAAAAAGCATACGGACGCGTCGGCTCAACAGGCTCCTTAGCCGATCGAGCGGCGAGGATATCGGCGGTCTTGATTTCATGCCACGCTCGAGCCGGACCCATTTAACCTCCCATCTGCGACCAGACTCGATCCCACGCTCGTCGATAGACCGCTTCCCCCGAAGGAAACAACGTTTCACCAGTCGCTGCGGCTCCTTGCTGAAATCGCCGTTTGGGAAAAATCGGCATCGTTAAACCTGTGATTGCTTCCACTCCGCGACGTACCACTTCGCCTTTGAGTGCATATAACCGGTCGTGATCCCAGCCGGTGAGTTCAATGAAGGGGATGCCTTCCGCTACCTCAATCACACTCGGCAAGGCCAGCGGGCTGAAGCCGTGGAAGCCCAATTGTCGAGCGGGAGCATAGGAACGCACATGCCCACGACTTTGACCACCGGTATAAACCAGTGAATGCTTGATCGCTTCGACGCCCCACCCCTCTTGGTACAACATGAGATTATTGAGGACGCTGCGGATGGTCAGCTCCGAGTTTTCTTCGATGGGATAATCCTTCAGGTTCTCGTCACCACCATCTCCATCCACCAGGTACTTCCAGTCGGGGTAGCGAGCACGAATGGCGCGACAGAGTGCCCAGCCGACGGCCGCCGCTTGTACATCCAGCGGCTTGTAGTCTTCGATCACCCGCACCGCCTCTGCGAAATCGATCGCCTCACGCTCCACTTCCAGCACTTCCAGGTAGAGGGACATGTCGAGCTCCCCGAGGAACTGCCGTGCCTGCTGTGCGTCGCTGCCCCGCCCAGCCACGGATAACGTGAAGGCCTTCAGACGCGCCGGCGACTCTCCGCGACGTAGCAGCAGATCTTGGAGCACCAGCAGTACCGCGCCACTATCGATTCCGCCGGAAAAGAGCACTCCAATCGGCGCGTCGGTGGCGATGGTATTCAGCCATTCATCACAGGCTTGCGCCAGCGCTCCGATGTAGGCCTCTCCAATGGCATCCAAATCGTTGGGTAGAACATTGCGCCGAGGCGTGAAAAAACGATCGTACTTGGGATTGGGATCGGGACAGCCAACCAGCGCGATTTCGACCACGTGATGAGCAGGTACCATGCGGGTGTAAGAGGGATGGAATTGGTCTTCCAGACCCTCCGCCGCTAACTGACGCTGGATCTCTTCGATCCGCTCCGCCACGATCAGCATCGGACCGGCGGCTTGTTTGGCCAGGAAGTAACGCATGGGGCGCCCCAAGGAGCGGGCCAAGCGGACCAGATGTCCCTGTTTCGCTACAATCGCGAATTGACCGCGAATCCGTCCGACGCGCGCCGCATCACCCGACGCCACCGCCTCCCGAGCCTGCTCAGCCGTGCAGTTCAGTAGCACGTTGGCGTCGGGATTCATCAAATCAACTAATCGCTCTACTGGGGCATAAGTCGCCATCCGGGTATTTCCTTCGTTGGATTTACGCGCCTCGAATGCTCTTCTCAGGACGTGGATTTTCGGCGGCCAGCTGTCTTGGTTGTTGCCAGCCTACCACGCCCGCGCCGCGCCGAGAAAAGGATTACGGCCGGCGGCGTTAATCGTTACATTAAAATTCCGCCCCTACGATTCTAAACTCTGCGCTCACCCTGATGACACTAGCTAGGTTCCTTTTCTGAACATGAAACTTCCCTTGCAACTTGGGCACCTGATTGACTTGGCCTGTCAACCACTTGCCCACCAGCCCTATTTCGCCGAGATCCAGCAGCTTGGCCAGCAGCTGGGTGAATTCTCCTGGAATCAATTCCTGGCCGCTCGCACGCCAGATGACAACGCTCGCGAACATGAGTTTATCGTGCTGGGGAATGTGCTGCGCATCGCGGCCGCAGAAGGACTATCTGCAGCGGAGCTGCGCGTCGCGGTGGCGTTCAGTTTTCTGCATGACTCCTATTACATCCCGCGGATCACCGAGTGGCAGATTCGTGCGGCGGTGCGCGCGGCCGAGGAGGAGGCGCCGGGCGAACGCCGTAGCCAGCTGGACCAGGTGGCCCGGGATCTAGTCGTCGCTAAATCGCAGCAGCGGCAACGGCACATGGCGGGAGGCGCCCAGCAGGCCGAACGCTGGCTCCGTACATTCCGGCCAGCGCCTTTAAGCGACGAAGAAATTGCTCGCTGCAGCCATCTGATCGCTCATCACGATGACTGGAAACTTGGCCGCCCCTGGCCATCGTCGGACGACCGCCTGGCGCTGGCCTGTGTCGAGGGTGATGCGCTGTGGCCGCTCCATCCACTCGGCATTCTCGCCGACCTGCAGCGTCCCCTTGAGTCGGGCGGTATCCGAGATCTTTTCTCCCCCCCCATGTGGAAGTCTCAGCTACGCGAAAGTCGACAAACGCTGCTCGACTATCGCGCGAACTGGTCCTCTACGGAGCCCGGGTTTCAAGACGCCGACTCAATCTTTCGGACCTCTGCCGGCGGAGATATATACCGTGATTGGTGTCGCTATTACGGAATTCTCAGCGAATTATCGAGAGCGTAAATCGTTCATCTTTTATTCGGCTAAGTTCCCTAAATTCGGTTCGTTATTATCTATACCTCTCCTGACGGGCTGCGCTCATCTTGTCCATCCCGGGACGAAATTACGGCGGGAAAGCATTGATTCCCGGCCCCGTTTTCCGATATGACATAAACCCTTGCTGAGAAACAGCTAACGACACGGTTGAGCACAAATTATTTTGTACCATAACAAGGAATTTTGTGGCATGAAGCGTCGCCGAATTCTTTATCAGTGGCTTGGGCATGCGGATTTGCGAGCGATGGCGGCGAGCTTGCCTTCCGAAGACTGCGAAGAACTCTACTCCCTCATCAAAAGCCACCCCTCTCCAGCGGACGATCATGGTCCGGTCAAAACGCTCGTAACCAAGGAGGCTTTTGACGAGATTTACATTCTGAGCAACTATCCCCCCAAGTGGAGTGATCACTATCTCGATTGGCTGGGTTTTAGGGCCTGCCTGCGTTCCGTGGAGCTCTCCCGGCCCACCAGCTACGCCGCCATCTTTCAGCATGCCTACGCCGCGCTCGATGCTCTGAAAAAACGTTCCGACTGGTCCGAGCTGCAGCTCTGTCTGCACCTCAGCCCGGGAACTCCAGCGATGGCCGCCATCTGGTTGCTATTGGGCAAAACGCTCTATCCGGCCACTTTCTACGAGACCTACGAGGGGCAGTCCTGGGTCACGGAAGTGCCATTTGACCTCACGATCGACGTCTTGCCCGCAGTGCTCAAGAATCAAGATGCCCACTTGGCGTACTTGTCCGCGCAAAGTCCCAGTGAGGTGGAGGGGTTTGGGGATATCGTGGGGGAGAGTCGGGCCATTCGGGATGCGGTGGGGCGAGCGCGTCGAGCGGCGCTGCGCGGTGTGAATGTGCTGCTGCTTGGCGAGAGTGGCACGGGCAAGGAGATGTTTGCGCGGGCGATCCATCAGGCCAGTCCGCGGCGCGACAATCCCTTCATTGCCATTAACTGCGCGGCTCTTTCCAAAACGCTCCTCGAATCAGAACTCTTCGGCCACAAACGCGGCGCCTTCACGGGAGCTGACCGCGATCGCCGGGGAGCATTTGAGCAGGCTCACACGGGCACCTTGTTCCTGGATGAAATCAGTGAATGCGACGCGGAGACGCAAGCGAAACTGCTGCGTGTGCTGCAGCCGCTGGCCGGTGAAGGACCAACCGTCCGCACGATTCGCCGTTTGGGCGACGACTGTGATGTTCACATCGACGCGCGCATCATCGCCGCGACCAATCGTGATCTCCAGCAAGCCATCGCTCAGCAGTCTTTCCGAGATGATTTCTTTTATCGTTTGGCGGCCATCAGTATCACCATTCCTCCGCTGCGTCATCGTCGCTCGGATATTCCCGCCATCGCTCAGCGGCTTATCGAGCAAATCAACAATAACTTTGCCGAAGATGAATTGACCTATCAGCCCAAGCTTCTGTCTGAATCGGCGCTCTCATTTCTTTCCAGCCATCGCTGGCCCGGCAATGTGCGACAGCTCTATAACGTCCTGGCCCAGGCTGCTGTCCTGGCCGATGGTACGGCGCTGGATCGAGACAGTTTAAGGTCGTCTCTGGGGGAAATGCCTGCCGCCGATTCACTCGACGAGGACGCTCTGCTACCCCTGGGTGATGGCTTCAATCTGGAGGAGCACATGAATCGCATTCAGCGTTCCTACCTAAAACGAGCCATGCAGGAGGCGGGCGGTGTCAAAGCACGTGCCGCGCGCCTACTGGGAATTAAGAGCTACCAAACACTGGACGCTCAGCTCAAACGACTTGACCTGGACTCGAATTGGCATCAGTAACCAGCCCGCGGGACGCCAGCCGGAGTGTCCATGCGCGGAAGCGGTGCGTCGTACACTGATGAACGCGTAGATGCCCGTGATAACCAGATGATCTGGTACGCGTCGAAGTAATCGCTGACCGCGCGCCAGGATGCCCGACTCACCTCACTGGCACGATCAATCACGACTAAATCAAAGTACCGAATACCCCAGCGGCGACGTCCCTGCTCGCGCCACTTCAATATTCTAGCCAGCGTGGCATAATCAGCCACCACGTTAAGTCCCCGACCGAGCGGCTCACGGCTTAAATTCACCACGGGCAGATCACGCGACCAGGCACTCATGACACGCGTCACGCGACGCGCTCGTAAAGGACTGGCTGTCAAATTGAGGGAACGCCTAACCCATTTGGCCCGCCGTAGTACCTGAATCAGATTCGTCGTCACGGCCACTCGACTCACTTGATGGGGTGGACTGACCCATAAACGTCGACACCCTCCTTGATCCAAGCGGGTTACCAAATCCTCGACACAAGTCGCAATTCCCGCATCGCACTCGGCAGGTACCGGCAACCGTAGGTCACCCAGTGGGCATCGTCCGGTCCGTCGCTCAATCATCCGCTGTAATTCCTCCGGCTGCGGCAACGCCAGGACCACCTGAGGCTCTCCTGCCACGTCATCCCAGATCCAAAGTCGATCGCCATTGGCAAAGCAGAGAATAGGGCGGCCCCCTCGTCGCCGCTCCAGTTCATCCGCGTACCAGCGCATTCCATCCATCGCTAGACGCGGCTCTGCCGGAGAACGTTTAACTTGGAGCAGAGCGAGCGGAGTTTGGTCCCAATTCGACAGCAGAAAATCTCCCGCTGGCATCGACTGCCGAATTCGTCCACCAGGAACGTCACTCGCTGCAGTCATCTTCTTGAGAGGCGCTAGAAATGGCTGCCATCCGGCTTCGATCAAGAGTCGTTCCAGCCACAACTCGCGGACCGCCGCCAAGTTTCCCACCGATTCCACCAGCCGTACCGAAAGTGACCGCGATTCCCGCGGACGATCTGGCATCGGCATCGGCATCGGCATCGGCACTGAAGTTTGTGCGGGCGTCGACAGCTCTGCGGCCGAACCCGCCTCCACCACACCATACTCCTGCTGAAACCAAGTCAGAAAGGTGGATAACTCACGGACCGCGCACAGCCCGTCGTATTGCCAGATGGGGCGAATGCCATGAATCGCATCGTTGCCGAGTTGCCGAATGACGCGGGCCATGCGGGCTGTTTCACGCGACAAAATTCCGCGGTCATGACTGGCCGTCACAAAGCCGGACAAAGTCTGTTTCTCAGACCACTCCATCCGCGGATCACGCCGCTGAATCCACTGAAATGCCAGGTCGAGAGCGCGGCGAGCATAAATGCAAGCCGTGCGAGGATCATCCTGATGCGCCGAATCGGCCTTGGCTGCTGACTCGCCAATACTTGGCCAATGACGTTTCAAATCTGCAAATTGGCGCGCCCTCGATAGGTCCTTATCGAGGCGATTCGCCGCTGCTCCGTTCATGGTCGCCCGTTCCTAATTGCTGCACCTTGACGTGCCTACCGGCCACGCCCTGCTGGATAGCTGCCTCCGCTACAGCCTCCGCCACCACCTTCGCCACACGCCGATCAAACACACTCGGCACAATGTAATCCTCACTCAACTCATCGGCCGTAATCAAACTGCCAATCGCCCGCGCCGCCGCAATCTTCATCTCCGTGGTTACTCGCTTGGCTCGCACATCCAGCAAGCCACGGAACAAACCGGGGAAGCAAAGCACGTTGTTAATCTGATTGGGATAGTCCGACCGGCCCGTCGCCATGACGCGCGCCTGGCCCGCCGCCTGCTCCGGCAGAATCTCCGGATCGGGGTTCGCTAAGGCAAACACGATCGGGTCCCGAGCCATCCGCTGGAGATCGGCAACCTGCAGCGTGTTAGGAGCCGAGACGCCGATAAAAACATCCGCTCCCGTCAGCACCTCACTCAGACGTCCCGAGCGGTGCTCCTGATTCGTATGTTCGGCCAACCACGACTTCGCGGAATTCATCTCTTCCGGGCGACCGGCATACACCGCGCCCGCTCGATCGCAGACAATCTGACGGCGCACCCCAACCGCCGCGAGCAATTTCGCGATCGCAATCCCTGCCGCTCCCGCCCCGTTAATCACCACCAGAATCTCTTCCATTGATTTCTGGACAATTCGCAGCGCGTTTCCGAGCGCTGCCAGCACCACCACGGCCGTTCCATGCTGGTCATCGTGAAACACCGGAATATCAAGCGAAGTTGCGAGTCTCTCTTCGATTTCCATGCAGCGTGGCGAAGATATATCTTCTAAATTGATGCCTCCAAAGGTCGGCGCTAGATGCTGTACCGTCTGGATAATCTGTTCGGTGTCCTGGGTATCGAGGCAGATTGGAAACGCATCAACGCCGGCAAATTCCTTGAACAATAACGCTTTTCCTTCCATTACCGGCAGCGCCGCTTTGGGGCCGATGTTCCCCAGGCCGAGCACAGCTGAACCATCCGTAATCACCGCGACCATGTTGCGCCGAATGGTCAGCGTGTCAGCGGTCCGCGGATCCGCATGGATCGCCTGACAAATCCGCGCCACGCCCGGCGTGTAGGCCATCGACAAGTCGTCCCGCGTTTTCAGTGCCACTTTGCTGCGGACCTCGATCTTGCCACCGATGTGCAGCAGGAACGTACGGTCGGAGACCTGTACCACTTCCACCTCGGGCAACTCCCTCATCCGCGCGACAATCTGTTCACCATGCTCCACGCTCGACGTGCTTACCGTGATGTCGCGTACCGTCCGATCCTTCTGCACCTCCACCAAGTCGATGGCGCCGATAGAGCCATCGAGTGCGCCGATGGCTGCGGTGATCAGGCCCAAGTGACCGGGTTTCGATCGATAACGAAGTCGCATCGTGATGCTGTACGAGGGACTGTTGTGACTCATCGCTGTTTCCTTCTTGGCTAAATTCCTGGTGCTCGGATCGATCCACGCAGCGCCTGCGCGAACGATTCAAGGTGCTGCAGATTGTCGCAGTAGGCCGCGTAGCGCATCTCCCGCCGCACTGGCTCCGTTAACGCTCGGCCACCTACCACGAAAGCAATGTCCATTCCAAATTCGTCGTATAGCGCCCGGTAGCCCCGCAGGAACTCCGCCTCATCGACCAACCGGGAACAGCTGAGCCAGAAGAGTCGTGGGCGATGGGTTTTAAGTGCCGCCGCCAGGGTCTCCAGCGGGAGATTATTACCGAGTGAGACGGCATTCCAGCGAGCGTCCCGCAGCACCAGTTCCACCATCGTTGTTGCCAGGTGGTAGGAATCGCCCTCCACGACGCCTCCCAGTGCCAGCGGCGCATCGGGGGGCAACGGGGGCACCATGAGCCGCAGTTCGTGCAGCACCCGCAGCATGATTTCGCACGCTCGACGCTCCTGATAAACCTCCGTCAGTCCGCATTCCCACCGCTCCCCCACCATTTCAAAGGCCCGCGTGAGCACTCGATCGCAGAGCGAACTCAAGGCATGTTCGGCCAGATACAAATCCAAGACCAACCGCCGACTCTGCTGTTCATCCCCTTCCAGCAGCGCCGCCACCAGGGGCTCGACGAGACCGTCCAGTTGACGCCCTGCCTGCCCCAAACTGGCCGGCAACCCCAGCAGCTCTGGATGAACCAGGTGTCGACCGCTGCTGCGTACGTAATCGAGTAGCCGCGTGACGGAGATGCGGCGATGGCCCCCCTCAGTGTACTGGGCGGCAATAATCCCTTTGTCGCACCAGCGCTTGACCGACGCTTCGCTCACCTGCAGCGCCTGCGCGACCTGCTTGGGTGTCAGCAGTCGATCGAATGTCGTATCCCGCTTGGAACCATCCTTCGTCATCGCGATCCCCCACCCCTCATGACATCCCGTCAGGTAAAACTGAAAAATCGTGCAATTCGTGCACTTGGCCCGCTCGCCCCGCTGGGTCCTGAACCGAGCTCAACCCTGCAGCAGTAACGTTCAGCACTGGAAATAGGAAGGTTTAGAGGTAAAATATCGACTCTTTCAAAGGCCAGCAACCGCCGAGAAAAGAACGTTTTGAACGTTTTTGACTCTCGTTGACTCCCTCCTTTCGCTTTCACCAGGGCCCCGCTGATGCATACGATCCTCGCCCGCCTCGCTCCTCTCGCTCGCCTCGCCCCTCTCGCCTGCCTCGCCCCTCTCGCCTGCCACCGTCCGGCAGCGCCGCTGTTGGTCCTGGCGACTGCCATCCTGCTGCTTTTGCCGCCTGCCAGTTTATTTTCGCCGACCGCCGCGCCACGCTGGGCGCTGCCGTGTGCCGAGGTTCACGCCGACGAGCCGCTCACGGCGCCCGCCGCCACCCGCAAACTCGGAATGGACCTCGACCAGCTCAAACAAGTCGAACCGCTCATCGAACAAGCGATTGCGGATCGCAAAATGCCGGGCTGCGTCTTGGTGATTGGACGCCGCGAGGGAATCGTCTGGCAGAAGGCTTATGGTCAGCGCAGTTTGGAACCCGAGCGTCTGCCGATGACGCTCGACACCGTCTTCGATCTCGCCTCGCTCACCAAGCCCATCGCGACCGCCACCAGCGTGATGCAATTGATCGAGCGTGGAAAATTAAAGCTGGACACCCCGGTTGCTCAGCTGGTTCGTGATTTTGCAGTGGAGGGAAAGCAGGAGATTACGATTCAGCATTTACTGACTCATACCAGCGGCTTGATCGCGGATAATCCGCTCAGCGATTACGAGCAGGGACGAGGAGAGTCGTTGCGGCGCATCTATGCTCTGCGACCCGTGGAGCCTCAAGTGGGCGCCCGATTCATCTATTCCGATGTCAATTTCATTCTGCTCGGAGAGCTTGTCCGCCAGGTCTCCGACCGTGATCTGCAGGCCTTCACTCAGCAGGAGCTTTTTCAGCCTCTGGGCATGACCGAGACGGGCTTCCTTCCGGGAGAGACGCTTCGGCGGCGAGCGGCGCCGACGCAGCAGCGCGACGGACGCTGGCTGCAAGGTGAAGTCCACGATCCGCGCGCCGCAAAGCTGGGTGGCATCGCCGGCCATGCGGGACTCTTTTCGACCGCTGCCGATCTCGCTCGGTACGCTCGGCATCTGCTCGCACTGGCCGCCGCACCACCAGTTCCTTCACCAACTCCTTCACCAGCCGGCGTCAACGATCCCGTCGCGTCACCGGCGCTGCCCCGCATCCTCTCCGCCAGCACGCTGGCCATGATGACGAAGGCCTACGAGGTACCGCGAGGAATTCGCGGACTGGGCTGGGACAAGCAGTCACCGTTTTCGTCGAATCGAGCGCCGGGAATGTCGGCGGCTGCGTACGGACATGGTGGGTTTACGGGCACCGTGCTCTGGATTGATCCTGAACTGGATCTCTTCTATATCTTCCTGAGCAACCGAGTTCATCCGGATGGTAAAGGGGCTGTCAATCCACTGGCCGGACAAATTGGTGCTCTAGCCGTCGCGGCGCTTCAGCCGCGCGGGTGAAACTGCGAGTGGATTTTTTTGAGACGCGACTGATCGACGTGCGTGTAAATCTGAGTGGTGGCGATGCTGGCATGTCCGAGCATTTCTTGGACTTGCCGCAAATCGGCGCCGCCGGCCAGCAGATGCGTAGCGAAGCTATGACGCAGCGTGTGAGGATGAGTTGCGACGGGGATACCTGATCGCACGGCATATTTCTTGACCAATTCCCAAATCGCCTCGCGACGTAACCTCCGCCCGCTCCGCGAGAGAAACAACCAGTCGGCATCATCTCCTGGGTTTTGCGTGAGCAGCGAATGTTCACTGGCGAGGTAGGCGCGAACGGCGGCGATCGATCGTTGCCCCAACGGGACCACTCGCTGTTTGTTTCCCTTCCCATGACAAACGCAATAGGACTCGTCGAGTCGCACGTCGCGGAGGCGCAGATTGGAGACTTCGGACGCCCGGCAACCGGTGGCATACATCAATTCCAACAGCGCTCGATCACGACGCCAGTAAGCATCGCCACCTGCTGGAGCGGAGACAAAGCGATCGACCTGCTTGGTCGTTAGCACGGCGGGCACACGTTCCCAAAGCTTCTGGCTGCCGAGTAATTCGGCGAGGTTCTCTTGCAGAAAACCTTCCAGTTGGAGGTAGCGAAAAAACATGCGCATGGAGACGACATGTCGCGCGACGGTCGCGGGGGCCAAGGACTGGTCGCTGAGCCAGCCGAGGTAATCCGACAGGTCACGGATGGTGAGTGCGGTGACGGCACGATTTTCCAGCCATTGCCGAAAGCGACGTAAGTCGCGGCGATAAGCGGCTACCGAATTTTCCGCTAACTGACACTCGGATCGTAAATAATTCAAGAACGCATCCGTCCACTGCTGGCCAGCAGCATCTTGAAGTCGAGCGGTTGGGGGGGCTAGTTTTTTTCGCGGTGGCATATCGTTGGCATCGGCGTCTCGGGTGCCGAAACTGCATGTCACTCCTACGGAATCTCCCAACCCGAGCGAGGCGGCGGCCATTCGCGTCCTGGTTCCAGCAGCTGGCCGCGTCATGCGGCTGGAAACTGGTCCTGGGGGGAGGGGAGACGCGAATCCATCGGCCGCTGGTTAGAATGGACCGGCATAACCAGCACGGTCGAAGACTGTCCCGGGCCGTTCCCGCGGGCGCCGATCGACCCGCTGATACCCTCTTTTCCCAACCTTTCTGTCTTCTCAACCTGATCCCCATGAGTCTGGTACTCGATAAACCTTATCAATTCATGCCGCCTCATCGCGGCTTGCGATGGCCGACCTTCATTCAGTGGACCGATCTCTACACGGTTTACTTGAAACGTCATGATGGCATTGAGTCGCATGAAGTGCGGAACATCGAGTTGCTCAAGGCATCGATCCGGGCTGGGCATGGGATTCTCATGGTGCCCAACCATTGCCGTACCGCCGACCCGCTCTGCATGGGCTACGTCTCACGGGCAGCCGAGTCGCATGTGTATGGCATGGCGAGCTGGCATCTTTTCAATGTCAGTCGGTTTCAGACTTGGGTCCTGCAGAAAATCGGGGCTTTCAGCGTGCTGCGCGAGGGGCTGGACCGGCAAGCGATTGATTTGTCGATCGAGGTGCTGACGACGGCCGAGCGTCCGCTGATTATTTTTGCCGAAGGTGCCTCCACGAGGACCAACGACCATTTGCATCCGCTGATGGACGGCATCTCGTTCATCACGAGAAAAGCAGCAGAGCGGCGTGTGAAGGTTGATCCACAGGCACAAGTGCTGGTGCATCCCGTGGCGATTAAATATGTGTTTCGCGGTGACATTGAGCGGGCAGCGGATGATGTGCTCACCAAGGTAGAACAGCGACTAAGTTGGCAGCCGCAGCGTCAACTTCCGCTGCGGGCACGACTCTGCAAAGTCGGACTGGCGCTGCTCGCCATCAAAGAACTGGAGATCTTGGGCTCCGTTCAAGTCGGCTCACTCGCGACGCGTCTGGAGCAATTGATCGACGCGCTGCTCGGCCCGTTGGAACGGCAGTGGCTGGGAAAGGCGGATACTGGCGCGGTTTTGCCACGAGCGAAAAATCTGCGGACCAAACTGGTCCCCGACATCATCGCGGGACGACTCTCTACCACCGAGCTTGAGCAGCGGAAGTCACATTTAGCCGCCATCGATCTGGCACAGCAGTTGAGCTTTTACCCGCCCGAGTATTTAGAGGGTCCGTTGTATGTCGATCGCGTGCTCGAAACACTCGAGCGATTGGAAGAGGACTTGGAGGGCCGCGCGCGGCGCCACGGCAGTTTGCATGTTATTCTGGAGGTGGGTCCCGCGTTGACGGTCAGTCCACAGCGTACCCGTGCGGCCACGCGCGATCCGCTCATCGATTCCTTGGAGGAAAGCCTGCGGGGCATGATGGCCAAGCTTTCCCAGGAATCGGCAATTATCAGCGAATAGTCTGCGAGGCCTGAGATGGATTACTTCTTCTGGTCGATTGTGCTCCTGGTCCTCGGCTTAGTGATTGTCGGCGCCGAGCTCTTTATTCCCTCCGGCGGTGCTCTGGGAGTAGCGGCCACCATCGTGCTGATCAGTGCCGTGGTGTTGGCATTCAAGGTGAACGCCAAGCTCGGTTTCATTTTTATTATCACGATTGCGCTGATTGTGCCCGTGCTGGTATGGGCACTGCTGCGGCTGTGGCCTCACACCGCGCTTGGTAAGCGTCTGCTGGTGCAGCCCCCCAGCGGTCCCGATGCCGCCTCGCCCGCCCTCCGCCAACAGCAACAACTCAAGCAGCTCATCGGTCAACTGGGCCTAGCCAAAACCAAGATGTTGCCCAGCGGCATCATCACCATCGGTGCGCAGTCCTTCGACGCGCTGGGCGAGGGTGCTTCGATCGAACCAGGTCAGTCGGTACGAGTGAAACGCGTTGAGATGAGCTATCTGGTAGTCGAGCGTTACGAGCGCCATGCCGAGCCACCTCAGCCCACCAATCAGATCACCAATCAGCCTACCGGCCCGCTCGCACCATCAGCAACCGCCACCAACTCCACGCTGGAAAACTTCACTTTTGATGAACCATCCGGGTAGCAGTTTGTGCCGATTTGGTGATTTAGATTACTTGACCCCGGGACGGCTGCAGGTTCGACTAGTAATTCAGGACGGTTGGATCCCTGCCCCCTACCTGGAGCCGCAGTTGTGATGATTGTTTCTCAAGCTTCGCCGTTCGCGGTTGTCGGCCTCGTTGTGGCTGGCATCATGCTCGTCGCCTTTCTGGTGTTCGCCTCGATCTTCGCGGGCTATTTCCGCCTTTGGATTCAGTCTTTCTTGACTGAGGCTGGGATCTCAATCCTTGACCTGCTCGGCATGACGTTCCGCAAAGTCGACCCCAAAGTGATCGTGCGGGGCAAGATTATGGCGGTCCAAGCCGGACTGGGTGACGATCGAGAACTCACCACCAAGGCACTAGAGTCGCACTACATGGCGGGAGGCAATGTGCCCCTGGTCATTCGAGCTCTGATTGCGGCTCGTAAAGCCAAAACGATCCAGCTGTCGTTTCGCGAGGCGACGGCGATTGATCTGGCCGGCCGTAATATTCTCGAAGCGGTACAGACGAGTGTCTATCCGAAGGTGATTGATTGTCCTGCCAAAGGGTCAGCGCAAACCAAGTTATCGGCCGTGGCGAAAAACGGCATCGAGCTCAAAGTGACGGCTCGAGTGACGGTCCGTGCCAACCTGCAACAGCTCATCGGTGGTGCGACCGAGGAAACGATTATTGCTCGCGTGGGTGAAGGCATTGTCAGCGCGATCGGATCGGCGGAAGACCACACCGCCGTGTTGGAAAACCCCGACTTGATTTCCAAAACCGTGCTGGCACGACGACTGGATTCCCAGACGGCATTCGAAATCGTTTCGATTGATATCGCGAGCATTGATGTTGGACAGAATATTGGTGCCAAGCTGCAAGCGGATCAGGCCGAAGCGGATACGCGGGTGGCGCGGGCGAAGGCGGAGGGACGCCGCGCGATGGCGGTGGCTGCCGAACAGGAAATGGTAGCCAAGATTGAGGAGAGTCGTGCTTCGCTGGTCGAAGCGGAAGCGGAGGTGCCGAAGGCGATGGCGGAATCGTTCCGCACCGGCAAGCTGGGAATTGTTGACTATTACAAATTGCGCAATCTGCAAGCCGACACGGATATGCGTCGGTCCATTGCCGGCGCGGGAAGCACGGGCGGTGCGGTCTCGAAAACGTAACCAGTCCCCGCCGCATCGACGCGGCAGCAGATCCCCGGGTCTCCTGCCACGAGCGTAATCGATTTCCCTCAAACTTTCGTCAGGAGTCCGCAACATGCTTGGCAAGTTACTCGCTGAACTGATCAAGGAACTCGCTGAGCAGGGGAATCCACCACCGCCACGTCGCAAGCTACCGCCCGGTGCACCGGCAAATCGCTCGCGGATTCCGCCCCGCACGGCCACCGGCAATCGTCCACGCAGCCTGGAAGATCTGGGTGAAGTGGGACCTCCAGGTGCCGGCGAAAGCCCGCGACGCGCTGGCTCCGGAACGCCGGGCGCGCGACGTAATCGTCCCTCCTCGAGCGCTCCCCAGCGCGGTGATGCGGCGTCCGAGCGCCATCGCCAACGCTCTTCGAATCAAGTTCCCACGGCAGATGAGACGATCGTCGTTGGTATTCCTGTGTCGGAGAGTGTTGAAGAGCACGTCGCACGGCATCTGGATAATTCCTCCATTGCCGAACACACATCGCATTTAGGCGAGTCGGTGGCGCGGGAGCAGCAGCAACTTGCCGAGCATGTGAATCAGTCGCTAGGAAAGGGGCCGCGGGGTAACCTGGGTCGTGGTGCTGCTGGCGAGATTGTTGATGCGCGGTTGCTGGAACCGCTTACCGTGGCTGAGCAAATCGCACGAGCGCTCAGTTCGCCGCAGCAGATTCGTACGGCTTTCATCCTGGGAGAAATCATGAAGCGACCTGAGTTTTAGGCTCTTCCAGCCGCCTCTCGTAGGGGCTTCAGCGAGCCTCGGTTCTCATCGAAGTTTTGGCGTAACAGAAAATTTTGCAGTAAAGGAATTCCGCTCATGGCGGTCATGGAAGTTGTTCCCGGAAAGACTCGCATCGGTTGGATTGGTACCGGCGTGATGGGTTCGAGTATGTGTGGTCATTTGCTGCAGCGAGGTTTTTCGGCGACTGTTTACAACCGTTCGCGTGCCAAAGCCGAGCCTTTGTTGGCGCAGGGGGCCAAGTGGGCTGATACGCCCCGCGCCGTGGCAGCTCAAAGTGACGTCGTCTTCAGCATCGTCGGTTTCCCTCGTGATGTGCGGGAGACGATGCTCGGAGCTCAAGGCGCCTTGGCGGGTGCTGCACCGGGCTCGATCCTGGTTGACATGACCACCAGCGAACCGTCGCTCGCTGTGGAAATTCACGACGCGGCTCAGCAGCGGCAGGTCCATAGCGTCGACGCGCCGGTCTCCGGCGGCGATGTTGGCGCCCGGGAAGCTCGGCTTTCCATCATGATCGGTGGAGATCCGGCCGTCGTCGCGGCACTGCGTCCCTGCTTTGAAGCGATGGGCAAGACGATCGTGCATCAAGGCGGTCCAGGTGCTGGGCAACACACCAAAGCCGTCAACCAGACACTCATCGCCAGCAATATGATTGGCGTCTGCGAGGCACTTCTGTACGGCTACCAAGCCGGTTTGAATCTGGAAACCGTCTTGCAGTCGGTTGGTCCCGGTGCGGCGGGCAGTTGGTCTTTGTCCAACTTGGGACCACGCATCATTGCCAACAACTTTGATCCCGGTTTTTTCGTCGAGCATTTCATTAAGGACATGGGAATTGTTTTGAGTGAAGCGAGTCGCATGGGACTGGCCCTCCCGGGTATCGCACTGGCGAAGCAGCTCTATGAGGCGCTCAAAGCACAAGGACATGGCCGAGATGGTACTCACGCGTTGATGCTGGCGCTGGCCTCACTTTCGGGCATCGATTGGAAGGCACGCGGCGCCGCGTAACTGCCTGCGTCGTTCTGCATGATCATCCTTTGAAAGCGAGGTTGCGCGTGCTGAGACTGCAAGTAATCAGCTGTTTGTTGGTCTTGAGTTCGACCGTCGCGTCGGCAGTGGCACAGACCATTCCCGAACGCGCTGCCGAGACATTCCAATTAGAGCCCGGTTTGCGGGTGGAATTGGTGGCGGCCGAGCCGTTGGTGGTGAGTCCCGTGGCGCTGGCATTCGACGAATTGGGCCGCGCCTACGTGGCGGAGAACCGTGGTTATCCCACCGGACCCGCCGCAGGTGAGCCGCCAGCCGGGCGCATCGCGCTACTCGAAGACACCAACGATGATGGCCAGTTTGATCGCCGTCATGAGTTCGCGACGGAATTGACGTTTCCCAACGGAGTGCTCCCGTGGCGTGGCGGACTGATCGTGACCTGCGCACCGGATATTTTGTACCTGCAAGACACCGACGGCGATGGGCGAGCGGACGAACGAAACGTCTTGCTCACCGGATTCTCGACCGCCGGCAGCACGCAATTACGCGTCAGCCATCCGACGCTGGGACCGGATGGTTGGATTTACGTCACCAGTGGACTCACCGGCGGCAAGATCAGTAATCCCCAGCAGCCGCAGCGGCCGCCCGTGGAGCTGAAGCGGACCGATTTGCGTTTTCGACCGGACACCGGTGAGTTCGAGGCGGCCGATGGTGGTTCGCAGTTCGGGATGACGTTTGACGACGGCGGTCAGCGTTTCATTTGCTACAACCGAGTGCAAGCGCAGCATGTGGTAACGTCGGCCCATTATTGGCGTCGCAATCCGCGACTGGCCTTTTCCGACACCGTGCAGAATTGTCCGACCGATTTGGCTCCGGAGCCGCTACGCGGACATGGCCGGGCAGCACGTCTCTACCCGCGGAGCAGCAATGTGACGACGGCTGATTCCCACGCCGGTACCTTCACGGCGGCGTGTGGAGTGACGGTGTGGCGCGGCAATCATTTACCCACGGCCTACCGTGGTGGCATCTTTTCGTGCGACCCGACCGGTAACCTCGTCCACTTCGACCGATTGATTCCGCACGGAGCGACCTTCATGGCCGAGCGTGCTGCCAACGAAGTGGAGTTTCTCGCCAGTACCGACAATTGGTTTCGTCCCGTCTACTTGGCTCATGGTCCTGATGATGGACTCTATATCTGCGACATGTATCGCAAGACGATCGAGCATCCCGATTATCTGCCTGCTGAAATTCGCAAGCACACCGATTTCACCAGCGGCCAGGGAATGGGACGAATTTGGCGCGTGTTGTCGAGTGACGTTGCCACCGACACGCTTGTTGCTCAGCGGCGCCATCGCATTCATTCGCGTTCGTCGTCCGGTCTGGTGCCACTACTCAAGGATGCCGATGGTTGGCGACGCGATACGGCCTTCCGCTTGCTGCTGGAGTCGGCCGACCAGTTGGATGTACGGCTGGTGAGTGAGATTTTGGCGGCACCGCCGAATGCCATGGGTACTCCTCCGGCCGCTCCGCTGTTGGCCCTCTCCCTCCTCGCTCGGCGTCACGAACAGGTGGCCGATATCCTCACCGACGAAGTGCTTGGTTCCGCCCTGTCGCATTTTGTACCTGCTGTGCGAGCGGCCGCTCTGCAGCTGATCGAAGCAAAATTGCCAGCGGAAGCGATGTGGCGTGACCGAGTGGTACTGATGGCCAGTGACCCCGATCCGCGCGTGCGCTTTCAAGTTGCTTTGGCTTTGGGGGCACTTAATTCCACAGCCAAAGTGGGACCGCTCACCACGATCGCTTTGCGACAACCGGAAGATCGTTGGCTGCGAGCGGCCGTGTTCAGTTCGCTGGGAAGCGAGGATCAAGCGTTTCTCACGTCGCTGCTGGCGGCACCGCGAACTTCAGAATCAGTACACACGGATCTCTTTTATGAACTGGGAAGGCTGCTCGGTGCCGGCCGTGAGCCGAGTGCCATGGTGGAACTTTTGCAATTGATTCTGGTGCGTGAACAGCCAGCCGAGTTCAGTGAAACGTCGGCTCTCTTGGTTGGTCTGGCCGAGTCGCTCCGCAATCGTGGGCTGGCGAAAGACGCGGCTTCGATTTGGCAAGCCTTGTTGCCGCCAGCGGCCGCGGACTTGGCCCCCGTTCGCTCGGCTTTGGCCGCTCAGTTGCAGCAGGCCCTGGAAATTGCCGGGAATGCCCACGTGACCGCAGCAGCGGACCAAGGACGCCGAAGAATCGCGTTACAGCTGCTGGCCACCAGCGACTACGCCACCGCCGGCTCCGCGTTACTCAACCTCATCCAGCCTCGTGAAGGCAGTGAGCTGCAAGTGCTGGCGATTCGAGCCCTGGGGCTGATGTCCCATCCCGAAATCGCTCATAAGCTGCTCGCTGCTGACCGCTTCCCCGCCTACACGCCCGTTGTACGCGACGAAGTACTCGGGGCACTCCTGGCTTCCAGCCAGCATCATGCCGGCCTGTTGCAAGCCATGGAACAGAACATTGTCCCCTCGGGAGCCATCGACACGCTGCGCCGTAAAACATTACTTGATAGCCGCGATCCGGAAATCCAGCGACGCGCTCGACAGCTCTATCAATCCGTGGGCGGTGCGGATCGCTTAAAGGTTTACGAAGAGCTCAAATCGGTTGTGTCCTTGGCAAGTGATCCAGCAGAGGGACAGCTCGTGTTTAAACGTGCGTGTGCGGCCTGCCATCGACTGGACCAAGCCGGGATCGCCGTGGGACCCGATCTGTTCGGAATCCGTAACCAAGCCAAAGAAGCGATTCTGCTCCACATCGTCATTCCCGAACAAGAAATCACTCCCGGGTTCGCCGCGTATGTCGTCACAACGAAGGATGGCCGAGTGCTGACGGGGATACTGGCAGCGGAGTCACCCACAAGCGTCACGCTGCGACAATCGCAAGGCAAAGAGGACACGATACTGCGCGAGGATATCGAAGAGCTGGTTGCCAGTCGGTTGTCGCTGATGCCACAAGAATTGGAAAAAAACGTGAGTCGTCAGGAGTTTGCTGACTTGCTCGCATATTTGAAAGGCGAGCGGAAATGAGCAGTAAGTATCCCTGTCAATCTGGGCCCGCGGGCACCCGTTCCGCGGGCGAACCGGCAGCAGCCGCAGCAGCTGGACCTGCGTCTGCTGGACCTGCGACTGCTGGACCTGCGTCTGCTGGACCTGCGACTGCTGGACCTGCGACTGCTGGACCTGCGCTCGTTGCGCGGCGGGTGGATGAAGTCGAGTCGCTGGACGAGCTTTTTCGCTTCTGTTTGCCGGCATTTGGAGCGGCATTTCTGAGTCGTATCTATGGGATTTTGGATCGAGCGATTGGAGCTGGTTGCCCGCTCACACTTGCCATTGCCGGTCCGGTCACCGTTTCCGCTCAGCATCACACCTGGTTAATTCCGCTTCTGGAGACAGGCTGGGTCGCGTACCTGAGTACCACCGACGCCGTCTGCTATCACGATGGTCATCGGTCGTTGCATGAAGTGCCACCGGAGTCGTTTTTTCAAGTGCCGCTGCATGGCGATGATGGAGCGCTCCGCGATGAGCGTACGATTCGCGTGGCGAACGTCGGTTTCGACGAAGCGGTGCTATTGAACCAGGATCGTTTTATCTCGGCCGCCCTGCAGCGACCTGATTTTCAAAAGAAGATGACGGGCACGGAGTTTCGTTATCGACTGGGGGAACTGTATCACGCGCAGGAGCAAGTACGGGGACTATCCAGTGGACTATTGGCCTGTTGTCAGCAGCGAGCCATTCCGATCCTGGTGGGTGCGCCCGCCGATGGCAGTGTATTTCTCAACTCTGTCAAACTTTGGGCGATGCAGCGTGCGGGACTCATCTCCAACCACCAATTTGAACTGGATATGCACGCGGAAGTTTTCGAGTCCTGTGCCTATCATCTTTGGGGGCTGCGCGAATCACCGACACGCGCTCTCGCGACGCTGATTCTGGGTGGTGGAGTGCCCAAGAACTACAATTTGCAACCAGAGCCAACGCTAAGTCAGATACTCGGTCTAGAAAACATTTCCGGGTATGCCTTTGATGTCCAGATTGTGTCGGCGCCGGTGAGTGATGGGTCGTTGTCGTCATGCTTACCAGCGGAAGCGGTCACCTGGGGCAAAGTAGATCGCGACTTGTATCAGGCTCAAACCGAAAGCGTCCAAGCAGACTACTCGTTGCTGATGCCATTCATTGTGCGCGCGTTGCTCGAGAAGCGGCAGCGTTATGGTCGCTGGGCTGAACGTATGGGTGCGGAGGCCCTTTTTGCCCAGCATCCGGAAGCTCGTGGTTATCTGCGGCCGGTGGCAGGCTACCGGCTGTACGAGCAGCGTGAGTCATTGACGGCCAAGTTGCTAGCGGAGCTGCAGCACAACGGCGACTGGCTACGAAATTCCCTGCACTATCCGCTCCCTGATCTCAAATCCTAAACGCTCAACACGCTCACGATACACTCATGACAAGCCCGATCATCCGCACCCGGTCTTTCGCTTTTTCTTCTGCTTCGCGTTTCACGTCGCTTTTCGCTAGGCGCTGCGCCTTGCCCGTCCGGAGACGGTGGTACTGGCTACCGTTGCTGGTAGTTGGGGTGCTGGCGAGTGGCGGGAATGAGACGGCAGGATTGATTGGCCGGTTCTGTGACGGGGCGGAGCGGAAGGATCGTGAGGAGCGGAAGGATCGTGAGGAGCGGAACGCGGCGATTGGTTGTTTGGAGAACGCCGCGAAGCCACCGGTGGACCGTCCGAATATCGTCTTCATCTTGTGTGACGATTTGGGTTATGGCGACGTGGGCTGTTTTGGTCAGCAAAAGATTCAAACGCCCAACATCGATCGACTTGCCCGCGAAGGTATGCGGCTTACCACGCATTACTCTGGGAATGCCGTCTGCGCGCCATCGCGCTGTGTGCTGATGACCGGGAAGCATCCGGGGCATGCCTTCATCCGTGACAATCGCCAGTATCGGGGCAAAGAGGAAGGGCAATATCCGATTCCCGCCGACCTGGTGACCCTGCCCAAAATCCTGCAGCAGCTGGGCTACATCAACGGCGCGTTTGGGAAGTGGGGTCTGGGAGCACCGGCTACCACGGGCGAGCCGCTGCGGCAGGGAATCGATCGCTTCTTTGGCTATAACTGCCAAGCGGTAGCGCATAACTTCTATCCGCCAACACTTTGGGATAACGCCACTCAAATCAAACTCAACAATCCCGCCTTTGCCGCTCACCAGAAATTGCCTGCGGAAGCGGATCCGGAGAAACCGGAGAGTTATGTCCGCTATCGTGGCCAGGATTACGCGCCGGACCGGATTGCTGCGGAGGCCTTGAAATTTGTGCGGCAACAGGCCGAGCGACCGTTTTTTCTGTACTATCCGACCACTGTTCCTCACCTGGCATTACAGGTCCCCGAGGATTCGCTTGCGGAGTATGCGGGTAAGTTTCCTGAGCGGCCCTATGTGGGCAACCGTGGCTATCTTCCGAATCTCACTCCGCGAGCCACCTATGCGGCGATGATCACGCGGCTCGATCGCGAAATCGGTAAACTCCTCGATCTGCTCGACGAACTCAAAATTGCGGAGCGTACACTGGTGGTCTTCACTTCGGACAACGGCCCGCTGTATGACGAGCTGGGAGGAACGGACACGGAGTTCTTTCAGAGTGCTGGTGGACTGCGAGGGCGTAAAGGTTCGTTGTATGAGGGTGGGGTGCGAGTGCCGTGTCTGGTGCGTTGGCCGGGGCGAGTGGCGGCGGGGAGCACGTCGGATCGGGTGACAGGCTTTGAGGACTGGCTGCCGACGCTGCTGGAACTGGGTGGCGAGTCGGCTCGGATACCGGCCGGCTTGGACGGCGTGAGCTTCGCGCCAACGCTGCTGGGAAAATCGCAACCGCCACGTGAACTGCTGTACCGTGAGTTCCCCGGATATGGCGGGCAGCAAAGCATTCGCATGGGTGACTGGAAGGCCGTTCGGCAGCGACTTAACCCCGGTCCTAAACAGCCGTTAAACCCAGGCCCAGTCGAGCTCTACAACCTCCGCGAGGACCCCGCTGAAGAGCGTAATGTGGCCGCTGAACATCCCGATTTGGTCGCGCGGCTGCAGCGGCAGATGACCCGGCAGCATGACCGCTCGGAGCTCTTTCCGATCCGGGCACTCGACGACTAAATCGATGTTGCCCAGATTACCGTTTTCTTGCTACTCTCTCGCCGGATGCTCGGTCGGCGCACGACGGTTCGTGGGATGATTTTCTCTTGTGAAGGTGGTCACGATGACTCGCTTTTTCCCGCATGGATGTGGGGCCTGGATCTATCGCTTGTTCCTGTTCGTGGTGGTCCTGCTGCCAGTCTGTCCGACGACTGCGCAGGAAGCGAAATGGATCTGGTCGTCCGATCAGACGGCGGGCAAGATTCCCACGGGAGCGTGCTATTTTCGCAAAACCTTTACGCTCAGCGCCGCTCCCGATAGCGCCGTGTTATCGATCGCGGCCGATGATGCGTACGAGTTGCATGTGAATGGTAGAAGCATTGCCTCGGGCGGTGGCTACCGTCGACTCACCGACCACGACCTCGCCAAGCATCTCAATCGTGGGCGCAATGTGATAGCCATTCGAGTCGTGAATTCACAGGGAAACACGGCCGGTTTAGCCGCTCGAGTGCAGATGAAGGCGGGCCGTGGCGAGTGGCAGTCGTTTTCCTCGGACGATAGCTGGAAGACATCGCTGAGTCCCTACCCGCTGTGGGACACGATGATTTACAACGATTCACGGTGGAGTGCGGCGAAGGTATACGGCAAGCTGGGCGAGACGGCACCCTGGGATCGACTGGAGCACGTAGCCGTTGAGGAGACGCACAAGAACGAGCGCTTCCAGATTGCCGAAGAGTTTACGGTCGAGCGGATCATGAACGATCAGCAGACGGGTTCGCTGATTGCCATGACGTTCAACGAGTTCGGTCATATTATTGCTGCCAAAGAGGGTGGCCCGCTGCTGCTGCTCTACGACAGCAATCGCGATCAGGTGGTCGATAAGACGCGCGTTTACTGTGACAAGGTGAAGAACTGCCAAGGTATCTTGGCACTCAACGGCGACGTCTTTGTAACCGCCGATGGTCCACAAGGAGCTGGCCTCTATCGACTGAGCGACAAGAATCGCGATGGTTCGTTAGAGGAGGTGAAGCTCCTCGTAAAGTTTACAGGGGAAATGGGTGAACATGGTCCACACGCTGTGACACTCGGTCCCGACGGTTTGATCTATACCGTGATTGGTAACCTCACGGCAGTCGATCGGGAGATCGATGCATCGAGTCCCTATCGGAATTACTACGAAGGCGATTTGGTGCCGCGTTATGAAGATCCAGGCGGGCATGCGGTAGGAGTGAAGGCACCGGGTGGAGCTGTACTGCGAACCGATACCGATGGCACGGTGGTGCAGATTTTCGCTGGTGGTTTGCGGAACGTGTATGACATCGTCTTTGATCGCAGCGGCGATTTGTTCGCTCATGACAGTGACATGGAGACCGACGAAGGCACACCGTGGTTTCGCAACACACAGCTCTTTCACGTCACCAGTGGCAGTGATATTGGCTGGCGCAGCGGTTGGTCACGTTGGCCGGAATATTATCCCGACACCGTCCCCGCGGCGCTGGATACCGGTCGAGGCTCACCGACGGGTGGAGCCGTCTATCAGCATTTCGCCTTTCCCGCACGCTATCAAAACTCGCTCTTCCTGGCTGACTGGACACGCGGACGCATCTTGGCAGTGAAGCTCAAGCCGAATGGCAGTTCCTATACCGCGAGCAGCGAAGTGTTTTTGGAAGGTCAACCGCTCAACGTGACCGATCTGGATGTTGGTCCCGATGGTGCTCTGTATTTCGTCACAGGTGGTCGAGGGACGGATGGTGGTTTGTATCGCGTTGTGTGGCGAGGCAAGATTCCGCCCGAAGTGAGCGACCTGGGTGAAGGCATCAGTGCTGCGATTCGCCAACCACAACCTAACTCGGCCTGGGCCCGCCAGCGCATTGCCAAAACGAAACAGCAATTAGGTGATAACTGGGATCGCCTGGTGGAAGGCGTCGTGCGAAGTGCCAGCAATCCACCGGAATATCGCTTGCGAGCACTCGAACTCATGCAGCTCTTCGGACCTGCGCCGAGCAGCAAACTGTTGGGTGATCTGGCTCGTGACAAGAACGAGTTAGTGCGCGGGAAGGTGGCTGACCTGATGGGAATTCACGCTGCTGATGATGCGACAGAAAAACTGCTGGGCCTGCTGAACGACCCAAATTTGATGGTGCGTCGTCGAGCTTGTGAATCGCTGGCTCGCTCGGAAACAGCCGTGCCGTTTACCAAATTACGTGCCTGTCTGGCGACCAATGATGCTCATTTGGGTACGGCCGCGCGGCGACTGCTGGAGCGTCAGCCGGTAGAAAGCTATCTCGAAGAGGTACTTGGCAGTGATGAGCAGCGAGTGCTGATTCATGGTGGACTGGCACTCATGATCGCTCAGCCATCAGCCGAACATGCACGGCGAATCGTGTCTCGCGTGAGTGAGGTCAGCCAGCAGTTTGTGAGCGACGAAAACTTTGTTGATCTGCTGCGATTGCTGCAAGTTGCCATTCAGCGAGGCGAGCTAGCGCCGACTGAGCTGGAGGACTTAGCGGGTTGGCTCAAGGAAGAATTCCCCGGCGGTGCTTCAGCGATGAATCGTGAGCTCATTCGCTTACTGGCCTATCTGGGGGTAAGTGATATCACGGATCGTTATGTAGACTATCTGAAATCGAAAGCTGATCCAGCTGACAAACTGCATGTGGCGCTCTATTTACGCTATATACATCAAGGCTGGAGTCGCGATCAGAAATGGGCTTATATCGATTTTCTGGAGCAGTCGGCGCGCGCGGAAAGCGCGGGTAATCTGCCGATCTACGTGCGGAATGTGACTCGTGATTTCGCTCGCAGTTTGGACGACGAGGAGAGTCGCTATGCGCTGACTCGTGCTCTGCGCTGGCCCAATGCGGCACTGGGTGGCATCTTTCGACTCCCACAGCAGCTGGATGAGGCCACCTTGGAACAGCTGCGCGAGGTCGATCGTAAGCTGGCGGAGCGCAATGAAGAATCCGCCAAGCCCTTGCTGGTTGGTCTCGTGGCGGTGATGGCGCGTAGTGGCGACCCCGCTTCCATGGCCTATCTGCGAGAGGTCTGGCGTCGTGACCCGGAGCGTCGGCCAGCCGCCGCCATCGGATTGTCCCAGCAACCCGATGGCGAGAACTGGGACTACCTGGTCCGCAGTCTCGCCATCCTCGAAGGCAAGGCCGCTCAAGAAGTGATCGGCAAACTGCTGTCCGTTCCTGACGCACCCGAAGCACCGGAATACTATCGGCAAGTAATTTTGCGCGGACTCGAACTGAAAGATCAGGGCGGGGAACAAGCCGTCGCGCTGCTGAACCATTGGGGCGAAGAGCAGGTTGCGGCGCCTGATGAATCGTGGGACAAGGCGCTGGCAGCCTGGCAGAGTTGGTTTCGGAAGAAATATCCCGATCAGCCTGAGGCGGTGTTACCTGAACCGAACGAAGAGAACACCTGGAATTTCGATGAGCTGCTGGAATACTTGACCGTCGGCGATGGATTAAGGAAAGGCTCTGCCACGGAAGGCGCTGCCGTCTTTGCGAAAGCTCAATGCATCAAATGCCACGTCTATCAAGGTCGTGGTGAGCGGATTGGTCCCGATCTCACCACCATCGGACGACGATTCATGCGCAAAGAGATTCTTGAATCGATCCTCTTTCCGTCCCATGTGATCTCGGATCAGTACGCCTCGCGCATCGTCACGACAAATACCGGAAAGAGCTACACCGGCATTGTGGCTGCGGGAGCTCAGGGTGAACGTGTCGTTCTGCAAAGCAACGGCGAGAAGGTTGCGATTCGTGAGATTGATATCGACGAGATTCAGCCGAGTCGCAAATCATCGATGCCAGCTGGATTACTGAACAATCTGAGTCAGGAAGAAATCGCCAACCTGTTCGCTTATTTGATGACGAGTTCGCGCGACAGTCTGGCCACCGCCGCGGGCACTTCACGACGTCCCATCGGCGAAGCACCACGGAAGAAATAGGTGATTGTCGAGTGACCGACTTTGATCATCCGTTAGCACTGCCAACCGACTCTCGTTTATTGCAGCAGTACCTGACATTCTTTCAACTCAATCCGGCCCTTGATCAGCAGACGCTGCTGCGGGAGGTGATTCGTCATTTTGCGAGGCTGCCGTACGAGAATCTGACGAAGGTTATTCGACACTCACAGCAGGCAACAGGATATGACTTGCTTCGCACACCCGCGACGGTGATCAGTGATCATGCGCGCTGGGGTACAGGCGGCACCTGCTTTTCGCTCACCGCTACCTTGTTGCATTTGATTCGGGCGCTGGGGTTTCCCGCCGAGCCGATTCTGGCCGATCGGCGTTACGGTCCAAACACTCACTGCGCACTGCTGGTGTGGATCGATCAGCATCCGCATCTGGTAGATCCTGGATATCTCATCACGGAACCGATTCCGCTTGATCTCACCCGCGAACAGCGCCGTGCGACATCGTTTCACGAATTGCGTTTACGACCTCAGTCCACTCCCGGACGATTGGACCTGCTCACTGCGGTTGCCGATCCACACAATCGTAGCACCGGCGAACGAACAACCTATCGGCTGACCTTTAAGACAGATCCGGTGGATGCCGGTGAATTTCTGCGAGTCTGGCAGGAATCATTTGCTTGGGAGATGATGAGCTATCCGGTGCTGACGAGTGTGCGGCAGGGCGCGCAGCATTATTTGCAGGGCCAGCGGCATCAAGTACGTCACCGCTCCTCCGTTGCTCGTACGCAGCTTTCCGATGACGAGCAATTGGCGGAGCTGATGGTTCGTGAATTCGGGATTGCACCGGAAGTTGTCAGACAGGCATTGGCGTTGTTTCCACGAGCAGACCGAGACCGTACGTGAACGCGGTCCGCAGAGCGGCGATCATTTCATGGCACCTCCCGAAGTCGTCACACCAGTAAAACTTCTCATCGCGATTTTGTGGGGGTCCACCGAGTCACTGACGGCGGCGCTGCGAGGGGTCGAGGAATGCTGGGGCGTTATTGATTACTCGGGTGCGGACGTACCGTTTCAGATCACGAACTATTATGAAGCGGAGATGGGCCAAGACTTGAAACGGCGAATAGTGACCTGCCAGCCGCTCATTCCTCCAGAGGCGATTCGGCCCTACAAATTGCGATGTAATCAATTGGAAGCTGATTTGGCATGTAGTCGCGGACGTACGGTGAATCTCGATCTAGGGTTTCTCGATCACAACAAACTGGTATTGGCTAGTTGCAAATATGCAGGTCAGAAAATTCATCTTGGCGACGGCATCTATGCCGACTTAATTGCGCGGTATCAAGGCGGTCGCTATCAGCCGTTTGAGTGGAGTTTTCCCGACTTTAAGGATGGACGTTATGACCAGGATCTGCTGGTGATCCGTCAGCGTTACCTGCAGCAGCTGCGAGAATGGCGTGCGACACCGTCGGTCCACTCTCCGAGTGGACAAGCGTTCGAGTAAAACCACGCCACTCAATACCCGCGCTTACCGACTTGGAAAGTCGGGCGACACTGTCGGGCGACATCGTCGGTCCACTCTCCGAGTGGACAAGCACTCGAGTAAAACCACGCCATGCAATACCCGCGCTTACCGACTTGGAAAGTCGGGCGACATTGTCGGGCGACATCGTCGGTCCACTCTCCG
>JBIIHW010000030.1:0-67513 GCA_044235425.1 Pirellulaceae bacterium
ATAGCCGCCTTCTGCTCGTCGGAAAAACACCGTCGTTTACGTTCGATCGATTCGCTCATGAACAAGCTCCTTAGAGTTATGCTAACTCAAGAGCTCGTCAATTCCAGTTCCATGAGGGGCAGGACACGAGTACCTGCTTAACCCAGAGATAAATCAAGCTGGGCTGAATCTGGTGTTCATCCGCCAGGTCGCTGACCGGCACCTTGTCGCTCAGATGACGCCGCACGATAGCCGCCTTCTGCTCGTCGGAAAAACACCGTCGTTTACGTTCGATCGATTCGCTCATGAACAAGCTCCTTAGAGTTATGCTAACTCAAGAGCTCGTCAATTCCAGTTCCATGAGGGGCAGGACACCTGGAACTTCTCGTTAGAAGCGAGAGATGATGTCCGCTTCACCATCGAGCCATGTTGTCTTCGACAATCGGTTGAGCCAACGGAGCGGAAGGCAAGGGAGTCGAACCCTCACAACTTTTGAAGTTGCACTGTTTAGCAAACAGGCCCGGCAAACCGTATCCGGCTACCTTCCGGGGTAGACTTTAGGCTTTAGGCTTTGGACTTTGGACTTTAGGAAGACACGAAATCATGCGAGACCACACAAAACTGCGAGCGTTTGGAATTGCTGACGGCGTTGTTATGGAGGTCTATCGCGTTACCCGCGGCTTTCCCAAAGAGGAACTGTTCGGATTGACATCCCAAGTTCGCCGTGCAGCCATGAGCATTGCAAGCAACATAGTCGAAGGTTGTGCCAGGAACTCTGAAGCTGACTATCTGCGGTTCCTCGATATGAGCTATGGTTCTGCCAAAGAGCTAGAGTATCAACTGTCTGTTGCCGATCGACTCGGTTACTCGACGGAATTGCAACCAATCCGGGACAAGACCTCCGAGGCAGCTCGTGTGATCAACGCTCTGATCAATTCGATCCGACGCTCTTGCTAAAGCCTAAAGTCCAAAGCCTATAGCCTTTAAGAAATGGCGGGTTCAGGAGTCGCACCTGGCCGTCCGAGCTCATGAGGCTCAGCTGAGCGCTGGCTCACCCGCAAGTTGCAAGCCCCGGAATCGAATCGGGTTACCGACCTTATGAAAGTCAGCTCAGTACCAACTAGCCTGCAGGAACAGGCTTTAGGCTTTAGGCTTTAGGCTTTAGGTATGACCGCAAAGCGGTTGTCTCTTCCTATAGCCTAACGCCTAAAGTCTAAAGCCTTCACCAGTGACTCGGACCGGAATCGAACCGGCGAGCGCCAGCTTGAGGGGCTGACTGCAAATACCAACATCGCACCGAGCCATGTTCACATCAGTGGGCCGAGAAGGAATCGAACCTACCTTGCTCATCGAGGAGCGACTGTTTTACAGACAGCTTGGACTCCCAAGTCCAATCGACCCAAGTTTTCGACAGTGACGCAGGCGGGATTCGAACCCGCAATCGCGAAGGTTTAAGCTTCGCCGCTGTACCAATTCGCGTACCACGTCATGCACAAGTGGTGAGGGTGGGACTCGAACCCACAAACACTGAGGTTTGAGCTCAGCCGCTATGCCAATTAGCGCACCACACCATTTATAGAAAGTAGCTCGCCAAGGAATCGAACCTTGTCTAACAGTTTCGAAGACTGTCGTGCGAATCCATCACACTCGCAAGCCATATTGTTCATCAGTGTCCATGTCAGGAATCCTGGACGGACTCGAACCGTCGATCGACTGGGTGGCAGTGTTTTAGAAGACAGGGCAGGTGCCTTCGCCGCTGGGCACAGGACTATGTATTTCAAACAAATCGGAAGACCAGGGACTCGAACCCCGAAGCGTTACTAGCGACGACTACTTTCAAGGTGGCTTCCTCATCCAGCCGGATGTCTTCCATACGAAGGATGACCGATCGGAATTGAACCGACATAAACTTGGTTCACAGCCAAGTTCCTGAACCAATACAGGACGGCCACAGCACCGGAGACAGGAATCGAACCTGCGAGCTTCTGGTTCAGAGCCAGACGCAACGACCAACAGTTGCTACTCCGGAGTATTGATTTGTTCTTCCAGCGCGGGCGGGAGGAGTCGAACCTCCATAGAGCTGCTTCAAAGACAGCTGACTTACCATTAGTCAACACCCGAGAGTGCCATGTCGGAGTCGAACCGACCTCGCCAGGTTGGAGGCCTGGAACCTTTGCCGCTCGGCCAATGGCACAATCATCTAAGACAAGGCGGAAGGAGCGAGAATCGAACTCGCAATTCCTCCTTGGCAAGGAGATGGGTTACCACTACACCATGGACGCCTTTTGTTGGCTCAACCAAATTGTCAAAGATCTGTGTCAGACTTCAGGAGCCAGACTTCAGGCTTCAGTGCATCTACTGAAACCTGATTTCTGAAACCTGAGACCTGTTTATCAGTGGGATCGGTGGGCATCGAACCCACATCGGCCGGTTTAAGAGACCGGTGCATTACCCTGTCTGCCACAATCCCATTTATGCTTGTTTGTCTTCCAAGTCGGCGTGGAAGGAATCGAACCTTCGACCTTCGTCTTATAAGGACGCTGCTCGGACCAGCGAGCTGCACGCCGAACAAGTGAGGCCGGTGGGATTCGAACCCACGCTTTGCGGATTAAAAGTCCGCTGTGCTACCGCTACACCACAACCTCATGAATGGTTATGGCTATGCGTTTCAAGCGACTAAGTAATTGCATCCTGTTCTCCTTTTAAGTTTGTTGTTCAGTGGTAGCCCTGAGAATTGAACTCAGCGCGATCCGCTTATCAGACGGATATGGGCTCCAGCCCTCGACTACCATCACCTCAAGTCGGGCACCTCGGGGTCGAACCGAGATCCTCCTGCTCCCAAAGCAGGCGTGCTCCCATCTGCACCTCTGCCCGATAGTCGTTATGTCAGTGGACCTGCTGGGCGTTGAACCCTGAAACCTTGAGTGCAAGTCAAAGCGCCGACCCGTCGGCAAGCCCGTGATCAGTCTTCAGGAGTCAGACTTCAGGCTTCAGTGATTTACCTGAAACCTGACGCCTGGTACCTGATTCCTGCTTAGTGACTCGTGTGGGATTCGAACCCGACCTAGCTGGCTTGAAAGACCAGTGACCTCGCCAGAAGTCGAACGAGCCGCAATTGGTTAGGTAGGTGCGCACCTCTAGCGCAGTTGTTCTCGTGTGAGTTTTTGCCAGGTGCGCATCCAGTGGACTGGGAGGTGCTCGAACCCTCCTCTGCGGTTCTTCAGACCGCCGCTATACCGTCTCAGCTACCAGTCCGTCTGTCTGTAAAACGTTGGAAATAGGCACGAAAAAACCCGTTGTCACTTTGGGGTAACACCGGGTTCGCCAACGTTGCTTCGTTAGTACGGCCGAGTGTTACCTCCGATGTGGATGCAAGGGGAGCGTATTCGCGTCTTGCGAAACGACACAACCCTTCGATCCATTAAATCGTTCAGTCAGTATTGACCTTAGGTAACTGGGTCGTATTGAAGTCATGATCTCGTATCCAGTGATTGATTGCTTTTCAGATTCCCTGTTCCGCGACCACATTCGTCGCCTGCTTCAGATATAGACACTGTTCTCTTGCATTGGTTCGCAAGAAATTGTCTTTTTTTGAAAAGCGTGTACGGTGCTATCGGCCCACACGTAAACGTACTTTTTGTCGGCGAGACCACGGTTGCTCCACTCCTCATCTTCCACACACCATGGTTCCCTGAAACGTAAGACAACATTGGCACTCAGACCGACAGCTCGTTCGCCAACCAGGGACAGCAGTGCCTCGGCAAAGTCACCCGTCAGGCTGTGGAGGAGAAGGGTTGGGGATGGGGGGCTAATGGAGTAAGCAGTTCGAAGGCAAGCCAGCAGGTTTTGCTCGTTGGCTGGCAGCAAGATGGATACTTGGTGCTGCGATGTTTATCCATAAATCAAGCCGGTGTGCGTGCTTCAAGCGGCGCTCTAGCCCCTCACCCCAGCCCCTCTCCCCAATCAGAAACATGGCATCTTATTTCCAAATGGATAACAACCCGATTTTTCTGATTGGGGAGAGGGGAGCACGTTTCTTTTGAAGAATCGTTTACCCAAAAAGAAAACGTCCCGAAGCGAGCCACATTCACGCAACAGCACTCCCTTCTCCCCCGCAGGAAAAAACGCTGAGCGACGCGTCGGCAATTTGACTCAACCTTTTTTCCTGTGGAGGAGAAGCCACTCGGGCTTTGAAAGTCGCATCTCGATGAATACGTCGTGGAGTCATTTTCGTCCCTCCTGAACGTCTCTCTGAGCCTCCGCGACGCTATCTTGTTTTCCCCCCGCCGCCTGTCCAGCTTTTGGGGTCCACTTCAAGGGGCGGGACAATGCAACGACTAGTTCTGACAACCGCCGGTCCCGCACCAGGGTGCGCCACAGCCACCGGCCCGCGGTGCTGGATTGCAGACCGGCAGTTCCGCTCCGCCTCCCGCCCGCGTGTGCGCCGCTGGAACACTCAGCATTTTTTGTAAATCGTGGCTGCCGCAATGCGGGCATTCGGGAGCTTCCTCATTCCGCACCAACAACTCACACTCGCCATGACACTTTCGACATTCAAATTCAAAAATGGGCATTGCCGCACCTGACCCTTCTCAATGGGCGCTGAATTGGCCATCCTGTCACGAACCACGATTGATCTAACTGTTTTCCTCGCCCCAATGGCCTTTGTCTAGAGGAGCACGGCGACATGAATCTCACGAACCACGACGCGACACCGACACCCCAGCCTCCGCCGCGTTCAACACTCACCAGCGATCAAGTGCGCGAGCTGGATGCTCGAGCGTGGCGGGAATATGGCCTGCCGGGACTGGTGCTGATGGAAAACGCTGGCGCCGGGTGTGCTCAAAGGCTTCAGCAGCTCGGGCTCGCGGGCCCAATCGTGATCGTCTGTGGCAGCGGTAACAATGGTGGGGACGGGCTCGTGATCGCTCGGCACCTGGACAATTCGGGCCATGCCGTACGCGTGGTGCTGCTGGGTGACCCAGCTCGACTATCACCTGATGCAGCCGTGCAGTGGCGGGTGGTGACGGCGGCGGGATTAGACGCACAGGTGGTAACCGCCGAGCAAGCGGCCAGCGCTCGTTACTGGCAGGCAGCGTTATCGGACTGTTCAACCATTATCGATGCAATCTTGGGCATCGGCAGTCAGGGCGAACTGCGTCCGCCGCTGCCAGCGGTGCTGACTCTCCTGAACAACTCGCCGGCCCTGCGTATCGCGATTGATCTCCCGACTGGATTAAATGCCGACACGGGGATCCCTGGTTCAATCACCTTTCGCGCCGCGCGCACCTTGACGCTGGTAGCGCCCAAAGCCGGCTTCCACAATCCGCTCGCCGCGGCGTTCCTGGGAACAGTGGACGTAATTCCGATTGGTATCCCGCGACGACTATTGCAGGATTTCCACGACTCGACACCATCGCGTTAGCGATGTGGAGTGATCACGGGGTGGCTGATCAGCGTACTGCCGCTCCCAGCAGCGGTGCTGGTGAGTTACAATCCAGGGAAGTCCGGCAACGATCGTAGTGAGACCAGTGAGGAGCCGATTTCATGGCCAATGATTCGCCCGAGAGTACTCCGCCCACACCGCCCACTGGCAGTGCGCCACCCGGCGGCCCAACGCGGACGCTACGGCCACCGGGCATCAACATCATGGCTCTGCTGCTGATGCTCGCGCTTTTAGCGCTCATCTATGTCGCCTCCGCTCGTCCGACCGCTTCTGAAATTCCCTATCACGTTTTCGAACGCTTAGTGAAGCAGGAGCCACAGGCGGAGAATTTGCTGCGTTTAGAACTTGGCGATAGTCAGCTCACCGGCCGATTTCGCGAACCACCCGAGATGGCCGACGAATTTGATGAACAAGGCAAAAAGATCGTCCACTGGGACCCCACGAACAAGCAAGTGCGTCGCAAATACAACGCCGATTTTCGCGTCAACCTGCCACGGAACGATTCCTCGCGCGAAGACCTTGTGCAGTTGTTGCGGCAACATGAAGTAGCCTTCACCTATGCGACCAACACGGGGAGCACGCTGGAGCTGCTCTGGCTGCTGGTGATCGTAGGTTCCATGATCATGTTTGCCTTTTTCTGGCTGCAGTTTCGCCGCACGCGCGACCAGCTCATGGGAGGCGGTTTTTTAACGGGGTTTGCCAAGAGTCCTGCCAAGCGGTACGAGGGCGCCAAGCAGCCCATCACATTCAAAGATGTGGCTGGTTTGGAAGGTGTCAAAGCCGACCTCATCGAGATCATCGAGTTCCTCAAGAATCCGTCCAAATTTCAAAAGCTCGGTGGACGCATCCCCAAGGGTGTGCTGCTCAATGGGCCGCCGGGAACCGGAAAAACGTTGCTGGCGCGAGCCGTCGCGGGCGAGGCGGGCGTTCCCTTCTTCTCGATGAACGGCAGCGAGTTTATCCAGATGTTCGTCGGCGTCGGTGCCAGCCGAGTGCGCGATCTGTTTAAAACCGCCAAAGAGAGCAGTCCCTGTATCATTTTCATTGACGAGATTGATGCCGTGGGACGTCAACGGGGTGCGGGACTAGGTGGCGGTCATGACGAACGGGAACAAACCTTAAATCAGATCCTCGGTGAGATGGATGGCTTCAGCGCCACGGAAGCCGTGATCGTAATGGCGGCTACCAATCGCCCCGATGTGCTCGATCCAGCACTGCTTCGTCCCGGTCGCTTTGATCGTCACATCATGGTTGGTCGACCGACGCAAAAGGGGCGGCAAGAGATTTTCAAAGTTCACGTGCGCGATGTTCCCCTGGCTGCCGACGTGAACATCGAGACGCTCGCCGCTTCCACAATCGGACTAACGGGTGCCGACATTCGGAACATTGTCAACGAAGCCGCTCTGTGGGCCGCTCGTAACAACAAAACACAAGTGGAAATGTCCGACTTCGACCACGCACGCGACAAGGTACTCATGGGTGCCAAACGGGAAGAAGTTCTTCAAGAGGATGAAAAGGAAAAGACTGCGTATCACGAAGTGGGCCACACGCTTGCCGCCTGGTACCTGGCGGGTGCCAATCGAGTCCACAAGGTGACGATCATCCCACGGGGAAGATCGCTCGGCGCAACACAAATTCTACCCGCTGAAGATCGCCTCAACATGTCCGAATCAGAGCTGCGTGATCAACTCGTGCTGGGACTGGGTGGACGAGCAGCCGAGCAACTGATCTATGGCGAAACGACGGTCGGTGCTGAAAATGATTTAGAGCGGGCCACAAGTTTAGCGCGACGCATGGTCACGCATTGGGGAATGAGCGACAAGCTGGGTCCGGTGAGTTACAAGATGTCGGACGAAGACCCGTTTCTGGGTCGAGAGATTCAGCGGCAGCGACAATTCAGTGAACGCACGATGCAGCTCATCGATGACGAAGTAACTCGCCTGCTAACGGATGCTGACGTGGCCGCCCGAGACCTCCTTATCAAGTATCGACCGCAGCTGGAACAGCTCACACGAGACCTGATTCGCTGCGAGGAGTTGAATGAGTCTGAGATTGCGGCGGTGCTGGGGCCTCCTGCTAAACGAGCGACGCGATTGTCGCCAGCTGCAGACACTGAGCCAAGTGCCTGAGGGATGAACACGCGAACGTAAACCGGGCGAGAGACCAACGTCATGCCACTATCAGCCAGAGACGGAATTGAACAGCCAAGGCAGCAGCGATTTCCCCATCGACGCCAGGTGGTGCAGGGTCTTTCCGCGGGGATGGCGGCACTGCTCACCCAGCCCTGGACCGCATGCTGGATGAACCCGCTGGTCCATGGGGCTGAGGGTCGGCTATCGATCGCACCGTTTCGCTTTGATGTCACTCCGCCGCTGGGACATTCCTGCTGTGGTGGCTGGATTACACCGGTCAAACAAGTCGACGACACACTTGAGGCGATCGGTTTTGTCCTACTGGGAAAAGGTCTGCCAATTGTCATCTGTGCCGTGGACTGGACTGGAATCCTCAATTCCGGTCATCTCGCCTGGCGTCAAGCGTTAGCTAAAGCTGCTGGCACGACGCCCGATCGCGTGGCCGTGCAATGCGTGCATCAACACAACGCTCCGATGGCTTGCACCGACACACAGCGACTGCTGGATATGCAGGGCGATTTGCCGGCCGTCATTGATCTAAAATTCTTTGAACAGTGCTTGGAAAAGGGCAGTACCGCCGTGCGTGAGGCACTCACTCGCGCTCGACCCTGCACGCACGTTGCCAGCGGCCAAGCCGAGGTGCTGAAAGTCGCATCCAATCGTCGTTTCCTGAACGCAGCCGGAAAAATCGAACACTGGCGCGGCAGTGCGACCAAAGACCCGGTATTACGCGAATTACCCGAGGGGCTGATCGATCCCCAGTTGAAGACGGTCGCGTTCTATGAAGAGGATCAACCGATCGTTGCTTGCCATTATTATGCAACTCATCCGATGAGTTTTTACGGGGACGGCCGGGTCACAACTGACTTTGTAGGACTCGCGCGTAAACGTTTTCAGGCGGATCAACCCGACGTGACCCAGATCTATTTCACCGGCTGTGCCGGTAACGTCGCGGCAGGAAAGTACAACGATGGCACGCCAGAAGCGCGTCGCCAACTCACCGATCGCATGTACCAGGCACTCGTCTCCTCCTGGAAGTCCCTGACCAAGAGCCCCATCCGAGCGGCTAACTGGGCGACCGCCGATCTGACACTCGTCGCGCATGAAAAACTGAACCTGGAACAACTACGCAAACAGATCGCCGATAAGACAGCTGCCGTAGTAGCTCGTAATCGACCCGCCTACAGTTTGGCTTTTGCCGAGCGTTGTGCTCGATCGTTGCCGATCGTGCTGAGCGCTTTGCATGTGAACGATACCGTCTTGCTCCATTTACCGGCGGAGTCCTTCGTGGAGTATCAGTTACATGCGCAGCAGTTGGCTCGGGGTAGGTTCGTGGCAACCGCAGCGTATGGCGATGGTGGTCCATGGTACATCCCCACCGCTGATGCCTTCAGCCAAGGTGGCTACGAGGTGGGAGTCGCATTCTCAGCTCCGCAAACCGATACCGCTCTGCGCGGCGGCTTAGGGCGAGTTGTCGAGGGCAAGTGATGGAGAGTACGAGGTATTCAGTCAGCGATTTGCCGTGCAGGATACCGAGAGCAAGGTGTGCAACAAGATTCGGTTCCTAATCGATTGAATGGTTTGAACTAGCATTTAGATCCCGAGGATCAACATGACCGGCGTGTCCCTTTTGTTATTAGTACTTCGTTGGATGCATATACTGTCCGGTATCACGCTGATGGGCGGCGCCCTGTTTCAGCGGTTAGCGTTGATGCCCGCGGCAGCTGGCCTTCCTGATGACGCTCATGATCAGTTGCGAGAGGCGGTACGCGGCCGCTGGGCTCGAGTGGTCATGTCGATGTCTGGCATACTCCTGGTGAGCGGTTTGAGCAGCTATGTAATCACGACGATCAATTATCAGTTTGATAAATCCGAGTTGCCGGGGCGTCTTTATCACATGCTGTTTGGCATCAAGTTTTTACTTGGACTAGTCGTTCTCTACCTGGCAGCAGCTCTGAGTGGTCGCAGCGCCGCAGCTCAGCGGATGCGAGCGAACGCCGCGAAATGGTTGACCCTGAATTTGATGCTCGCCACACTGGTCGTCCTGATTGGCGGCTTCATGCGCTACGCTCCACGGAGCGTAAAGCAGCCCGCGGCAAACGCTGCGGCGGCCGAATCGGCGGCGCTCGTTCCCACCACGACTCGTGAAATGAAATAGGACCTAGCAGTTTGAGAGGGGCGATGAACCGTTATGGATAAGAAAGACAAAAAGCGGCTCGAAGTCATCCATCAGCGACTGAGCAAACTTCGCCAGCAACTGGCCGGTGCCCGCAAGCAGGAAGACGAACCTGGCGAAGTAAAAAAACTCGAGACCGAAATTGCCACTTTGGAAGCAGAGTCAAAAAAATTGCGAGATGCGTAGAGGTGTTCAGGCTCGGCCGTGGAACTGTTCATCGCAATCGCAGTTCCGTGGCAATTAATCGCCATGTTTGTTGAAGCCTGAACCTGTTCCCCATTTCCAATCCATCACTTACAGAGCGATGGTCTTGGCTCGGCTTGGCCCATTCGCTCTTGATTCAACAAGTACTCGTTGAAATGGGACCCACACCCTTCATTACAGCGACAACCCTACGTTCCTTGCGCGATTTCTATGAAGCGTGGGGGCATCAAGCCGTCTTGGCCGGCGGAGTCATTTGGTTTAACGCAGGGTTGTTCTCAATCGTCTCGTCTCCCACGGTTCTAATACCGAACATCGAAGACAAACCTGTTCGACGGCTTTTGTGGGATACCCGAAGACTGGCTGCCGTCTATGGCTCGACACAGACCGAAGGGACCTGTGTGTCAGCCTACGTTCTCTACGACAAATCCTACGATCTGAAAAACCTGCAAAGACAGTTTCGGCAGCATGTAATCAAAGCGTCGAAAACCCTTGTGGTGCGGGAATGCTCTTGGGATGAGTGGATCGTGGCGGCTCAAAAATGCGACGAAGAAACCTTAGAGAGACGAGGAACATCGAACGTCGCTAGCTCTCCGTTACTTAACCATGAGGGTCGCCAGACCATCGCCAGGATCGCAGCGACGATCTCAGAATTGCGAATCCAAGCTTGTTTTTTCGGCGATGAGATTGTGGCCTATCTGGTTCACTTAACGATGGGATCTGTTTGCGAGGGGCTGATGATCCATCGATGTGATGATTCACCCGAATCACCGGCGAGATACGCATCTCATTTGGTTTATTTTCATTTCGCCAAAGAACAGATCACCCGGCCAGAAATTACCCAGGTCTGTGTGGGTCGCCAAAGCGTTCCCCACAATCCCACTTTAAGCAGTTTCAAACGGCATGCAGGATTCATCGAGGAACCTTACTATTTGCGATTCAGACTGCATCCGCTTTTTGCACCGTTGATTGAGAATCGAGCCTCTGCCCGAGTGTTGAAATCGCTGCGTCAGGCGCTGGCTGGCAGACTCCCATTCCTGACCAATTTGGAAGTGCTGGAACGAGCAAGTCTGAGGCAACCATAAGGTGCATCACGTGGTTGCTTGCCGGATCAAATCCGCAGCTTTTTCTGCCAAGACGATCACCGGGCAGGTGCTATTGCCAAATGGCATCGTGGGGATGGCTGACGCGTCAGCAACCCACAAGGTACTGGTACCACGAACAAGAAGATTATGGTCTAGGGCACCGATCGGTCCCATCGCGCAGGAACCACCAGGATGATAGGCGGTCGTCGCAAATTGAGAGATTGAATCGATCAAATCCTCTGGGCGTTGTAGGGCATCTCCGGGGCGGATCTCTTTAATCAAGCGAAAGTTTCGCAAAGCCGGCTGATTGGCGATCTCTCGCATGCGATCGATGCCAGCGAGCATCGCATCAAGATCTCGCGAGTCATCCAAGAATTTTGGATCGACACAGGGCAAACCGTAGGGGTCCTCAGGAGAAAGATAAACTCGCCCTCGACTGAAAGGCGCCACGAGGCAGATTTCGACACCCACGTGCCCCTGGGGACCATAGGTTTGAAAGTGAGTAACGAGTTGGATATCCGGTAGTTCTCGGGTTGCTTGTGAGCACAGGAAAGCACCGGTCTCGCAGCAATTCGAAACCATGACTCCTTTGCGACGAAGCAGGTAGCGCAGCGCTTCCGGAATCCACCAACGGAGGCTTCCGGGAGACACTCTGCTGGTCTGAAATACCATTTCCATGCGCAAGTGATCGTGAAAATTCGAACCGATGGCTGGCAAATCCAGGATCGGTTTAATCCCAGCCGCTTCAAGTACTTTAACCGGCCCGAGACCGCTGCATTGCAAGATCCGAGGCGTCTGAAAGGCCCCCGCGCAAAGTATGACGCCGGCCGTGGCATAATATTTTTTACGCACACCTTGTTCGATCGTTTCAATGCCGACGGCTTTTTGATGGTTCAGCAGAACGCGGAGCACCTGGGCAGACGTTTGCGTCTTCAGTCTCGGATGACGGCTGATCGGAAGGAGATAAGCCCGCGCCGATTCGAATCGCTCTCCATTCCGCTGCAACACCGGGTAATATCCGCAGCGCTGCGATTGAAAACCTAGCAGCGGAAACTCACACTGCATTCCAGACTGCTGGCAGGCTTCCAGAAATGCCGTCGAGAATCCGGATTGATAACGCGGCAACGAGAGGCTCATGGTCCCTTGATGCGTTTCGCGGAAGGGATCTCGCAGTGCGAATCCAAAGGCTTTTTGAAAGTAAGGAGCAAGAGCCTGCGCAGACCAACCTGGATTGCCTAACGCTTCCCACATATCGTAGTTCGAGGGATGCCCGAGATATGCGATCATGGCATTGACGGTTGAAGATCCGCCGATGACTTTTCCCATGGGCCATTCGATGTTTCGATTCTTGAGCCGTTCCTGGGGAATGCTCTTTTGCCCCCAAGAGTAGCGCCGACTCAATTTCATACCGGGCAAAGGTGGATTATGAATCGCCTGGCGGTAGCGAGGTCCGGCCTCAACGAGCATAACTCGGGACTGAGTGTCCTCGATAAGTCGCCGGGCGATCACACAACCTGCTGCGCCGGCACCGACAACAATGAAATCACTTTCTTCCACGTCGATGCAAAAACCTGGATTGGAGGGAGCCACAAAAGGTGGCAAGTTGAGCGCACATTACCAAGCAGCAGATTCCCAGCGATTTCTTGAGTGGGTAACGCCCAAATGGATAGAGCAAAAGCTTAATGTAAAAAAATATACCACTCCACCCCGGAGCCCCAGCATCTGGTTTGCGGCGGCGATTTTCACACCACCAACTGCCCCGGCCATAATGGTGATGCTGCCGGAGAAACCCTTTCAGCGTCAAGTGGTGCATATGCCCAACACAAGCAGCTGGGACATTTGACATTTTCAGACCGTTTTCAGCCCACCTTCGACATGCGTCGCGTTCCTCTCCAGCGCCGCTCCAGCTTGTATCAAAAGCGCCAATTTGAAGCAGTTTTTCTCTCGGAAACAAGAGGTTGCTGCCGGTAAAGAACTGGGGCCCGGATGGAGTCGAGTTCCAAGCCCCAACGATATAGGTCATGATCGCCTGGGTCGCTTCCGAGTAGATATTATCGGTGAGCAGATTGACTACAGGCCCGCCAAACGCGCGGTCCGGGAATTCCTCAACGGCTCGCTGATAGCTGATCAACAGGTCTCGACAAGGCCGGCAGTCGTCATCGGTAAACAGCGCATAATCCCCGCTCGCGGCTTGCAACGCTGCTTGGCGAGTTGGGGATAATCCGGCGTGGGGGAAGCGAAAAAACCTGATCGGTAGTTTGTCTTGATACGAACGAACGATGGCCTCCGGGGATTCGTTGCTTCCATCGTCGGCAATGATCAGTTCGTAACCACCTGCTGGCTCTTCGACTGCTAACCACGAATCGAGCAAACCCGTTAAGTAGTTTAGTCGATTGTACGTACAAATGATGACGGAAAACCGCGGCTTCATAATGCGGGTCGCAAGAGCCAAGTCGGGGCCGAACGGCACTGTCATTTTGAAATGCGAGTGCCGTCGGATAGAGCCTTCATTCCCTAGTGCTCGAAACGCTCCTCGACCTAGTGATGATGTTCGCCGAATAAGGCATTCTTCTTGTCGCCACCCGCGAGGACGTATGCGAGCAAGTCGAGGATCTCTTCGCGAGACAACTTGTTCAGCAGCCCCATCGGCATGATCGATACCGGCGATTTGCTGCGTTCGTCGATGTCCGCAACCGCGATCACCGCTGGATCACCCTTCGCCAGTGGATCAACCAACACCTGAATCTCAGTCGCCGATTCCTTCACGATCATGCCGGTCATTACTTTGCCCGAGTTCAACACGAATGTGTTCGACTGATACTTCTCGGCAATCTCTTTCGAAGGCTCAACAATCGAGCGCAGAATATGATCCGCGGTTCGCTTGTTCGGCTCGATCTTCGTCAGGTCCGGCCCCAGTTCGCGTCCCTCGTTGTTCAGCTTGTGACAGCCGACACAGTTCGCCGCTTTGAACACGTTTCGACCGACATCAAACGAGCGACCGTGTTCAAGCTTTTTTACATCGGCAATCAAGTCGTCATACTTCCATTCCGTATTACGACCAATCGTCTTCAGTAACTCATCCTTGAGCGGCAACTTCTTCGCCGCTAGGTAATCAGTCGGGTTCGCCTGATATTCCTCCAGACTTTCCACCACATAAAGCGCGCCGTACATGCGACGCCAATGGCCGGGGTAGGTGCAGACGTAAGGATAAATTCCCGGCGTCTTCGGAACCTCAAACGAAATCGACTGACTCTGTCCCGATTCAATCAGTTTGCTGGCCAGCAAAATCTTGTCTGACTTCGGCACATACTGTCGGTCCTTCGCGTCGGCATCGCGTGCGGTCGCTTCCGCCAGCAATCCAACTTCTTCCAACGAGCCCGGCAGCACGATCGCAAAATTGTGCGGCATGTTGTCCGTGTTGGTAATCCGGAACTCGACCGGCTTGCCAGCTTGCACAACAATCAGTTCCTTGTCGTAGATCATGCGTTCGACCACCGTACCAATGGCGATCACGGGCACGTCAAGGTTTTCGAGTCGATCAAGAATCGCCTTCGCCCGTTCCGGAGGCAGCTTTCCAGCCAACGACTTGGCCAGCGCTACCGCTTCGACCGCTGACCCCGTGGTGCGTAGTCGAGCGGGAATGCTGCTTAAATAGCCCACGAGATTGTCTGCCAATCCGGGCACTTCCTTCTCGGCCCAGAACTGGGCATCGATCGTCTTGAGCACACTGATCGCAGCCGGCCGATTTTTACCAGCTTTGACAAGTGTCGCCAGATCTTGGAACTTCGCCGCTTCGTTCCCCGGTATCGTGGTGAGCGAGCGGATCGCAACATCATGAACTGTCTCTTCGCCCCCGCCCACGGACAATACATTCGTGGGCAGCTTTTGCTTATTGATCCCAGGTCCCGACCAGGCAAAACCGAAGGCGTCGCCGCCACCATTATCAAAGTAGGTGACCACGAGCGGATGACTGCCCGCGGCCAGTTCCACCGTCGCCGTCTTTTCGACCGGTCCATGCAATCCATCGTTATCGATAAGTAGCTTGCCATCCAAGTAACAGCGCGAGCCGTCATCTGAGTTCAAGTAGAACGTGTACTTTCCGGGCTTGGTAATCGCCAAATCCGCCGTGAAACGCAAGGCAAAAGCATCGTCTGCCTTCTTGGGAGCCACATTCATGACAATTTCCGGCACAATTCCGCTTGCGTTGGGCTTCAACTTCGCGAGCGTCTCCAGCGCCACATTCGGTGGATTGGGCGCAAAGAAGTCCACCAGGACTCCGCTGCGTGCCAGCGACGCACCACCCGCTTCCGCTTGCAGATTCGGCGGCAACTCGAACATGAGCGACCGCACTGAGCTGTAAAGCTTTCCGCGCAATTCGGCATTCGGCACCATCGCCAGCGAAGTCAGCAAATCTCGCAAACTATTCTTGCTGCTGGAGGCGGCCAGGAACGCCGCATCACCCGATCCATCCGCGGCAATCCAAGCTGCATAGCCAAGCTGCCGAGTGGCCAGTTCGCGCCCCTTGGTGGCAAACTTTTCCAGCTGCGTGCGTACCTTCTTCAGATCCGTAGCGGGTTGTTCAGCCAGGAGTTGCCCCAGCGAACTCAGCGACTCAGGATTTCCTGCCGCATCACGCTGTTCGATCATCGACAGCAGCAGTGGCAAGTTACTGGCCTGACGCAACTTTGCCAGCCCCGTCAACGCAGTTCGCAGGGCCGCTGCCGATGCATTCGGACGACTGATCACCGCTTCGTACACCGCTTCACTCGCCGGCATCTTGAGCAGATCCTCGACACTCGAGTTTCGCAGTGCGTAAATCTGAGCCGCCTTCGAGAGCGGCTTATTGGCAGCCAGAGCATCCTGAATCAACTTGTCGACATTGATTTGGCCTCGAGCATATTTCAGCACGGTATCGAGCTCGGGATCGAGCGGTCGCCCCGCTACTTCGAACAGCACTTCCGCGGCTGTCTCACCACCAAAATTCACCGCCGACTTCACCGCTTCAGCACGAACCAACGCCGCATCGTCACGAGCTCCTGCGAGCAGCGTCGACTCCCAGTTGCTGATGCGGCTACTCCAATGTCCCAGCGTGCGAATCGCAGCGGCGCGTACACGTGGTTCCGCCGCCTGGAACACCGTTTTCACCAAGTCAAGCTGTGGCACTCGATGCTCTTCCAACACCCAGAGCGACTCGAGTAGTGCCTGGGCATGATCGGCCTTCTTGACATCCAGCGTTGCCGTGAACTTGGCCAGTTCCGTCACAACTTCTTTCGAGTCTCGGCCGGAAAGTTCCAGGCGAGCTCGGTAGCGAACACCATTCTCTTTCGAGAGGAAAGCGGCAAAGACTTCCGGAATCGGTTTGCCCTTAAGCTTGACGGGCTGGAGTGCCGGGCGTCCCTTGGCCGTCACTCGATAGATGCGTCCGTGATTCCGATCGCGATTTGGATCTCGCATGTTGTGCTGCATGTGACCGATGATGGCATTCGACCAATCGGAAACATAGAGCGCCCCGTCACCGCCCACTTCTACATCGGAAGGTCGGAAATTCGGATCGCTCGACACCAGAATCGGCTCGATTTCCACCGCGCGAATATCCGCTCCGTTGTACTTCACCTCGTGCTGCAAGACGCCGAGGAAACCGATGCAATTGCAGATCAAGAAGTTACCCTGATTCTTTTCGGGGAAGTGACTGCTCGACAAAATACCGGTCGCCGCCACCGGGCGCACCCGCTTGTCAAACCACTGCTTGTTGCCGATTCCCTTCCCGATGTTGACGTACGACCCCGTACCACTCGTACCGTCATTCGCAAACTGGTAACCCCACTGATCGAACACGTCCCCGTGTGGGTTCGGTCCAATCGGGAAATGGAATTCCATCTCAAAGGTCCGCGGGTTGAAACGATGCACTCCGCTGGCCCCTGAACGGACGGTCTGCGTCGGCGTCTCCATCGCCGCAACATTGAAAATACCACGCGACCAGTAAAGCCAACCGTCGGGTCCAATCAGCATCGCGTTGGCCGAGTGATGCGAATCGGCGCTGCAAACGCCCTGCAACATCCGAATCTTCAGATCCGCCTTGTCATCGCCGTCCGTATCCTTTAGGAACCAAATTTCTGGCAGAGCAGCGACCAGCATGCCACCACCCCAGAATTCAAACCCAGTGACGCTATTGAGTTCATCCGCGAACGTCACACAGCGATCGGCAACACCATCTCCATCATCGTCGGGCAGGCAGATGATTTTATCGCGGCGCGGCTCAGTCGGATTCCAGTGCGGATACGAAGGCCAAACCGAAGCAAAGAGACGCCCGTTCGTGTCGACCGCCATCTGCACGGGATTGATCAGTTCCGGAAACATCTCTTCGGAAGCAAACAGGTTGACCTGCATGCCTTCGGCCACCTTCATTTGACCGATCGCTTCCTTACCGCCCAGATACTGATGTTTGCCACCTTCGAGCTTGCCGGGGATGTTGGTCTTCACCGCAAGCTGCACAGGAAGATTGTCGTCCTTAACTTTAAGGTCACCGCCACGAGCCACCGCCCACACTCGACGATCGCGATTTTCCGTCATCACGTCAAAGATTTCCATCTCGCGCATCATCACATCGGCGTTCGATTGACCGAACCAGGCGAGCTTCGAGCGACCACCGAACACGTTGTAGCCATCCACCACGCGGTAACGACTAAACCAGTAGTAATTGCGATCGAGCACCGCTTGACGCAAGCGTTCCAGCTCCGCCTCATCCTTGGAAATCTTCTCCACTCCAAACAGCTGGCGAACGATCACATCCGCGATCGCCCGATCACCATGCTCCAGCAGATGCACCCCGTTCATGGTGAGTGGCTTGGTGACTTGTGCGTAAAGCTGCTGGCTTGGGGTGAAGAGGTCCACGAATTGAACCTTCTTCGACTCGCACACTTCCCGCATCGCCTTGGTGTAGATCGCAAGATTCGCGTTATTCGCCGCACCATCGGGAAGATGCGGGCTGCGCAGGTTCTCATGAGCGATCGGTGAGAAGAAGACCAGTCGCGGCGGATTCTTCCCGTCGTACTTCTGCTTTTGCATGCCGTCGATGAGATCGGCCAAATCCTTGCGAAAGCCATCCAAACCAGCCGGCCCTCGCAGCGCTTCGTTGTAGCCAAAAAAGCTGAAGACCACGCTCGCCTGAGTCTTCTCCAGCCACTGGTCGGGACTGCCAAAATTCTCTTCGCGCTGACGCACTTTCAGCTCATCACCGGAATACCCAAGGTGACGAAACGTCACATCCAGGTCGGGATATAACGTATGGATGTAGGTCTCCAGCCAACCCGAGTGCTGCATGCGATCGGCCATGGTGTTGCCGATCACACTGATGCGATCACCCTTTTTCAGCGGGAACGTCGGATCAGCCGCCGCTGCCCAAGTCGTCGCACTCGCCACCAACCCGGCCGCCACCAGCCACAGCATGGAGCGACCGATCGCCTGCCACGACGACCAAGCGAGGCGACCGCCGGAGACAGTGGCAGAGGTAATCGTTGACGAAAGCTGTCGGCGATCAGCCGACCCGAACATGGAACTGCGATGACTCATGATGGTTTCCCGGGAGGTGAGAAAACCGCTTCAAGGCGGCGTTTTAAATGTGGATGGTAAGTTGATTGTTCCAAGGTAACACAAACAAGCATGAAGCATGTAGACCGCTCGCTCATCGAGCTTGATCACGTGCCTTCTCAATCACGGATAGCAGTTTGGCAAAGGCGTCGACAAAGAGCTGAACACCTTCCACCAATAGCTGATCGGTCACGACCTTAAGTGACACGCCGGCCTTGGGAAGCGCTGCGAGCACCGCTTCGGCGCCCGCGACATTCTCGGTGAGGCTCGCACGCAGCCGGCCATGATCTCGGAACGCATCATAGGTCGCGGGTGGAATCGTATTCACCGTGTCTGGCCCAATCAACTCTTCAACGTATACCACATCGCGATAGGCGGGATTCTTCGTGCCGGTGCTGGCCCAGAGCAGGCGCTGTGTTTGAGCGCCTTGGGCGGCCAACTTGTCCCAGCGAGCACCAGAATAGATTTTTCCGTAGCGCTGATACGTCACCTTGGCATTGGCAATGGCAGTCTGGCCAAGCAGGGACTGCAATTCTTTTTTGTGAGCCTCATCCGTGGTCGACGCGATGGCGGCCTGCAATTGTTTATCCACCGCCGTGTCAATACGACTGATGAAGAAACTCGCCACGCTTGCGATGCGTGCAAGCGAGTGCCCGGCGGACAGTGCTTGCTCTAAACCAGCCAAATAGGCCGCCGCTGTCTCTTCGTAAGCGGCGAGATCGAAGAGCAGCGTGACGTTGATATTAATACCGGCAGCAATCAGCGTTTGGATGGCTGGAATACCGGCCGGCGTGGCGGGCACTTTGATCATTAAGTTGGGACGGTTCACAGCGGCCCACAAGCGTTTCGCTTCCTCGATCGTGCCAGCCGTGTCGTGGGCCAGCGTCGGTGCGACCTCTAGGCTCACGTAGCCGTCGCGCCAGCGAGACTCTTCGTAGAGTGGTCGCAGTGCATCAGCGGCATCCTGAATGTCGCGAATGGCCAGTCGTTCAAAAATATCCTTGGCTGGGAGCGTGCGACATGCCGGCGATTCCAGCAGATCCTGGTAGTCGGCGCTATCGGCCACCGCCTTTTCGAAAATTGCCGGATTCGAGGTCATCCCGCGCAGCCCATCCTCCCGCACCAACCGCGCCAGCTCACCACTCGACATCAAACTGCGACGGATGAAATCGAGCCACACCGACTGCCCGTATTGGAACAAGTTCTGAAGAGGATTCACAAAGTACTCCGCTGCCAGGGTAGTGAAACAAATAGTTCTGGATTTAGGAAGCGGATATCTTGCCTGCCCGGCAGACATCATTCAATCGGAGGAGGAAGAAAAAAATTCTCTGTCGGAATTTCGCGTCGGATTCGCATGGGAGGGCAGGGGCTGCGTTGAATCCGTTCACTCAGAGTAACAAGCCATGTACCGCCGAAATCCCACTAAGCGCCGCTTACAGCTGGAGTCCCTCGAGAGTCGTCATTTGATGGCGGTAGATTTCACGATGCAGTCCCAGCCGCTCAATGAAAAATCGATCAATGGCTTCCAGGAACTCGTCGTCATGGACTCGAACGGCGATGGCAAACGAGACGATTTGTTCTTTTGGACTCCTGGGACCGGCGCCAATCGGCTGCTCACCGGTGGCTTGCCTAACAGCGGAGTTCCTGCCGTTGGAATTGAATCGGGGAACATTAACACTCATTACACCGTGGCTCTGAACGGTGACTTTGATGGCGATGGTCGCCAGGATGACCTCTTTTTTTGGCGTCCAGTCGGGGGCAACAACCGCACGCTGTTTAATCAAGGTACGAGCTGGGATTTTTTAACAGACGAACCCACCCTAGGCACCGTGAACGGCTACACCAACGCGGTGGCTGGTGACTTTGATGGCGACGGTTCGGTGGATGACCTGTTCTTTTGGAATCCTCCTACGGGCAGTAACCGCCTGCTGCTGGGAACAGATCGCGGTCGGTGGACTGTCGTATCTGACCCTGTTGCTCGAGGTCATATCAATGGATACCACCGGCTGGTCGTCGGTGATTTCGATGAAGACGGCAAGCAAGATGATATTTTTTTCTGGAGTCCCAACGGGATCAACCGGACGATTTTTCTCGGTCCAACGCGAAACTATGATTGGCTGACGAATTCCATTAACACAGCCACCGTCAATTCGTTTGACGAGTTAGTGGCGGGAGATTTCGACAGCGACGGTCGCAACGATGACATCATGTTTCGAATTACCGCAACGGGCGTCAACCGCTTGCTCACCGGCGGCGGAAAAGGGCGCTGGAGTGTGCTCACGGAGTCGATCAGCGCGGGATGGGTAAACGGTTACGGACGATCCTATGTTGGGGATTACGACCGTGACGGAAAACAAGACGACCTCCTCTACTGGTCTCCGGGCAGTGGAGCGAATCGATCATTCTCCGGGCAATGGTACCCAGATCTACCGGGGGTAACGTGGTCAGATGGGGAGCTGAATGTCGTCGGGAATGCGATGAGCAATGTCATTGAATTAACCCCGCTCACACGTGGTTATCAGCTAGAAATCGACGGACAAACTCAGTTTATCCCACCGGCTTACATGACCAACCGCAAGATCACCATCCAAGGCGGCGATGGAAACGACCGTATCACGAATGGGTCAGCCCTGCCAATGACGGCCTGGGGAGGACCAGGAAACGACACCTTAATTGGCGGCAGCGGCAACGATGTTTTAGACGGAGGAATTGGTAGCGATACGCTGAAAGGACAAACCGGTAATGACACCTATTCGTTCTCGGTGGCTGGACCAGTTTTTGAAATCGATAGCATTGAGGATCCTTCTTTCGCGGGAATCGATACTCTCGACTTCACTTCCTTGACAACGACTGTTGAAGTCGACTTGGACGTTTCCTCAGAGGCTGCCAGCCACTTGAACAGAACGGTCATATTCAGCAACCCTACTTTCATCGAAATTGTGCGTGGTGGATCTGGTAATGATGAAATCTGGGGGAGTAACCTCGGTTCCGAACAACTTTATGGAAATGGTGGACGAGATGTGCTGCATGGTCGAGGTGGTAACGACCAGCTATTCGGCGGCGCGGATGTCGATGTTCTCTACGGTGATGAGGGGAATGACTGGCTGGAAGCTGGCAGCGCTCAAGAAACGGTAGATGGCGGAGGAGACCTGGACAGAGACATTAATGCCTATCGTTGGGCGATCGATGGTACCCGTCCAGACGACATCCGACAAAATGGATCTGGCACCTGTTGGTTTCTCGCAGCCTTGTCCGCAGTCTCGCGCAACACCGACCTCACCAATCGCATTCGATACCTGGGCAACTATCGCTTCGAGGTGACGATCTACCACCGAGATAGCGGTGTCCAGGAAAAGCAAGTCGTCTTCTTTGACGGGACCGTCGCCGTTACGGATGCCTCAACCATCCAAAACTCTACCGCTACCGGCACGGATGAATACTGGGTGTTGCTGATGAATCGCGCCGCTCTTCAATCGATGGGAATCAGCTACTTAAATGTGGAACAAGCGTCAAAGGCAGGTGGAGATATCACACAGGCCTTACGCGCCGTGACCGGACGCAACGCAACCCTGGAAGACGGCGTGCGATTTGGCTTTTTGCCCGATCTTACCGACGCCCAATATCTCAGGGTCATCCGTGACGCCCTTGCCCGACGCCGCCCCGTCATTGCCTCGCGAACCTCTGTTTCTCACGATATCGTTGTGGGTTTGCACGCCTACTCTGTTGTGGGTGTCAGTGGCAGCAATGTGCGGATTCGCAACCCCTGGGGAATAGATAACAGCGGCATTACAGGCGTTTTCACCGATGGCCCGAACGATGGCTACGTGACCATTACGATAAGCCAATTCCGTCGTGTTTTCGATGATGGAATTGGTTACGTCTAAATCGCCAAACGAACCATTCGATACGCCAGTTGCCTGATGTGCACCCGCTGCGCTACCGATCCTCGAATTCCTCATTCCAAATCCGGCGAATGAGGTTGAGTTTTCGTTCGATCTTGCGCTCCGTGCACCGCAGATTCTCGGCTATCTCGCGGTTCGTGTAGTTCATAAATCGCATGATTGCGATCGTGCGCTGTTCATCATTGTCGAGCTTGTTTAACAGGTCTTCCGCTGACTGATCAAAGTCCCGCATCGGTACCGACTCGAGTAATTGCAACGGTGAAAAATCCTCGCCAAAATCACATTCATTCAGCACTGCTCCGCCACCACGTTTTTGCGACAACTCGCGACTGAGATGACGACGCGCCTTGCGAATCGTGATCGTCGCCAAGAGCTTCCACAATTCGTTTCGCCCTAAATCGTGCGCGAATGAACCACTCTTGGTTCTCAGCAGAAAACTCGCAAAAGCGCTATGAGCGGCATCGATGGGATCGAGTACACCAGGTCGTCGACCGCCTAAGATTTGTCGAGCCAACTGAATGAGTCGTGGACAATAGTGATTCCAGATTCCCTCAGCCGCTTCGTCATCACCGCTACGCAGACGAATAAACAGCTCCGTAATGGACTCGCCCTCAGACATGATTGCTCGCGATTCTATCTCAATGGCCAGGATGGTGATGCTTTTAAAAACTGCTCACGAAGCCCCTGCAATCTTGCTTCCTCGCTGCCCACCTGTTCATAGTATCGTATCAGCGCCGCAATCGCCTCTCGTCGTGGTCGCGCCGACGGTGACCAAATCTCAGTAGTCCGCAAATAGGCCTCTTCGAGACAACGCTGCGCTGCCTCCCACTGTTTCTCGCCCTGCAGCAGTTCGCCGCGGCGCCGCTGTAATTCCACGGCTAACCACGCGGAATGAGGCCCGGCCGCCACTCCAGTGGATTCCGCCTCGTGCAGCAGCCGGCGAGCAGCCTCCCAATCCTGTCGAGCCAAGCGCGCGTCAATTCGCCGTAAACGTAAATCATCGAGCCGCGAATCCTGACGGTGAAGGGTCACATTTTGAATATTCCAGAGCTCCTCCAGCATTTGCAGCGAATCGAAGTCTTGCCCAAGATGCCCGAACACTTCAATTCCCACCAGCATCGCTCGCCACGTCGCGCGGTGTGTCTGACCGCAGCGACTGCGTCGCGCAGCCAGCACCGCTGCAACCAACTCGCGCGCCCTCCGCTCATCCCCCTGGTCCCGCCACAGCTGGGCGATCGCCAGCTGCGTGTCCTCCGTTTCTAAATGGTCAGGACCCAGAAGTCGCTGGCGAAGGTCGAGACATTCCTCATACCACCGCCGCGCATCTTCCAGTCGCCCGCTTCGCTGATACCACGTTGCCACCCGAAAATAAATCGTTGCCACATCGGGATGTTCGTTCGGCTGGCGCTTCTGAGCTTCACGCAACGCTAACTGATGAAGCTTATCGGTTCCCTCCCAGTCTCCATGGCTCTGCAACCATTCCGCGACCCGAAAAGCTCGATCAGCACCAAATCCATCCTCCGCTGTTACTGTCAATCGCTGCGCAAGCTCCAATGCCTGTGCATCGACTTCCCGTGCGGCAGAGAAGTCCCCTAAAGCTCGCAGGCTTTCGAGTCGCCAACGCAGCATGTCGAGCCTGACCACCGGATCACGATCGAGAAAACGACGTGACTCAAGGTCGAGCACAACGGAGCTCTGCGCAGCATCAACCGTTTTTCCTTGAGCGAGTAAAACTGCGATGAGGGCAGCTTGGGCCGCTAGTCGATCATACTCGCGCTCCAGTGGGATTTGCTCCAGGGATTGATGGATGAGTTGTTCGGCGGCGAGCAGTTCGCCACGATCTCGCAGTAGTGCCGCCAGTTCCAGGGCTGCTTTCAGGCCCCAGGCATTTTCTTTGACATAGACAGCTCCACCAGCACTCATCGCCTGTCGGTAAAAAAACTCCGCCCGGGTCGTATCGCCCCGACGAGCGATCAAGGAGGCCAAATGAAACAGCGGCTCGGACGCTCGGGGCGAACGAGCCAGCACACGCGGCATTTGCTCGAAGAGCTGCCGTCCGTATTCTTCAGCTGCGCGCAACTTGCCTTGCTGACGGACCAAGAGAAATTTCTGCGACTCAATGACTCGAGTCAAGGCATGGCGAGTGCCGAAGATGCGCTGCGCATCACGAATGAGCTGTTCGCAGATTTCCAATGCGGGAGCAAATTCCTGCCGCAAACGATGCTGCTCCATCCGTGAATACCGGACCGCAGCCGTCGCCAGCGTAAAGGCCGTCAGAGGGTCGACCGCCTCGGCCAAAATCTTGGCCTCGCGCATCGCATCCGCCGTCCGATCAAGCCCCGACAATAAATCCAGGACCAGCATTCGATTGAGGACGGTATCCGGGTGGCGCGAACCCAACTCCCGTTGGCGAACGGCGAGCGCCGCTTCGGCCTGCGCCAACGACTCGGGCCCTCGGTAGAGTTCCTTGAGCGCCAGCGCGAGATAAAACTGTGTGCGAGCAATGGTCAGCGGCGGGAGTCGATTTTGCTGCTGACGAGCCAGCACCGCGCGCAAGCGCCGCTCGGCGTCTTGGGTCTCACTGCGCACCAGTTTCAGCAATGCCAGATTCCACTCTCCAGATAGTCGGTCAGGATGATCCTCGGTTAATTGGTCATCGCGCAGTGCTGTGGCCCGATCCAGGAGCTGTTGGGCTTGATCCAATTCTCCTTGCCCAAGAAATGCGGCTCCCAGTGAATCAAGAATGTGAGCACGCACCAGGGGTTCATCGCCTAACTCCTCGTCTAATCGGTCCACACCACGTCGTAACAGGTCGACAGCGGACAATGGACGAGCATCTTCGTCGGCCGACCGTAAACCTAGACCGCGTAAACCTAGAGGATCAGCCGAGTCGAACACCGAGACCAGGTAGTTCGCTGTGGCGCGCAGGCGCTGTTCCGCTAACTCCGCTTCCTTTCTCTGCAGGGTTTCCCGATTTCGCGCTTCGATGGCTTCGCGACGATCCCTCTCCGCCCGCTGCTGTGCTACGCTTGCCAATCGCTCGTTGGACTCCGCCCGCCGCTGCGCCTCCATAGCCAAACGTTCGCTCATCTCGGCTCGCTGCCGTTCCTTCGCCTCTTGTTCCCGAGACTGATCAATGAAGATTGCAGCGGTGAGCGCAGCCAGCGTGACCACGATTAACGAGGCCACCGCCGCGCGAACATAGGCGCGACGACGACGACTCCACCGCGAAAAACGCTCGCTCCAGCTTTCGCAGTAAGCCCCAATTGGTTCATCGGCCAGCCACCGCTCGAGGTCACCAGCCAGTGCACGAACCGACTGATAACGGTCGGCGATCATGGGCTCCATCGCCTTGAGACAGATTGCTTCCAGGGAACGAGGAATTCGTGGAGTGACGTTTCTTGGAGCCACGAATGAGCCAGCTTCGACGGCCTGAAGGATTTGTTCGCGCGTCCCCGAAAAGGCCGCCTGACCAGTGAGCAGCAGATAGAGGGTTGTACCGAGGCTATAGACATCGGTCGCAGGACCAAGCAAATCCAATTGCCCCGCCGCTTGCTCGGGACTCATGTAAGCGGGAGTTCCCAAGATCACTCCCTCTGCAGTTTCCTCAGCCTGTGTCGCGGGCGCGCTGGCAGTAGAGTGTTCGGATCTATCATCTTTCTCTTGCTCGATGCTGCCCACGGGTGTGGTTAGTTTGGCCAGCCCCCAATCAACCACTAAAGTTTCACCATAATCCGCAATCATGATGTTGTCAGGTTTTAAATCCCGATGGATAACACCACGACTATGAGCAAACTCGATCGTGTCACAGGCCGCAAGAAAGCGTCCAAGTAGGTGCCGAAACTCACGTGACTGAAACCGCGCAAGCCCTCCATTTACCGATTGCTCATGAAAACGCCGAATCGTTTCACGCAAACTTTCTCCGGTAATAAACCGCATGGCATAAAACGGTGTGCCGTCGGCCTGTCGACCTAGTCCATAAACAGGCACGACACCACCATGTTCCAATGCTCCCGTGATTTGCGCCTCGCGAAAAAACCGCTGCTGCAAGGCCGGATCGAGAGCTTCCTGAGGGTCCAAATCCTTCAGGGCCACGGGCCGATTGAGTTCCCGATCGAATGCCCGCCACACTCGACCACGACCACCCCTTCGATGTAATTCGAGTGGCTGAAATCGGCCCACGTCCATCCGGTCGGTCACAGGATTCGCCACCGCCGCAGAGTTCGATTCGGTCACCACTGCCTGCCCGGACCAGTTGCCACGTGGCCTTTGCTGAACCGCTTCTCGTGCCAGCTCACGTTCAATTTGCACCACTTCCAGCAGGAGCAGATGCCGCAGCGGCTCGGCTACCCCACCGAAAAGCAACGCCAAATCCGGCTCTACCCCCGCTCGACGCTCCGCCTCATAGCGATCCCCCAACTCATCAAGCCGCCGCAGCCCGAACACATCGAGCAGATCAAGTGATGAATTCGATGATTTGGTCATGGCCGGGAATGAGTTATTAAAAAAACTGAGGAAAGTCTATCAGTACTGATGATTGACCAAGGATACAGTAGTTGAAAAATTGCCTTCATTAGACAAATCGATCATGCTATCAAAGACACAGACCAACTTAAAGATTTTCTAGATTTACAGATGAAGGCAATAACTGTTGAAGTAAAAAGCTTCAATAGAATGCAGATGGAGAGAAAAGGCGATGGCATTAACGTCCAGCCCAATCCCACAATCAAAGAACATTTGCAGAGTATTACCATCGATTGTGAGGTGTTGACCGCTGGTTTGACTTTGAATAAATCCGTGAATCCAGAAACTCTGGAGGAAGTATCCGATTTAACTGCTCAGGTAAACCCGGAGGATCGCAAAAGCGTAATCGTCCGTTGCCTTGGAAAACGAGCGGGAGGTAAAGGGCAGGTTCCAGACGAAGACTTGAGCATTACCGGCTCAGTCTGGGCTGTCTTAAAGGCGAATCCCTCTTGGGAATCAAAGCCGTAGAAGCTTCTTTTTTGGCGGCGGCACATTCTTGGTCCAACGAATCGCCCGCGCCTGGCCATGTCGCCCGCTCCTGGCCACGCGTCTCCGGCGTTCCCCCCAGCGCCTCCCGCGCCACCGTCTCCCCGTGCGGGATCCCGCTCCAGTTCCGATTGTAGGGCGCACCACGGTTCCTTGGCGGTCTCTTTGACCCCAGTTCCCTCGCCTTCACTATTCCAGACCCGAAAAGCTGCAATTAAGGTAAGCAGGGGTAAATGGAGTAAACAGGAAGCACAGGAAACTTGTTAGGGCGGCCAGTGGCGGTCGGAATGGAGCACCATTCCCCGGCTGATTCGTCGCCAGGCGGTAGAGCGGAGAACGTCGGTATGGAACAGGATTTCAGCCCTTGCACCGAGGCGACGACACCGGTGGCGTGGACGCAGATTGAATCAGCCGTGAAGCCGCCTCGTAACCTTGTCGATCTCCTGCGACGTCAGGCGGAACGCTGGGACACGAAAGTGGCTTTCCAGTTTGTGCATGATTCACAAACCCCGCTCAAAACAACAGTTAGCTATCGCGAACTGTGGACTCGGGCCAAAGCCATTGCGGCCGAGCTCCAAGGCCGGTTAAGTCCGGGTGAACGAGTTCTAATGGCTTATCCGCCCGGCCTGGAATTCATCGAAGCGTTCTTTGGCTGCTTGCTTGCGAGTGTAATTCCCGTGCCGATCGCCGCACCCACTCGACGCCGTCCTCAAGCTCAATGGGAACCGATCTGTCTCTCGGCCCGCCCCCGACTGCTGCTCACCGCCACCGATTTAGGGGCAGGTCAGGACTGGGATGAATTGCTCGGAGCCGCGCGGCCACAGTTTGATTGCCTGCCAGATCGAGCGTGGCTGGCGACCGACACCATCCCCAGTTCCCAAGCTCAAGACTGGCATCCCGTCACCTTGGATCGCGACTCGCTGGCTTTCCTGCAATTCACCTCCGGCTCGACCTCCGCTCCCAAGGGGGTGATGGTGAGTCACGCGAATTTGCTGACAAATCTGGGACAGATTCAGCGGGCGTTTGGTACCAGTCACAACAGTCGTGGTGTTTTCTGGCTTCCTTTACATCACGACATGGGACTGATCGGAGGCGTGCTACAACCGTTATTTTGCGGAGGTTTTGCCACTTTGCTGGCTCCCGCCGCCTTCCTGCAGCGCCCGCTGTTGTGGCTAGAACTCATCAGCCAAACGCGCGCCTCGATTAGTGGAGCGCCCGATTTCGCTTATGACCTATGTGCTCGACGGAGCACCGCCGAACAACGCTCACAGTTGGATCTGAGCTGCTGGGAAGTGGCTTTTACGGGAGCGGAGCGTATTCGAGCGACCACGGTGGAACGGTTTAATGCCGCGTTTCAAGAGCATGGATTCCGCTCCACATCCTGGTTTCCTTGTTACGGGCTCGCCGAATCGACGCTGATGGTCGCCGGTGGCCCACGTGGTCAGGAACCGCTGGTCGTGCAGGTGGACTCTGCGGCACTCTTGAACCATCAAGCGGTGCTAAGCAGCGGCGAACCGTCACGAACGCTTGTCGGCTCCGGCGTCGTCTTGTCGCCCCCCGACCTGCTCATCGTTGACCCGGATCGCTGTGAGCAACTGGCGGACGAACAGATGGGCGAAATCTGGTTGTCGGGTCCTAGTGTGGCGGCGGGTTACTACGCCCAGGAAGTGGCCACGAGTTCCGCGTTCGGGGCACGGCTGAGCGATGGTACACGCAGCAGTTACTTGCGCACTGGCGATCTTGGTTTCCTGCATCGGGGCCAGCTCTTTGTGACCGGTCGCCGCAAGGATGTGATCATCCTGCGTGGCCGGAATCACTATCCAGACGACCTGGAACAGTCCCTGGCCGATGCTCATCCGGCGCTGCGCACAGGGGGCTGCGTCGCTTTTGCTCACGAGTCGGACGAGGGTGAACGCCTGGTGATTGTCCACGAACTGGAACCGCGACAGCGTACCGTGGAGTCCGAGGAGATTTGTGCGGCCATCCGCCGCTCAATCGCCGCCCATCATGAACTCGAAATTGACACCATTGTGCTCACCAAGGCGGGGCAGATCCCCAGAACCTCCAGTGGTAAACCACGTCGGTCCGCATGTCGCGATTTATTAGCGCGGGGCGAACTGCAGGAAGTTGCCGTGTGGCGACTGGAGCGTCGGGTCGCCGCGGCGTCGGTAGCTGCCGAAACGGCGTCCCCCGCAGCTCCACCGCTGGCCGCCACGGAAGAGCAGATTCGAGACTGGCTGCGCCAGCGAATTGCCGCTCGACTGGGCCGACGTGAGCAGGAGATTCCCGGTCAAACACCTTTTATGGAGTTTGGAATGGGTTCGCTCGATGCGGTGGAACTGGCGTCGGATCTCGAACGCTGGCTCAATCGCCGACTTTCCCCGACGGCCATCTACAACCACCCCAACATCGACGCTCTGGCAAAGTGGCTCCGCACCACCAGCCAGCCAACCGTCGCGGGAGCGCCCCGATCGACATCGCCAGCGGCGACAGCATCGTCGCCCGCCGCTACCGCTCCGTTCGTAGAGTCGGGAACAACGTCCGCTGCGGTCGCGATCTCCGCCGCGAGTGCCGCGAATCTCAGGTCGGACGCCGCGATGCTGGACGAGGTGCGTCAGTCGACAGACGACGAGTTGGCGGCATTCATTGCCGAATCGATGGCAAAGTTTTCGGATCAGGAAACGCCGTCCTAATTCGCAAGCTATATCTACTGGTCAAATTCCGCGGGGAGCGGGACGACAATTTAGTTTGAGCAACGAGTGCGAGTGGAACTATGAGTGCTGATCGGACGAGTGAACCATTGACTCCGCTGCAGAATGCAGTTTTTTTGTTAAAGCAAGCACAAGCGAGACTTGCGGCGATCGAACAGGCCAACTCAGAGCCGATCGCAGTTGTCGGTTTGGGATGTCGATTCCCGGGAGCGGAGCAGGGGCCCGAATCCTTCTGGCAGCTTCTCACGCATGGCGAGAACGCCATTCGCGAAGTTCCCCCTGATCGCTGGGACATTGATGCATTTTATGATCCCGATCACTCCGTTCCCGCCAAAATGGTGACGCGCTGGGGCGGGTTTCTCTCGCGGGTGGACGAATTCGATGCGGAATTCTTCGGTATCTCGCCCCGGGAGGCCCAGCGAGTTGATCCGCAGCATCGCGTTCTGCTCGAAGTCGCTTGGGAGGCACTCGAAGATGCCGGCATCCCCCCGCATTCGCTCGGCGATTCGCGTACCGGCGTCTATGTTGGTGTGATCGGCAACGATTATGGATTGTTGCAGTCGTACGACTTGTCCGACATGGATGTTTTCTCCGGCACTGGGGCCAGTCATGCGATTCTGGCCAATCGGCTTTCGTATGTCCTGAACCTGCACGGCCCCAGCTTGACGCTCGATACCGCCTGCTCGTCGTCGCTCGTGACGATTAATCTGGCCTGCCGCAGCTTACGAGCGCGCGAAACGGACATGGCGCTTGCCGCGGGAGTTAATCTGATCCTGGGCCCGGCGATGACGCTGGCCTTGAGCAAAGCCCATATGATGTCACCCGATGGGCGATGTAAAGCCTTCGATGCCGCCGCAGACGGCTACGTGCGCGGCGAAGGCTGCGGCGTGGTCGTCCTCAAACGACTTAGCGACGCCGTCGCGGCGGGTGACCGAGTGCTGGCCATCATTCGTGGCTCCGCGGTCAATCACGACGGTCGCAGCAACGGCCTGTCAGCGCCGAGTTGCCCGGCACAAGAAGCTGTTTTGAAAGCAGCGCTGGCCGATGCTCGGCTCAAGCCGACCGACATCAGCTACGTCGAGGCGCATGGAACCGGTACTCGATTGGGCGATCCGATCGAAATTGAAGCATTGCTGGCAGCCTTGGGAGAGGGCCGAGCGGCCGACTCACCACTCATCATCAGTTCGGTGAAAACCAACATCGGTCACTTGGAAAGCGCCGCTGGCATTGCCGGCTTGGCGAAGGTGATTCTGATGCTGCGTCATCGACAGATCCCCAAACATCTCCACCTGCAGCAGCTCAATCCACTGCTCGCCAACGAGCAATCTCGTATCGAGATTCCGCTCGCCCTGCGCGACTGGAGCGCCGCGAACGGCCCACGTCGAGCCGGAGTTAGCTCGTTCGGTTTTGGGGGTACCAATAGCCATGTGATCCTCGAAGAGTCACCAGCTGGTTCTTCCGCGTCTGGTTCTTCCGCGTCTGGTTCTTCCGCGTCTGGTTCTTCCGCGTCTGGTTCTTCCGCGTCTCCGGGCTGCGAGCGTCCCCGGCATCTCTGGACCCTCTCGGCTCGAACCCCCCTAGCGCTCCAGCAATTGGCCGAACGTCATGCGGCCACGTTACGACAACCGAGCGACGATTCACTTGCCGATCTGGCGTATACGGCCAACACGGGCCGCACGCACTTTGCGCAGCGCGCAGCGGTGATTGCGGAGAGTCGCGAGCAGGCTGAAGAACGATTTCGCTTACTCTCTAGTCAGCCGGACAACACCGCGATCGCGCGTGGCGTCGTCGAACATGATCGAGCTCCCAAAATTGGATTTCTGTTCACCGGACAGGGCGCCCAGTATCCGGGAATGGCTCGTACTCTCTACGACACTCAACCAACCTTTCGGCACGCGATCGATCAGTGTGCCACGCATCTCGATCCGATCCTCGATCGTCCACTGACAAGCCTCCTATCGGCCGACATTGGCGCAACGCTCGATCAGACAGGCTACACGCAGCCCGTGATGTTTGCTATGGAATATGCTCTAGCGACGATGTGGCGCAGCTGGGGCGTCGAGCCTGCGGTGGTGATGGGCCATAGCGTCGGTGAGTTCGCGGCTGCGTGCTTCGCGGGCGTTTACGATCTAGCCGATGGGCTACGACTGATTGCTCGTCGTGCCCAGCTGATGCAGTCCCTGCCAGCCGGTGGCCAAATGGCCGCAATCCTCGCCTCGCCCGTCCTCGTGCAAGAACTACTCGATGAACTTCGCTTACCGCTTGATATCGCCGCGGATAACGGTCCCGAGAACACCGTGATCTCAGGTCCACTGGCAGCCCTGCAGCAGGCGATGGCCAGCGCCGAGTCACGGGGACTGAAAACGAAGCTGCTCGCTACCTCCCATGCCTTTCATTCGCATCTGCTGGAACCGATTTTGGAGCCGCTACGAGCTGCAGCCCAGCAGGCAAAGGCCCACACTCCTTCGATTCCAATCATCTCCAATCTCACAGGAGGACTGGCCGACTCCAGCACCTATGCCGACCCGGATTACTGGGTGCAGCATGCTCGCCAGCCCGTGCGCTTTACGGCCGGCATGAAAGCGATGGCCGAGTTGGGCTGCGAGCTGTTCCTGGAGATTGGACCGAATCCCATTCTGATTGGCATGGGACGACGTTGTGTTGATCTTCCCAGCGCCAAGTGGTTGCCATCGCTGCGTGCCGGTCGTGACGACTGGCAGACCATCCTGGAAGCGCTGGCTGAACTGTATGTCAGCGGCACACCGATTGATTGGCAAGGTTTTGATCGCGACTACAGTCGCCGCCGAGTGTCGCTGCCCACCTATCCGTTCCAGCGTAAACGTTACTGGATCAAGACTGGCGCGAATTGCTGGGATCGATCGACGGGCAATATCGCCACGGTCAACACCGCTGCCGGTCATCCCTTTCTCGGACAGCGTTTGGTGGCGGCGGTGAAGGATCGAGTGTTTGAATCGCAGCTCACCGCCAGTCGCCCGCAATTACTGCAGGATCACAAGATCCGTGGACAAGTGGTCATGCCTGGTGCGGCCTATCTGGAAATGGCACTCGCTGCCAGCGCCTCGCTGCATGGACAACCTTGGTCGCTACAGCAAGTGACACTCGTCGAACCGCTGATTCCCTCCACCAACGCCACCAAAGTACAAACCATTGTTTCACCCTCGGGTGCGAAATCGGCCAGTTTTCAGATTGTGAGCGTCGTCGGCGGCGGCGAAGAAGAGGTAAGTTTCCGTACGCATGCCAGTGGTCGTTTGGAAGCGGACGCGACGAATGTCGATCAGTTACCGTGCAATGAGCCACCGGCCGTTGATCTCGAAAAACTGCGCGCACAATTCACCGATGAACCTCGTGATGTCGCTTGGCAGGCACAGGTCCTGAAGCAAGCCGGACTCGATCCCAAGCCGTCTTACTTGTGGCTCGAACAGCACTGGTATCACAACGGCGCCGTGCTCGGTGCCGTGCGGCTCGCCCGCGAAAATGATCACATTGGCGATTATCAAATTCATCCCGGTTTGCTTGACTCCGCCTTTCAAGCCCTTGGAGCTGCTCGTCCATTTGTGGAACGAGCACTCGACACATTCTTGCCCGTCTCGATCGAACGACTCACCGTTTGGCATTCACTGCGCGATGTGGCCTGGATTGTTGGTAAGCTCGATCTGTTAACAATTGATCGCGCTCTGGGAAATGTACAGTTCCTGGATGCATCGGGGCGAGTGCTGGCGGAATTGGAACGCGTGCAATTACGACGTGTGCCACGAGATTGGATTCAGCGGCTGAAGAATTCTGAAGAGCCAGACTGGGTGCATGAACTGGTATGGCATCCAACTGAATCAGTTTCCGAATCGGTCGATCCAACCCGTCATCCGGATGCTCCTCGACGCTGGCTGATTTTCGATTGCCAGGCGGGAATCGGCGCGGAAGTTGCCAAGCGTTTAGAGCTGAAGGGATGCGTTTGCCAATTAAGTCGTAGCGAGTCGCCGGAGGAGCGCCGCCGGATCGTGCGCGAGTTCGCTCAGGCTGCAAAGAACTCGGCCACCAACTCCGGCCTGGCAGCAGCTGGTACTCCGGGAATCTTGTATTTGTCGGGGATGGATGCGGGAGACTTCGCGGCCGCTCGCGAAGCTGGATGGGGTGGGCTTCTCGATGTTCTCCATGGCTCGCTCGAAGCCGGCAGCTCATCGTCACCTCGTTTGTGGGTGGTCACACGTGGTGCTCAAGCGGCCGGCCTGGCGGCACTTCCCGTCGCCGTCACACAGTCACTCCTATGGGGACTGGGCCGTGTGATCGCATCGGAGCATCCGGAGTTATCCTGTGTCCGCATCGATCTCGATCCCCGTGATCCGCCGTCCGCGGTGGATCAGTTGACCGAAGAACTCTGGTGGGGTGGACGCGAGGATCAAGTGGCGTTGCGGGGAGACGATCGCTACGTCGCACGGCTCCGTCCTCGCACGCAGCAGAACCAGCCTAAGCTCCTGGCAGCACCAGCCTCCGCCGCCTACCAACTGGAAATCTTGCGTCGCGGGCAATTGGATCAAATCGAACTAGTAGCTTGTGAGCCAATCCCCCCAGCCGCTGGCGAGGTAACGGTTCGAGTGCAAGCGACCGGTCTCAATTTCCGCGATGTTTTGAATGTTCTCGATCTGTACCCAGGTGACCCCGGAGCACTCGGCGGCGAGTGTGTGGGAGAGGTGGTAGCGATTGGTGAGGGCGTTGAAGATCTGCGCATTGGCGACCGCGTGCTCGCGCTCGCTCCGAATAGTTTCGCCAGCTATGTGACGATTCCGACCGAGTTCTGTCAGCGTTGTCCCCGCGAGCTATCGTCCTCCGAAGCGGCAACCATTCCGATTGCCTTTCTCACCTGCTGGCATGCTCTGCGCGACATCGCTCAGTTGCGGCACGGCGAGCGGGTTTTGATTCATGCGGGCACGGGTGGCGTGGGATTGGCTGCTGTGCAAATCGCTCGACTTTGCGGAGCGACGATCTTCGCGACAGCGGGAAGCGAGCGCAAACGCGACTATCTCCGGCGCCTGGGAATCGAGCCTGTCTTCGACTCTCGCTCGACTGCATTTGCCGCTCAGATCATGGACGTCACGAATGGCGAGGGCATCGATGTCGTGCTGAATTCCCTCACCGGCGATTCGATTGAGGCCAGTTTGTCAACTCTGCGCCGTGGTGGTCGATTCCTGGAACTCGGCAAGACCGATCTCTGGGATCAAGCACGAGTGGACCAAGTTCGTCCAGGTGTGATGTTTCATGCCATTGCACTCGATGAACTGATGGCACAATCTCCCACCGTCATCGCGCAGCTTTTCCAAACCGTCATGCCTTATTTCAGCCGCGGTGAACTGCAACCACTGCCATCGCAAACCTATCCGATTCAAAAGATGGTGACGGCGCTACGGCTCATGGCACGCGCCGAACACATCGGGAAACTCGTAATCGAGGCAGCTGCGAACACTCTACCGCCGCAGCTCTGGTTCCATGACGACGCGACCTATCTCATCACGGGTGGTCTCGGGGGTCTCGGTTTACGACTGGCCCACTGGCTGGCCGAACACGGAGCGCGACACCTGGTACTTACTGGCCGCTCGCCGGCCAGCGCCGAAGCGCGGGAGCAAATTAACGAATTACAGCTCGCTGGTATCCACGTCGTGGAACAGCGCTGCGATCTGGGCGAGCGTTCGCAGGTGGAACGGCTCTTGCAGACGATAGCTCGAGAGATGCCCGCTCTCCGTGGTGTTTTCCATTTAGCAGGCGTGCTGGATGATGGCATTTTACGCGAGCAGAATCGCTCCCGCTTTGATCGGGTGCTGGCCGCGAAAGCACTGGGTGGTTGGTATCTACACGAACTCACCAGCTCGCTGCCACTGGACTATTTTGTACTGTTCTCATCAGCGGCTTCGCTGCTGGGTTCTCCGGGTCAGGGGAACTATGCCGCCGCCAATGCCATGCTCGACAGTCTCGCGCATGCACGCCGCGCCCTGGGACTTCCCGGAACCAGCATCAACTGGGGATCGTGGAGTGACGTTGGGATGGCGGCCCGCCTGAAAGACAGTCAAGGAAGCCGCTGGGCCGAAGCCGGAATTGGCTGGATCGAGCCGGATCTGGGATTACGAACCCTGGAAAATCTACTGCTCGATGATGTCACACAGGCTGGCGTTCTGCCGATGGACTGGCCTAAGTTCTTTGCTCGTATTCCAGCGGGCGCTGAGCCGATCTGGATGAGCGAGTTGGCAGCGACCGCTCGGGCCGCGAAGCCCAAGGGTGACACTGCCACCGCCACTCTCGCCATACAACTGACCGAACTCACTCCCTCCGAGCGTCTGGAGCATGCCAGCAGCTTCCTCGGTCGGCAAGCAGCTCAAGTACTCGCCATGGATGAGTCCTCGCTGCCCGATGCGCGTCGGCCACTTTCCGAACTTGGCTTCGATTCGCTCACGGGTGTAGAGTTCTGTAATCGCGTTTCGCGAGCGATCGGCCATGCATTGAATCCCACGTTGCTTTTCGAATATCCGACGCTGGAAAGCTTGGCACTCCATATCATTCGCGATCTATTGCATCTTGATTTTGCTTCCAGTGCTGCACCGCTGGATTCTTCCTCGAATCCCGAAACTTCCGAAGATGAGTCAGCAGCAACCGCTGTGACCGCGGCGGAAACGCTCGAACAAGTCGAAGGGATGACCGATGAGCAGATGGATGCTTTGGTCTTGGAACAGTTGCAAAAGCTAGGGGCGCTGCCCGCTTTCGACGGTGGGAATCCCGCCGAAAGCCCCGCGTGATCGGCGCCGGCCGACGATGGCTTGCTGAACGTTAATTGCAGGAGCATGACTCATGTCCGATTTGGAACGTCGACTTGCCCAGATGAGCCCGCTTCAACGAGCAGTCTTGGCACTCAAGGAAACTCAACAGCGTTTAGAGACACTCGAACGCCAGCGAGAGGAATCGATTGCCATCGTCGGCATGGCCTGCCGATTTCCTGGTGGTGCCAATGATCCCAATTCTTATTGGAAACTATTGACTCAGGGTGTCGATGCAATTCGCGAAATTCCCTCCGAGCGCTGGGATGTGGATGCGTACTATGATCCTGATCCCACCGCACCAGGGAAAATGAATACGCGCTGGGGCGGTTTTCTTGATAACATCGATTTGTTCGACAATCACTTCTTCTCAATCTCCGATCGCGAAGCCACCCGACTTGATCCGCTCCATCGCATGTCGCTGGAATTGACGTGGGAAGCCTTGGAAGATGCCGGTTTGCCACCGACATCCCTGCGGGGCTCGCGCACCGGAGTATTTATTGGACTTTCCCACAGCGAATACGGCATGAAGCTGTCTGCTGATCCGGCACAATCGGATGCTTATGTCAGCACCGGAACGGCGCACTGTCTTGCGGCCAATCGAGTTTCTTTTCTCTATGATTTTCACGGTCCCAGTGTCACGCTGGATACCGCCTGCTCTTCGTCGCTCGTCGCCGTCCACATGGCATGTCAAAGTCTGCGCCTCGGTGAATCCGAGATGGCACTTGCTGGTGGTGTGAATATCATCTTATCCCCCATGGCCACCGTGAATTTGACCAAAGCCGGGTTCTCGGCGGTGGATGGTCGAGTGCGTGCTTTTTCGGCTGGAGCGACGGGGTATGTGCGTAGCGAAGGGGCTGGCTTGCTCGTGCTCAAACCACTTTCCGCAGCTCGCCGCAATGGCGACACCATTTATGCGGTGATTCGTGGTTCCGCCATCAATCAGAATGGCTTTAGCAATGGTCTGACGGCGCCCAGTCGAGTGGCACAGGAGTTGGTGTTACGCCAAGCCTATGCGACTGCCCGCGTCACGCCGGCTCAAGTCCAGTACGTGGAAGCTCAGGGAACTGGTACGCATTTGGGCGACGCAATTGAAGCTCGCGCGCTGGGTGAAGTACTGGCTGAAGGTCGACCAACAGGACAACGCTGCTCGATCGGCTCTGTCAAAACGAACATCGGACATCTCGAAGCCGCCTCTGGCGCTGCTAGCTTGATGAAAGTGGCACTCGCTTTACATCATGGCCAAGTACCACCGACATTGCATTTCACCACACCCAATCCCGACATTCCCTTCGATACGCTTCCCCTTCAAGTCCAGACTTCCTTGACCCCTTGGCCAGGTGAATCGCCGCGAATTGCGGGCGTCAGTGGTTTTGGGTTTGGTGGCAGCAACGCGCACTTGGTCGTTGGCGATGCTCCTGAACCGACTAATCCAACGGCCCCAAAATCCGTGGATGTAGCTCAGTGCCGACAGGCCAATGCTGAGGGTTGTTTGAATGAGTGCCCACCTCGGTGGTTGACACTGTCTGCACGGACAGAGCGCGCTCTCCGTGCCGTAGCCGAAAACTATCGAACACTGCTGACGCAGCCGCAAGGTGCCTCTTGGGCTGACATTTGCCACAGCGCCGCGGTCCATCGCGATCATCATGACTGCCGCCTCGCCATACGTGCCTCCCACACAGCCAATGCCGCCGCTTTGCTATCTCAGTTTCTGGAAGGTCGTGCCGCGGAACAACCAGAGCTGATACAAGTTGGTCGCAAGTCCGTTGGTAGCGAAGCCAAGATTGCGTTTCTGTTCGGCAATTCATCCGCTCCGAGCACGGTGAGTCGCCCACCGAGCGCCGCGTCTGCTCGACTGGACTCCGAACTTACGCCTCGACCGATGGCCATGCACTCATGGCAGATCGCAGTGCAGGAAGTGGATGCGGTACTCGCACGTTTGTCCTCCTGGACGCTCAGCGAAGCTCTGGCAGATAAACAGTTCTGGAATGAATCGCCTCACCGCCCAGTCGCAGCACTTGCTTATCAAATCGCGGTCGCCTCCTGGTATCGCTCGCTGTCGGTAACTCCAGCGGTGAACCTGGGTGTCGGCGTGGGGGAGTTAGCGGCTGCTGTCTCTTCCGGAATCATCTCGGTGGAAGATGCCTTACGAATCGCCCTAGCCAGCGTGGAGCCGACTCCGGCTAACGCAGAGGCCATTGCTGCCATCACGCTTCAAGCGGCTCGCATTCCTTGCATCTCCGCTGACGATTCGGTCAACCTTGCCAGCCTGACGACGGCCGACGCGTGGCGACAGCGAATGGGTCGCCTCGCCTCGCCGAATTGGCAAGTGGTTACCTCGACAATTCAGCGTCGTGAGGTGGTCGCGACGGTAGCCATTGAAGCCACCGACTCTCTCCGCGGCATCGGTCCGCAATCCAGCCTGTCACTCCTGGGTGTCCATCGTTCAACTGGCATGCAACCGCACGAGGAAGCGCTCGGAGCCCTCTATCGACACGGAGTCAATATTCGTTGGCAGCAACTCGCCAGCGGTGATGAACGCTACGTGCGCTTGCCGCTCTATCCCTGGCAACGTCAACGGTTGTGGGTCGATGCCGTGGCGCCTTCGCCATCGGCTTCGCCAGCTCCACATCCCGTTTCTGTGCGGGCCGTTGAGGAACCGCATCGCCCGCGACCAGAACTCAACACCTCGTACGAAGCACCATCTACGCCCCTGGAGTCCGCTCTCGCCAAGTCCTGGGCGCAGATCCTCAAACTTGAGCAAGTCGGAGTTCGTGATAATTTCTTCGAACTTGGCGGCGATTCACTTCAAGGAACCATTCTGCTCAATCAACTACAAGAGCAACTGGGAGAGGTTGTCCATGTGCTGGTTCTCTTCCAATTCCAAACGATTCATGACTTAGCTCGGCATCTGCGCGAGAGTTACCGGACGTCCGTAGCGCGACTCTTCCCGGATGAACCGTTCGCAGACGAGGAAACTGGACCAGCGCGGGCGAGCAGTCACATCACCGAGCGTGATGTGGAGTTCTCGCAGCGAATGACGGACAGCCTGGCCCCGAATCGCGTGCTTGCTCCGATCACCGGCTCTAAGAACCGCCGTGCAGTGTTCGTTTTTTCACCACCTCGCAGTGGCACGACCTTGTTGCGAGTGATGATGGCAGGACACCCACAGCTATTCGCTCCGCCGGAACTCGAACTGCTCGCGTTTGATACGATGCGCGCTCGACAGCAAGCCTACGAGGGCGTCGCCGGTTTGTGGCTGGAAGGCTTGGTACGAGCTGTCATGGAGACGCTGCAGTGCGACGTCGACACCGCACGAGCCATCGTCCAACAGTCGGAACAACAAGGCGATACCACACAGCAGTTCTATCAGTTACTCCAATCGCCTTTGGGAGAACGATTGCTGGTCGACAAAACGCCCAGTTACGCTGGGCAACTGCATGTACTACAACGTGCCGAGGAAATGTTCGACGAGCCGCTCTATGTCCATTTGCTCCGCCATCCTTGCGGCATGATCCGCTCTTACGTCGACTACAAAATGTATCTGACCTACAGTACGCGATACAAAGTGGAGATGGAGTTCCCCTATACGCCCCAACAAATTGGTGAACTCGTATGGCTCATCAGCCATCGAAACATTCTCCAAACCCTGAAATCCGTGCCTCAGCACCGACAGCATCGCGTTTGTTTTGAGACGCTTGTGAAGCAGCCTGAATCAACCATGCAGGCCTTGTGTGATTTCTTGAGCTTGGACTACTGCCCGGATATGGCTCAGCCCTATGAAAAGCGCGAGGATCGCATGCTGGACGGAGTCGTCGCCAACGGTCGAATGCAAGGCGATCAAAAGTTCCTGGTTAAACACAAAGCGATTGATCCTAAGGTTGCCGATGAATGGCGAGAGCATCTTTCGATTGATATTCTCGGCGAACCCACTCGGTTCCTCGCCGCTCAGCTCGGCTATGACGAATTCCAGACTCTGGCATCAGCGTCGTCACCGATTGCGAGTTCCAGCCAAACCGCCGACCTGCAAGGTCCTGCTACTTTGAACCGCCCCGCCTCCGGACTAGCGCAACGACTTCCCGATGCCGTCGACAGCAACCAATTGCTCTCACAGCTCGACCAGCTGTCGGATGAGGAAGTTACGCGATTACTGCAAGAGCAGCTTGCTAACGAGGCTCGTCATGGTTGACCCGTTGCCATCGAATCTTCCGCTGGCGGCAACCTCTGTCTCGCAGGCCAGCGATCTGATACAAGGACTCGCGGCCGAGCAGCGACGAGAGCTACTGCGAAAACTGCTGGAGAAGAAAACGCAAACCGAGCCAGTATTCCCGTTATCCCTCGGACAAGAAGCTCTCTGGTTCCTCGATCAGCTCGATCCCGGACGCCCAACCTACAGCCTGCATCCAGCGGTGCGAGTGAAGGGGCCGCTAAACCTCACGGCACTCGAAGCAGCGATCGGAGAACTCCTCCGTCGTCATGACGTGCTACGAACCACGTTCCCGGCTCGTGACGGTCTCCCCGAACAACGCATCACACCCTATCAACCCTTTCAGCTGGAGGTCGTCGACCTCACCCATTTGCCAGCCGAGCAGCGTGAAGAGGAAGCCCAGCGCATGGCGACCTCACGCAATCTTATTAATCTTCAAACCGGCCCGGTCTTTCATGCTCAGGCAGTGCGAATCGCACCCAATGACTTAGTGCTCCTGATGCAGATTCACCATATCGTCTTTGATGGTTGGTCGCTCGGCGTGATGACCCGCGAAATGGCGGAACTCTATCAATCATTCTGCACTGGCAAGCCCTCCTCATTGCCGGCATTACCGCTGCGCTATGTTGATTTCGCAACCTGGCAACGGCAGCATTTGTCCGGAGCAAAGCTGAATGAATTGCAGACGTACTGGCGCCACCAACTCGCTCATTTACCACCCCTCGAAGCGCCAACCGATTATCCGCGTCCCAAAGTTCGCACCTCGCGCGGAGCTTCCATTCATTTCAAATTCACGGGAGAACTCACGCGGGCACTCGTTGATTTCAGCCGTCGGCAACATGTAACGCCCTTTATGACACTGCTCGCCGCCTTCCAGGAACTCCTGCATCGCTGGAGCGGACAAGAAGATTTCGCAGTAGGAACTCCGATTGCCAATCGGCGGCAGAAGCAGTTTGAACCCCTCATCGGTTACTTCATTAACATGCTCGTGCTGCGAGCTGATGTAAGTGGTGATCCTTCGTTCGCTCAGTTGGTGCAGCGAGTCCTACAGACAACCAGTGCCGCTTTCGCTCATCAAGACTTGACACTCGACAAAGTCATGGATGCCGTGCAGCCCGCCCGTGACCCCAGTCGTCACCCACTGTTTCAAGTCATGTTTGTGCTGCAGAACAATCGTCAGAACCAGCTGAAATTTCCCGAACTGGAAGTGGAATCGTTGAGTCAATTACGACGCGATCGCGCCGCTAAATTTGAACTCACCGTGCCACTTCGCATCACCCCCGAAGGCCTGACGGGGAAGATCAATTTCAACACCGACCTATTTGCTCAATCGACGATCGAGCAACTCGCTCAGCAATATGAGCAGCTGATAAGTGCGGCGATCACGTCACCCGACTTGCCCTTATCGCAACTACCGCTCGTCGGCCGGTCACAGCGTCATGATTTTGTGCATCACTGGAGCGGCCATTCGCGACTTTCCACACATGTCGACTGCCGCAGCGTCTATACAAAATTTGTTCAACAAACTGCGCTGGTTCCAGAAGCCATTGCGATTGTTGATGGCCAGCGCACCTGGACCTACGCAGAGCTCGATCAACTTGCCAGTCGCATCGCACAGGCTATTCAAGCACGACCTTCATCATCTCGGCCACCAGTTGCGCTGCGACTGGAGCGATCGGCTGCAGCCGTGGCGGCGATGCTTGGAATTTTTAAAGCGGGTGCAGCTTACCTGCCACTCGATCCCTCACTGCCAGCCAGTCGAGCTAAATTCATCCTGGCGGATGCCGGTGCTGAAACGCTGATCACCAGCCAGCAGCTCCACGAACGCTTGCCTCTGGATGTCCCTCACACGCTGCTCGTTGACCAGGTTTTGGACGAGGGCTACGCAGCTAATCCAATCGCGAATTCGTTCGACGATTTAGACCAGCTTGCCTATGTCATTTATACGTCGGGCTCAACCGGGACCCCGAAGGGCGTCATGATCGACCACCGTGCTTTGACGCACTACTCAGAGGCGGCGATCCATGAGTATGGGATTACCCGCCGCGATCGTGTGCTGCAATTTGCGTCCCTCAGTTTCGACGCTCATGTGGAAGAAGTTTACCCGGTACTTTCCCAGGGTGGCACGCTTGTCATTCGCACACCGAACATGCTCGATTCGATCGCGCAGTTCCTGCAGATCTGTCAGCAACAAGAGATCACGGTGCTCAGCTTGCCGACTGGATTCTGGGGCGAATTGACATCGGCCCTCGACCGCGATTCCCTGCAGCTACCAAGCTCTCTCCGACTGCTGATTATTGGCGGTGAGGCGGCTCGTCCTGAAACAGTTTCAACATGGTTCCGAGTCGTCGGCTCGCGTGTGCGACTACTGAATACTTATGGCCCAACGGAGACGACGGTCGTCGCCACTGCAGCGGAACTCACAATCGCCGACAGTCATACCGATCGTGTATCAATCGGTCGACCTCTAACCAACACGACGGCCTATGTGCTCGACGAGCATTTACGCCCCGTTCCTACCGGCGTTGCTGGCGAGCTCTTTTTGGGTGGCCGCAGCGTGGCTCGTGGCTACCTGAGGCAGCCGGAACTTTCCGCCGCGAAGTTCATCGACCATCCATTTTTTGCTGAACTATCTTCGTCCGCTCATCCGAGCACACCTGGCGAACGTCGTCTGTACCGCACCGGTGACTTGGTGCGTTGGCGAACTGACGGCCAACTGGAATTCATCGGCCGGCGTGATGGACAAGTGAAAATCCGTGGATTTCGCATCGAGTCCGGTGAAGTGGAGCAGGTTTTAGGAAGTCACGCCAAGATCGGCCGCGCGGCCGTTGTCGTCGCCCAAAAAGAGTCTGGGCAACCTGCACTGGTCGCCTACTACTCGGGAGCTGGTTCGGCCAGCCCGCCCGACGTACTGGAGCTGCGACGCTTTTTGCAAGAACGCCTGCCTGACTACATGATACCGGAGCTTCTGGTTCCCCTGCCGACCATGCCACTGACCAGCAGTGACAAGATCGATCGCAAGTCTCTGCCAGTCCCCGATTGGACGGGCGTAGCGGCAGGGCCGGAATATGTCGCCCCAGTCACTGCCACAGAGCAGGCTCTCGGTCGTATTTGGCAAGAGGTGCTCAGTCGGCCTCAAGTTGGCCTAAAGGATCACTTCTTTGATCTGGGCGGAAACTCACTTCTCGCTTTACGACTCACCGCCGCCATACGTCGAGAACTGTCTGTCGAACTACCATTGGTACAACTTTTCGCCGCCCCCACTTTGGCGGAACTGGCTCGCGAAATTGAACAACTGCAAGGACAAAGCTTTGCCGCTCAGCTGCCCGCTATGCGGCAAGTCCCGGACGGTTCACCCCAGCCGATCACCTACGCACAGGAGCATTTCTGGCAGGTAATTCATCTCTTCCCGAAGCAGCCGTTTTCCCTCATGCATGCGACGCTACCCGTCGTCGGCCAAATCAACTTGCCCGCCTTTGAGGCAGCTTTTAAAGAGCTGATCCGTCGGCACGAACCACTCCGTACCAGTTTTATGACTGACGCCGAGGGCGTGCCTCATCAAGTTGTGCATGCCGATTGGCAAATGGAACTGCCGGTAACCGACATCAGCGAGTTGCATGCGTCACAACAAGAAGAGTTTATTCAGCAAGTCGTTCAGCACCATCGACGAGAGCAGTTTGATTTCAGTCGGCTACCCTTATTTCGCATCGACTTGCTCAAACGCAGTGCCAACTCGCATTGCCTCATCGTCACCACGACGCATCTGATTTTTGACGGCTGGTCGATGCAGATTCTGATCCGCGAATTAAGTGAGATCTACGAAGCGTTGCAAGCTGGCAATCCATCTTCCTTGCCACCCTTGAAAGTTCAGTTTGCGGATTATGCGGCGTGGGAACGGCAGCATTTAAGCGGTGCATATTTCGACGAACTACTAGCCTATTGGCGGGGCAAACTAACGGGCGTACGCAACCTCGAATTGCCAACTCAGCGTCCACGAGACACCAAGCTGCGTCATGTCGAAAATCACTATTCATTTACGATTGACGAGGAACTACGAACAGCTGCAACTCAGCTGGCACGACGCGCCAACACCACTCGGTTCTGCGTCATGCTCGCTGTCTATCATGCCGCCCTCAGTCGTTATGCGAATAACACGGATGTCGCCGTCGCCATTCCCGTGGCGAATCGTCGCTTCGTAGAAACTCAGCAGATGCTCGGCCTGTTCATCAATACCGTTGTGCATCGCAATGATTTGTCCGGCAATCCAACCTTTCTGGAGATTCTGGCACGAGTGCATCAGACAGCCACCGAAGCGGCTCAACATGAACAAATGCCCTTCGGTACCCTGGCACTCGACTTGCAGCCCAATTTAAACACTCAGCGATTTCCACTCGTCCAGGTCATGTTCAACTACCTGCAGCGAATTTCGACCAAGCGACCTCGTCGCCCCGAGGCACTGCAGATCCAGCGAGAACTCAACGAACACAATCCTGTTTCAACACGACTTGATGTCACTTGGTCACTGGCTGAATCCGACACCGATTGGCGTTGCCTGTTGCATTACGACGAGGCACTGTTCGGTCGAGAATTCATCCTAGACTTGGCTGACGATCTGTCCGCAATCACCCGCGCCGTCACGCAAGATCCCACGGTGCGTTTATCATCACTGCCGATCAAGCGAGCGACGCCTGCCACGTTATCGTCTTCCTCTCAGTCTGGAACCGAGGCCTGTGAGGTGGTCGATATCCGCCCGCTTCCATCACCGACCTACACCCACGAATCACGACATGTGAATTCCGCGGCCACGACTAAATCGTCGAGCCCATCCCGATCCGCACCAGCCAGCGGCGGTCCTGCTGCTGCTCACCCGCGCCGCTGGCTCGCTCCTCTTCGAACTCACGGCTCCGATACTCCCTTGTTCTGTTTCCCAGGACTTGGCGGGCATGCGATCAGCTTTCTTCCGCTATCTCGGGCCCTGCCGGCTGGTCGCCCCATCTACGCCTTCCAGGCGCAAGGGCTCGATGGTCGTGAACCACCCCATCGCAGCCTCTCCGAAATGGCCAGTAGTTACCTGACCGAGCTGCTCGCCGTACAGCCGGAAGGTCCTTATTATCTCGCCGGCTGGTCCCTAGGAGGCCTAATCGCCCTGGATGCTGCCCGCCAGTTGCAAGATCGCCAGCAGAACGTGGCGCTCGTCGCTCTTCTAGATACTCACTTGCGTGTCAGTAAGAGCGATATTCCGGAGATGGGTGACACGACGATGCTGCGACGCATCGCTCGACAGTTAAACATCCCACCGGACCGCTTGATTGGACAGCCACCTGAACAGCAGTGGGATTTGATCGCCACCGAAGCAGCCAGCAATGCGGGCGTCGGTGTGGCGGAAATTGGGCAACTGGCCGAAGTATGTCGAGCTCAATTTGCCGCACTGCGTGACCATCAGCTGCAGCCCTATCTCGGCCCAGTGGTTATGCTCCGTCAGGAACAAGCCCGAACAGATCTGGACCAGCGATGGGCAACTCTCTGCCCCAACATGACGATCCTCACGACACCCGGTGACCACTACAGCATGCTGCAGCAGCCAGCTGTCGCTCAACTCGCCACACAACTCGCACAGTTCTTGGAACAAGCCAGCCACTCCAGTGTAAGAGCCGGCAAGGCTGAGGGAGCACTGCGATGAGTTATCTATGGCGAATCATCCGAGCCGATTGGCCAACTCTGGCGTTTGCCAGCCTCCTCGGTGCTGCCAGCGGCATCGCCAATGTTCTGCTACTGGCACTCATTCATCGTGCCCTCAATGCCACTTCGGCTGGCTCCAGTGCAAGTAGCACGCTTTGTTTGCTGTTCGCCGCCGCTTGTCTGGTTGCTCTCGTTACGCGAGTCGCATCGCAACTTTTTTTAGTGCGTATGTCGCAGCAATCTCTGTCGCGACTGCGCCTGAATCTCAGCCGTCGGATCCTCGGCGCCCCCCTGCGAAAACTGGAAGAAATGGGCGCTCATCGTCTCATGAATGCCCTTACCAATGATGTTCAGACCTTAGCCGCCGCCTTCAACAGCCTGCCTACGCTCATTGTTAATGTCATCATTCTCGTTTGCGGATCCGCCTACTTGGGGTGGCTCTCTTTACCGCTACTTGGATTCGCCATCGCATTTGCCGCACTCGGTTTTTTGAGCTACTGGAGTACGGCCCGGTTAGCGGGACGTTTTCTTCGCGCCAGTCGTGAAGCTCAGGACGGCGTCATGCAACAGCTTCGTAACTTGATTCGCGGCATTAAAGAACTGCAAATGCATCAGCCGAGACGTCATGAATATATGAACTGCATCTTAGAACCTGCCGATCATGAGCTGCGACAGCTGAACCTGAAGAGTACGATGATTCAGGACACCGCCGTCGTTTGGGGGCGATTATTGTTTCTTATTGCCATCGGCCTGTTACTTTTCGTCTGGCCTCGCTGGATGCAAGTCTCCGCTTCAACGTTAGCCGGCTACACACTGGCCATCTTTTATCTGATGACACCACTGGAACGCATTATCGGTTCATTACCCACATTCTCCCGTGCCATGATCAGCGTCGAGAAACTGCGACAACTTGGCTTGTTGCTGTCGGACAGCTCCACAACGGACGATCAGCCCAGCCGCTCCAATTTGAACACCCCGAACACCCTCTCCAGCTCGCTTGAAACTCGCTTTCAAGACTGGCGAACACTCGAGCTGGCCAAGGTTACGCACGAATACCAGGTAGCTGGTCGTGAACATGGTTTCGAGCTGGGCCCCGTCAATCTGCAGATCAAACGAGGCGAAGTCCTGTTTCTCGTCGGTGGTAACGGATGTGGCAAAACGACTCTCATCAAACTCCTCACCGGGCTCTACCAACCCGCCGCTGGTACCATTCGGATCGATGGACGCGAATTGACCTCCGCTGATCGTGACTCCTATCGCCAGCTATTCACCGCCGTGTTTGATGACGGCATGGTATTCGATGGATTATGGGGACTGAGTTCCGCCGGCGTGAATGAACGAGCACACAAATTGCTCATCGATCTGCAACTCGATCACGCCGTGCAAATAATCGATCGTCGTTTTTCAACCACTGAATTATCGCGCGGTCAGCGTAAACGCCTCGCGCTGTTAACGGCCTACATCGAGGATCGTTCGATCTATCTGTTTGACGAATGGGCCGCTGATCAAGACCCGCACTTTAAACGCATCTTTTACGAACAGCTGCTGCCCGATTTGAAGCGGCGAGGTCGTACTGTGATCGCCATTACCCATGATGATCGATACTTTGCAGTGGCCGATCGCATCGTCAAAGTGACCGACGGGCAGGTCGTCGAACACGAAGATCGAGCACTCAATCCGTTCGCTCCCGATATCTCCCTTTCGACCTCAGCGTCGCACACAGTCGATCCACGCGTTGTCGCGTGATCACCAGGAGCATCTCCATGAAAACATTTCTGGCAATCTGTGTCTTATTTGCAGCCAGCGCGAGTGGTGTATTTTGGTGGCTTAATAATCAGCAAGAGCCGCTACCCAAGTTTCGCAGCTTAATACCGAGTCGCGGCGAACTACTGATTGCGGTGAGTGCGACCGGTACCGTGGAACCGGTTGAAGTCGTAGACGTTGGTGCGCAAATCGTTGGACGCGTTAAAGAATTTGGTCCCGACCGCAGTCAAGAAGGAAAGACGATCGACTTTGGCTCGAAAGTAAAAGCGGGTGACATCCTTAGCCAACTCGATGATTCCACCTACTTAGCCGAGCGCGATAAGGCCCAGGCGAATCTTCGTCTGGCGAAGGCCGATCTCAAACGAGCTCAGGCACAGCAGACTCACGCGCAGGGCGATTTCAAACGAGCAGAATCGCTGCGCGACACAAATGCCGAGAGTGATTACGATCGAGCTCTGGCAGCGGCGGAGATGGCAAAGGCCGAGGTGCTGGTGTCGGAGGCTCGAGTGGAACAGGCGGAACTGGCACTGAAGCAAGCGGAAATCAATCTGGGCTATACCCGCATCAGCGCTCCAATCGATGGCGTCGTGATTGATCGTAAAGTGAATGTTGGCCAAACCGTCGTCGCCGGCTTGAATGCACCCAGTCTGTTTCTGCTCGCTCGCGATTTGGATCGCATGCAGGTTTGGGCCGCGGTAAATGAAGCGGACATCGGCGAAATTCATCTCGGACAAGCGGTATCGTTCAAAGTGGATGCTCATCGCGATCGAACCTTCGCCGGCACCGTCACCCAGATCCGTCTGAACGCCGGCATGTCCAACAACGTGGTGGCATATGGAGTGATCGTGGCGATTGATAATCACGATGGTGCCCTCAAGCCCTACATGACTGCCAATCTTCAGTTTGAAGTCGCTCGACGCTCCGATGCCCTCTTAGTACCCAATCAAGCCTTGCGCTGGCGCCCCGCACTGAATCAGATTTCACCCGAGTTCCGTGACGCCTATCAAGTTGCCGCTGGCGGTGCCGCGCCAACCGAGGCCGCGAATCTTGGCGAACTGCCGCTCGTCGAAACCCAATCTCCTACGGTCTGGGTGGTAGCGGCCGACGGACTCGCCAGGCCGATCACCGTCACGACGGGACTTACCGATGGTATGAGCACCGAAATTACTGGTGGTGATCTGACGGAAGACGATCGTTTAATCGTAGGCCGAGCCCGCAAATCAAAGCGCGATTTTGTGTCGAGCTTTGTCTCGCGAGTGACTGGCAAGGCGAAGGAAGAGTAGCGCGGTCAAGGTAGAGCGGTGCGGTGGTTAAAGCACGGTAAATCGTGAGCCACAAAAATCGAGTTGCGCGGCGGTCGACGAAGGCCGAAGGAAGTGCGGGAGTGACCTGAATCATGACGAACAGCACACCACTGATTGAACTGCGCAACGTTCACAAGACGTATCATCTTGGCGAAGTGGATGTGCCCGTACTCAAGGATGTATCGCTTACCATCCGCCAGGGTGAATTTGTGGCACTGATGGGTGCTTCCGGCTCCGGCAAAACCACGCTGATGAATCTGCTCGGCTGCCTCGATCGACCCACCTCCGGTTCCTATCAACTCGACGGCGTGGAGATTATGCGACTCTCCCGCAGCGAACTGGCACAACTGCGAGGTAGTCGCATCGGCTTCGTATTTCAGAGTTTCAATCTGCTGACGCGTACGACGGCTGTCGATAATGTGCGCATGCCTACGTCGTACAATGCGGCGCGCCGCAGTGGACGATCGATTCGTGCCCGTGCCACCGAACTCTTACAGTCCGTTGGACTCAATCATCGTACCGATCATTCACCGGGACAGATGTCCGGTGGTGAACAGCAGCGAGTGGCGATTGCACGCTCATTAATCAATGAACCGATGCTGCTGCTGGCAGACGAGCCGACGGGGAATCTGGACTCCAAAACCGGTAAAGAAATCCTCGCTCTTTTTCGACGACTGAACACAGAGCAGGGCATCACACTACTGCTGGTGACCCACGATCCGGAAGTCGCTCGACACGCAGATCGAGTGATTCGCATGCGAGATGGGCGGATTGTGGACGATAGTCCGGCGGAGGGCTCCGCTCAGTTCACTCCCCAGGTAACGGCAGGGGCAAGGGACGAGTCACAAGGTTCCTCGGCACGCCCTGTCGCGACCAAGACCAGTCGCGCACAGCGGCTGGGTGGGCATCGAGGACTGCTGCGTATTCTCTTTGGTGCCGTGGCGATTGCGATGCAAGCACAGCGGCGCAATCCGCTGCGCACAGCCCTCACGATGCTCGGTGTCATCATCGGTGTCGCTGCCGTAATCGCGATGATGGAGATCAGCCAAGGAGCGTCATCGGCCATTGAAGTAACGGTTTCCAATATGGGAGCCAACACGCTTCTGGTAACCCCGGGCGCGCCACGTGCTGGGACGAGCGGTGTCGTAGAAGGCGTTGCCACGCTTTCACCGGACGATGCGGACGCGATTGTGCGCGATTGTCCGCATGTGCTTTGTGCCGCACCAATCGTTCGTGCGCGAGCATCTGTCGTACATGGCAATCGTGATTGGCGTCCCAATTACATGATGGGAACTACTCCGGCATTTCTCACGGCTCGCAATTGGAATGATTTGGAACTGGGACGCGCCTTTACGGATCGTGAAGTCTCCGTGGGTGCAAAAGTTTGCCTCATCGGTCAGACTGTCGTACGCGAGTTGTTCGGAGATCAATATCCGATTGGCCGAGAGATTCGCGTGCAAAACGAACCATTCACGGTCGTCGGTGTGCTTTCGCCCAAAGGAGCTAATCTAATGGGTGTCGATCAAGATGATATTTTGCTGGCTCCTTGGACGACCATGAAGTATCGCATTAGTGGCGGAGGTGCCGCGGGCGGCACAGGTGGAGCAGCGGCGGGCAGTGTAAGCGGTGCCGGCACAGCCGGGAGCAGCGCTGCACGCAGTCGAGCGACCCTGGTTAATCGCGGCGTTATCGGACCAACGCTGATGGAACGCCTGCCAAGCGCCGCGTTTCGTATGCGCAGTGAAAGCATCGAACAAATCCTGGTACAAGCCTCCGCACCGGAAATCTTGCCTCAAGCGATCGATGAAATCACCTCAATGCTGCGCGACCGACATCGACTCAGTGAATATGATCCCGATTTTCGAGTGCGCGACATGGCCGAGGCCTCCAAGGCACTGGAAAACACCGTACGTCTCATGTCAGGTCTGGGACTGTCGGTGGCCGCCGTGTCACTCTTGGTTGGGGGTGTAGGAATCATGAATATCATGTTGGTTTCAGTCACGGAACGCACCCGAGAAATCGGTTTGCGGATGGCGGTTGGAGCGAACGCCAGCGACATTCTCCGGCAGTTTCTCGTGGAAGCCGTTGTGTTATGTCTACTCGGTGGCCTCGTCGGGATCGCCACAGGTCGCGGCGCTTCTTCGCTGGTCGGCTTCCTCATGGACTGGCCAACTCGACCATCCATTCTGGCGGCCATAGTAGCAGTCGCCGTTTCCGTTGTGGTCGGAGTAACGTTTGGTTATTACCCAGCTTGGAAAGCATCGCGACTAAATCCAATCGAGGCGCTGCGGTACGAGTAAGTGACTGGTGACAGATCGCAGCCGTTTTCTCTCGCAGGTTCGTACGTGCATGGCAAACATTTCGCTTCTTTGTACCGATGCCGCCGGACATCTCTTTCCACTCTGCTCCCTCGGCCAAGAGCTCCAGCGACGCGGACATCAAATTCGTCTGGTGTCCCGTGAGCCGGCGCGGCCTCTCTGCGAGCGGTTCGGATTCCCACTGCAGACGCTACCGCCCGCCGAGCCCGTTCGGCCGAAGATCTCGCTCGTCGACGGCTTGGCGACCGTCACCCGCCTGCGACAGCCACTCAACTTTCTCCGCCGCAATATGCAGCGAATCGAGGCGACGTTCTCAGCGGTACCAGCGCTGCTCAAACAAACCAGCCCCGATCTTATTCTCAGTGATCAACTCACCGTGACCGCTGGTACCATCGCCGAGCACCTGCGAGTACCGCACGTGTCGTTGAGTGAGAGTTTGATGTGGCACTGGGAGCGGGACTTACCGCCTTTTTTCTCCCATGGTAGCTACGCAAATTCCGGCTGGTCACGTCACCGGAATCAAGTCACACAGCAACTTTGGACCTGGTATATGCGTCCCTGGCTGAAACGCATTAATCAGCAGCGTCGCCGCTGGAGCTTACCGGCGATTACCCGTGTCGAGCAATTGTTTTCACCGCTTGCTCATCTGGTACAGATGACGCCCGAGTTGGATTTTCCTCGCCAGCAATTGCCGTCCACCGTGCATTACGTCGGGGCGCTCTCATCGCAGCGGATGGCCGACCTACTGGGATCGACGATTTCGCAATGCCATCGCGACCGAGCTGAGTCGGCTTTGCTCGCAGCACTTGACCAGATGCGTGCCGAGCCTGTGACCTCACCAGCGACACTCGTCAAGCCAACAAGCAGTTCAGCATCTTCCTTTCCGTGGGAGCAGCTGGATGGCCGAGCGCTGATCTATGCCTCAGTCGGCACCGTCTACAAGCCGAAGAATCCGGCAGTACTACGGACGATAGCCGAGGCCTGCGCTAATCTCGATGTGCAACTTGTCCTTACCAAGGGCCAATGGAGAGAGGACGACTGCGATCCGCGCGGCCTGCTGCGCAATCTGCCCGGAAAACCACTTCTGGTGGAATTCGCGCCGCAGCTGGAACTTCTGCAGCAGGCCCGGTTACTCGTCACCCACGCGGGAATGAATACCGTACTGGAGGCGTTGAGCTTAGGAGTTCCCATGGTCGCACTGCCGTGTAATGCCGACCAGCCAGGCATTGCAGCACGTGTGGAACATGCCGGAGTTGGACTGCGCTCCTCATATCATCGGCCAAAAGTTCCGCATCTGCGGCAGCAGATTGAGCGCGTGCTTGGGGAACCACGGTTTCGCGAGCAAGCCGTCCGCCTGCAACGGTCGCTGTGGCAAGCCGGTGGTGTACATCGGGCCGCCGATCTGGTGGAACAGGTATTGAAAACAGGTCAGCCGGTTTTCCGTGAAGCAGCATTAACGGATCGGCGGTGTGTCGTCGAAGGATCCTGAGGCACGCGGCGTGAAAAGTGGCCGCTCGTCAGACGGATAGTCCTCCGCGTACGGCCCCACACTGACCGGCTCCGGCACAACTCGTGTCGCTTCTGCTGATCGTTCGCGGAAGCGACGAGCGGCCGCAGCGGCACTGGCATGCGACTCTGCCGACCATGGGCCTTCCGCCAACTCGACATTCAAACTTCCCAGTAGCGAGCCCCGCGCCAAATTGACTTGCATCACCGCTTGATTGAAGTCGACGACCGAGCGGTGATAAGCAACTTCAGCCACCACCGCCTGCCGCTGCACTTCGAGCACCAAGTCCAAGCGAGCATCACCAGCTGCATTGCGTTTTCGCTGTGCTTCGAGCTGAATCTGAGCGGCGATGTGCCGGTTGTAGTTTGAACGTGTCACCACATAGGCTCGATCAAGTTCGGTGAAAGCACCGCGCAGTTCCAACCCGATTTGACGCTCCTGTTCACTGAGCAGCGCCTTCTCGCGCCGCAGCAATAACTCGGCATTGCGCACCGCAGCATGCCCGACGCGACGACCAATCGGTGATTGATATTCCATGCCCACGAGAAATCCAGGCATGTGCCCCGCAAACAGATCGTCCAGAGCCGCATCGGGTTGACCAACGAGATCATCACCAAATCCACGTAACGCATATTGCCCGATGACGTTGAGTCGCGGCAGAGTGAAATTGCGCGAGGCGAGCAGTTCCAGCTCGCGCTGTTTTACTTTCCAGCGTTGCCGTCGCAGCTCCTCGCGTCGCACTAAAGCATCGCCCAGCGATTCCCACCAATCAAAGCGAATGTCAGCCGTGAGTGGTGGAGTAACAGGTCGCAAGAGTTGGCCGTCGGTCGCAGGAAGTCCGATGAGCGATCGCAACTCCCGCTCGGCACTCAGCACACCATTTTGTCCGCGTTCACCACTGATCGCATTCTCGACCAGCGACTGAGCGAAGTAATATTGCTCTCGAGCGTACGCTTCCTGGTCAGCCGGTCGCAACTTGGCATCCACACGTTTCTTTTCCAGCTCCCAGCTTTCCAGAGCATAGCGGCGTCCCTCGAGTTTGGCGTCGAGGTCACGGTAAGAGAAATAGAGTTCCCAGTACTGGCGTTCGACGTCGCGTAGCAGATTACGCACCGAGGTTTGAAAGTCGACCAAGGCCACGTCGTTATTGACACGTGCGATCATCACACCGCGGTAAACGCCTGGTGAGGCGCCAGGGCCAGCGATCCGATTAAATTCTACTCCGCCTCCCTGCAGCAACGGATGTCGGACCGTCGCAGTAATTTCCGATTCAAAAACGCTCGGGACGCGATTGAGTCGCCAATCGTTCCTCAAATAGGTTGTTTGCGTATCGACGCGAAATTCGGTTCCCGCGGCTGATTGTTTACCGATACCTGCGTTGAAGCCACCCACATTGTCATTGCGATAGCGCAGCAGCGGATTGATCAGGTTGATCTGGCGTTCGCGCCGCCCCATGGTCAGGCCGGCATTGGCCTGAGCGTCGAATGCGGCGAGGGCCGATTCGATACCGAATCGAGGGTCCGTCTCTTGAATCGCCGGATCATAAATGGTGCTTGTCTGGGCGGTGGAGCGGAGGATGACACCGCCCATCTGCCGCACCGTCTCATTGTTCTCGATCGCCAACTGCACCGCTTCTTCCAGCGTCAACGCTCGATATTCGATCGCGTCAAAATCACGTACGGTGGGAGGTGGTCCTTGCGCGATCTGCGAGTCGTTCAAATCGGCTGCGACTTCGACGTCGGGATAATCAATCCGCTCTGCCAACGACTCATAGTGACCAATCGATGACTCGAACGGTCTCGTCGGGCTGCTACGACAGCCCGCAATCGCTACCGCGACAACGAGAGACGTCAGAGCCAGAGTGAGCGGACGCAAAAACATGCCAACGAATCCCCGCCGAGTGACCAGAGCGAGTGTTCAGAGAGCCTGCACATACTCGCTGACTGGTTCTATCGGCCCGTCAGCGCTGCCCCAGCCAGAATCACTGGAAAGATCGACAGACTTTACTCAGACCACCCAAATTACCAATGGGATGGATTTGGTTGATTCGCTAAGCCTGTCATCAAGACGTGCAGCACGAAACGTCACCAGGCAAAACGAGGCGATAGCGTCGTTTGGCGAATGGGGGGAGTGGGGCTACCGGGGCGAAAATATCCCAGCGGTGACACGCGCCGGTGAATCGGATTGGCAATGATGGAGTAGGGCAGCAGGGCGGCATCGCGGTAAAAGTGAGCTGCCGAGACGAGTGGCTGCTGGCAAGCGGAAGCCGATTGACCGTAGCGTTCCAGTGGGACGTCATCGAAGTAGAGGGGCAAGTGGTGGAATTCGGGGGCCGTCCATTGGTACTCGCGTTGAGCCCAGCTGGCACGTCCAAGCACCTGGAGGTTCGCCGTTTGGGGCGATGAAAACAATTCCGTGGACTCATCGATCGGCAGATCGGTTTGAGGCAGAGATTCGGGAAGTCGGATTTCGCCAATCGGCTTGAAGCGACCCGTTGCGGCACGCTTAAACGCTCCCGCATTTTTCAGCGGCACTGCCGGTGCAGCAGCAGCTTCCGGCTGGTCTTGAGCCCATGGCCGGCTTGGTTCTACGGGCCGGCTTGGTTCTACGGGCCGGCTTGGTTCTACGGGCCGGCTTGGTTCTACGGGCCGGCTTGGTTCTACGGGCCGGTTTGCACTTCTGGCGTCATCTTCCGACGCCGCAGTGCAGCAAATGAAAGCGATGGCAACAACTGCGGCGATGGCGAGCGTTCGTGATCTCATAAAGCCAAATTCCCGGTATTTCGCGCAAAAAACAGTAGACAACTAGCCGCATCTAACTGGTGCCAGACACCAGCTAAAACCCACCCATCCGAAGGAAGGCAACTGGTGCCAGACACCAGACAACACCCACCCATTCGAAGGGATTCAACTGGTGTCAGACACCCGTTGCATCAAACGAAACATGAACACAAACCGTTAAGCTGGAACGATTTGAATCGAAACCACGAGTCAGACATGGATGCTGAGCACCCGGTTGAGACTCGTCATGATTCATCGAACGGTCGGAAACAAGGGCCGCAGTAAATTGAGAATGACCGCTGCATTCTGCGGAATTGGCACAAATTGTTACCCTGGTCAGATGAGATGCCATGTCGAGCATCCGATTGATCCACCGCCGGTCGCTGACGTCGTGGCCTGTCTCAGCCCCGCATCCCATGACAGCTCACCCGCAGTCCCGATCATCACACGGGACCATTACCATGCAGGCTCAGCATTCCGCGGGCCACTGGGCATTTAATCCATGACCGTGCCGCCGCAAACGTTGAGCAGTTGGCCCGTGATCGCACTGGCTCCGTTGGTGGCAAGAAAGGCGACTAGCGGCGCGACTTCCTCGGGAAGCAATCGCCGTCCCAGGGGCGACGCCTGCGTTTCGAGTTCCCGCGCGCTCACGCCGAGCCGCTGCGCGTCATACGCGATTCGCTTATCGTTCATTGTCGTGGCGATGACTCCCGGACAGACGGCGTTGCAGGTCACGCCTTGCTGCACCGTTTCCTTAGCCACCACTTTCGTCAGTCCGGCCAGGGCATGCTTGCTCGCCACATACGCCGCGCCATGCAACGCCGGTACTTTGGCATTGATCGACGCGATGTTGATGATGCGTCCCCAACTGGCAGCCAGCATCCCGGGCAGTACGCGCTTAATAAGCAGATAGGGGGCTGTAACATTGACAGCCATCGTCAAATCCCAAAACTGATCGTCGAACTCGACAACTGGACTGGGCTTTCCGCTGCTGCCAATCCCCGCATTATTGACCAGCACTTCGATCGATCCCCACGCTTGTTCGAACTGATCGACGATTCGGCCAGTGGCTGCACGATCTGATAGATCGCCGACAATGGCCAGCGCTGGGACCCCCAGAGATTCCAATTCAGCGACGACATCCTGCAACTCGGTCGCCGTTCGTGCGCACACCGCCACGGCGAAACCGTGGCGAGCTAGTTCCAGAGCGATGGCCTTACCGATCCCACGCCCCGCCCCTGTCACCAACGCTCGTCTGCCGTTCGGCTTCCCACCGCTCATCATGCACCCACCTTCGTTATCGCTCCGCCAGGTCGTTTCGCAGCTTAGATCACGGACTTTTTGAGGGCTGAGTCAAAAACTTTTGATTGAAGATTTGTGGATCAAACGGATCTATCTCGGCGGTCGGTACAGAACTCGTACCTGCTGACTTCGCCCCTGCCACTCCCGTTTTACCCATCTTCGTATTGTCTTTCGTATTGTCTTTCGAGTTGGCGTTCGACGTCGCGTTCGAAATGGCAGTTGACGTCGCGCTCGCCCCCCCACTCGATGCTCCACTCGAAATCGCCGTCTCCGAGCCATCGCTTTCCGGATCGCTCGCCTCGATTCCGTTCATGCGCTGTGGTAAGCGGCTGGCATGCGCGGACTGTGGCCCTGCAGCTGAAATACTGGTTGGAGCAATCACGGACTTGGGACGACTGGCTAAACGTACCCAGGCCGACAACAGTTCAAGTTGCAACTGTTCGTTCGCCGCAAAAACCTTGGTGTCATTCGGTCCATGTGCGTCCCGCAGCGACTTGAGCAGCCGGCTATCCTCAGGCTGCTGTTTATCAACGAAGGCGAGTGTCGCATGCAAATTTCGCAGCGTGAACCGGCGGTTAGCCGCATTGCCCAGACCCGGTCGCACGAGGTGATAGCTGGAGGTTGAGTTGGGGCCGTGACAGCTATTGGCGGCACAGCGATTGATCAGCAGCGGCTGAATCGTCGCCGTGAAACGTTCCACGGCACCGGCCGGCAGTTCACGGTATTCCCGCTCCAGTTCATCCCAACGAGGAGCAGGCGTGGCCGGAGCGGCGCTCCTCGACGACTCCTCGGCCGGCTCCATCCTCAGGGCCTGTAGCCGTCGATCTAAATGTTTCACTCGTGGGTTTTGTGGTTCAAGTTGCTGAGCGACGGTGAGTTCCGTGGCGGCTTGAGGCAGTAGTTCAAGCCGCAAACACCACTCGACTAGCTCCAATCTCGCCCCCAACTCATCGGCGGGCAACTGGTCTCGTTTTCGCTCGTAAGCCTGCAACAGCGATGTCGCCTGAAATTCGACATCCCCGGCGTTGATCCGAATCTCGTTTCCGGGTCCCAGCTTAACTCGATATCGATCACCCAGCGGGGTGATCTCGCCCTGCAGGACGCGGCCACTACGCAGCACCAGCACCCCTTTGGCGCTGGCATCGTCGGGTGGCAACGAAAACGCCAACTTGCCCCCCGCGATGAACGCAAGGAACAGAATTCCCGTCAGCAGTAATGGGCGAAGCGGCCGAACCATGGGCGGACAGTAGAGGGCCCCTGGATGCTCGTCAAGATCAGCCTTTTACCGGCACCCCACTGGAACTATTTTTTGCTCGCTGCTTTTCCATTTAGCCAATCGGAAGTTATGATTCGACTTACAGATACGGGAACTACCCCGCGTTCTGCCGAGTTCCTTTCGAATCGTCGGCAGAGAAGGATTCATGAGCGAGGATGGCAGGCATGAACGGGTTGTTATGGTCCGCAGTGGCACCCTGGGTCGGTCAATGGCTTACCCCGGTATGGATTCTTAGTCTCGGCGTAACGCTGGGTTTACTGCTCGTACTGGTCACCTCCCTGATCGCCAGCTTGTGCAAACGAGGTCTGGGCAGCAACATTTGGGGCGCTGTGGAAGAGGGTATCCTCTGGCCCGTTTCGCTCATCGCCATCACGTGCGCGATCTTCGCAGTCTTCGGTGTGTTTTTGGCGGAGGACCCCAAAGCCATCGCCCGCTCGCTGACACGCCTTACCGCCGCCGGCACGCGCACGCTTGAACAAACGCTGCAGCCCACAGCGGTCTCGGATGACAACTTTGACAACCTGCCGACCGTCGCAGTCCCACTGGATATTCGTCGCGAGGAGCTCCGCGTGATTGCTTTTCAATGCGATCAAAACGTCGAGATCCGCTCGGTGCCCGAGACGGTGGAAGTGGGCCCGGGGGTGAAATGGGAACTACTGGCCAATGAGAAGACGGCTTGGGTCGCTCCCCTGATCGGCATGGAGCGGATTTTTCCGGACGACGTAATACCGGCCGTGTTTGCGCGGAACTTAAGTGACAAACCGGCGAAGCTCGCGCTGGAAATCACGGTCATGCCACCCGTACCCGAAGTGGTCACGATTCCGATTACCGCTCTGTGCGTCCTGATTTTTTATTGGCTCTACATCCTGCAACGACTGTTTTTCCCGCGCATGTCCGCCGTCGCTCTCGCGACCTTCAAGTCGGAAACCGCTCAGCCCGTTTTTCTACTGCTGACGATCATCGGCGCGATCATCATCATCATGTTCTTGATCATTCCCTGTAACACCTTCGGGGAAGATATCAAGATGATGAAGAAAGCGGGTATTAACTTGCTGCTCATGGCTGGCATCTTGCAGGCCACGTGGGCTGCCAGCACTTCGATCTGGGAAGAAATTGAAGGCCGCACGGCACTCACCGTGCTCTCGAAACCTCTCAGCCGCCCCTCCTTCATCATCGGTAAGTTCCTCGGGATCCTCTGGACGCTTGCCCTCTTGTTCATCACACTCGGCGTCCTGCTGCTGGTGGTTACCGCTTATAAACCGATTTATGATGCTCGCGAGGGCGCCAATATCGAAGCTAGTTGGCAGCTTTGTCACAGCGAAATGACGCGTTTGCTGCCAGGCATCTTGCTGGCGTTCATGGAGACGATTGTGCTGGCCGCCATCAGCGTCGCCATCTCGACTCGTTTACCTATGATTCCGAACATGGTGATTTGTCTCACCGTGTTCGTGCTCGGCAATCTCACGCCGATGATCGTCAAGTCGGGCGCCGGCCGATTTGAGATTGTGAAGTTTTTTGGACAGCTGATCGCCGCCATCTTCCCCGTGCTGGAAAACTTCTCAGTGGAGTCTGCGGTTTCCGCAAATCAGATCGTGCCCTTAAGCTACCTGGGTGTGTCGGGGCTCTACTGCCTGCTCTTCACGCTGGTCGCGTTGCTCTTGGCTTTGATTCTGTTTGAAGATGCAGACGTGGCTTAACTGATTCAGAATCCGCTGGGCTGTCGCTAGTGCTCGCCGACCATCATCGCCGGTCACTTGCGGCTGCCCGCCGGAGCGAATCGCCTGCACGAAATCCGACTGCTCGTCCTCAATCGCATTGCGCGGTGCCACGGTCTTGGTTTCCAGCGCCAGCAGATCACGGAAAAAATTCTCTTTGACCAGGTTTTTCTCGGCAAGATTGAGCTGCTGCACGTCGAGGTCGCCCTGCGTCAACAGCTCCGTGGGACGCAAAATTCGCGCCGTTCCACTGGTCAGGTCGAGCATCGCGAACGCCCGCTCACCATAAATCTGCCATGTACGCTGCGGCTGACAACTCACTCGTGAAACACTGAGATTCGCCACACAGCCATCGGTCAATTCCAGCCGCGCCTGAGCAACATCTTCGTGCGGGCCGACCACGGTCAGGGCCGAAGCGGTCACCGCCGACACCTCGCCCGATGTCAACGACAACACGAGATCCAGGTCGTGAATCATTAAATCAAGAATTACACCGACATCGGTAGAACGGCAGGAATAGCCGGATGACCGCACCGCTTCAATGGCTCGAATACGCCCCAGCTCGGACTTGACCGCCACGACCGCCGGATTGAACCGCTCGACATGCCCGACTTGCAGCACGAGGCCGCGTCGTCGCGCGGCGGCAATGAGCGCGTCGGCTTCCGCCACGGTTGTGGTAATTGGTTTTTCAACCAGACAATGCACGCCGCGTTCCAGCAGATCACGAGCCACGGCATAGTGAAACTGCGTGGGCGCAGCGATGATCGCCGCATCAATTTTCCCGGCCAAAGAATCGACCGTCGCAGTCGCTTGAGTTTGAAACTGACGCGCCAGATCTTCACGCGCCTCAGCGACAGGATCAACCACCGCCACCAGCTCGAAATCCTCGCGTTGGCTTGCCAAGCGAGTGTGAATGCGTCCGAGGTGCCCAGCGCCCACTACCGCCAGTTTCAATCGCTTCACGCCGAACTCCTCCTCAACCGCTACATGCTCCAGCACCAACCTTCGAACCCTAACGGCAGCACCAGCCTAAGAGGCTAATCGGCGTCGCCAACCAACCCCGCTCCCGTGTCCCGATAACTCCGCTTCCTCGAACTCGGCAATCCGATCACTCAGGCGCTCGGACTCCTCGGTTTTTTGCGAGAGCGGCTCTTGATCGTCGGCCAGCAGTGCTCGCACGAGTTCCGCATTCAGTTTGTGTCCGGCTCGATAGGCTCGAACTCGGCCGACTAACTCCATGCCGAGCAAGCTGAGGTCACCGACCAGATCCAACGCTTTATGCCGCGCACACTCGTTGGGAAATCGCAGCGTGTTGTCGATCGGACCTTGGCGATCAAACACGAGCAGATCGCGGGGTGTGACTCGATTGCCCACACCGCGTTTCCGCATCCAATCCGCTTCCTCTTGCAACACGAACGTACGGGCCCCTGCCAGTTCGGCACGAAACGACTCGGGAGTGACTGACAACTCACACGACTGTCGTCCAATTGGCCCATCTTCGCCGTAATCTAAATCGTAGCAAACGGTCCAGCTGTCATCGCTCACCGGACTGGCTTCGATCCAGCAGTCATCCGCCCCAACTCGAATCGTGCGTTTGATGACATGCCGAGTTCGCTGTTCGGCCTGCTCCACGACGCCGGCGGTATCGAGCGCCGCGACAAACGCCGCACTCGATCCATCGCACCCGGGAATCTCTGGACGATCAACCCACACTTCACAGTTATCAATTTGCAGCCCAGCCAAGGCCGCCATCACATGCTCGATCATCTCCACCGACGTCCCCCGAAAGGACAAACTGGTTCGTCGCGGAGTTTCCACTCGATAGCGCACCAGTGCCGCGACGCGCGACGGCTGCGGCAGATCACGCCGCACAAAGACAATTCCAGAATTCACCGGTGCCGGACGAAACTCAAGCTGCACGTCACGCCCACTCCAATAGCCAAAGCCGGCAACACTGGCCGGCCGGCTGATGGTTCGCTGAGGACGCAACTCAGAATTCAAGGGTTATCCTTCACCAAGTGAATTCGCAGAAAACGGTCACAAGCTCCGGCCCACGGCCTTAGCGACTGGTGGTGCCATTGACGTTGGCGGCATTGCGAACCGCGGGAGCGGCCGCTGCGGGTGCCGACTTGACCGTCGCGCCTGCGTTCACTCGCTTGGCGATCTCATCCGTAATATCCAGCTTCTGCTGATACACGATCGCTCGATTCACACCTTGCATCACGGTATCACGCTTCTGCGGGTCCATCTGCACGTTGTTGTGACGCAGCACCAAGCTAATCCCGTATCGCTCCGCGAACTCCGCCACATGCTGCGTGATTTCCGTGTAGGTCGTGTAGTACAGCTTGGCTTCTGCTTCCGCAATATTCTTTTGCTTGAGTGCCATTTCGACTTGCAAATCCGAGACCATGCGAGCCGCTTCTTCTTCAAGCTTCTTGTACTGGGCACTACCGGGATTAAACGTTGACAACTCGTCTCGCTTCTGCGCCACCCGACGCTGCTCACCCTGATAATACGACTCCAAGTTCTTCATCTCATCCTTGAGCCCGGTGAGTTGCTTGTTGAACTGAGCGTGCTGCTTGAACACTTCGCCGATATCGATCACCACGACACTGGTGCCCGCCGTGCGTGACCCCGACGACATACTGGTCGCCGAAGCTGGAGCAACCGCTCCTGCACCTGCCCCCGCGCCTGCACCAACTGGGCGAGTCCCCGCGGTACCTGCTCCGCCAGCGGGCCGATTGCCCGTGACCGTTCCCTGGGCATAAGAAAGCGTGACACTGCACGCAACCAATCCAACGGCTGCCAAACCCACAGCCAAACGATGAGACATGCTCACGATCAGCGCTCCTTGCTCATGGTTTCGTCGTCCCTGACCAGCAACTGCGGATCCCTCGCCGTTGCTCTAGCCGAGCCCTGCAGACGAAACCTCTTCGCCTACCCTCTCGCGCCGCGATCATTCTGCCGACTCGATAAAAAAACGTAAAGAGCAGTTTAGGAAAAATTGAAGCTTTCCCCGGCTTACTGTCCCACTATCTCGCCCTTGCGGGGAGCGTTACGCTATGCAGCGCGTCCACTCCTCAACTTCGCCCCTCGCTCGCCGGATCCGCTCCTCCATGCCTCGCTTCAATCTCCACGGTCGCATTTTTATTGCCCTCTGCCTCCTCGTAACCTCATGGCTTACGATCTTCTTCCTCCGGTCCGCTGAGTTGCCTGCCGCCGAACCGCTGGTTGACGGCAAACTTCCCGGCTGGCAGTTCGCCGCCTCGCTCTGGATCGATACGACCAAGACCGGCGTCGAACTAGATGCCAAGTCGGTGGTGGAGGACTTCCCGCTGCTCGTTCGTCTGCAGCGCGACACCTTTGATTTTCGCCAGGCTCAGCCCGGTGGCGCCGATATTCGCTTCACCTCACGCGACGGCCAGACACTCCACCACCAGCTCGATCATTGGAATCCGGACGCTGGTGAAGCGGCCTTCTGGGTCAAGATTCCGCGGATTAGCGGAGCGACTCGGCAGGAACTGCGGCTGCACTGGGGCAATCCACGGGCCATCAGCCCCACTAATGCATCCCACTCGAACCCGCAGGATCGCGCGCATGAGCGTAATAATAATGAACTCAATAACAACGTCTTCCAGTCCAGCAACGGTTTCCTCAGCGTTTGGCATCTCGAAAAGAATGTGCTAGACGCTGCCGGTTCCTTGCAGTGTGAAGACCGAGGCACTCAAGATGTCGCCGGGATCATCGGTTCCGCGCGTAAGTTTGCTGGTGGGCAGGGGATTTTCGGCGGTGAGAAGATCGCCGGCTATCCCACCGCCGCCATGCCTCACTCCACCAGCGTCTGGTTTCGAGCGACTCGGCCGAATTCCACGCTGATCGCTTGGGGCAATGAGCAAGCTCAAGGCAAAGTCGTGATGCAGTTCCGCAGCCCACCGCACATTCGCATGGACTGCTACTTCTCCGGAGGCAATGTGGCCAGCGAGCAGGCACTGCCGAGCGGTGAATGGATCCATGTCGTGCACACCTATCGAGAAGGGGCCGCTCGCCTCTACATCAATGGCCAGCTCGCCGACGAGAATGCTCGTCGTGATCCACCGCTCCGCATACAATCTCCCGCGCGACTCTTTATCGGTGGCTGGTATCACAACTATGACTACCACGGGGAGCTGGATGAAGTGCGAGTGGCCAAAGTAGAACGCTCGGCCGACTGGGTACGACTGGAATATGAGAGTCAGCGACCCGACGCACGCTTGGTCGGTCATCCAGTTCAGCCGGGCGATCGTCTGGAAGTCGCGCCCCAACAGATCACGGTGAAGGAAGGGCAGGCGGCCATCGTGACCGCTCGTGCCGAAGGAGCTCTGCGAGTTTACTGGGAACTGATTCGCGGCGGTCAAAGTCGCATTCTGTCGACGAATCGCTGGCAACAGGAGATTGCCGCACGGCGAGTGGTCGGTGAGCAGCAGGAAACTCTGCGCTTGCATGCCGTCTATCCCGACCGAGTCCGCACCGTCGACGTTCCGATCACGATCAGCGATTCATTGCCAGAGCCGATCGTGCAGCTGGCGTCGATCCCACAGTGGGATGGTCGAGCGACGCTGCGCCTTGAACCTCAGATTACCAACCGCGCGGCCCTGGAAGCGGCCGGGGTTGGCAAATTGAATCTGCGCTGGACGCTCGACGGCGTCGCCACGTCCACTCGCGATCTTGGCACTGCGCTGGAACTGCGGCGCGCCCAAGGTTCGGGACCACTCAAAATTGAACTGGCCGTCGACAATGGCGGACCTGCGATCACTGCATCCACTCAGTTCGTCGTCACTCAGCCACCGGCAGAGCGCGAACCCTGGATGGCTCGCCCCACCAAGCCGACGGAACGGCCAATCGATGGTCAGTTCATTCCGCGCGATGGCCGCGGATCCGTAAAACAGTCCCCCCATGGCACGCTGGTTCATAAAGGACAACTGACGGAACAAGCGGATGCGGTCTTTGTACGACTGTATAGCGGTGACAAACTCCTGCAAACCAAAACTGCTCCCGTGAATCAGGAATTGCAGTACGAAGTTGCGCTCTCCGTGCCCGCAGCACTCGTAAAATATCGTACCGAAATGGGAGTGCGACGTGGCGCGCAGGAAGTGATCATGCACCGCGCGAGCGATCTTTTGTGCGGGGATGTGCTGCTGATTTGCGGTCAATCGAATGCCGTGGCCACGGATTTTGGAGCGGAGAATAATTGGGAGCCGAGTGAGTGGGTGCGAAGCTTTGGCGCGACGGATGGCAGCCCACAAGGCTCGCGACTGGAAGCCTGGCTGCCCGGCCAAGCTCGTAGCCCGGGAGGGAAGGGTGAAATTGGTTATTGGGGGCTGGAACTGGGACGGCGATTAGTCGAACAGCATCAGATTCCTGTTTGCTTCATCAATGGTGCGGTCGGTGGTACGCGGATTGATCAGCATCAGCGCAGTGCTGAAGATCCGACCGACGCTCGGACTATCTATGGTCGACTGTTATGGCGAGTGCGTGCGGCGGGGCTGAGCCATGGGGTGCGAGCGATCATTTGGCATCAAGGGGAAAACGATCAAGGTGCCGATGGTCCCACAGGCGGTTATGGCTATGAAACCTACCGGCAATTCTTTCTCGACCTGGCAGCCAGCTGGCGCGATGATTATCCGAACGTCGAGCATTACTATGCCTTCCAGATTTGGCCCAAAGCGTGTGCGATGGGAATCAACGGCTCGGATAATCGTTTGCGCGAAGTGCAGCGCAACTTACCACGTTGGTTCTCGAATCTGACGGCATTGTCGACGGTTGGCATCAAACCGCCGGGCGGTTGTCACTATCCCGCCGCGGGCTACGCCGAGTTCGCGCGGCTCCTTGAGCCGCATCTCGCGCGCGATCTCTACGGGGCGCGCGTCGCAGAGGATTTAGCCGCCCCGAACCTGCGGCGAGCGACTTTCGCAAATGCCAGTCGAGATTCCATTCAGCTGGAATTCGACGCTCCAGTCGTCTGGGACGACAAATTGCGGAACGAGTTTTCGCTGGACGGCAAACCGATGCAGATCGTCTCCGGCACGACGTCCGGCCGCCAACTCACGCTCAAGCTCGCCGCCCCCACAGACGCGAGAACCATCACCTATCTCGACAGCAAAAACTGGAATCCCGACCGCTTGCTTCAAGGCGCCAACGGCCGCGCCGCGTTCACCTTTTGCGAAGTACCAATCGAGAAAGGAGAGTAGGAGAGCAGCTCCCGCTCAAAGCCAGTCGAGAGCGGCTCCCGCTCAAAGCCAGCCGAGGATCGCTCCCGACCGAAGCCAGTCGAGAGCGGCTCCCGACCCGACCTTGCGTCGGGCGGAGCAATGACTTCCTTAGTTACCTGCCGGCGAGCGGTAACCGAGGAAGTCGTCATCCGACTGGCACAGGGCCAGTCGAGAGCGGCTCCCGCTCAAAGCCAGCCGAGGATCGCTCCCGCTCAAGGCCAGCCGAGGGCGGCTCCCGACCGAAGCCAGCCGAGGATCGCTCCCGACCCGACCTTGCGTCGGGCGAAGCAATGACTTCCTTAGTTACCAGCCAGCGAGCGGTAACCGAGGAAGTCGTCATCCGACTGGCACAGGGCCAGTCGAGAGCAG
>JBIIHW010000065.1:0-19007 GCA_044235425.1 Pirellulaceae bacterium
CTGGCCCTGTGCCAGTCCGGGGCAACGACTTCCTCAGTTACCAGCCGTCGCAAATAAAATTGCCAGGTAACCGCGGAAGTCAGCGCTTCGACCGACGCAAGGTCGGTCGGGAGCAGCCCTTGGCCGTGTGCCGCCGGTCGCAAGCCGCCCTCGCCTGGCCCTGTGCCAGTCCGGGGCAACGACTTCCTCAGTTACCAGCCGTCGCAAATAAAATTGCCAGGTAACCGCAGAAGTCAGCGCTTCGACCGACGCAAGGTCGGTCGGGAGCAGCCCTTGGCCGTGTGCCGCCGGTGGCAAGCCGCCCTCGCCTGGCTTCTTGCCATCCGTCGCAAGCAGCCCTTGGCCGTGCGCCATCGGTCGCAAGCAGCCCTCGACTGGCCGTGCGCCAGTCCGGGGCAACGACTTCCTCAGTTACCAGCCGTCGCGCCCTAGCAGGCCCATACTAACCCTCAGCCCAGCTGCGCCCTTTGCCCGGATTACTACCATTCGCGTTCAGGACGCGAACGCAGCGAATTGGCTTCGGCATCGCCAACGAATTCATTTTTCACTGGATCGAATACCAGTTTGCGGCCCAGGATCCACGAGAATGACGCGGCAAAACTGGCGATATGCGAATTCACCATCACCTCGGCGTTGGTAATCGTCGGCTGGCGACTGCGCACACAGTCGAAGAAGTTTCGTGCATGCAGCTGAGCGTCGATCCCGCGCGTCTTCTTCACTTTATCGGTCGGCGACAGCACGCCGCCCATCTTCACTTCAATCCCGTCATCGCCCACTTCCACCGAACCGTCGCTGCCCACGAACTTCACCGGGCACAAGCCCAGCTTCGTATTCCAATTCGGACTTCGATCACCAAACGGAGTTTTTAGAAAATCGAGAAACAATTTCACGCCGTTGGCATAACGGCAGAGGATTCCGGTCGGTCCAGGCTCAAACTCCACCGGCGTCGTCCCATCCGCTCCGTTGGCCCACTGACAGAGATCCACCGTGTGAGCGCCCCAGTCCAGCAGCCGAGCACCTGATTCAAAGTCATATTGTCCACGCCACTTACCGGCGACGTAGGCCGAGTTATAGGGACGCCACGGAACTGGTCCGAGCCACAGATTCCAGTCGCAAACATCCGCCGCCGGCGTCGGTTCACCAGGCAGCCAGGCATTTCCCAGTTCCGGCTGATAAACGGACGCAGAGAGCGTATCGAGCTTGCCGAGTTTTCCGGTCCGCGCCATTTCCACCGCCGTTTGAAACTGCGGTACACTCCGCCGCTGAGTGCCAGCTTGAAAAATACGCTGCGTGCGTTTCATGGTCGCGGCCAGATCCCGCACGTTCTTGATCGATAGCCCACACGGCTTCTCGCAGTAAACATCTTTGCCCGCTTCGGCCGCCAGTATCGATGCCGGCGTATGCCAGCGATCCCCCGTGGCGACAATCACGGCGTCGATATCTTTACGCGCTAACATTTCCCGCATGTCAACATAGAGCGAGACGTCGGATTTTCCCGCTAGCTTCGTGACCAGCTCCCTACCCGCTTCGCGCCGAGTCTTCTGCACATCGGCAATCGCCACGCAGCGCACATCGGGTAGGCCAAGCATCGATGTGAGAACGTAGGTGCAGCGCGGTCCAATCCCGATCACCCCAAGATTGATCCGGTCATTCGCCGCCACGCCACCGTCCCGTCCCAGCACCCGAGCGGGAACAAACGTCGGTAACCCCGCAGCAACTCCCGCGACTCCGGCCGCCAGGCCCGCGAGCACCTGCCGCCGACTCACCTCACTCGCACTCGCACTCGCACTATCTAGGGCCATGCCTTGCGGCTCTTCCGGCCGATTCCGCTGTCCCTGCAACTCACGCGATCGATCCTCTGTCATCCCAGCACCTCAAAATAGTGAAGTGAAAAATTATCCGGCGAGCCCCAATCGTTTGATCCCTGCACCAGTCTCCCTGCACCTGTATCCCTGCACCAGTCTCCCTGCACCTGTATCCCTGCACCTGTCCAACCAAATCGTGGCCGACCAAGATGGAACCCGCTGCCGTCTCGAGCCACCATCGTACCAATGCGGTTGTCGTCAAAACAGCAATTCGGATGAGGACTGCGGGCACGACCCTCCACTTAGTTGTCCATGCGAGCCGATTGGCGTCGCGCCCAGCTCCACTTCTGCAGTTCCATCGCCGGCACAATCAGCATACTGACGAGGATGGCGACACCCCATAGCGACGGTTCAATCGCCTTGGTTCCCAGCATTCCCTGCAGCATAGGCACAACCATGACACTGATGTGAATGAGCAGCGCGCAGAGCGAACCAAAGAACAGCACCGGACTACGGAGCGGTGATAAGGCAAATATGGACCGCGTTTCCGACCGACAATTGCCACCATGAAAATTCTCAAACAGCACCAGTGACAGCAGCAGAAAATTGCGTGCATCTTCCACAGCCCAGCCAGCCTGCAGGCAGATGTCGAAGATCAGAAAACCACCACCACCCACCACCAGGACCGCCACCAGCAGGCGCTCCAACATCAAGCGGTTAAAGATCGGCTCTGCGGGTGAGCGTGGTTGGCGATTCAAGCTGTCCCCGTCACCAGGTTCAAATGCCAGAGCCACTGCTTGGATTCCATCCGTGACCAGATTCAACCACAACAACTGGACCGGTAGCAGCGGCACCGGTAGCCCTTTGACCACCGCCAGCAACATCAACAGCAGCTCCGAAGCTCCCATCGATACCAGCAAATAAATAACTTTGCGAATGTTGTCGTAAGCGATTCGGCCCTCCTCGATGCCACCGACGATCGAACGAAAATTATCGTCGCTGAGCACCAGTTCGGACGCCTCACGGGCCACATCCGTTCCGGCCATTCCCATCGCCACACCGATGTTCGCCGCTCGTAAGGCCGGCGCATCATTCACGCCGTCTCCCGTAACCGCAACAAAGTGCCCCGCCTCGCGCGCCGCTTCCACAATCTGCAACTTCTGCTGCGGAGTGACCCGCGCGAACACCCGCGTTTCGGGAATCAGCGCCGCAAGTTCCTGCGGAGTCTTGCCGGTCAAATCGGCCGCTGTCACCACCTGTTCCTCACGCTCCGCTAGCCCTAAATCACGAGCGATCGCCAGTGCCGTTGTGCGGTGATCTCCCGTCACCATCGATACTAATACCCCCGCCCGCTGACACTCCGCCACCGCCTCGCGCGCTCCCGCTCGCAGCGGATCGATCATCCCCAGAAAACCGAGCAGCGTGAGATTCGTCGGTTGATCATTGAGCGGCGACGTTACCCTGGGGGAATCCAACACGGCCAGGTTATCAGAGACCGACTGCGAGTCCGGTGGATCGGTAACTCGCCCACTGGCGACCGCCAGCACTCGCAGTCCGCGCACCGCCATCTGATTGGCAAGCTGATGCAAACGCTCCCGGTCAGCCGCGGACAGCTGATCACCGGTCATGCCGAGCAGACGCTCGGGCGCGCCCTTAACAAACACTTCCAGCTGATCGGCGTGCCGATGAAAGGAGATCGAACACTGGTTTTCCGATTCAAAGGGAATGCGGCTCACGAAGGGAAATTCGCTGAGCAGCGCGGAGCGCTGTAGCCCCAGCTTCGCTCCCAAAACGAGCACTGCGACATCAACGGCATCACCCCGCCACTGCCATTCACCATCGTGACACGACAAATCAGCTTCATTGCATAACACAGCGGCGCGGAGCATCGCGGCTAGCGGCGGATGCTGAGCCAATTCCAGACGCTGACCAGCACGCAGTACTTCACCGCTCGGTGAAAAGCCCTGGCCCGTGACCGTCAGAAGCTCGCCATCCGGCAGACAGACTTCGCGCACGGTGAGTTCATTGCAGGTGAGCGTGCCGGTCTTGTCGGTCGCGATGAACGTACAACTCCCCAAGCCTTCGACTGCGGTGAGTTGGCGCACAATGACATTGCGCCGCGCCATCCGCTTCGTGGCCACCGCCAGGGCCACCGTAATCGCGACAGGAAGTCCTTCGGGAACTGCAGCCACCGTCAGCGAAATCACGAAGAAGAAGGTGTCGACCAGCGTGTAGTTACCGACGACGATCCCGAGCAGGCCAATGGTGAGGGCCGCGATCAACGTGCCCACCGCCACATAATTCGTGAACCGCTCCATGCGCTCCAGCAAAGGCGGCTGCCCCTGCTGACTCCCCAGCACGGAAAGCGCGAGCTGACCGAGAGTGGTCTCGGTGCCAGTCGCGACCACAATCCCCTGCGCTCGGCCGCGAGTGACGAACGAGCCCGCAAACGTCATGTTGCGGCGGTCTGCTAACAAAGCGTCTTCCGCTCCCAACCACTCGGCATCTTTCGTCACCGGTAAGGATTCCCCGGTGAGCAACGATTCGTCGACCTCCAAGCCCTGGGCGGATAACAATCGAAGGTCAGCGGGCAGTCGATTTCCTGACTCCAAGTAAACGATATCCCCCGGCACGATCTCCTCGGACGGGATCTCTTGCAGCTCACCCGCGCGGATGACCTGAGCGCGCATGCGCAGCAGTTTCTTCAGGGCATGACTACTTTGTTCTGCTTGCCACTCTTGATAGGCGCCGATGACGGCGTTGAGCGTAATGACGGCGACGATGAAGCCTGCATCCTTCACGTCACCGATAACCATCGAGACTGCCGCTGCTGCCACTAGCAAGTAAATCAGCGGACTGGCAAATTGCCGACCGAGTATCCTCCAGGCCGGTGTGGGCCCTGCTTCCGGAAGCAGATTAGGGCCATAGTCCCGCCGCCTTCGCTCGACCTCGACCAGCGACAAACCCTCAGCCGACGTCTGCCAAGCCGCACGAGCCGCCGCGGGCGTTTCTGCGTGCCACGCTTTGGCTCGTTGAGTTGGCGTCTTGGCTGGTTGCTTTGGCGTCAGCGTCATCGCCGCCTCCCTTCGTCAAAGTTCAACAGCGAACAAACAGGCAAGCCGAGTACCCCCGACAGGATTCGAACCTGTGACTTCAGCTTTAGGAAAGCTGCGCTCTATCCAACTGAGCTACGGGGGCTTTTTGTGGTTTTCTGCTTGGAAAAGTGGGTGTTTTGGGGTGGTGTCAAAACCGGCGTTTTTCCGGGTTGACACCCGTTTTGACGCCTGCTCACTTCTTTTCAAGACCAGGAAACACCCGCTAACGTTCATTCCGAGTGCTCGAAACTCGCCTCGAAATCCCACACTTCCCAGGCAAGCCGTACGCCAAAGTCTAACCCATCTGCGACCGCTCGCAAGCCACGCAGTCCCTGCCCCGAAGAGCCGGCGAACGATCGGCCGCTGGCAACGCCCTGGTTATGCCACGCCACCCTCTTTCCATACCCACTGCCCGTCCGTGACGCTCAAAGCTCGATCACCTCCAAGCCGCTATTTGGGCATGAGCTGATAGCGATGAATTTTTCGGTCGAGTGTGGTGCGTTCGATCCCAAGGATCGCAGCAGCGCGGCTTTTGTTCCAACCGGTGGATTGCAGCGTCTGCAAAATGTGACGTCGCTCCACTTCCTCGAGCGACATCGGCTGATATTCATCCAGCGTCCGCGCAATGACGGCCTCTCCCGATTCACTCGCCGTCGCCAAACTGGTGAGAATTAAATCTTCAGGCCGCAGCAGTTCCTGGTGACTCAGCACCACCGCTCGCTCGATCACATTCTTCAGCTCGCGAACGTTCCCTGGCCAGCGGTAGGTGCGCAAAAGCTGGATCGCATCCGGCGTAAATCCCGTTACCTTGCGCCCCGTTTCCTGGCTAAAGCGTTTCACAAAGTGAGCGGCCAGTTCGAGCATGTCGTCGGCGCGTTTGCGGAGCGCCGGTACTTGGATCTCAATCACGCGCAAGCGAAAAAACAAGTCCGCTCGAAACTGCTTTTCTTGCACCGCTCGCTCTAAGTCACGATTGGTGGCCGCGATCACACGGACATCCACCTTGATCGGCTGATTGCCACCCACTCGTTCAAACGGATGTCCTTCCAGAACGCGGAGGAACTTGGCTTGAATCGCCAAACTCATCTCACCGATCTCATCCAGCACGAGCGTGCCCTGGTGGGACGCTTCAAATTTGCCAATCTTCCGATCCGTCGCACCAGTGAACGCTCCTTTTTCATGACCGAAGAGCTCGCTCTCCAGCAGCGATTCGGTGAGCGCGGCGCAGTTCAGGCAGACAAAGGGCCCTTTCTTCCGCGGACTGTGGAAGTGAATCGCCCGCGCGACCAGTTCCTTCCCCACGCCACTTTCACCGCGAATGAGCACCGTGGCTCGACTCGGAGCCGCCTGCAGAATCTTTTGCTGAATATCGAGCATCGCGGGGCTCGAACCGATGAGCTCGCTTTCGGCTCCCAGGCGCGACCGCAGCTGCAAAATCTCGCTCTGTTTCTGCGACAGGTTTTCTGCCAGTTCTTGGGCGCGAGCGAGACTGGCGAGAGCCACGGCTAGGTTGTCCGCGACCGCCAGCGTGAATTCCAAATCCTCGGCGTCCGGCGAGCGTTCGGTGACGGTGGAATACAAATGGACCAGCCCAATGGTCCGTCCTTCGCGTCGAATCGGTGCACAAATCACACCGGTGGAATGAATTTCGCCATGACTGTCGGGAGAGCCCAAGGCCTGATCTTCGGCGACGTTCCGCGCCAGGATGCCCTCGCCGTCACGAAGCACCATTTCGGCTAGGAACTTGGAGACTCGGTGGTAGTTGGGGCGGCGGTTGCTGCGGGAGGCAATGAGCTGCAGTTCGCTCGCCGGCTGATCGCCTTTCATTTTGGGAGCGACGAGCAAGATACCGCCCGCATCGACGTGCGTGCCCTCGATGAGCCCGTCGAGGGCCACGCGGGCGACCTGAGCAACATCTGCTTGGCGCGCCATGTCGGAAGCGAGCCGATAGAGTTTAGCGGCGATTTGCCCCATGCGTTCCCCGCGCAGCTCCTCCTGAGCGGCCGGTTTGAGAAACCGGTTGTGATTGGCTCGATGCGTAATCGCGGCGGGCCGCTCCTGCTCTTCAGGCCCCCCTTCCAGGTCGATTTCGCCCGTTTCCGGGTCTCCCAGAGATGACGGAAGGGACGTCGGAGCGGTGCCGGGCGCGGCGGCCACCGGAGGCCCCGCCTGCCCCGCAGAACTCTCCTGGAAGACTTGATTTAGGTCGTCGAAGAAGGCCAGCTGCACGTGAGCAATGGTGATCGTGTCACGGGGTTTCAGCTGATAATCGCCGGTAAAACGCTGCTCATTGATGAGCGTGCCGTTGCGACTATCCAAATCCCGCACCGTCCAGCAGCCCTTGTCATGGAAGATTTCCGAATGGTAACGACTGCAGCGGTCATCCTTGATCACAATCTGATTCGTCGTCGCTCGCCCCACGGTAGTGGTTCGGCCCGGCGTCAGACGCAGGACATCGGTCCATTTCGACCCTTCGCGGATAACTAGGTAAGCTTGCATGGGGTTTCACGCGTTTTATTGCAAATTCTCGTGACCGCAACTATTGTAACATCATTGAGTGGTCGAATCAGGTGTTATGAAGGGTTGCGTACCTGGGAACCGGTCCCGGTGCGCAATCAGGACGCCAACACCAAGTCGCTCCCAACATATCGTTGCGATCGATCGCTTAAACCAGCTGGCGTTGGAGTCGTGAGGATGGGGCGAGGTGGCCGCGGGCAATAAGGAGTTGGATTATGTCGATTCGTCGAGTGTTTCAGGCAGGCTCCCGCGTGATGCTCGGGGTGGCCTTGTTGGCCGTGATGGCCATGTTGCCCATCGTAGCCATCGGTGGCTTTAACGGATTCCGTAACGGCGCGGTCGGTGGTATTTCGGTCGACCCCAACGGCGTGGTCAGCAACGTGAAGGTGGAAGATCGCGACGCCTGGCGGCAAGCCGTCATCAAAACAGTCAAGCGAGCCCCAGAACAACTCAATCGGCCCGTCGAGATGCGCATGGTCTCGCTCAAAGGCCTGGAATCCGCACTCGTCGAATCACGCAATAACCAGCAGATGGAATTGCCCGACGAAGTGAAATTCCTCGCCGGCCTACAACGCATTCAATACGTACTCGTCGTCCCCGAAGAAAAAGACATTCTGCTCGTGGGCCCCGGCGAGGGCTGGAAGGTCAACGATCAAGGCGACGTGGTCGGTGTCACAACCGGTCGTCCGGTCCTCCAACTCGAGGACCTCATCGTCGTCTTCCGCAGCATGCAAACCGCACGTAACGAAGGCATCAGCTGCTCGATCGATCCGACCCCCGGCGGTCGTCAGTCGCTCGATCGATTCCTCAAAACCCAAAAAGTCATGCGCCCCGACACGCTACAGGGAATTCAAAAGGCGCTCGGCCCTCAAGAGATCACGCTCAAGGGTATCCCCACCGACAGCCACGTGGCTCGCGTATTGGTGGCCGCCGACTACCACATGAAGCGGCTCGCGATGAACTTGGAAAAAGCCCCGATCGCCAATTTCCCCGGATTCCTGGACCTGCTGGTCGCCAAGAAGGCTCGACTCGACAACATGATGCCCCGCTGGTGGCTCGCCTGCAATTATGAACCGCTCGTCCGCAGCGAAGACTCCTTGACCTGGGAACTCCGCGGTCCCGGCGTGAAGGCGATGACCGAAGATGACATCATCGCCGCTGATGGCACCGTGACCGGTTCGGGGCGCAAGAGTCACGTGGCCGAAGAATGGGCCAAACAAATGACAGCCAAGTATGACGCCCTGTCAGAAAAGAACGCGATCTTCGGTGACCTGCGAAACATCATGGACGTCTGCGTCATCACGGCACTCATCGACAAGGAAAACCTGATCGGCAAAGCGGGCGCCTCATTCCCGCTACTCACCGGCAAAGACGACTCCTATGCCACCCTGAAGTGGCCCACGCCTAAGCAGCTCGACACTCAGTGCAGCTTCATCAAGCGTGGTGGCGAATACGTGATCACGGCGTCCGGCGGCGTGCAGGTCGATTCCTACGGAGTGGCCAGCCGAGTGACCGTGAACGACGACATCGCCAAAGTGCGTCCCAAAGCACTCAATCGCAGCCAAGCCACCTGGTGGTGGAACTAGCTTAGCGGTCGATACCTGATTCGATCCTCTATTCTCCAATCAGGTCACGTGATGCATCATGCCTTGGCCCCTTCACGCCTTGGCATGATCCCTCCTCATTTCTCTCACGCCAAGGCGCTAAGGTCGCCAAGAGGAATGCGTGAGCAAATAAGGCCGTCAGCTTAATACGGCCGCCGGAAAATGAAGCGGCAGCAAATGCCTCGACCCCGCGTCGCTACGGCAACTAGCTCTGTCGCCACCCACCAACTGCACGTGAGTCACTCGTGAAACCGTTGCCGCGAAACGCCTGAAGGCAACATCGACGATCCCTGCCTCTTGAGCCGCAGCGCGCGTCGCTGGTAGCGGCGGTGGACAAGACTTGAGCAGCGTGAGTTGAGTGATCTCTCCCGTTATTGTGTCAGCAGTTCGATCAGCGGACGGTGAGCCGCTGACTGCTAGACGATCAAGGCGTCCCGTCACCCAGGCGGCAAGTGTGTCACTGGTCACGTCCCAGCTACTCGGTAACTCCGCTGCACCCTCAGCAGCTGGCTCGTCCCGCAGCACTCGTCCTACGTCGAAGATCGCCGAGCGACAGCGGTGGGTTTCTCGTACGTCTCGTGCATCGGCCGCGCCCCGTGGTTCTTGCTGCCAAGCCCGCAGCTCCTGCCAGCTCGTCAGCAGGGGCAATTCAACCGTGCTAGCCGCCTCGCTAAATCCGAGTGCCTGCGCGATGAGCGGCTGAGCGACACGCGCCGTCGTTGACAGCAGTTCCAGACAAAGCTCGTGACAACGCCGCTCGCCCAACTGATGCAACTGATCCCACTGCCGAATCGCATCCGCCAACAACCCGCCTCCCACAATCCAGACCAGCCGTGTGGTTGGACCAGTCGTTGGTCGGGGGTCGCCGAGCAGCACCTCGAGCCATTGTCGCAAGCGCACAACCAGCTGCGGGTGACTCAGCAAACTCCCCCCCAACTTGATCACGTGCGTCTGCAGCGACAGCTGTGTGCCAGCGGCGGCGGCAGGCAATCCAAGATCAGCTTCGTTCATCGTGAAGATCACTTCCTTCGCGTGCCAGCACCGCCAGTGCGTGCGCTGGACCGCAGCGCGAAATGACCGAACCAGATCGCTGAGTCAACGAGACGAGCGTGGCGGACGGGCATAAATCATGAGCGACACGGCGTGCCAGAAACTCGCCCTGCCCCACGGTGATGATCGTGCTCGGCGGAGTCGCCATTCGCTGTATGACCTGTTGCCCTGACTGCACAATTCGAGCCTGCTGCGACACCGCTAACTGCCGCGCCAGAGACTGCGCATCGGCCAATAAAAACTCGTCACCATCCGCACAGATCGAACGCCCCAGTCGCACTCGGGCATGTGCCTTCGTTGCCGGACGACCATCCGCCGTGTTGCTCGCATGCGGCTCCTCAGATTGCTCCTCCAGCAGCAGATAAACATCCAGCATCGTGGAAAAAAATTCCTGCGCCAGCATCACCTCCCGATCGCGATAACGAACCGGGCTTGTCTGCGCACAAACCGGACTTCGCTCCACGCCTGTATAGACCAGCTCATGGCTTAGCAAGCGATCCAAATCGGTGACCGACTGGCTGCTAGGAACGCCCTGCTGCAGCGGAATGAGATCGGTGGTCGTGGAGCCGATATCGATCAAGAGAGCGGTGCCCTGGGGCGCAAATCGTCCAGCAAACCGCGCCATCGCATGCCAGTTCGCCGCCGCCACGAGGAGCGGGTTACGCCGCGCCACGGCGAGCGACACGAGCCGCCCATCACGCAAGTAAATCCGCGTGTGCCGCTGGTCTACCGCCTGCTCGATCGCCTGCAAAATACTCAGCACGCCCGCTTCCCGACTTTCATAACAATCCGCCAACTCCCCGGTCATCGTGAAGGCCAAATGGTCGGTCGCCGGCGCTTCAGCAATCAAACGGCGGAGTTCCTCCGCCAGCAGTTTCCAGCGCAGCCATAGCGGAAAGAAGTGGGACGCCGCATAGCCCGCTCCATCCGCGACCTTGATGTTCGCCCCGCCTATATCAATCCCCAGCCAACTCATCGGCCTACACCCCTCATCTCAGAGCCGACGCTCGGCGCGTCGCGTGATCTTTCCAGCGGCATCGAATTCTAACGAGTCAGTATGCCATGACAATTCAAGCGGTTGGTTTTGCGGCGCGTCGTCCGGTGATTGCAACGCAATCAGCAGCTCCGCCAAGTTCACTCGGGACGCCGCTCGCAGCCCTGTATAAGACGTCGTGTAACGTGGATTCACCTCAATCACCACATCGTCGCGACCATTAGTTTCGTCGCCCAAGATGAGATCGATTCCGATGTAACCAATCGCCGGTGGTAAAGCGTCCAGTGCCGCGTTTGCCAGTCGAGCCGCTCGGTGCTGCAGCGTGGCCTCCAGCGGCCACCGACCGCCGCGATACTCAAACCCCGTTTTGCCCGCCAGTCGCTGACTGGCCGCGGGCAAAATGAGCCGTCGCTCAGGCCCCGAAAGCACCGCCACGCTCGCCGCTTTCCCCGCATGCCAGCGTTCTAAACGCCAGCCCGCCGCATGCTCCTCCAGCTGCCAACTCTCCGCTTCCGCACGTTCCATGCGGCACACGCCAAAAGAACCGGCTCCGTCGCGAGGCTTCAGCACCGCCGGATAAGGAAAGTCGCTCGGTAACGACTCCGGCCACTGCAGCGACATTCCCTGGGGAACCGGCACTCCCGCTCGCCGCAGTCGCTCACACGTCTCCTGCTTGTCCATCGCAATCTCAATGAACGCTGCACTTGGCGACCACAGCCGCCCCCCCGCCGTCGTGACGCCACAAGCGAGTTGCCGCAGCACTCCATCGCATTCCGGCGCAATGACCACCACGGCATCCATCTGGGCCGCCAGCGAAAACAGTCTTGCGCAGGCCGCACCAGGCTCGGGGACTCGCTCCAGCTCGATCGCCACCGGAGCAGGCTGCGTAAGATTGACGCCCAGCAGCGAATGCACTCGCACCCCAGGAACAGCCGCAAAATCAGCCGCCACCGCTCGCCACATCGCCTCGCCTTCGCGCAGAATACAGTCGTACAGCTGCTGCGCACTGGAATGGGCGGGACGCCCCCCCAGGGCACCCGCCACCGCATGCTCGTAGACCAGAACGTCCACGACTAGAAAATGCCCAGCTGATCTCGCGCCGCATCACTCATCTTGTCTGGCCCCCACGGCGGGTCCATCACAATACGCACTTCCACCGCTTCAATTTCGGTGAACTGCGTGAGCACCTGCTTGGCCTGAGAAATCATCTGCGGACCAGCCGGACACATGGGACTGGTCATCGTCATGTCAATCTTGACCTTCGTCCGCCCCGCTTCCGTCGACTCTAAATCAACAACATAGACAAGCCCCAGGTCCACAATGTTGACGAACAACTCCGGGTCAATCACCCGCTTGAGCTCCTCGCGGACAAAGTCCTCACTGATCGCCACCGGAGCACTCACGGTCGTGGAAGTAGCCGCCGCCGCGGCAGCAGCCGTCGTCGCTGCCGTGGAACTTGTCGTGGAATCTGCCGTCGAATTTGCCGTCGAATTTGCCAGCGGTGAGACCACAGGAGCGCCCGCGGCCACCCCGGATTCGGTGCTCGAACTGGCTGTCGAACCTCCCGCAGCCGGCGCTCCCAGCGTGGCGACGACGGGCGTGCCGACGCTCCCAGCATGAGCGGCTTGATCATGACTGCAGCAGTCGGTCGTCGGCGCCACGGAAGCCGAGCCATCGTTCAGCCGCACCCATATCGCATCGCCCTCCAGTTTCACCTGATGGGCAATCGTGTTCTCAGTCGCCGGCATCGTCTTGGCGCAGCCCGTACGCACATCAAAGCGAGCTCCATGACGAGGGCAGGCAATCTCGTACCCGTCTAGATCCCCGTCACTCAGCGGTCCACCATCATGTGTGCAGACGTCATCGATGCAGAAAATCTCGCCCCGAATTCGAAACAACGCCAGAATCCGCTCGTCGATTTCGACCAGCAGCTTACCGGGATCAGGAATCTCCGCGAGGACCGCGACCTGGATGAATTCGGACATGCCAAACAAACTCCTACTCGTATTCTCGCACTCGACGTCCGATGGCCTGCGCTAAGGATTCGCGAACCGACTCAATCGTCACTCGATCGAAGATCTGCTGGAAAAATCCCGTCACAATTGCCCGCACCGCTTCACGTCGAGTGAACCCGCGGCACTGAGCGTAGAAAATCAATTCTTCATCCACTTTGCTCGTTGTCGAACCGTGTGTGCAGCGCACATCGTCAGCCAGAATCTCAAGGCCAGGAATCGAATCCGCCCGAGCACTCGACGATAACAGCAGATTATCATTCCGCTGATAACCGTCCGTCTTCTGCGCCTTCTGATCAACCTTGATCAAGCCCCGCCAGACCGTTCGCGACTTGTCTTGCAAAGCGGCCTTGTACAAGAAGTCGCTGCGGCAACTTGGCGCTTGATGATGCTGCAGCGTGTGATACGAAAGATGCTGCCGCCCTTCCGTGAAGAGCACGCCGTTGACCTGACATTCCGCGCCCGGCTGCGCCAGCACCACCTGCTGATTCACCTTCGCCAGTCGTGACCCAATCGCGGCACTCGTCCACTGCAGCGAGGCGTCGCGTCCCACCTGCGCTTTTTGATGTGCGAAATGCCAGACACCCTGACCCCAATCCTGCAGATGCACATACCGCAGCTTGGCACCCGGTTTCAGAATGATCTCAGTCGCCCCGCAGTGAAATCCCGTGTCCTGCGGCCCTGCACTCTGCGACTCACACATCACCGTCGCTTCCGCTCCCTCTTCGAGCACAATCAGCGTGCGGCCCAAATCCACCCCACCCGCCGTCATCCCCGCAAGCATCAAGAGCGGCTCGTCCACCACCACGCCGCGTGGCACATACAGCACATGCCCACCACTCCAGCACGCATCCTGCAGAGCTGCAAATCGATCCACTCCCGCATCCAGAATCCGCTGCTGCAAATAGCTCTTCAGTAGCTCCGTATGAGTCCCAATAAGATCATCCAGCTCACCAAAAATCACCCCACGCGATTGCCAGCGACCCGCCAAGTGTGAACCGAGTCCATGGCCGTTGAGCGACCGAGTCGCTCCCCCCAACGCACCTTCCCGATTCAAATACGGCTGGGGGCAAAGGTCCGCAGACGTCGGCTCCAGCGGCAGTGCATACTGGTCCAGCTTGAAGAGCCGAATATCGGTACGCAGCCACTCCTCTTCCGTCCGATCCGGCCAGCTCATCGCTTGAAATCGCTGCCAAGCGGCGCGGCGAGCGTCCAGCAGCCAGCCGGGCTCCCGTCGAGTCTCCAAAAAAGCCTGGAATCGTTCCGGACTAAATCCGCTGGCCGGTGTCGAAGCAGGAGCGGAAGCGGAAGTGGAAGTGGAAGTGGTAGACGTAGTAGAAGACATACTCATCAGTCGCTTGCGGACCGGCCTTTAGCCGACCGATCCTTCCATCTGCAGTTGAATCAAACGGTTCATCTCGACGGCATACTCCATCGGCAGTTCTTTCACGAGCGGCTCGATGAAACCGTTCACGATCATCGTGCTCGCCTCAGCCTCCGACAACCCGCGACTCATCAAGTAGAACAGCTGCTCCTCACCAATCTTCGACACACTCGCCTCATGGCCGATCGAAGCATCTTGCTCCGCCACCTCAATGTACGGAAACGTATCGCTCTGACTGTGATCGTCCAGGATCAGGGCATCACAGACCACGTTCGACTTCGCGTTCTTCGCACCCTTCTCCACTCGCACCAAACCACGATAACTCGCGCGACCACCATTCTTCGAAATCGACTTCGAGATGATCTGGCCGGTGGTATTGGGAGCACAATGCACGAGCTTCGCACCCGCATCTTGATGCTGACCGCGACTGGCAAACGCAATCGAAAGAATCTCGCCACGCGCACCCGGCTCCATCATATACACCGCCGGATACTTCATCGTGAGATGACTGCCCAGGTTTCCATCGATCCATTCCATCGTGGCGTCGCGATACGCAACCGCACGCTTCGTCACCAGATTGTAAATGTTGTTCGCCCAGTTCTGGATCGTCGTGTAGCGGCAGCGAGCACCCCGCTTCACGATGATTTCCACGACCGCGGAATGCAGACTTTCGGTCGTATACATCGGCGCCGTGCAGCCTTCAACATAGTGCACCTCCGCCCCTTCATCGACAATGATCAGCGTCCTCTCGAACTGACCCATGTTTTCCGCATTGATGCGGAAATAGGCCTGCAGGGGGAAATCAATCTTCACCCCCTTGGGAATGTAAATGAACGACCCACCCGACCAGACCGCTGAATTGAGCGCTGCAAACTTGTTGTCCTGCGGCGGAATGATCGTCGCAAAGTATTCCTTCACCAAATCAGGATGCTCCCGCAACGCCGAATCCGTGTCGGTGAAAATTACCCCCTTGTCAGCCAGCTCACCCTTGAGCGACCCGTAGACCACTTCGCTCTCGAACTGCGCCTTGACCCCCGCCAAAAACTTTCGTTCCGCCTCCGGAATACCCAGCTTCTCAAATGTATCTTTGATCTCCGTCGGCACGTCGTCCCAGCTGTGCCCCTGCTTGTCGGTCGGCTTCAGGTAATAGTAGATCTCCTGAAAATCGACACCAATGTTGCCGCCCCACTTGGGCATCGGCTTGCTCTCGAAAATCTTCAGCGCATTTAAGCGAAAATCTCGCATCCAAGCGGGCTCGTTCTTCATCTCCGAAATCTGCGAAACGATCTCGGCGCTCAAACCCTTGCGAGCGCGAAAAACGGGCTTCGAATCGGTGCGAAAATCATACTTGTTGATCTCACCGATCTCGTCGTGCGGAGCCGCTGTGAGTAAGTCGGTTGCCATAGATCACCTTATTCGCCAGAAGCGAAAAAAAATCGAAGTCAAATCGGGTTGATAGGAGTGTAGGGTTCGGGGTTCGGGGTTCGGGGTTCGGGGTTCGGGGTTCGGGCTAGAAGGAACTCGTGACGATCGTTGTTAGGTTCTTGTGTCGGACCATGAGGCAGGCGATGACAAACGGAACCGAGCGAAGTTCACAAGCAATCATGCGGTGAACATTGCTCGCGACAACCACCGAATCGCAATTTTGCTTGCTCGTTGGCTCACGCCGCGGACAGCAGGCCCTGTCCGCCACGACAGGTTTTTACGCCACCACCGCCGGTTCATCCTGTTCGACCATCGCCCGATTCTCGGCATCGGCGGTCGGATGCGACCGGCGAATGCGATCGTAACCCTGCGTGTGCAACTCGTTGGCCAGCTCCACACCACCCGTCTCGACGATGCGCCCACCCAGCATCACGTGAGTAAAGTCGGGCGGATTGTGTTCCAGTAACTTGTCGTGGTGCGTGATGATGAGCAGCCCCATGTTCTTGCGACCAATCTCCGCAATGCTCTCGCTCGCCAGACGAACCGCGTCGGCGTCCAGTCCGCTGTCGGTCTCATCCAGCACCGCGAACTTGGGCTGCAACATCGCCAGCTGCAGAATCTCCGCTCGCTTCATCTCGCCACCCGAAAAACCATCGTTGACATAGCGGCGAGCGAAATCAGTGTTCATCCGCAGATGTTCCATCTTCGACCGCAGCTCCTTGCGGAACTCCCGCATCGGCAATAGCTCTTCACCCTCTTTTCGCTCCGGATTGCGAACGTTTGTCGTCGCATGACGCAAAAAATCCGCCAGCTTAACACCCGGAATCGCCACCGGTCGCTGGAATGCCATGAAGATGCCCGCGCGCGCCCGCTGATCCGCTTCCATCGCCAGCAGATCGACGCCATTGAGCTCGATGGAGCCTTGCGTCACGTGATAGTTGGGATGACCCATGATGACCAGTCCCAACGTGCTCTTACCAGAACCGTTGGGCCCCATCAGCGCATGCGTTTCACCACCCTGCATCGTCAGGTTCACCCCGCGTAAAATCGGTTTGTCATTCACCGAGACGTGGAGATTCTTGATCGTCAAAATATCGGTCATCGTTGCGTCGGTTCCCGAGTTCCGAGGAACTCAAGTAAAGGATGATCAGGCTGGTCGCCACACGGCACTCGCCGCAGGCTCGCTAGCCCGTAATTTTCTGGTGATCCGTCAGGGGCGACTGATCCTGCGGAGCAGTCACGTAACCGCTGTGGTGCGGAATCGGCAACTCATCCGCCACCTTCTCGCCCAGCACACCCAGTCCGAGCGGCTGAGCGGATTGAGCTCGCGCGATCTTGTGACCGCGAATCTTGTCTTGAATACGCATTAAGCCTTCCAGCAGAGCTTCGGGACGCGGCGGGCAACCGGGCACATAAACATCCACCGGTACCACCAGATCAACGCCCTTCACCACGTGATAACCCCACTTGAAGTAAGGTCCACCGCCCACCGTGCAGGCTCCCATGGCGATCACAAACTTCGGTTCCGGCATGAGGTTGTAGAGGCGTCGCACGCGACTCGCCATCTTGTACGTCACCGTGCCGGCCACAATCATCAAATCCGCTTGTCGAGGCGTCGCGCGGAAGGCACCCGCACCGAACCGGTCCATGTCATAACGACTCGCCCCGCTGGCCATCATCTCAATCGCACAGCAGGCCAAACCAAACGTCATCGGCCATATACTGGACTCCCGCGCCCAGTTAATCGCCTGCTCGACGGTGGTCAGGATAAAGCCTTCCTCGAAACGTCCTTCAATCCAAGGTTGAGTCATGGTGACAATCTCACGATTTGCGTTGACAGGTAACGACTTAAAGGCGATAGCATACCAAGCTACCACCCCGTCGTCAGCAGCCCATCAAGCGAAACCATTGGCGTTTTTCCTGGTAACTTCGAAACATTTTGACGTGGTTTACTGACCCTAATTCTTGCTCGCTTCAAACCGGCAGCAGGCGTCCCCATCTAACCGGCACTGAGTCAACTCGACCCGCTCTCCAAGCAATTCCGTGAACATCAATCGCTCCATCGCACAGATCGACCGATCCATCTCCGCCAAGTCCGGATAGGGACAAGATAAAGCATTCAGCACCGGCAGTTGGTGCTCGTTGTACGTGACTTCAAACGGAATCCGCTTCTGGCGATAGAGCTCAGCAAGTGAATCCATGCGATCGGCCAGTTCTTGGCCGGTAATTTGTCCGGCGTAGGCCTCCGCCATCCGGGCCGACACCCGCTGCAGCAGCCCGCGACGGACCTCCGGATCCTGAATCTTCTTAATCTCCAACCAGAGCACGACCGCCAAGTCACCAAAGTTGGCTCCCGCCTGACGTCGTCCAGCCTGTGTGAGCTCGTAGCGGTGACTGGGCCGCCCCCGCCCCGCTCGTACCACCGACCGCTGAATGAAGCCCTGAGCCATCAGTCGAGTGAGTCGTTGACGCACGGCCGTGGCAGTAACGGACATCGCTCGAGCCATCTCGTCGATCGACCGATCCTGATGTCGCCGCAGCAGATCCAGCAGCTCTTCATCCGCCGGCAGTGGCAAGTGTTCGGTCGTCATATCGCTCGAGTCGCTACTGAAAAAGGCCCGTCATCCACTCTGCATCCATCGCAGCAAGTTCGACTCAGCGGATTCATCGCATGGGATCCGCCTGGCCGAATTCTTCGCGGTTCGTACGCCACCAATCCGCGAGGTTCCGGAGGAATTTAACCCCTTTTCGCATTTTTGACAACCAGATATTTGAAAAATAAGCTAACCCTCGATTTCTCGTTCTTTCCGCGCCTTTTTAATCCCTGGTATTGGCCCGCGCTACGCTGGTACTGCTCCCCTCCATCAACCGCGTGTTTCCACCATTCACCCACCGAACGCCGCCGTCGCCATCAGCCGTTCCCACCCCGCCAACCGACGCCCTCGCCCAGACCGCCGCCGTGGATAACGGATCAATACTCCCAGTGCCCATGCTTCTCCGAGTGGACAAGCATCTGGGTAAAACCCCAATCACTCGAAATCCGCTTCACGACTTGGAAAGTCGTGCGACAGGCCCGCTCCCGTCGGTCCACTCTCCGAGTGGACAAGCATCTGGGTAAAAC
>JBIIHW010000031.1:0-65720 GCA_044235425.1 Pirellulaceae bacterium
TGACGATTCGGAGAATCGTCCGACGGGAGCACACAGAGAGACGATTCATCGTCGGTCGACTTTCCAAGTCGACAAGAGCACACAGAGTGACGATTCGGAGAATCGTCCGACGGGAGCACACAGAGAGACGATTCATCGTCGGTCGACTTTCCAAGTCGACAAGAGTACACAGAGTGACGATTCGGAGAATCGTCCGACAAGAGTACACAGAGTGACGATTCGGAGAATCGTCCGACAAGAGCACACAGAGTGACGATTCGGAGAATCGTCCGACGGGAGTACACAGAAACACGATTCGGAGAATCGTCCTATCGGGAAAAAAATATGAAGTTAATACCGCTTCGGTCCTTTCTCAGGCTTGCCGGCCTCATCCTGATCCTCGGGGCGGTCGCCAGCTGCGCGGAACGACGAGTGGCTCAAGAGACGGCGATCATGCCGACAACAAATTGGGACTCGATCTCCGCACAGGCGCGCGGTCAAACAGTACGGATGGCAATGTGGGACGGTGATCCGCTCATCAACGCCTACATGCGCGATTTTGTCGCTCCGGAACTAAAACAGAATCACGGCGTCCACCTACAAATCGTTGGACTGCACGGCGGTGCGCTCATCAATAAGCTCCTCGTTGATCTCGAAGCGGGACGTGAACAGGGCGACGTGGACGTGGTTTGGATCAATGGCGAAAACTTTTACCAGTTACGGCGTCTGGATGCCCTTTATGGTCCCTTCACCGCCAGCCTCCCCAACAATCGCTTCATCGACTGGGATAACCCCTTCATCGCCTACGACTTTCAGGAACCAGTCGCCGGCTACGAGTGCCCTTGGGGTAATGTTCAGCTGGCAATCATTTTCGACTCGAACCGAGTCACCCATCCACCTCGCACCCTTACCGAACTTGAGACCTGGGTCCGAGCACATCCTGGCCGGTTCACCTTCGACACTTCGTTTACCGGTATGACATTCCTCAAGTGTCTACTGATCGATTTGGCGGGCGGACCGGAGACCCTGAGCGGGCCCTTTGACGAAGCCAAGTATCAAGCTGCGACCGAGAAGCTCTGGGATTATCTGCGTCGCTTGCGCCCTTATCTCTGGCGAGCCGGGGAGACATTTCCTGAGAATGTCGCGCAGCTACATCAGCTCTTGGCTAATGGCGAAGTTGATTTTTCGATGAGTAACAACGATGGCGAAGTGGATAATAAAGTGATGCAGGGAGTGCTGCCTGACAGCGCTCGTGCCTACACGCTTGATTCTGGCACGATTCGTAATTCGCATTACCTTGGCATTCCTCGCAATTCACCGCGGAAACCGGCCGCCATGGTACTCATCAATTTCCTCATCTCACCGGAGGCCCAATGGCGTAAGGCCACACCACAAACTTGGGGTGATGGCACGGTGTTGTCCGAGAAGTTGTTGCCCGACGAGTGGCAAAGGAAGTTTCAGCACCTAACGGGCAGAATTCGTGTTGCACCGCGAGCCGAACTCGAGCAACACGCCTTGATGGAGCCGTCTTCGCAGTTAATGATTCGACTGCATGAGGACTTTCGGCGAGAGATCATCGAGCATGGACGCTAAACGAGTGCGGGGAGTGTCGTGGGGCAGTAAGCGGTCTGGCTCAAGGGTCATACCGCTGCTCGTGCCACTGGTCGTTGGTTTGCCGATCGTCTGGTCGGCGGGTTATTCCTGTTTGTACAGCATCGGCTTGATCGGACGACTCAATACAGGGTTCACGCTCCAGCACTGGTCGGCGGCTCTCGCTACCGGTGGGCTCGTGGAGAGCGTGATCTACAGTTGTCTGGTGGCAGCGATTTCGACGTTGTTGGCTACGAGCGGTGCTTTGTTATTCATTCTGCTCTGGCCCGCCGCTCGACGAAGCCGCGTAGTTGCCGCTCTCGTTTGCATTCCGTTTGCAACCCCTGCGGTGGTCAGCGCCTGTTTGACGTATCAACTGCTCAATCCCGGCGGATTCGGTTCAAGATTGGCGGCTTGGTGTGGACTGACACAATCCCCTGCGGATTTTCCCTTGCTTGTAAATGACCGCTGGTCGATCGGCCTTATCGCTGCACAAACCAGTACCACGCTCCCGCTGCTGCTGCTGTTTCTATGGCGAAGCTGGAGTGCTGTGCAGATCGATCGTTATTGCCGACTGGCCGAGTCACTAGGGGCTACCAGTCGGCAGGCGCGATGGAACGTCGCGTTGCCGATGCTGTGGTCTCGAGTTCGTCCGCTTTGCTGGCTGGCGTTTCTTACCAACCTGGGCGCCTACGAATTGCCACTGCTGCTTGGTCGACAGTCGCCGCAAATGTTTTCCGTGCTCACTCAGCGGCGCTTCGGGCAGTTTAATCTAGAGCAACGGCCACAAGGCTTTGCACTAGCGCTGGTTTACCTGCTGCTAATCGGTATGGGAGTAGCCGTGATGCTCCGCTGGCGACGGAGGAACTCATGAACGGACGAACGATTGGCCTGCGGTGTTTGTTGGCGATAACGATTCTGGCTCCCTATCTCCTACTGGTCGTGATGTCACTCGGGAGTGGCTGGACCTATCCGCGGCTGTTACCGGATCGCATGGATTTTGCGCCGTGGCGACGCTTGGCCGCAGAACGTCAGGGGTTAGCTCAATCGCTTGTCACCTCACTGACGCTCAGCGTTACCGTGGGTACGCTGGCGACAGCCACAGGGCTGTTGGCGGGCCGCGCCGTGCGTCGTCGTTCGACGTTGCTCGGCCGCTGGTTGCTCTATCTGCCATTTGCCGCATCCCCCGTGGTCTTAGGAGTAACCCTGTACGATTTACTTGTCCGTCTGCAATTGGCAGGTACTTACAGCGGAGTCGTCGTTGTGCAGACGTTGTTCGCTACCGCGATGGCAACCGTTTTTTTTAGTACGTCGTGGACGCCGCGCAGCGATCAACTCGAGCACCTGGTGCGGTCCCTCGGCGGTCGCCGCTGGCAGGTCTGGCGACATGCGATCTGGCCGCAAGCTCAGGGGCTGGCTATCGTCTGTTTTGTCCAGGCCGCGCTTTATTCGTGGATCGATTATGGTTTGGTGGCGATCGTGGGTGGTGGACAAGTACAAACGGTGACGATGCGGCTGTTCGCGTATGTGCGCGAGGCGAATGTCAATCAAGCGGCGATTGCTTCTCTGGTACTAGTCGGTCCCGCGGTAGCCGGCTGCCTTCTGAGCGGCCTTACCCGCTCAGCGTCCTCGGATCGGCTCGCCGTCCGCTCGCTGTTTCGTGATGTTTGAGGTGGGTATGTGGCCAGAGGATTCGGCCATGCGGCCAGCGGGAAAACCTATGATGAAATCCACGACCGACACCGAGCGGCAACCGCCGTCTTCGCCGCCGTCTTCGCCGCCGCCACGGCTGTCTAGCAGTCGGCTGGTGGTAACGGATCTCGCTGTGGCGTATGGGGACCAGATGGTTTTGGATCGCCTGTCGCTGTGCGTGGAGGCTGGAAGTACGTTGGTGGTGCTGGGTGAATCAGGTTGTGGCAAGACCACCCTGCTGCGCGCACTAGCGGGTGCGATATCGATCAAAACGGGAGCGATCATCTGGGACGACGTTGATCTGACGGCAGTTTCCCCTCAGCAGCGTGGCGTGATTTATCTCGACCAAGAACCGCTGCTCTTCGAGCACTTAACGGTGGCGGAGAATCTGGGATTTGCGTTGGAGTTGCGTCGTGTACCGCGAGCGGAAAAAGAGCGGTCTGTGCAACAGATGCTGCTGGCACTGGAGCTGCAGGCTCATGCGGGGAAGCGCGAGTGGGAATTGTCGGGCGGTCAGCGGCAGCGTGTGGCATTTGGGCGTGCCTTGCTTGCGCGGCCAAGATTGTTACTGCTCGACGAACCATTCTGCAGCTTGGATGGCAAAACGCGAGGTCAGATGCAGCAGCTCTTCGCACGGATGAGCCGCGAACATTCGCTGACGTCGATTTTCGTGACGCACGACGTCAAGGAAGCGGTGGTTATCGGAGATTCATTTGCACGGATGCAAGCAAGCATGCTCATCCAATACCCCAGCCGCGAATCGTTCTTGCGCGATCCCGAAACAGGAATTCCCGCCGAGATCGAATTCTGGCGCGATCGCGGTCAGGAAATTACCGATCAGCGGTGAAGGGAACCACGTTGAACACGTGATCCTGGAGTCCGTTGTTCGGCACCTCAACCTTCCACGGTGACATTTTAGGATCACCCAATTCGGGGCGCTGAATGCGGCTGGCAAGTTCCGGGGCGAGTGTGACGTGGTACTTTCCCGGTGGTACTCCCTCGCCAAAGGGATAAGTCTTGATCGCGAAACTGCCGTCCAGCTGCAGCAAGCTGCTCGGTTTATCCTCTTGAAAATCATTCGCGGCATCTGGATGAAAAATGATCGCGCCCGCCGTCAACGGCTGACCGTTCATCAGGACTCGACCCGTCACGGGCACCAGCGGAGGTCGATTGGAGGAGTCGCAGCCTGTGGCGAGGGCCGCGGTGCCGCACACGACGGCAAGCAAGAGAGCTGTTCGCGGGAGGTATTTCCTGGCGTTCAAGCAACAAATCGTGCTGACGATGCTCGACAACAAGTGATGATCGGAGCCTGAGAGAGCCCGGTCGCGACGGCGATTTTCATCGGACATGTTGGTCTTAATTTCTGGATAGGAAGTGGCACGATGCAAGCGGCGCGAAGGATCAGGTCAGGCGATGATGTTGGAGAGCACTTGTCCGTGGACATCGGTCAGGCGGAAGTCGCGGCCGCCGAAGCGGTAGGTTAGCGCCTCATGATCGACGCCGAGCAAGTGCAACACGGTCGCCCAGAGGTCGTAGACGGTCGCACGCCCTTCCACGGCGTGATAGCCATGTTCATCGGTTGCCCCATAAACCGTACCACCACGGATACCGCCACCGGCCAGCCAAACGCTGAATCCGAAAGGATTGTGATCGCGGCCGTCACTTCCTTGAGCGAACGGCGTGCGGCCAAATTCTCCCGCCCAGACGACTAAGGTTTCTTCCAGCAAGCCGCGCTGCTTTAAGTCGCGGAGCAAGCCGGCGATCGGCTGATCCACCTGCTGAGCCATTTCGGCATGACCTGTCTTAAGTCCACCGTGCTGATCCCACGGATTACCAATTTGCCCCAGCTCCGCCGGGCGCGGTAAACAGGTGAGCTCTACAAATCGCACACCCCTCTCGACAAGTCGCCGCGCCAATAAACACTGTTGACCATACGCGGCCGTTTCCCGGTTCGATGAATCCAGACCGTACAGTTGCCGAGTGGCCGCTGTTTCACCCGTCAAGTCGACCAGTGAGGGCACCGCCGTCTGCATGCGAAACGCGGTCTCATAGTTGCGAATCGCTGACTCCACGGGTGACGGTATCTCAGGCAAACTCCAGTGCCGCCGATCCATCTGCTCGACAAATCGCAGGCGGCGCCGCTGCCGCTCCGCCGACTCTCGCGCCGTGATATTCGTGAGTGGCTCGGGTTGACTGGGATCCAGCAGGGAAGCCTGGTGGACTGCCGGTAGAAAACCGTTGCCGTAGATGCCGATTCCGCCCAGCGGTGCTCCGCCACTGGCAAGTACCACGTAGCCCGGCAGGTTGTCGTTCTCGCTGCCCAGCCCGTAATTCACCCAGGCACCAGCACTGGGATAACCCGCAAGCGAAAAGCCGGTATGCAGAAAATAATTCCCCTGCGCATGTTCGTTGGCAATACTCGTCATGGACCGTACGACCGCTAAGTCATCAGCACAGCTCGCGATGCGCGGAAGTAGATCACTCACCGGTAAGCCGCATTCGCCGTACCGCTGAAACTCCCACGGGCTGGCCATGATGTTCCCATTGGCATTGAACATCGTCGGCTTGACGGGAACCGGCATCGGCTTGCCATGATCCAGTTTGAGCCGCGGTTTAGGATCGAAGGTATCGACCGCTGAAACTCCACCCGACATGAAGCAGAAAATGACACTCTTCGCACTCGCGATTCCCGTGCGACTGGGATGTCGAGCACCTGCTGCACTCGATGCGGCTGCAGGTGAATCTGGAGATGCCGCGATCGTCGCGGACTCGCGCGCGACGAGTCCGGTGAGTGCCGTGAGGCCAAAGCCGATCGAACTGCGGGCGAGCATGGTGCGTCGACTGATGCTGAACTCCGCTGCGGACACCTTAACGGACATAGATAAACTCCTTGAGGCAAAACAGCGACTGAGCGAAGTCCTGCCACACGGGCACACTGTTCATCATATCCTTGGCCGCTATCTGATGATCCTGGGATAGCTCGGCGAGGTAGTCGATTGCTGCGGATAATTCCTCGGCCTTCGGTTCACGACTAAGTGCGACCAGAAACATCTGTTGCACACGTTTCGCGGGAGTGATCGGGTGAGAATTCGTGTGGGGCGCAGCGATGAGTGCGGCAGCCCACTTCTGCGATTGATCGATGATGAATGGATCGTTGAGTAGGGTGAGTGCTTGAGCGGGGACGTTGGTGACATCGCGGCGTCCGCGCGTGGTGGCTGGTTGAGGCGCATCAAAAACAGACAGCAGCGGATTGAATGCGTTCCGTCGGATTCGCTGATAGATGCTGCGTCGCCGCTCTCCGTCGAGAGGCCCTTTCGTGCCACCGCCTTCGGTTTTATTTACGAAATAGACATTCACACCGGGTCCAAACATCGCAGCGTTCAACTGACCGCTCGTGGCCAGCAGCGAGTCCCGAATCGCTTCCGCTTCGAGCCGCATGATCGGCATGTGCGAGAGCCACTGATTACCGGGATCGAGTTCGCGTGCGGCAGCAGATGCTGCGGAGGACTGCTGCCAAGTTTGCGAAGTGACCATCGCTCGCACCATATTCTTCATCGACCACTGCTCCTGCTGCACGAATCGTGCGGTAAGATGATCGAGGAGTTCAGGGAGGACGGGTTCGTCGCCTAGTCGCCCAAAATTATCGACCGTGCCGACGAGCCCTTGTCCGAAAAGATGTTGCCAAAGTCGATTGACAAGTACGCGGGCCAGCAGCGGATTTTCGGGCGCGGTGATTTGCTGAGCTAATTCCCAGCGGCCGCTCTGCTGCGTCTTAAACGGTTCCACACCAAACAGCGACAAACCACGCCGCGGAATGGGCTCCATGGGGCGGGTGATTTGACCACGTTCCCAGAGCGGCTGATTAAAGGCTGATGCTTCGACTACCCCGGGAGCTCGGCGCGGAATCGGTATCTCCCGCTCGAGCTGCCGATAGCGATCAACAAGTTCACCGATTCGTGGCAGCTCGCGCATCGTTGTGGGCACGAGTGAGCGGCGCACGAAGAAGTCGAGTAGCGCGGCGTGCTGCGACGATAATGTTCCGCGCTGCCAATCCCGCACAGCCTCGCGGAGTGCATCGGCATACCGCACCGCCAGCTCGGCGGCAGATGCAGGTGGAGCACCGGCGAGCAGTGCGAGAATGGGTAGATTGGTCTCGCGAGGAAGTTCGGGCTGATCGCTGGCGACAATTTCCGCCGCTCCGAAAAAAGCTCGTTCCGTTGCGTCCGTAATGAATTCCACCTGGGCGTAAGCGCCTTTGCGATAAGCGGTATCCAAGCGGATCCAACCGAATTCATCACGATTGAGTCGTGCGGCGGGATAGATGCCGCCATTGCCAAGCGGATAGTTCTCAATGACGAGTCGCACCGTGCTGCTCTGACCCAGCGCGCGGATGCTGATGCTGTTCGTTTCGATCTTGAAGCGTGGTGACAGCAGGACGCCGGTGTGGCGAGTGCTAAGCGAGTGAGTGATGACCGCCGCTGGCAGCAGACCACGCACGATTCGCTCGCCAGTGATTTCCAAGTTGAAATCACCGGCGGTCGCGGGAACTTTGCGATTGGCAGACGCTGGCGTTGAGGCGGAGTCTGGCGGCGCATCAATCCCGGTGACACTCTGCGCTGCATCCAGTCCCGTCCCCGATGGAGACCACTGATCCCGGTCGGCAGTGCTCAGATCCCAAAGGGGCTGAAATCGTGTTTGATTGAACTCGCGGCGCGACTTCAATTCGCCATCCCAGTAAAGACTCAGTTGCTGCCAGCGTTCGCGAAGCGTGTCTGGGGCGGTATTGGTTTCCCGGTTCGTCAACTGCTGCCAGAGATGCAATGGGCTCGCTTGGTTGGTACGCGCATCGTCCAGCGCAGCTTTCCAGCTATTCCCGACACTCTCCTGCAGCAAGCGCTGTTCGCGCTGCAGCTGTTCTCGCTCTCCTTGTAGCTTTGCCAGCTGTTCACGATCGGTGGGGCTCAGCGCGGCAACGATCTCTGCCGCGGTAACCCCACTGGGCCCCGCTCGATAAGACTGAGCCACTTCGGCGGCTGTCAGAGCGCGGCGATAACATCGCGCCTCTTCGATTTCACCCGCGAGCGGTGGATTGATATCCGAGAGCCGCTGGCCGAACAGAAATCGGGACTGTCCTTTCAGGAAAGGACGGAGCGTGCCTTTCTGATAGCTGACCCCATATCGCTCCCCGTTGCGGTAGAGTGTGATGGAGTTGTCTTTGGCGTAAGCGATCGCGACGTGGATCAGTTGATCGGGAGCGGACGTTTCTTCGATCCCAGCAGGTTCCTGGGTGCGGTTGAAAAAATCACTGCCGGCAAGCCAATGTTTCGGCTTCAACTCACCAAACACAATCGAGTCGAAGAAACGTCCTTCCGGCGTATCCAGGCCGATCACGCCACCGCCGCGTTGCTGATGGTTTGCCAGCGACACCCAGGCTTCCAAGGTCTTCTCGTGAATGTCGTATTCGAGAGCGGCCGATCGCATGTTCGCGACAACTCCGTCCAGGATCAAGCGTCCGTTGCGAATGACGGCACCGTTCAGCAGTTCCCCATGATGATGGCCCACGCCATCGCGCGCATCGCCCTCGAAGCTCCAGCGGGCATCCGGAGCGGGTAGAGCGTCGGGGATCGTCGAGCCGCGGCGTTTGAGTACAACGCCGCGGGCGGGTTCTTCAATCGCCGCGATCTGTTGCTGCAGCTGCTGCACTCGCAGCGTCAGCTCTGCGAGTTTGGTCTCCTGCTGAGATTGCTGCTGCAATCGCTGCGGTAAATCAGCAGCCGATTGCAACCAAGCCGTGGCCAACTCATCGCGAATCTGCTGCTTGAGCCGAGTTAGTTCAGGACGATGTTTATGGAGCAACTCGGGGGTGTCGATCAGAACTTGCCCCGGCCGGCTGCTCGCGAAGATGCCATAGAGCGCGTAGAAATCCTCCTGACTGATGGGATCAAATTTATGATGATGACAACGGGCACATGAGACCGTCAGTCCCAGGAAGGCTTTCGAAAAGACATCGATTTGGTTATCGACAACTTTCATTTGATCATCGAGTGCATCGACAGGGACGAAGCCAAGTTCGACCATCCGCAGATGAGCGGTGCCAATCGCCGATTCATTGACTTGATCAAGGCTGTTCCAGCGCGGGTTGGGCGTTAGATCACCAGCAAGTTGTTCGCGCACAAACTGATCGTAGGGCACATCCCCGTTGAACGCTCGAATCAGATAGTCGCGATAACGATAAGCGTTCGGCAGCTCGGGATCTCCCTGACTGCCATGCGATTCGCAGTACCGCACAAGGTCCATCCAGTGTCGTGCCCAGCGTTCCCCATAGCGCGGGCTGGCGAGCAGTCGATCCACCACTCGCTCGAAAGCGTCCGGTGACACATCCCCCAGGAACTCGGCGATCTCATCAGGCCGCGGGGGCAGTCCGGTGAGTGTGAAGGTGAGTCGACGCAGGAGCGTCTGATTGTCCGCACGCGCGGCGGGCGCCAAACGATGCTCTTCGAGATTTGCCAGGATGAAACGATCCAAGGGCTGCCCGGGCCAGGCGGTGGCTTTCACCACGGGTGACGGCTGCGAACGAACCGGTTGCAGGCTCCACCACTGCTTCCGCTGTTGGAAGATCGTTTCCCATGCAGTGACTTGAGCCAGTTCTGCTTGAGTGGGTGGTCGATCACGTGGGTCGGGAGCGCCCATCGCAATCCAGCGTTCGATGTCGGCGAGAGCTGCGGGCTTCAGCTTCGCGCCGCCACGCGGCATCTTCAGCTCTGGCACCTCATGACGCACAATCTTCAGCAGTCGACTCTCGGCCGGTTTACCCGGCACTAGCACCGGTCCGCCATCGCCACCTTTGAGCAGTGCGGTGCGGTGATCCAGAGCGAGTCCACCGTCAGCCGTTTGGACGGAGTTGTGGCACTCGTAGCAGTGCTCAACCAGCAGTGGACGAATTCGCGCTTCAAAGAATTCGAAGCGTTCATCAACCGTCTCTGCCAGCAGACATCGGGATGTGGGGAACGGAGACAGGGGCAGCGATGCCACCTGGGACAAACTGATTCCCAGGAAAGCAAACAGAACCCAAACAATCTGCCGCCGTTGGCAGATTGCTGGAACGCAGCGTAGGAGCTGGAAAGTTGAAGCGACGATGGTCGCAGGAATTCCGGGAATCGACGAGGTCGGTCTAGACCGGGGAAGTCGTCGTGCGCCGAGAACGACGTTCGGCACGCAACCGTGCGCGTCGTGCAATCTCGCTCGGCTTCTCATAGTATTCTCGACGGCGCATTTCTTTCTTAATTCCGCTTCGCTCAACAAGCTTACGGAACCGGCGGACAGCTTCTTGAATCGACTCTTTTTCCCGGACAACCAACTTAACCATCGTTCCTCCTTAGTTTAGCGATGCGACACCGACGCTCGAAAAACGCTTAAAAGACCTTGTTCTGACGGACCATGCTTACCTCGCTGTTCCTCGACGTGAAGGATTTTCGTCATTCGAGGGCCCAGTAGTGTAGTCAAACGGACCGCTGCGTGTCCAGAGGAGCGTTTAGGTAAACCGTAACGGGGTGGAAACTTGCATTCGCCTGGTGGGTTTTGGTGAGCCGATGCTCGTCACCAGAGACGTCCACTCCACGAGGAAACCGGGAATGAATGCCAGTCACAATGGGGGAACGGTCGACCTGCTGCAGCCGGCGGCTCTGGAGCAATCTTTACTGCTCGAACTGGATTCCCGTCAGGACGATATCCTCACCCAACTCGACCAACTTAATACCCGCATCGAAGGGTTGCTCAAAGAGGTCGAAACCTGGCGGCATGCCAGCGCAGCGGACCCCGGTTGATCGCGTGCGCAACGCCGAGTCTCCATGCGCAACAAACGCCTAGCGTTTGCGGTCGAGGTGGCCGGATTTGCCGATGGCGCGGAGCAGTCTTAGGCCGATGAGGATGGCGATAGCGCAGCCGGAGAGACCGAGGATCGATAGTTTGTTGATGCCGAAGTAACCATCACCGGGAAAGAGCAGGGGGCTGACTTGATTACTGAGCAGCCAGCTTGAGCCGAGGAACAGGGCGCTGGCGAGCATGCCGAGCACGAGGCGATTCACCGAGGGCTCCAGGCCACGATGATCGAGATGCACGTCGAATTTGCCGCTCTGAATCTGCTGCAAAATATCCGAAATGCGACTCGGTAGTGCTTCGATTAAATTCTCCATTTCCCAGGAGAGGCGGCGGAGTTTGCGCAATTGGCGTGTGGGCGAGAGTCGCTGCAGCAGCATTTTCCGGTGAAACGGCTGCATGATTTCGATCAAACTGAATTCCGGATGCAAGAGTCGAGCGGTACCTTCCAGAGTGACCAGGGTCTTGATGAGCATACTCACCTGGCTGGGCAAGGTGATGCGATATCGGCGCACGATCTCGATCATTTCCGTGAGGGCGCCACTGAGGTTGAAATGGTCGAGTGACTGGCCAGCATAGTTACCGACGAAATCAGCGACCTCATTTGACAGCGACGCCTCGTCCAGATCCGACGGGGTTGTGCCGACGCGTTTGATGAGCAGCGTCAGCATGGTCACATCACGCTGCACGATCGCCAGAAGCATCGATTCGATATCTTCGCGTAATCGTTCATCGATCCTGCCGACCATGCCGAAGTCGAGGATACCGAGGGTGCCGTTGTCCAGGATCAGAAAATTCCCGGGATGAGGATCGGCGTGGTAAAAGCCGTGCGAAAAGATCATGTGGAGATAAACTTCTCCGCCTCTTCGAGCGATCTCGGGGAGGGAGACGGTGAGTGCGCGGAGTCGCTCACGTTCCACGAGCTTCACGCCCTGCAGATATTCCATAGTGAGCACTCGGCCCGTACACAATTCCGGGTAGGTCCGCGGCACTCGCACTCCATCCAGCGATTCCAGCAGAGTGGCAAACTGCTGCAAATTGCGCTCTTCGATGCCAAAATCGAGCTCGCGACGTAGCGTGCGCGTCAGTTCGGCAGCGATGGCGTGTGGACGATAGTTTGTGAAGTCGGGAAACTGCTCGGCCAGCAAGGCGAGTCCGGTGAGGATCTCCAGGTCGTCGCGAATTACCTTCTCTATTCCCTCATGCTGCACCTTAACGACTACGGAGGTGCCGTCGAGGAGTCGCGCTTGATGGACTTGTCCAATCGATGCGGATGCGATGGGTTGATCGGCAAATTCCTGGAATAATTCGTCGATCGGTTGCCCCAGTTCGCTCTCCACGGTCGCGCGAATCTGTGCGGCCGAATCGGCGGGAACACTCGTCTGCAGCTGCCGTAATTCTTCGGCCAGTCGGATTCCGATGAGGTCGGGGCGGGTGCTGAGCAGTTGTCCCAGTTTGATGAAGGTGGGACCAAGTTCGATGAGTGCCAGGCGGATACGGGTTTCACGCGTATGACGCGCAAGCGATTCACCGCCGGGATTTCGCAGCGCATCTTTGATGAAGTCGATATTCGAGTAACTTAGCCAGTCCGCCAAGCCATAGCGACTGAGAATCGAAATGATTTCAGTCCCTCGTTTGACATTGCGAAACAGGGATGGCAGCGAAGTGATCTTCATCGCGCGAGGAAATCTCCAACGAAACGTGGCGAGTGGTGTCCGTGGCGTGGACCGCATCTAAAGCGGCTAACGCCGCAGGCCTCGCTAGTATAACTCAACCGGACGCGCGCACGGAAACACGGGGGAGCACGGCGGGCAGGCAGAAGGATGAGAGGGAAGAAGGTTGAGAGGGAAGAAGGTTGAGAGGGAAGAAGGTTGAAAGGGAAGAAGGTTGAAAGATGAGGAGTGGGAAGGGAGAGGAGTGGGAAAAAGCGAGGAGGTTGGAGAGTGGAATGGTCGAGGGGATGTGGGCTATCTCTTGACCGGTGCTCGGATCCCCATGACACTACGTCGGATTCACCAATTGGGCGGGGAAGGGCATGAATCGGAGAAATTGGGCATGGCGAGGACCGCTTGCGGTTTCGGCTGTGTGCTGGATGGTTGGATGCTCCGCCTCGTCAGATATTTTTCTACAGGAAGGGAAGGTTATGCGAGAGGTACCACGGCGCTGCTGGACGAACGGAATGAAGAGCTGGGGAGTGGGCATGGCTGGGCTGTTGATGGGGCTGGCGATCGTCGTGCTGCCGGAGGTCGGTCTTGCCGAGAATTGGTCTCAGTGGCGTGGGGCCAAGCTGGACGGCATCAGTGGTGAGTCGTCGGTGCCAACGAAGTGGGACAAGCAGCAGGGGGTGCTTTGGCGGTTGCCGTTACCGGGTGCGGCGGGAGCGTCACCGGTGGTTTGGGGCGATAAGGTGTTTGTAACGAGCACGGCAGGGAACGATTTAGTGCTGATTGCTGCCAGTACGAAGGGCGAGGAGCTGTGGCGGCAGAAAATTGGTTCGGGCAATAAAGATGTGCGAGGTGACGAGGGCAATTCCGCATCCCCTTCGCCCTGCACGGACGGCGAGCATGTATGGGCGATGATGGCCAATGGGGAGTTGGCCTGTTTCACGGTGACAGGCACTGCGGTCTGGAGTGCGAATTTGCAGGAACGCTATGGCAAATTCAATATCGCCTTCGGCATGACCTCTTCACCGGTCCTCGATGGTGATCGACTCTACCTGCAACTGATTCATGGCGAGGGGAATCCGAAGACGCGTGAGGCGGTCGTCGTCGCACTCGACAAAAAAACGGGTAAAGAAATCTGGAAGCAGAATCGGGACAGTGACGCTCGCGACGAATGCGAGCACTCTTACGCGTCACCGGTCATTTATCGCGATGACAAGCGTGAGTTCCTGCTTACGCATGGAGCTGATTTTGTGATCGCTCATCGATTAACGGACGGCCAGGAGTTGTGGCGATGCGGCGATTTGAATCCCCCGGGGCGGTACAACAACACGCTGCGTTTTGTCGCTTCGCCTGTCGCCGTACCGGGAATGATTGTGGTCCCGTCGGCCAAGAATGGTCCAGTTTTCGCAATCCGTCCCGATGTACAGGGAGACATCACGGAAAAGCCCGAGTCATTCCTCTGGAAGCGGCCGTCTGGCACGCCCGATGTGCCGTCACCGCTCGTCCACCAAGGACTCGTCTACCTCTGCCGTGAAAATGGCAATTTGGTGGTTGTGGAGGCCAAAACAGGAGAGCAGGTCTATGAACAGCGTACGGTGGCGGATCGTCATCGTGCGTCGCCGGTGCTGGCAGACGGCCACCTCTACCTGACCGCTCGGCGCGGGATCGTCACGGTGGTCAAAGTGGGGCGCGAGTTTCAGATTGTCGCTCAGAATGATCTGGGAGAAGAGATTTCGGCGTCACCGGCGATTTCCGGTGGCCGTATTTATCTCCGCACTTTTAATGCTCTGTATGCTCTTGGTAACCGGTAACTCGTGGTAACCGGTAACTCTTGGTAACCCGTCAAGTGAGGCGCACGTGTTTAAGTTTCTGCATGCGGCTGACCTGCACCTGGACAGTCCGATGTTGCGTCTGGGGCAGTATGACGATGCGCCTGCGGAGCTCCTGCGCACCGCCACTCGACAGGCCGTCGCGCGCCTGGTGGATGTGGCGATTGCCGAGCGGGTTTCGTTTGTGCTGATTGCTGGCGACATCTATGACGGTGACTGGGATGACGTGCGCACCGGGTTGTTCATGGTGCAGCAGTATGCTCGGCTGCGCGAAGCTCAAATACCGGTCTTCGTGATTGCTGGGAATCATGATGCGATTACCAAGATGACCTACAACGTCACGTTGCCCTCCAACGTGACATTCTTTGGTCATCAGAAACCAGCCACTCACCGCCTTGAGCACCTGGATGTGGCGATTCATGGACAGAGTTTTTCTCGGCAGACCGTGCGAGAGAATTTGGCGAGTGGCTATCCGGAGCCGGTGGCCAACAGCTTTAACATTGGAGTGTTGCATACGAGTTTAGATGGCCGTGAGGGACACGCTACGTACGCCCCTTGTTCAGTGGCTGACTTGATGGATCGCGGCTATGACTACTGGGCTTTGGGCCATATTCATACCCGCGAAATTGTAGCGCAGAATCCGTGGATTATTTTTCCGGGCAATATTCAGGGGCGTAATGTCCGCGAGACTGGTGAACGGGGTGTGATGCTGGTCACCGTTGACGACTCGCGGCCGGCGGCATCACGAGTGGCGGTTGAGTTTCGGCCGGTCGATGTGGCGCGCTGGGAACGCGTAGCGCTGGATGCTGCCGCCGCGGCGACTCCCGAAGCCTTGCAGGAGCAGTGGCGCGAGAAGCTCATCGAGCTGCGGCGTCACCATGCGGATATGCCGCTGGCGGTGCGAGCGGTAGTTCAAGGCACCTGTGATTATCATGTCGCACTTGTTGGTCAGCAGAGCACGTGGGAAGGCAACTTTCGCGCGATCGCTCAGGATGTGGGGCGCGACGAATTGTGGGTCGAGAAAATCAAGTTTGCCACTCAGCCCCGACGCTCGACGGCCGCCAGCAGCGAGCTTGATGGACCACTGGCTGAGGTCTCACGCATCATCGAGACGCTGCTGACCGACGAGCAGCAGCTGGCAGCAATCCAGGAAGAGCTCATCGAGGTCCGTGATAAACTGCCGCGCGAGTTACGGGAGGGGCAGGATGCTTGGGAGTTGATGCAGGCCGGTGGCGTACGGCAGTTGCTGGCTGAGATCGAACCGCTGCTGCAATTACGATTGAATGCGGACGGCGACGAGTCCGAGAGGAGTGGACGATGAGAATCGATCGATTGGATTTGATTCGCTGTGGACCGTTCACGGAGCAGATGCTGGATCTTTCCGGTGGTGATTACGGAGTGCATCTGGTGATGGGGCCGAATGAGGCCGGGAAGAGCTCGGCGCTGCGCGCCTTGCGCGACGCTTTATTTGGTTTTGATGCGCGTACCACGGACAACTTCAAGCATGCCAATGGTGAATTGCGTGTGGGGCTCGCGCTGCGCCGAAAGAACGGCGAACGGGTATCGTTCGAACGCCGAAAAGGTACCGTTAAGACGCTGCGCCAACCGGGTACCGAACAGCCACTCAACGATCAGTTACTGGAAACGTGGCTGAGTGGTGTGGATCGTAAACTGTTCAGCAATATGTTCGGGCTCACCTATGATGCGCTGGTGGCCGGTGGGCGGGAGCTGGCCGAACTGCGAGGTAACTTGGGTGAATCGCTCTTCGCAGCTGCCGGCGGTGTCTCGCGGCTGCGGAGCGTCACGATGCAGTTTGCCAAGGAGGCCGAGGAGCTGTTCAAAACGTCCGGCAGTCGTCCGCGTCTGAATGTTTTGCTGCGTGAACAGAACGAACTGCGTAAGGCGAGCGAGCGGGTGGCGAGCAAGGATTATGCCGAACGCTTGCAGCGACGCGATGAGCGCCGGCAGCAATTGCTGCAAATCGAAGAAGAGCAGCGAGCGTGTCGAGCGGAATTGACTCGTTGGGAGCGACTCAAAAACGCTCTGCCCCTACTGGCACAGCGCCGCGAGTGCCTAACGGAACTCGCTGAATTTGCAGACACCGTGGAATTGCGGGCGGAGTTTGAGGGTGAGATGCGGCGCGCCAAGCAGACCGTCGATCGGGGCGATCTCCAGCAGCGTCAGGACGACGCTGAGCGGGAGCGGTTGCAGTCGCAGATCGCTGCCATCGCGCAGCCAACCTGGTCCCCCGAACTGATCCAAGAACTCACGTCTTTGTCCGATCAACTGGGCGGTTACCGTAAAGCTCAGCAGGATCTGCCAGCGCTGCGGGCCAAACATGCACAGCTCCGTGCGAGTTGCGAAGAGCAATTACAAAGATTGCGATCGGATCTTTCTTGGGATCGAGTGGCGGAGGTGCGACTGCCGCTGTTGCAAGAGAATTCACTGCGCCGTTTGCAAGAGGAGGGCCAGCAGCTGGAAGGGCTTGCCGAACGCCTGCAAGAGGAACTCGATAAGCTGCAGACGCAGCTGCGTGACGATCAGCAGCTGTTAGCACAGTTGGCGGCACCCGCCGATGAGTCGTCGGTGCGACAATTGGTCGGTGAATTGCACGCATGGGCGGTTGTCGAATCACAACTTGCCACCACGGCCAAGTCGCTGGCTACGGAACGCACTCAGCTGGCCAAGCGGCTACAAAAACTGGGCCGCTGGGCGGGAAAGCTGGATGAATTAGCGGATCTGGGATTGCCGGCAGCGGCGACCATCCAGCAGGAACAGCGGCGACGCGACCGCGCGGAGCGCGAACTTGATGAGCTCGCTGGGGAACTGCGTCGAGCCGAGGAAGAGCTGCGGCATAATGCTTTGAAGTTGGTGGAGCTGGGAAGTGGTTCCGGCCAGCTACCCACGCTTGCCGATCTGCAGGCCGCTCGCAATCAGCGGAATCAGTTATGGATCGAACTCGTTGTGAACATGCGACGCGAGCCATTGCAGCCGGCAACGCTATGGCCGTTGACCGCTTCCTATGAAACGGCTGTGCTGCAGGCGGATCAGATTGCGGACCAACTGCGTTTGGAGCAGCAGCGGATCGTGGAATTTGAGCGGCTGAGTAGCCTGAGCTCGTCGCTGCAGGGCCAAGTCGCCGAGCGACGCGAAAAGTTAACTCAGCGGCAGGAGCGCTGGCAGGAGCAAGAAGAGGCTTGGCTGGCGATCTGGTCTGCCTTACAGATTGACGGTGGTACGCCAGCTGAAATGCAGGAATGGCGTAGCGAGCTGGAGCAGTTGCAAGCGGCGGAGCAAACGTGGCGTTCGCGGCAAGCGGAACATGCTGAGTCAGCGGAGCAGGTGCGGGCCGGTCGTCAGCGTTTATCGCAGGTCATCAGCCAAGTGGGGCTGGATGAACTGACCGCTACGGAGTCGCTCAAGACAGGCCTGCAGCGGGCTGAAGATTGGGTCGTTCGTCAACATCGGCTCGCGGAACAGCGAAGTTCGCTCGAGCGCACCAGTCAGCGATTGCAACAGCAGCGGGATGAGCTGCAGCGCCGTCAGCAAGAGCATCAGCAGCGACTGGCTGCGTGGCGTTCCAGTTGGACTCAAGCACTGCTGCCTCTGGGGCTTCCAGCGGATACCACTCCGCGGCAGGTCGACGAATATCTGCGCGAGGCGGAGCGGCTACAGGTGAAGGTCCAGGAGGCGGCGGCGCTGGCGGTTCGAATTCAAGCGATTGAACTGGATGGCGCGAAGTTTGAGGAGCTAGTGAAGAGGCTGGCGGGCGAATTGAACATGCCGACAGACCCACAGGTTGAAGTGACCGCTCGACGAGTCAGTGATGAGCTGCGGCGATCGGAACGGGAACGTGATCAACGAGACGATTTCGAGGTGCAACTGCGGAAGCTGGAAAAGCAGCGCGAGAAGCGCCGCACGGAATTGGAAGGAGCTCGCGTTTCGCTACGATCACTCCTCAATGAGGCGCGCAGCGACAACGTTGATGACTTGGAACTCGCTTGGGGGCGTTCCCAGGCGAAGCGGCAGTGTCAGCAAAAGCGAGAAGCGATTGAGAAGGCGCTCTATGAGATGTCGCTCGGTCAGTCGATTGCCGAGTTGGAGGAGGAGGCTCGTGCGATTCACCCGGGTGAGCTGGCACAGCGGCTGGAGCTAGAGCGGCAGCGCTTCGAGCAACTGGATGCGCAGCGACAGCCGCTGCACGAAGAAGTCGGACAGCTGAATAGCGAACTGCAGCGGATGTCGGAGGGTACGGCGGCGATCGCCAGCAGCGTGCAACTGCAAGCCAAACTGGGAAGCATCGAGCAGGCGGCGACCGAATATGCCCGAGCTCGACTTGCCACGGTGATTTTACGACGAGCGGTGGAGGAGTTTAGTCGGCGTCATCAGGGGCCGATGTTGCAACGAGCGAGTGAATACTTCGCACGCCTGACGGTCGGCGCGTTTGCGCGCATGGATGTGGACTACAGCGAGCAGGGGCAACCGTTTCTGGTGGGTATTCGCAGCAGTGGTGGAGCGGTGGGGGTGGAGGGAATGAGTGAAGGGACGGCCGACCAGATGTTTTTAGCTCTGCGCCTGGCTTACCTGGCCGACTGGCTCGATCGCAAAGAACCTTTACCGGTGGTGTTTGACGACGTGCTGATCAAGTTTGATGATCGTCGAGCGGCCGCGACACTCGGCGTTTTAGCCGATTTTTCCAGTCGTACGCAGGTTATCGTGTTCACTCACCACGCACACCTGCTGGAGATCGCTCGGGAACAGATGTCCGCTCAGCAGCTCTTCACTCACCAGCTGTAGGGCCGACCCTTCCGCCGCTCGACTCTTCCGTCGGTCGACTCTCCGAGTCGACTAGCGTCTTAGAAAGATCCCACATCGCACCACCCGCTGGACGACTTGGAAAGTCGTGCGACGTGTCGGTCGACTCTTCTGTCGGTCGACTCTCCGAGTCGACTAGCGTCTTAGAAAGATCCCTTATCGCACCACCCGCTGGACGACTTGGAAAGTCGTGCGACGTGTCGGTCGACTCTTCTGTCGGTCGACTCTCCGAGTCGACTAGCGTCTTAGAAAGATCCCACATCGCACCACCCGCTGGACGACTTGGAAAGTCGTGCGACCTGTCGGTCGACTCTTCCGTCGGTCGACTCTTCTGTCGGTCGACTCTCCGAGTCGACTAGCGTCTTAGAAAGATCCCTTATCGCACCACCCGCTGGACGACTTGGAAAGTCGTGCGACCTGTCGGTCGACTCTTCTGTCGGTCGACTCTCCGAGTCGACTAGCGTCTTAGAAAGATCCCACATCGCACCACCCGCTTCGAGACTAGGAAAGTGCTGCCAAACGGGAACAAGCCACTCGAGAGATCAAGCGGCTATGGGGCTGCTGCTAACCGTGGGGGATGTCCGTGAAAAGATCCAGTGCCAGGAGCAGAATGAAAGCGAACACACTGGTGAATGCGAATTCCATACCCTAAGTAACCTTGATTGGACCACTGACGACACTACGAGCGTGCAAGTACCCATCATCTGGCGGGGAGATGAGGTCTTTGCCAGCGTCCGTTGCTGTGCAAAGTCACGCGAGGTCATGCAGAGGTTTTAATTATGCCGATTCGTCGATTTTTGGCAATGATTCTTTCCCAAAAATTTTTTGTAAATTCTTCAGCCGCAGCGAACGAGGTGGTTGCGCTGCCCGCGAGACCGTCTGGCGGCGGGGGGGAGGTGCTCGTCAGAAACCGCGGAACAACTTGGCAGGGGATCAGTGCAGCGGAAGGTTGAACGCAGGCCGGGTCGCAAAAAAGCTTGGCGACGCACTTCTGGTCCGCTACAACTATCGCTCCTTTCCCTGGCCACAGATTTCTTTCCCCCCTTCAACTGATGTCCTGACAGGCATCGGACATTCTGGAATTCAACGAGGTAGTCATGAGGAAATCGCAGCGGGTTTATCTTCTCTGGGCGTTTCTGGTGGTCGGTTGGGCTGGCCTGCAAAACGCCTGCGCCCAGGAGAATTGGCCCGATTTTCGTGGTCCGGACGGCCAAGGGCATGCCAGTTCCAAGGGGCTGCCGACGAAGTGGAGCGATTCCGAGAATGTCGTCTGGAAGCAGGCGGTTCCGGGCCATGGCTGGTCCTCGCCCGTCGTGTTCGGCGGTCGCATCTTTCTCACCTCGGCAGTCCCAGGCATGAATCCACTGGCTGCGAGTCCGGCGCCGGCCGCCGAGCGGCCCAACGCTGATAACCCCGCTGCGGACGCCGCGAACCGTGTTCTCTCGCTGCGCGCCCTGGCTTTTGATGCGGCCAGCGGTAAGCCGGTGTGGAACATTGAGGTGTTTGTGCAAGCGGAGGCGAAGGCGCCCAAAATTCATGGCAAGAACAGTCATGCTAGTCCCACCCCCATCGTGCATGAGGGGCGACTGTTCGTCCATTTCGGTCATCAAGGTACCGCTTGTCTCGACCTGGACGGCAAGATTCTCTGGCGAAACCAGGACCTGACGTATGCTCCCGTTCACGGGAACGGAGGCACGCCAGCGATTGTGGATGGAAAGCTGGTTTTCAGCTGTGACGGAGCGGCGGATCCGTTTATCGTTGCCTTAGATCAACAGACCGGGCGAGTTGTCTGGAAAGTGAATCGGACGGGCGACGCTCCCCGAAAATTCTCGTTCAGCACGCCGCTGGTGATCGACGTCGCGGGCCAAAAGCAGATCATTTCTCCGGGATCGAATTCGGTCAGTGCGCTCGCGCCGGCCGATGGGCGGGAAATTTGGCGAGTGAAGTACGAGGGCTATTCGGTGATTCCACGTCCAGTCTACGGAGGTGGTTTAGTCTTTATCGGCACGGGCTATGATACGCCATCGGTGCTGGCGATCCGTCCGACGGGCACGGGTGATGTAACCGAAACGCATGTCGCCTGGACCCTCAAAAAAGCTGCTCCGCATACCCCCTCCCTGCTGCTGGTGGGCGACGAGCTATACATGGTCTCGGACCGCGGTGTGGCCTCGTGTGTCGAAGCCCAAACCGGCAAAGAGATCTGGCAAGAACGACTCGGCGGTAACTACTCCGCGTCACCGCTCTACGCCGACGGCAAAATCTATTTTCCAGCGGAGGGTGGTGAGTCGACGGTGGTGCAGGCGGGGCGTGAGTTTGTGACCGTCGCCAAAAACAGCTTGCCGGAACGCACCTTCGCCTCGTATGCCGTAACCGGTCAGTCGCTGATCATTCGCACCGAAGGCTTTTTGTATCGCATTAAGCCGTAAGCGGCGCAACGGCCGGAATGTTGTCGATTGTTTTTTGTTCAACTTGTTTGGCAGGATGTTTTATGAAAGTGAATTGTGGGAGTACGGTCATGTCTGCAGTCGTTCGCGTTGGTTGCTCCGTGTTGGTCGCCGGTGTGATGCTGGCCACGGTCGCGTTGCAGGCGGCGGACGATCAGCAAAAAGTGCCGGCCGAGCCGACCGGAATGAAGTCCATCTTTAACGGTCGTGACCTCACGGACTGGAATGGCGATGAGCGGCTTTGGTCGGTGCGCGACGGAGTCATTCGCGGGGAAACCACGCCGGAAAAAGTGGCCAAGGGCAACACCTTCCTCATCTGGAAAGGCGGCACGCTGAAAGACTTTGATTTGCGTCTCTCGTTCCGCTGCAATGCCACGAACAACTCGGGCATCCAGTATCGTTCCAAGCACATTACCGATGGCAAGGTCGGAAACAACTGGGTGGTACGAGGCTATCAGCACGAGATTCGCAATGAATTGAAGTTGCCCAGCGTCGCCGGCTTCATTTACGACGAAGGTGGCTCGCGGGGCCGCATCTGCATGGTCGGTGAAAAGGTGACCTGGCAGCCGGAGGGCAAAAAAGTGGAGGCGAACTTTCTGGATCAGGCGGCGTTTGAAAAACTCTTTCACCTGAACGACTGGAACGACGTCGCCATTATCGCTCAAGGCAACCACATTCGGCATTACCTCAATGGTCAGTTGATCGTTGATTTCACCGACCGCGAACCGCAGAAAGCACTCAGCGAAGGCATCCTAGCCCTGCAGCTGCATGCCGGCGCGCCGATGTGGGTCGAATATAAGAACCTGCGCCTGGCGACCTTGGCACCCTAGTCGGCAACCGGTCATCAATCATCGCCCGTAATTCGGCGGGCGATGGACTGTGAGTAGAGCACGGTGACGGCGCCGGCGGAGAGCAGCGCCCAAGGGGTCCATTCCGGAATCGGCAGTTCGCGGGTGACGAAAGGCCCCGGACTGCCCGTCGACCCGCTGTCGTGATCCAGCAGTTGATTGGGGATGTGGACCACCACCCGCTCCACCGCCAGGCACTCGAGGCCCACCAGCACCACGGCGACTCCTAACGCACAAAAGAATGCTCGAATCATAACCAGAGTTCCCACGAAAAGATTATCCGCCGGAGGCGATCAATCGTTTTACTCCTTGGCCATCGGCGGAAACTCGCGCCAGGCATCAAACGAAATCGACACCGCGGTTGGCAATTTGTACCAGTGAACGGCGAAGCGATGGATTGCGCGGATCCTAGCGGCGGAAACGGGCAGCGGTTCTAGTTCCAAGGGCTCGGACTGGAGGTCGGTCCCGTAGAACCGATCGTCACGGCAAGGATTTACCACTGGAATGATTGGCGACTGCCGATCGTCGCCACGGGAAGCCTATCAATGGCCGTCGTCACGGCGGGCGGAGCCGTAGCGAGCGCTCGTAATCACGCGGGGCTCGCCGCCGTCCGGCGAAAACTCCACCACGCGACTGGCGGAAGTGACGAGCGTTCGCCCATCGCGCAGACGCTGGACATCGCATGGCTGAGGCTCGCTGAGGCGCGCGACGTAGCGTCCCTGACGGTCATATTCAGCCACCTCATTGGCACCGTAGTTGGCGACCAAGAGATGCCCGTCGGGCAACATCTGGATTCCGTTCAGTCGCCCGCTGATCTTCCATTCGCTGACTAGCGCACCATCCGGAGCAACCTCGCGCACCAGATTGGCGCAGCCATACACCGTGTGACCATTGGCCAGACGCTCTGCGTCAAAACAGGGATCAGGCGTCGCGAGGCTCCACACGATTTCCGCTGAGCGACCGCGGGGAGCCAGTTCCAGGACGCGGGACCCTTGATAGTCCACAGCCAGCAGATTTCCATTCGCCAGCGGCTTGGCGCGCGTGGCGGCGATCGGCGAGAACTCCCACTGGACTTCACCGCGACTGTTGATCTCCACGATCGATTGATCATCCAGTGAGGCGATGAGCAGATGACCGCCGGGGAGTAATTCTGCATTCCAGGCCACTCGCGGTTGTCGCCAAACCGCCGCTCCTTGTTCATCGAATAGCCAAACGAGTCCGTGGGAACCGGTGGCGATCAGCGTATGAGTGCCGAGCCACCCGCGACCGGAGAGTTGCAGTGGGCGGCGGTCTGCACCGGGAACGGGACGGGGTTCGGACATGAGCCACTGGTTCCAATCGTCGGCCGCTGCTCGGAGTGTCATCGGTTGGGCAAGTGGCAGACCGGTCGGCGCGTGGGGGCCTGCCAGCAGTCGAGCGAACTCGGGGTCGATCAGCGGGGCTCGTCCCGCCAGCAGCTCCAAAGCCCGTGCCGCTTCCTGTCGCACCGCACGTGAACGATCGCCGAGGAGTGCCACGAGCTGCTGGGGACCCGCAGTGTGACCGCGCCGCGTCCAACTGATGGCAGCGGCGAGGCGACATTCCGCAGTGCCCGGTTCGCTCGGGGGCAGGGCGGTTAGTCGCTCCGTGAGCCCCGCGTGATCGGCGGTTGCTGCCCAGGCCGCAGCCATGACCGCTCGAGTCGCGGGTACGGGTGACTTCCACCCGGCTGGTCCGCCGAAGGTATCCACGATTTCAGCGGGCTGAAAATCCGCCGCTTTGGCTGCCGTAAAGGCAGTATGCCAGAGCTGCTGCGTGAGTTGTCGATCCCGGATGAGCGGCGCAAGCGGTCCGAGGAGGGCGACTGTTTCTCGAGCTGCCAGGCGCCGCGTGTCGCCGGGTGGTTCCAGCGACCGTCGGAGTTGGTTCAAGATGCAGGTGAGCAGATAGCGTTGTCGAGCACCAACGTCGCGCCGTACTTCGGTCAGACGCCAGGTAGCTTCGGCGGTGAGTCCCTCGATTTGTTCGGGAATGAAGAGGGTCTGTCGGAGCTGGCGACTGGCGGCTTCACGCTGGGTGAACCGTGGATCATTCAGCTGCTCCAGTGCCGCTCGAGTGGCTCGATCACGTTCGCCGCCGGGTAGTAGACTCACGACGATCTTCCGCAGCTCGGCTGAGTCAAGGCTCAGTCGCTGTCGGGCGAGTGCGGCTTGTTCTTGCAGGCTTGCGAATTCTTCAGCTTGGGTGTTGGCAGTGTCCGACTCGGCGGTCAGTGTTAAGGTGGCAGTTGCCAGCAGAGCGATCAGGGGGCAGATGAGCGAGCGCGAAAGTTGCATGAGAGGGATCGATTCATCCGCAGCGAGTGATTTATCGAGTCAGGTGGTGAGAAACGGTAGTGATTGGTGAATTTATGGAGTGCCGTGGTCCGATTCAACAAGAGGGGAAGGTGCGAAAGCGTTGTTGCCGTCGTCGATTGTCCCTATAATTCGCCAAGTTTCATCATTTTACGTAACTGGGAGATTCGGGTTTGTCCGCGACTCCGAGAACTATTTGCGACATTGGCTCGGGCGATCCGTCCGCGTCCGTGGATCGGGAGCAGCCCGGGAGGTTGCTTCAACTGGAACGCATCTTGGAGCATGTGCCGGATGGCGTCGTGGTTCTGTCGGCGGAGCAGACAATTCAGTGGGCGAACCGGCAGTTCTGTGGGTGGGCTCAGCGTGAGAATGTGGAGCGGCTGGATTTTTACGATTCGCTGAATCGGCCCGAAATCCTCGGCCCCGATTACTGTCCGTTCAACACCGCTCTTAAAACCCAGCAGGCCTGCACGACGGTCCTGCGAACAGAGCGCGGACGCTTCTATCACGTGCATGTCGTGCCCGTACGCCTGGAGCTGTCCCATTCTGCGGAACTCATTGTCACGGTGCGCGACGTGACCGAGCAGCGGCAACAGCAGCAGAAGCTGGAGGCGATCCACAAGGCGGGCATTGAGCTGGCGAGTTTGAAGCCGGGCGAAGTGGGCGAGCTGACGATGCGAGATCGTGTCGACCTCTTACGTTCCAACATCCTGCATTACACTCAGGACTTGTTGAAGTTTGACGTGGTCGAGATCCGCTTGCTGGACCAAGTGACCGGCAGCCTCACGCCGCTCCTCTCCGTGGGACTCGACCAAGAAGCCTCGGAGCGTCCCTTGTGGGCTCGCCCCAACGGCAATGGAGTGACCGGTTACGTCGCGTCGACGGGCAAGAGCTACTTGTGCGAAGATACGACCCACGATCCGCTCTACATCACGGGCTTTCAGGGAGCCAAGAGTTCGATGACGGTCCCGCTGCTGCTTCATGAGCAGGTGATTGGAACGTTTAATGTGGAGAGTCCGCAGACGCGAGCGTTCACCGAGAATGATTTGCAGTTTGTGGAGATTTTTTCGCGCGATGTGGCGGCCGCTCTGAATACCCTCGATTTGCTCGTCGCGCAAACGGCGAATACGGCACAGCAAAGTGTCACGGCCATTCACCAAGCGGTCGCTCAGCCGGTCGACGAGATTCTGCATGAGGCGGTGAGTGTGCTGGAGCGGTTGTTGCAGGACGAGTCGCAGGTGAAAGAGGGGCTGCAGCGCATCACGACGCTGGCTCGCGACATCAAGCAAGTGATTCAAAACGTTGGCCAGACGATCGCTCCCGCTCCGGTCGCTCCGGCGCCGCAGGGGGTGGCCGAGCGTCCCAAGCTGGTGGGCGTGCGCGTGCTGGTGGTCGATGAATCGGAAGAGGTGCGGCTGGATGCTCATCGGCTGCTGGAGCGTTACGGCTGTGTGGTCGAGACGGCGCGGGATGGCGAAGCGGCGGCTGGCATGGTGCGGCTGGGTGGCAAGTACGACGCCGTGATTTCCGATATCCGCTTGCCCGATATGTCCGGCTTTGGACTGATGTGTAAGCTGCGAGAGCTCATCAATCCCCTGCCGCTGATTCTGATGACCGGGTTTGGCTGGGATAGCGGTCACGTGATTGTGAAGGCGCGACAAGCGGGTTTGCATCCCAAGGGGATTCTCTACAAACCGTTCCGTTTGGAGCAACTATTGTCGACCGTGGAAACGATCGTCGATTGGACTCGCGCGGGTTCACCCGCCGGCGTGGTAGGACCTGAAGCGAGCGGCGGTGCGGGCCCCGGAACTGCGGGCCCCGGAACTGCGGGCCCCGGAACTGCGGGCCCCGGAACTGCGGGCCTAGCGGGGGCTCCCGGCATGCCAGGACCGGACTCGCCCGGTATGGGCTCCTGATGAGCGGCGGGGTAACCGGCTGGCTGGCGGCGTGGGTGGCGGCGGAGATGAACGCCGCTGGAATCGTCGCCGCTGGAATCGTCGCCGCTGGAATAGTCGGTCACGGGATGTTGAGCGTGGTGCTCTACAACCGCTTGCATGCGCTGGCCCTTCCGCGCTGGTTGACCAAGTTGCTCGACGTCTTCCTGGCGCTCGTAAGTGCGGCGATTTTGATGCTGAGCTGGCGGTTGTGGATGGCCGGCGACTGGACTGGCGTTATCGATTCGAGCGTTATCGATTCGAGCGGCATGAGTGGTGCGCGCCGCGGATTGACCCGCTTGTTCGCAACCGACGGATGGCGGTTACTCTCGGTGCTCTATGCGGGTGTGTGTGCTGGGGTGCTGGTCTGGGTCGTTGGACGCTGGCAGCGGCGCCGCCGTCGGCCTCCGGTGAACGCGCTGCTGAAGAGCGAATCGGACCGGGTGGATGTGACTCGGGAGCTAGGAATTCCGCTGACCGGCACTCGACGAGGTCGCTGGTTTCAGCGCGTTCCTGGGAATGAGCAGTGGCAGCTGGAGTTCACGCGTAAAACGCTCGGTATCCCCGCGTTACCAGCGGCGCTCGATGGACTGACGATTGCTCATCTTTCCGACTGGCATTTCACGGGACACGTTGCGGTTGAATACTTCGAGTATCTGGTGAAGGTGGTGAACGAGCGGCGGCCCGATTTAGTCGTCATCACCGGAGACATCGTGGATCGTGTGGAGTGTCTGGCGTGGTTGCCCCAGACGTTGGGGCGATTGCGGGCGACGGAGGGCGTCTGGTTCCTGCTGGGTAATCATGAGCGGCGTTTAGCGCGGCCGGAGGAAGTACGGCGACGCTTGACGGAGTTGGGGCTGATCGACTGGGGCGGCCGCTGCCGACGCGTTGTGGTGCGCGGCGTCGAGTTGCTGGTGGCGGGTAATGAACTGCCTTGGTTCGGCTGGCGGGATGCCGAGCCCGAAATCGTGGAGGCTGAATTTCGGCTGTTGCTGGCTCATTCGCCGGACCAGTGGCGCTGGGCTCGGCAGCATCAATTCCAATTGATACTTGCTGGTCACACCCATGGGGGACAGATTTCGCTTCCGGGCATTGGTCCCGTGATTGCTCCCAGTCTCGATGGAGTGGAATATGCGGGTGGGGTATATGAGGTGGCGGGGCGAGTGATGCATGTCAGTCGCGGCATATCCGGCAAAACGCCGTTCCGCTGGCACTGTCCTCCAGAAGTCACGCTACTGACGCTGGTACGTGAGCCAGCGGCTGAGGGCCATCGGCACGGCGCTTAGGGACGCAGGCCAAAATCCAGTTTCCAGCGGCTGGAATCACTCCAGGAGTGGACGACTGAGGCGCGAGCAGAGGTGCGAGCAGAGGCGCGAGCAGAGGCGCGAGCAGAGGCGCGAGCAGAGGCGCGAGCAAGGGAGGCAGGAGTTAACAATCAACTTGAAGGCGCGTTTGTTGAAGGCGCGTTTCTTGAAGGCGGAACGAAAGGGAGGAGGGTGAGCGGATGAGGCGACGCAATTTGCGCGGATTACGAGCTCTCGTGACAGGCGCTTCCGGAGGTATCGGTGCGGCTCTGGCGCGCGAGTTAGCGTCGGCGGGCGTGAGCCTGCTGCTGACCGCTCGGCGCGCCCCGCAGCTCGATGCGCTCGCCGAGGAAATTCGTCGCCAGGGAGGGCAAGCCCAGTGGCTGGCCGGTGACCTCACCTCAGCGGCGTTTCGCGCGCAGCTGGTCGCTCACACCGCAGCCACGTTGGGGGGCCTGGATCTGTTGGTGAACAATGCCGGTGCAGGGCGGTGGGGGAGCTTCGAATCGGGCAGCGAAGCACAACTACGCGACATCCTGGAACTCAATTTCGTGGCTCCCGTCGAATTAACTCGGCTGGCGCTGCCGCTGCTCCAGCGTGCCCCGGCGGGGATGATCGTCAACATCGGATCGGTGCTCGGCCACTGCGCCCTGCCGTATAAAAGCGAGTACTGTGCGGCGAAATTCGCGCTGCATGGCTGGAGCGATGCGCTGCGTGCAGAATTGAGGCGTGAAGCAACTCGTCCACTCAGTGACAATAGTGGGGCAGAGCGGGGGAATGTCGCGGTGTTACTGGTGAGTCCCAGCACGACGGCGACGGAGTTTTTTGAGCGGACGGGGGAGGCGCGGCGTGCGAGGGCGATGGCACCGGCCGAGGTGGCGTGGCGGACGCGTCGAGCGATGGAGACGGGGAGACAGGAAATCATTCTCTCCTGGGGTGGCAAGCTGCTGGTCTGGTTCGATCGACTCTGTCCACCCCTGATGAACCGGCTACTCGCTCGGTATGCGCCTCGTCCACGAGCGTAAAAAAATGGCGGCGGGGACCCCTCCATTACCCAGCGATCCCCGCCGCCCACGTTCTGGGCGGCTCTCCCCAGTCGCCCGAACAGGATTAACGTAGGTTGTCGGAACCGGTCGTCAACCAAAAAAACGATTCATCTTACGTAGCCCCGAAATCTTGCCAGTGGAGCTCGTACGATGAATGATTCCTCTCGACCACCCCTCAAAGCCCCACGCCCGCGAACGGACGCCGAGCGGCGATTGCGTCAGGCGGATCGCCTGGCCCGCATCTTGCGCCTCATCCAGCTTGTCGCCCAACACCACCTGCGGACGGCGGGCGAGTTGGCGGAGGCACAGGAATGTTCCACACGCACCGTCTACCGCGATCTGGAAGTGTTGGAGTTGGCGGCACTGCCGATTCGCTATGACCGGCAAGAACGGCGACTGAAGCTCGCCCACCACGCTCCTTGGCCACCCCTGGCAGCTTCACCCGCCGATCAATCCCGGGCGCGCCAGGGCGCCGAGTTGTCCTGTGAATCCCCATCGCGTCAGGATTTAAACCTCGAGCGTGGGGCGGAGCGGGAGCAGACGGTTGAGTTGAGCGGCGCGGCGGCTGGAGTTGGCCGGGAACTTAAGCAGCCGGCCCTCACGCAGCGCCGGCGGGCCTACGCGCGGCGGCAACAGCTCCAGTTGCGATTAGCCCAGCTACTCAGGTTAAGCCTGATTGGTTGGTATCGCCCCGGTGGAAAAGGGGGCCATCGCCAGCGTCGAGTCCATTTTTGGCCACTGGGGTTCTGGCGCGGCGCTCGCCGCCGACAATACTTGATCGCTCGTTCCGTCACAGGGCGCTCCCTGCAGCTCTGGCCAGTCGCCCGGTTACGATCATTGCACTTTCCACAGGCGGCTCAGTTTCGTTGAGCAGACTCATTTTGGGGCGAAGCCAGTTCCGGGAAGGCGAAGATTTTGTGACACGTGAGGCCGCCGCTCTTCGTCCGGCGGGTGTTTAAACAGACAATTCGCCGTAAGTAATTTGTGATAGAGCGATCTTGGAGGAGGCGTTGACAGAACGGCGCGGTGACGTCGAGCATTTCTCGCTGGGCCGCTCCCTGTTCATCGTAATCTCCCAGAATGATGTAGATGTCCAGCAATGGACCCGCCAAGCGTAGCGCGTCCAGATCGGCGGTTTCGGAGGAGTCCGACGAGATGTTCTCAGAGGAGTGCAGGAAGGCAGGGTGCCAGCGTTCGGGAGCTGCCAGTTCGGCGGCGTACATGACCAGTTGCAAGAGAGCATGAAACGGGTTTTTGTCATTTCCCGTTTTGAATTCGGCCAGAATCGGAAATTGATCCTGCAGGTTATAGACCAGTCCATCAACGCGTCGTTGACGGGCGAGCGTTTCGCCTTGCGCCAGCCAAGCTTCCCACAACCGGCGCTCCGCCAGCCAGCGATCCACATCGGTCACTCGACGGACACTCACCGGCGGTATCACCGCTGACGCCAGAACGGGGGCTTCGAGCGAAAAACTCAACTGCGGCTCCCGCTCGACATGCACGACGGTGACGTCGAGCGGCGCGGCACTGCGCTCGTCTGGCGCGGGCCGTCGTTTTGCGCCGGCCGCATGCCGTAATAGCTCCTGCGGCATCCACGCCGCTCGCTGCCGCGCTAGCTGCGCTTGCCTTGCCCCATTCATTGCCTTGCCCCATTCATTGCCTTGCCCCATTCATTGCCTTGCCCCATTCATTGCCTTGCCCCATTCATTGCCTTGCCCCATTCATTGCCTTGCCCCATTCATTGCCTTGCCCCATTCATTGCCTGGCCTCATTCATCGCCTCGCCCCATTCATCGCCTGGCCCCACTGCGTGCTGATGCACCACGCATCACGACTTTGTCCGCACCACGGCTCGGTGATCCGTTTTCGCCCCGAGCTTACGTCGACTCATTGCCAACAGTGGGACTATGCCGCCGAGAAAAACCAAGAAAGTTTTTGGAGCTGCTCCGCACCGAAAGCGTGGTGGTGGAGCGGGCCGGATCCTGAGAGGGGCTCGAATGACAACTGTGTGGCATTTCACATCTGCGAGCGGCCTGAAAAGAGCGGTTTTATGGCGAGTTTTCCCGGTGAGACCCACTGTCGTCGTTGTCGTTTGACACAATCCGGTCACTCTTGCTGCGGTGCGCTGGGGCAAGAATGAGGGGATTGGGGTGAGCGATGGTGGCGGGGGAGCAACGGTGAGAAAACGAACGGATTCCGAACGCCGAGTGCGGCAATGCGCCCGGCTCAGTCGCCTGCTGCGGGTCCTGCGACTCATCCTCGGACCAGGTCGCTGGGATGCCGAATCGCTAGCTCGCGAGCTCGAATGCTCCAGCCGCACGATTCAGCGCGACTTGCAGGTGCTCTCGATGTCCGGAGTGCCCTGGTACTTTGATACGGTGAGCCAGGCCTATCGAGTGCCCGCGGGATTTCGGTTTTCTCCGCTGCCCCTCGCTCCCACTCAGGAGCATGATCCAATTCTGCTGCTGGCTCACGGCAAAAAACTGATCGAGGACACCGAGCAATTCCTCGACACCCTGCGGCAACTCGTCGCACGCCTGGAACAGCACAACGTGCCAGCCACGGCTCAGTCCCCAACCAACCAATGAGCCCGTGCCAATCAGCTCGTGCCAATGAGCTCGTACGAATCAGCTCGTGCCAATCAGCTCGTACGAATGAGCTCGTACGAATGAGCTGGAAAAAAGAAAAAGGCCCCGCCCGGATTCGAACCGGGGATGGAGGATTTGCAATCCACTGCCTTAGCCACTTGGCTACGGGGCCACGTCCCTGAGATGCCCGGTACCACTGCAGAGTCGTCATGGTTTCACGATCCGCGGTACCCGACGCGATCTCGCGTCCGTCCAAAACGGCAACTTAGGAAAAACAGAGGGAGAGGTCAAGAGGCGAGGTTTGTAACGCCTCGGGCCCGGTCACCAGGCCCCTGACTCGTCCCGCTCGCTCGTTTCAATCGCTGCCAGCGTCAGACCACTACTATTTTCGTCTGGCTACTCGCGCAAACTGGAGTCTTCTTGAAAACTGTCAGAATTTACCCAGCAAGCTTTCTCGGTAACCCCCGCGCCCCGCTATTCCTCATCCCGCTCAACATTCGATGTACAAGCTGGTCGAACGGGCAACGTGGAGTTTCGCGCTCATGCCGCCATGCTCCCCGTTGACCTCGAGAGGTGACGTCACGGAGGGGACCGCCGGTCCCGTAGAAGGAGTTCACGATGGGACTGATGGATTGGATCGCGCGCTGGAACGACAGGAAATCCCCACATCGCTTGCCCAATCTCGCGGCGGCGATTGCTAACCGCAGTCTCGATTGCGTTTGGCCGTTGGTGGCGAATCGAGTGGGCGATTTGTCGACCCATGAACTACGCGGCTATGTTCGAGCCCGTGGCCGGAATGTGCTCCGTTCGCAATTGGAGCAAGTCGCGGAGGCGCAGGTGGGGTTGAACGCCGCTGCTCGCGCTCAACTATTTCAGCTCGCCAGCGGTAAGCTCGCGCAGTTGATCAACATCCGCTATCAGTCGCTCGCGCCGCGCGAAACCAGCCGCCGCTTAGCCGCTTAGTTTCCTCGCGGTAAACGCGACTCGGGGGCCGCTAATTCCACGGCCGACCCTGTGGAGTCGGCGGTGGGGTCACCCGCGGGATCGTCTGCCGGCTCGATCGGCTCGACCGCTCGTAAGCCATTGGCAGGCTGTCCCGTCCGTGGAGCCATCCAGCCGTTGGCCTGTGGACCACCCTTGGATCGTGTCGTCGGTTCCCCTCCACCATGGAAACGAGCATCGCCCTCGGAGGCGCGGACGGTGGAGGCATGATTTGGGTTCGCCCCAGTCCCGGCACCGACGCTGGGCAGTGCACCGCTGGAAGCGGAATTCCCCGAAAACGTGTTGCGGCCGGCGGCACTAGTCTCCAGCCGCGCCCCAGCCGGCACCGTCAGACGCTGACCCGCCCCAGATTTGATCAGCATACTCACGACCGTCTGGTTATCGTTACTACCACCAATCGCCATCGCATACTCAGCAATCTGTTCGTTGTAGGTCCGAATCACATCGACGAAGTCAGACCTGAGTCGACGCAATCGAACTTGGGCGTCCAGCAGCAGGCTTAAACTCACCTGGCCCTGGCGGTATTCATACGCGAGTTCCTTGAGTGAGTCGGTAGCGGCGGCCACGGCAGCGGCACGCAATTCAATCAACTCCAGTTGCTGGGGCAGCTGAGTGGAAATGCGACGCAATTGAGCCGGTGCCGAACGGCCCGCAAAAATACGCTCGAATTTGGTCTGGTAGAGTCCCACCAGAGGCAGATCGGCTGGCCAGAGCTGAGCCTCCGAACCGCTGGCTCGCAGCAGTTCGCTGACATCCAGCTGCACCGCCGTCGCCGACATGCGGTTCTGCTGCGCGAAGGCTTGAGCATCCGCCTGGGCGGCGACGAGCATTTTTGGTTCGCCCGCCAGGCGGCCTGGGGGAAGTTCTGCCAAGAACTCCAGCTCCTCCAAGCTCCAGTGATACTTCGCCACTTCCGCGGATAGCTTCCAGTAGGATTTAATCGCGACCAGCCGCTGACCCCGCTCCGAAAGGTTTTCCAGCAGCTGCTGCAGTGTCCAGGGTTGACCGGGTAGTGCCAGCGACGGATCACGCGGAACGCTGAGTGCATGCTGAATCAATCCGGTCGCGGCGGCTCGATCCACCCCCAGCTCCAGCGGCATCGATTCCTCGGCGGACGTCCGAAGAATCCGAGGCTCGGCCGCCGCCTCCACTGAAAACTCCCGCGCTGATGCATCTCGCACAGGTGCCTCTCGCACAGGTGCCTCTCGCACAGGTACATCGTGAACGGCTGCATCCTCAGCGGGAATGTCCCGCGGAGCGGCCTCTCGCCCGGAAAACTCCGCGGCGACGGGCTCCCGAGCGGTTGTGCCGGGGCTGAACAGGACGGCTCCCGGCGGTTTGGGCTTCGCCACCACCGGTTGCCCTAGTTCGGTCACGATTTCTCGCGGAGCGGGCTCGCGATTGGTCGGCTCGCGGCTCGCCGAATCCACCGCGGTTCGACGCAGCGGATCAGCTGCCATCACGGGCGGTTTCGTGGGAAAGGTTTTCGGAGCGGCATCAACCGCAGCCACTTGAGCGGGAAGAAGTAGGAGGACGGTAAGCAGTTGGGCGGGCATCCTTGCACCCCTTTTTCAGCAGTCGTTCAAATACGTGAAGATGGTGAGCTTAGTAAACTGCGGTTAACTTGGCGGTTTTCGTTTTTGGCGTCAATGTCAAAAAATCGCCTTGCTGAATCACCCACGGGATTGCTATCGTCGGCCCGAATCATGCGCATCCTTATCGATGGCTACAACTTGCTCCATGCATCTTCGGTCTTTGCCGCCGGGCCAGCTGCCCCGACGCTGCGCCGCACGCGTGAAGCGCTCCTGAATCGGCTCGCTCAACTGCTCGGCTCTGACTGGGCCACCAAAACGACCGTCGTTTTCGATGCACGTGAAGCTCCGCCCGGTTTGCCTCAAAAGCTAAAGCATCAGGGCATCGACGTCCGTTTCGCGCCGCGCAATTCCACCGCTGATGAGCTGATTGCCGACCTGATTCGCGCTCACCACGCACCAAGGCAACTCACCGTCGTCTCCAGCGATCATCGCGTGCAAGTGGCTGCCAAACGCCGTCAAGCGACGGCGGTGGATAGTGACGTCTGGCTCCATCAGGTGCGGCAAAGTGCTTCGGACCACGCAGCGCCCGGCCCGCCATCCTCCCGCGGACCACGCCAGCAAGCTACGTCGGAGCATGCCGAATCCAAGCCTGTCGAAGACTCGGTCAATCCGTTTCCACCCGGCTACGCCGAAGATCTGCTCGACGATCTACCCCGGTGGTAAATGTCACTACCCCGGTGGTAAGTGTCAACCGTTGTCACCCACTGTGACCACGGAATCTATTTGACCTCAGGATTCCTGTGACCTCAGGATTCCTGTGACCTCAGGATTCCTGTGACCTCAGGATTCCTGTGACCTCAGTGCCTCGGTCTTTCAAAATAAAAGTCTTACAAAAACCCCGTCTTCACCTTAACCGCTGGCTCACGGCAGCAGTTTTTGCTTGAGCTCAGTGAGCAGCTGAACCGCGTGACTGATCTCGGCCTTTTGCCGCGCCGGTTCCTGCGGAATCTCACGTTCGATCGTCAGGGGACCGGTGTAGCCCAAATCGCGGAGCGTCTTGAGATAGTTGTACATGCCGACGTCGCCATGTCCGAGCGGTACTTCTTGACCCCACTCGACTCCCGGATGCTTGGCCCATTTACCATCTTTGCAGTGGATACTGCGCACGTACTTACCCACCTGCCGCAGCGCCTCAATCGGTTCCCCGGTGCCATAGAGAATCATGTTGGCGGGATCGAAGTTGATGAACAGATTATCGCGCTGCACATCGTGGATGAATTGCAGCAGTCCCGCCGCCGTCTCCTGTCCTGTTTCCAGGTGCAGGGTTTGACCATTGCCACGGCAGTGATCGCACAGATCACGCGTGATCGAGATTACTTCCTGGTAGAGCGGATCGTGCGTGTCATGGGGTACGAATCCCAGATGCAGGGCGACTGCCGAACAGTGTAAAAGGCGAGCGAAATTGGAGATCTCTTTCATTTCCCGCGTACGCGCGGCACGCGTTTCGGGCGGCACTAAACCGACCGTTCGGGAGACGGTCGGAATGTCCGCGTAACTCTCGCCCTCAAACCCACCGAACACGCAGGTCAGAGTGATGTTGAGTTCACGGAGCCGTGCCAGGAAGCGATCAGCCTGGGCTTGCGTGCGCGTGGCTTGATGAGGTGCGTGGAGCTGGATCGTGGGAATCCCCAGCTCGTGTGCCACCTCTAGCTTGACTCCCAAACCAGCATCGATGCTGGTGAACACTCCGATCGGCCAAGTCTCCATCGCACTGATCTCCTCAACTCGGGTTCAACCCGGTTCTAATAGCTTCCCACCCTGGTTCTTCTGGAACGCTGCTGCCGAGGCGCAATCTAAAATTCGCAGCGCTTCAGAGACTATCCCAATTTCGCGCCGTCCGCTCTAGGCATCTTTTACCAAACTGTCGAATTCCTTTTGGTAGCTGCTGCCGTCCGGAGTAGCGTCGTTGTTGAGGTCGTACCATTCCTCCTGGAACTTCACGTACCCCGCCTCGCCCTTGATCGAATTGTTGATGGCGATGTTCGCGGTGAGGGCAATGATGGCATCCGCCATCGCCACTTCCGCTCGGCAACGCAAGGTTTCACGCGGAGCCTTGTTGCGAATGCAGTAGGCCCAGTGTTCGATTTCCTCGGTGTAACCGCGGCTCACCGGACCACCCCAATCGGTAGCAGCCTTGGCCACGGCAGCAGCCGGTCCACCGCTGGCCTGAGTATCCATCGTTGGCCCGCCCTTCTCGTATTTCACACCAACGCGGGAGGATGTGTCCGCGTCCTTGTACAGCATCACTTCCTGTTCGCGTTCCAGGATGAGGGTACCGCGAGTTCCCATGACTACTTCGCCGTAACCGCCGTAGCCATTGCCATTAATGGACGAATAGGTGACGACGATTTTCTTGTTGGGATCTTGTTCGAAACCCGGCACACCCTTCTCCGGGATTCCCGAAACCGGATCCTTGTAGCCGACCGGAAATTCCGCTTCGTATTCGGGACCAGGGAATTCGAACATGCAGTAGACATGGTCTTCGGCGTGTCGGTCGAGCGGGAAAATATGTCGACCACCCACGGCATGCACGGTCAGCGGATGGGCTTTCTTACCATCCCTCCGCAGCGCACTACAGAAGATGCTTGAAGCATCCAGCTGATGGCTCCCCAGCTCGGCCATCAAGCCGCCGCCGGTACGCTCCCACAATCGCCAGCGAACCAGCTCTTCGAGAGCGGTACGCTGGGAACCGTTGGAGAGCGTGAAATCCTGGTAACCATGATCTTTCGCTTCCACCTTGGCATCCAGCACCCACGCTGCCCACTGAGCAACCTTTTTCTCCAGTAAGCGGCGACGCGCGGGATCTTGCTCGGACTCCAATTCCTTGCTCAGCGCACTTAACTGGCTCTTAATTTTGTCGACCTTCTTGCCGCCCACACCGGTTTCACCACCGGGCAGGGGCTGTTGCCAACTGTCGTTCCCGGGCAAGTTACCGCGATGCCACTGGGCGCGAATGTGATGGATTTGTCCCAGCAATCCCCACCGCAGCATGTTCACCGCGTTGTCATAGAGAATGCTGTAGTGACGCTGGTGACCAATCGCCAAGTAGAGGTTGTTCTCGTTGGCAAATCGTCCCATTACCTTGCACTGCGCGACATTGTGAGCCATCAGCTTTTCGCACAGCACATGTTTACCGGCCTTCATCGCTTCCAGCGCAACCTTGGCGTGCAAGTGCAGCGGCAACGCAATAATTACCGCCTCCACCGCCGGATCTTTGATCAAATCGTGATAGTCACGGTCATACACTTTGACCTTTTTCCGAGCTTCGTCTTCGGAATTCCACTTGTACTTGCTGATCAGACCGCTACGTGCCGCCAGCGCCGCGTCACTCGACCAGTCCCCGTGGAACGCGCGATGCACGTTGTACGGGCGAATGTCCGCAATGGCGACCACTTGCACGTAGTCGGGATTCACGGCACCGATCAGCACCTGGCCTTCATCGCCCGTGCCAATCACGCCCACCCGCAACGGATCCGTCACCTTCCCATAGTTGAAATACATGGCCCCCAAGCTGCCGCTGGTGACCGCTCCCGCCACCATCAATTCCTTCATGAAGTCACGGCGATTCACGCCCAACGCCTCATAGTAATTGTCACGACCAACTGCTTTTTGATCCGGAGTTAAGTTCATGGCAACGTTCCTTTTATTAAATGAACTACTTCACGTTGGTTTTGGATTGAGGGCCGCAGCAAAGACTAAATAACGAGCTCGCGACGCGATCTAAGCCGGCACACTGACCGGCGTTGAGTGCCGCCAGGGCGAGCAGAGCGAACATCTCGACGGCTTGATAATACGTCGGCATCGCTCCGTAGGAGCCCGGCCACTGACTGGCGACGACGGAGGCCAGAAAGGCAGCGGCCACCACCGCCACGGGACGCACAATGAGGCCAATCATCAGCAGAACGCCGATCGTCAGGTCAAAATAGGGGATGAACCGATCGACTCCCTCAGAATCCAGAGGACGGCGATTCGGTTTGTCGACCTTCAGGCGGGGCTTCGAACTGCCGCCGGCAATCGAGTTGATATCGCGCTCCAGATCCAGAGCGAGTTTGTCCAGTTCGGCAAGCCATTTGCCGCGATCGGCCTTGAGTTTCGCCTCGGTCTTTTCCGTCTGACCACGCAGCGAAGGAACGGTGCGTCGAGCGTCATCGGAGCGTTCGCGAGCCACCCGTTCAACGCCATTGCGATACTGCTCCAAGTCATCACCCAGTCCAGCCAAGTACTGCTTGAGCTGCTCGCTACGCGTCGCCAGGTCCTGGTCCGCCTGCGACTTCTGAGCGTCGTCAAAGGAAAAATGCAGTTTGGCCTTCTGCACGTAACTCTCCCAGGCCGCGAGCGTAGCGGATTCGTCCAGCCGCGCTTGGCCGTCAGCGTCCCAGACCAACCCATGATAAAACTCGGCCAGCGGTCCCTTGGCACCACCAAAGAACATGGCGGAAAAGGGTTTGGGGTCCGTCAGCTTGGCGACACCTTCTTTATAGAAGTGGAAGCCCACCATCAGCCGCAGAGCGAGGATCGCCAGGAATGCGGCTTTTCCCAGGTTTCGCGGTGAACAACAAGCGGTAGTCAGGGCAAGTCTCCTCTGCGCTAACGTCGGTGGGACAGATTCTTAACCTGCGTTGAGCTCCACGGAATAACCATCTTCGATTCCATCGGCTCACCGTGGGACAATCGTCAATCGAAACATTATGATCAAATGCTCGAGCTTCGCCAACATGCCTTCCCAGTCGCTCTTGTTTCCAATTAACTCACCGCGTTACGATCCTTCCTTATGCGTATTGTCACCTGTTATCCGCTGGAGCAACGACATCTCGAACGACTGCAGGCCGCTGCGCCCGGTCATGCGGTCGTTGATGCCTGGCCCGACCGTATTACTCAGGAAATCCTCGAGGCCGACGTTTTTCTCGGCCATGCCAAAGTGCCGGTACCGTGGGATGAGGTGGTTCGCCAGGGACGCTTGCGCTGGATCCAATCCTCCGCCGCCGGAATGGACCATTGCCTGGTGCCCTCCGTGATCGCGTCCGACATCCTCGTCACCAGCGCCTCCGGACTCTTCGCTGACCCGGTCGCCGAACAAGCGCTCGCCTTGATCCTGGGCCTGCTGCGCGGCCTCCCCACCTTTTTTCGAGCTCAACAGCGGCGCGAATTCATTCGTCGTCCCACGCGAGATCTACACGGCGCAACGGTCGGTATCATCGGCCTCGGAGGGAACGGACGGCGGATCGCGGAGGTGCTGGTGCCGTTTGGCTGCCGAATTCTGGCGACGGACCTCTTTCCGGTCGATCGGCCACCCGCGGTGGAACGACTCGAACCCGCCACAGCACTCGATGAAATCCTGCCACTGGTCGATATTCTCATCCTCTGCGTGCCACTGAATTCCCAGACAGAGGGGCTCATCGATGCCCCGCGCTTGGCACGCCTGAAACCAGGTTCCCTCCTGATTAACGTCGCTCGCGGGCCCGTCGTCCGCGAATGCGACCTGGTCGCGGCTCTCGACTCCGGACACCTCGCCGGCGCTGGACTCGACGTCACCGAAGTCGAACCGTTACCCGTCGATAGCCCACTCTGGGATCACCCCCAGGTCATCATTACGCCTCACGTAGGTGCCCAGTCGGTGCGCAGAGCGGACGTGACGACCGATTTTCTGGCCGCCAACCTCGCCCGCTACGTCGCCGGTCAGCCGCTCGTGAACGTCGTCGATAAACAACTCGGGTTTCCTCGTCGAGTGGCGACACTATGAATCATGGTCGAGCGGACTTATTTACGGAGTCGTCGTCGCGGGAGCCGACGGTGCCAAGCCGTCAGCCCAGCGGCGAGGACGGCGGCGAGGACGGCGGCGAGGACGGCGGGCTGGGGCAAGACCGCACGGCAGCCGCTCAGCCCGTAGGCGCGCAGCACTTAAACCCTCAGCCCGTAGCGGACCGAGCGGGCGCCGAACGGCGAATGCCCAATGATCTGGTAAGCCCTTACCATTCGATTCTCGACCGCCGTCGACTCGATTCCACCGTTCATTTTCCGCTCCTCAAGCTGCTTGGCAGTGGCGGTCAAGGCAGCGTTTACCTCACCGAACTGCGAGGTTCTGATCATTTCACGGTTCCAATCGCGCTGAAGATTTTTTCGCCGGCCGGCTTCGAAAGTGCCGATGCCTACGCGGCTGATATGGATCGAGTGGCGCGGGTGGCAGGTCGCATCGCGCAAGTCCAGCACAATCACCTCCTCTATATCCACAACTTTCTCGATCGCCATCGCATCCGCATCATGCTCATGGAATGGGTCGACGGCTTTGACCTCAATCAGCTCCTCGCACCGCGCATGCTGCAGCAGCTGCAAGCGACCGTCTCGGAAAAACGCTGGGAATACATCCAACGAGTGATTGTGACGGAAGGGCCGGAGCGGCCAAGGTTAAAGCCTGGAATCGCCATGGCGATTGTCCGCGATTGCCTCACCGCCCTCGCCGCCGTTCATCGCGAGGGCGTGGTACACGGTGATATGAAACCAGCCAACATCATGCTCAAACGAACCGGCCACACAAAACTCATCGATTTCGGCTCCGCTTTTTTAATCGATCAGCCGAACGAGAACCGGATGTGTACGCCGAGCTACGCCGCTCCCGAGGTGCTGGCCGGCGAACCGATCACTCCGCTGAGTGATCTCGCCTCGCTCGGCTATGTCCTCATCGAACTGCTCTCCGGACGCCGGCTCTTTCAAGGGCTGACCCAGTACCGCGCACTCCTCGAAGCCAAACGCGCCCTGCCGCAACGTCTGCCACAAATCCTGCCCAGCGAAGTGACCGTCAACGAGCTGCTGATGAAGTTCTGTCGTCGACTTATCGCCGCCGATCCCGCTCACCGTTTCCCGAGTGCCGAAGCGGCGGAGCTGCGGAAAGATGGCGCCGCCGCGTTCCACCGGCAGCTCGTCTTGGGCGATTTGGCCAGCGAGTATCACAACGAGATCCGGCTTTGGCTCGGAGAACTCAAAGAACTCCCCGATCCCATCACCGAAAACATCCACGGCGCTACGCGAACCTTCTGAGGATCTCAGTCAGACCTCCTTCGCGCCTTTGCGTGAGCCAAACTCCTGAGGATCTCACGCCAAGGCGCAAAGCTCGCCAAGTGTCACAGTCTCTCGAAGGAGTCCGAAGGTCGCGTCTCCTTCGCGCCTTCGCGCCTTTGCGTGAGCCAAACTCCTCAGGATCTCACGCCAAGGCGCAAAGCTCGCCAAGACTTACTGCGCCGCGAACGGTTCACCACCCGCTCGAGTGCCCATGGCGCCGTAAACGGCCATGTCGATCGTGGAGACAATGAGTCGCACGGAGCCGTCCCCGAACACGAAGTTCGCGCCCGCTTTGTGCTGACTTGTAAAATCGTCCAGGTGGGAGTCCACATAATTGGGTGGGTGATCGACGATCCCCAAGACCCGCGCCATCGACTCCATCCCGTGCGGTACGACACCCGTCCAAGTCGAATAACCCAAGCGACTCGACCGTTCACCCACCACCAGCGTGTTGCTCAATCCATCGAGAAAATCAGCGTTCTTGATGCCTAGTTGATGCTGAAAAGCGCCGTTGCCGTAGCAGATCTGGCCAATCGGTAGCCCTTCGCAATCCTCAATATGGCCCGTCCCAAACACACCCACATAGTTTGACATCGCCAGGCGAGTGACGATCGTGTTGGGGTCATCTTCTTCCGGAAGATTGAACACGTTTTGGCCCGGATCGGAAGGGCAGCGAAACACGGGAATGAAGAGCGTGCGGGCGACGTCGTTTTGGGGAGCAAGCAGCGGCAGGTTGAAGTTCACCACCGATTCACTCACATTCTTCTGCTCCAAATAGGGCAAAACCATCGACGCCCAAGCCCAGCCCGTAGGACCGGAAACATCCGGCATTCCCGAAGCCAGGTCGGTGCCCAGCCACCCGGACGGAAATGTTTGCTGCACGTCATGGTACATGTGCAGTGCAATCCCCAGTTGACGCATGTTATTCGTGCAACTGGTACGTCGAGCCGCTTCGCGGGCGGCTTGCACCGCCGGCAGCATCAGTGCGACCAGGATGCCAATGATCGCGATCACAACCAGTAATTCCACCAGTGTGAAACCAGTGCGTAAGCGCCGGCGGATGCCGTGCTGAGGCCAGCGGCCGCTCGTGACGCCCGCAACGTGGAAAGTAACAAAGGAAACCTTCACAGGATGAACTCCTCACGCCGACGATCTTCGGTCGGCGAAAATAATTTGAATGAAACGGTTGGCGACTGAAATCGCAGGCTTGGCCAACAACGGCCTCAGGAGCAGTTCGCAGTCGCAGTTATCCGGTGCAACTGAGCGACTTGGTCAAACCAAGTGCGACAACCAGTTGCATGAGCAAGAATCTCCGCGTCAGAGCGGATCCGTTTCAGCTCAAAGAGGGCGGTCCACGCGAATAGTGAGCCGTGCGTGGACGTGAAGGAAGTGGTCGATCATCGACCGAGTCAGTTCGTTCAACCGGTAACGTGACCACCAGCGTACTGGCTTGGGCCAAGAGCGCCGTGGTGCGGGCTAAGAAGCGACAAAGCACGCAGTCTGCATCGTCCAGCGAAGCATTACCAGGGTGGCGACCCAGCAGCACTCGATCCAAACCCGCTGGGCCCGCCTGCTCCTGATCCACGTCGGCCACATCGTGATCATGATCGTGGCCGGCATGCAGATCGTGGGCGGCGTGGGAATGAGCGTTTGCCGAGTGGCTACAAGACGCGGTGACACCGGGCAAGTGTGGGCGATGCAGCGATTCAGCAAAGACTCCCACGAGCACTAGCATGAGTGCCGTCAGTGAGCTGAACCAGTGGTAACTGCGTCGCAACAAGCTCAGATTCCTTAACACCACATATTTTGGCGGCTGCCTGAACGGGCGAAAGTCGCTTTTCGCAGTGACCCGAAGACGTTCCTCACGCCAGCCGCTTCACCTGACTCTGCCCGGCAGCAACAATTCCTTGGCGCTCCGAATCCTCGGAGCAACCGGTAAGAACAGTATGCGGAGTTCACAAAAGTGTCAAGAGCTGTGCTAAATCTTCAAGGATTTGCGGATCGGCTTCGGCGGCGTGTCGTGCTTCCAGGATGGGGCGAGCGATGTTGGGGGGAAACTGTGCCAGTGCCCAAATGCTGGCGGAGCGCACCAAGGGATCGGAGTCGCTCGCGCCCCGCTCGAGTGCTGCCGCCGCACCGAGTGGCCGTTGTCGTCCGAGGACGAGGGCGGCGTTGCGAAGCAGTCCCGCGCGTTTCGCTCGCCACAACGGTAGCCGCCGAAATTGACGGCGGAACTCGGCTTCATCCCAATCAAAGAGCGGGATGAGGTCGAGCGGGTTGAGAAGCGGATGAGGGCTGAAATCGGGCGACTCCGACGGTGACACGCGTCGATTCCACGGACAAACCTCCTGACAAATATCGCAGCCATAGACCCAGTCGCCCAGCTGGTTGTGCCACTCCTGGGGCAGCGGACCACGCTGTTCGATCGTGGCATAGCTGATGCAGCGACGCGCGTCGAGCACGTAGGGCTGAGGGAAGGCCTGTGTCGGGCAGGCGTCAAGGCAGGCGCGGCAGCTGCCGCAGTGGTCGGCCGTGAACGGCTGATCGGCGGGCAGGGGGAGGTCGGTGAGGAGTGCCGCCAGGAAGAACCAGCTGCCAAACGCTCGGTTGAGCAGCAGCGTGTTTTTGCCGATCCAGCCCAGTCCCGCCGCCCGGGCATACTCGCGCTCCAGCAGCGGTGCCGAATCAACCACCCCTCGCACCGCGGCTTGCGGATGGTGGCGCAGTACGAGCTGTTTCAGCTGTCGCAGTCGGTCATGCAGCAGGTCGTGATAGTCGACCGTTGCCAGTGCATACCGAGCCACACGACCTTGACCAGGCTGCAGCTCCGCCGGCTCCACCGTGCGGTAGTTCCAGCCGAGCATCAAGAGGCTCCGAACTCCCGGGAGCACTCCCCGCGGATGCTCATACGCCGCTCGCCGCTCACGCAAATACGCCATCTCACCGTCGTAGCCCGCGTCGAGCCACTGATTGAGTCGCTGAAAGGCGGGGCTGACATGGGCAACGCAGATCCCGGCAAGCGAGAACCCAAGTGCCTGCGCGGCACGCTTCAGCTCCGCCGCCAACTCCTGGTGCTGTGCACGTTGCTGATCAGCGTCTAGTTCCGGCGGATTCATGACACGCGGTGCGGTGAGTTGGGTCTCGGGAGCGTTTTTCGTCGCCGTCATCTTAACCACAATCGAGTGAACCACGAATCCGACGAATAAAACGAATGAGGAGTGGCAACATCGACCATGGATTCGGAGGTTGTTACGTCCGAGCCCCCTCTTCGTACCTTTTTGTCTTTGTGCGAGACTTGAGTTAGCGTCCAATCGCGTCAGCCACTGGCTGGCGAGGGTAAGGAACTTGGCTGCGAATTCATTTTGGGAAATCAGCTCCATGAAAAGAACGAGTAAAAAAACGCCGGCGCGCTCGGTCAAAAAAAACGCTGCCGCTGGGAAGCCTGCCGCTGCCGCTGGGAAGCCTGCCGCTGCCGCTGGGAAGCCTGCTGCGAAGCCTGCTGCGGCACGGTTGTCGCTGGCGGACGTTATGTCGCGACTCGAAAAACTGGGCACCGAGCAGACTCGCAAGACCTGGTCAAGGCATGGTGCCAAAGGGCCGATGTTCGGAGTGCTCTTCGGTGAACTATTCAAGTTGATGAAACAGATCGACGTTGATCACCCGCTCGCGCAGCAGCTGTGGGCGACCGGAAATGTCGATGCGCGGAATCTGGCTCTGAAGATTGCCGACCCACAGGCCATGACCTCCGAGGAACTGGATCGCTGGGCCGATGAAAACCCGCTGCGCATGTGCGGCCTCTACATCGCCACACTCGCCGCCGAAGGACCTCACGCGCGCCGCAAGCTTAAGCAGTGGTTGAATTCGTCCAGCGACCGACTCCGTGGGTTGGGCTGGACCTTGCTGGGCCGCCTGTCGGACCTCGATGAATCGTTCCCCGAACAGCAGCTGCTCGACGGAGTCCAATCCATCGAGCGGTCGATTCACACCGCCTCCAACGAACTGAAAAGCGACATGAACCGCACTCTGATTACGCTCGGCGGACGCAGTGCGGTGTTGCGCGAGGCGGTGCTAGCCGCAGCCAAGCGGATCGGCACCGTGACGATCGACCCCGGCGACACCGCCTGTAGAACTCCCCTGATTGCCGTCGCTGTCGAGAAGATGTGGGCACGCTACGCTGCCAAGTTCGAATCGCCCGCCGCCCATGAGCGCTCCATGAAATCGATGCGGCGGCGCTGCTGAGAAGTGGTGGAACGTCGTGCCATCGTGATCTCGGGCACCTGTTAACCCGAGCCCGACGCGCCCGCGAGGGAATCGCTCACCAAACTCGATCGCCAAATCGCGGAGCGATGGTACAGTCCGAGAGCTCATTTTTCCCACTAGCTATATCTCGCCCAGATTGCTAATCTTCCGCCGCGCTGAGGGTCGGCGTGGTCTTGCACGGAGCATGATCATTCCGCGCTCGTCATGTCGCTTGGACGCTCCAATACCGAGGAACAAACACGATGGCGCAGTTACGCCCCACGGCTCTTGCTTCCCTTCATGGCCAGACCCTTGTCGGTCGTAGCCTGCGAGTCGGTCTACTCGGGACAGCGGTGCTCTTTGGCGCGGCAGGATGTCAAAGCGGTGCGTCGTCCCCGGGCATGTTTCCGACGACGGTGCGGCGAGTGGCACCGCCACCGACCGGAAGTTACGGGAAAACGGCCGGCTACTACCGAGCGACTCCGCCCGCCGCCGCACCCGGTGCCACGATGCCAAGTACCGCTCCGCCGGGAACTCTCCCCGCTGGCACAGGTGCACCCGGGTCGGCCTCGCCCGCGCCAAATGCCGGTGCCGCCTGGCCGGCCGGCACGCCAGGAACACCGGTGAATTACACGACTGGAGCGGCCAGTGGGCAACCAGGAATGTCTTCCGGCTGGATGCCCATTTCCGCGAACACGATGCTGCCCGCCACACCGTCCACGGTTTTGACCCCCGCCATCCACTCGAGTAATCCTTATCCTCCGGCGGGCAACGGCTATCCTCCTGCAGGCGCCCCTTATCCTCCGGCGGGCAACGCCTATCCACCGGCGGGTGCGATCGATCCGACCGAGCGCTACGCTGATCAAGACCTCGATCGACAACTCGCCCCGGTTACCCGTTAGGCGTAACGCGTAAGCCAAATCCGCTTACGAACGAGCAAGCATCGCGTCTCTGCGCCCGGGATGCGGAATCGCAGAGCCGTGGGATGCGACGGCGTTGTCACCACGGCGCCGCCCCTAACTCGCAATCGGTTCGTTTGATACATCTTGACGATTCTATCCGCGCCGAATGACATCCCCACGCCGAGGTTGATAAGTTCATGCGCAACGCGATCACTCACTAAGAATCGGGAGCGTAAAATCCATTCATGAAGGTCTGCATTCATCGAGGTACAAAAGAGATTGGTGGCACGTGCGTCGAACTCGAGTCGCACGGAAAACGTCTGGTGCTGGACGTCGGCTTACCGCTCGACGCGGCTGATCCCGACGCGATTCCGTTACATCCAGTCCGAGGATTCGCTCAGCCGGATGAATCGTTGTTGGGTGTCGTGATCACGCATCCGCACCAGGACCATTACGGCTTGGCACATCGTCTTCCCGAGTCAACACCGTTTCTGATTGGCAAAGCTGCAGCGGGCATTCTGGAGGCCGCCACCTTGTTCTCGCCGGCTGGCTTGAAACTGAACAACGTCCGCCATTTATCCGATCGCCAACCCATCGTTTTGGGACCTTTTACGATCACACCGTTCTTGGTCGACCATTCCGCCTACGACAGTTACTCGGTGCTCGTCGAGGCGGATGGCAAACGACTCTTTTACACCGGTGATTTTCGCGGTCACGGGCGCAAGGCCAGCCTGGTCGACCGCCTCGTGAGCGATCCTCCGCCCGACGTCGATGTGCTGCTGATGGAAGGGACGTGCGTGGGCCGCGAGGATACTGCGTTCCCCACGGAAGATGACCTGATTCACCCGATGACGGACCTGTTCCACCGAACAACTGGGATGCCGCTGGTGTGGTGCTCAGGACAAAATATCGACCGTATTGTCACGGTATTCAAAGCCTGCCAGCGGGCACGACGCCAGTTCATCATCGACTTGTACACCGCCGAGATCTTGCGAGCGACGGGCAATGAGCGTTTACCGCAAGCGAACTGGAATGGGATCAAGGTCTTTTTGCCGCACAGTCAGAAGCGCAGAATCATTCAAGAAAAGGCATTCGAGGTTACCAATCACTACAAACCATTTCGCATTTACCATGATGAGTTGGCCGCTGCTGCCCCGCGATCCGTAATGCTCTTTCGTCCCAGCATGACACGTGACCTGGACCAAGCGCAATGCCTTACCGGCGCCGCTGTTCTATGTTCACTTTGGTCTGGCTACGTTAACGAACCTCGGCAGCAACCGTTCGTCACGTGGCTTAACGACCGTGGCATTCCGCTTGCTCACTGTCATACCTCCGGCCACGCTTCCATAGCTGACCTCGGGCGGATGAGGAAAGCATTTCCCACCGCCGTCGCAGTACCGGTTCACCTGCAGGACCAACAGCAGTTCGCGTCGTTGTTTTGCAATGTCCAGCTGCGCGGGGATGGGGAGTGGTGGGGTATAGGTTGAGCAGAGCTCATGGAGATGCCAACGGAATCATCGAACCGGAATATGCGACTTCATTCAATCGCATCAAGTGCCGTTGCAAAGAAGTCGAAAGGATCGGAAGTGGAGCAAGATTGATCTGATCGGCTCCACCCTTAATCGTTTGCCAGGGGTGGTGGAACTGAAGCAGGGACGAGCGAGTGATACGCCGCTCCGTATGTTGGTGGAAGCGGTCGCTCACGCTAGCGCGTTGCGTCGCGCGTCGAATGAAGGGCGATTTCGAGCCGAACGGCAAACGGCCCTGAACACACATGGGCTCGACTCTGATATGCCGCAGACCTTGGATCACATGCCGATGGTTCTATTAGCACCAACTCAGTTTTGGAACACGAAGATGGGGATGATCGGAACGCGATCGAGCGGCATGGTACGGGCTGATGGCCAAACCTCCGTTCCTTGACCTGCAAAGGCTATGCGTCGAGTGGTGAATGCCGATTCATTTCGTGCAGTTGGAAGTGAGAGAATCAAAGCCGACGAATTCAGATGTCTCCGTGGTGCGATTGCCTGAGGCCAACGCCTAAATCAACCGCCCGGAAGAACAATTCCCGAGTGACAAGGAAACGCGTCATTCGGATCGCGACTTAGTTCGACGGATTTTTCCTGGGACGCTTACGCGAGTGCATCGAGGATGAAGACTTCGAGCCGCAGCATCGGCGTCCTTTCCCAAGTCCTGGGAAAATTCCTGGCCCAAGGTACGGTCAATGCCATCGCTCCGCGATTTGGCGATCGTGTTTGGCGAGAATTCCAGGCGCTCACGCGCCTGGCTATCAAATGCCACGGCTCCGCCGTTCAGGAGTAACCATGCACCAGCACCATGTCCTGATGATGGAGCCGATCGGGGTGATCGGGGTGATCGGGCGTGATCGGGGTGATCGGGCGTGATCGGGGTGATCGGGGTGATCGGGGTGATCGGGGTGATCGGGGTGATCGGGGTGATCGGGGTGATCGGGCGTGATCGGGCGTGTTGAAGGAGGGAGCCGGGATAAGTGCCGGAGGTGTGAACGCTTGCAGTCGAAGGTCCGAGCAGCAGCACTGATGGCGCGTCGAGGCCACCGCGCAGCGCATCATGTAGTCTTCTAGACTAATTCGTCGCTTAGCTGACGACTTACTGCTGACGGCTTACTGCTGACGGCTGACAAATAACTGCCGCTAAGTCCCGCTCATGCGGCGGTGGGCTCGGGCGCTAGGACGCTGGTCGAGGGCGTCGCAACGTTCTTCAATGCGATAGGTGCGCACCGCGATCCGAGAATGAGCGGAGATTCCCCACGGACGCGAGACGCTTTTTCCAAACATAGAACGTCGGCACCGAGATTCGTTCTAAGCTCGCAAAATATCCCCCTGGTCAACCCTGGCGGCATTGGACGGTTGCGACGCCAACGTGTGCTTCTACCGTGCATAACGCCATCGAACCATGCTCCTCTCGACGACCTCGCAGACACTGCCGGACATTCGACTCAACGAAGGTAGTTGATGGCGTAGTTTTTGAATCATGTCGGCGATTGTTCGGGCAGTGGCCTCGCCGTGATATTCTTTAGGTATCGGGCTCTTCGTGCGTTGCGCAAGCCAGTGCACACTTGATTCATCGAAACAAAGAAAGTCTTCCGGCGACTGAATGCAATGCCCATGATCAAAGGCAAAGAAATCCTCATGAAAATCAGCTCCAATCCGATTCTCGATCCAGGATGTTTGCGATGTATATTTCTCGAACATCGGGAGAGCGTATGCGGAATGGAAATGAAAGGGAGCATCGGGCATTTCCCTCAACGCGAGGGTCAACTGGACGTGCTGATAAAATGCCAGCGAATTTATTCGATACCTATGTTTTAGAAAAAGATTGTAGCAGTAAAGCATCTTCACCGCGTTTATGCCTATCGAGTCATTGTCTCGACGAATGGATTCAGGCCGCAGATGGATACCAATCTGTCGGAAAAAATCCTGAACCACACAGCCGTTGGGGAATTGTTGAGGTGAGTAAACGCGTACTTGAACGTTTTCTGCTCCAAACGCATGATCGAGATTTTCTAAACATGATCGGTAGTCCAGTCGACCTTCGTTCGCCAGCGACATTAGCGATTTTCCGGAAGGCCCCGACATCGTCGCCAGCTTAATGTCTTGTTGGTAAGCACTTTCAATCCAACTTTTCCAGGGACGCAGATAAAGAACTACATGTATCTTATACCCATGCTGATTGATCAACTGTCGAAGCTCAATCAGGTCTTCACTTGACATGCGGGAACAGCTTTCACCCGAAAGTATCAAGTGTTTACCCTGTGATCGGCATTTCCCGACAAACCGTTGAAACGTGGCCAAATACTTTCGCTGCATGTTTCTGGCGTACTCGATATCACCACCCCGCCCGTTCCAAAACCATGGTCTCGCTAAAGATGGTTTCACAAGCACTGGTAGTAGCTGAGCGCCAGTCACCTCGCCTGAACTAAAATACGCAAATCGAGGATCACTTAAGGCCAGAAAGAGAGTTTTTTGAATCGAAGATGTTCCCGTCTTCGGCATCCCTACATGCAGCGTGCAATCAAGCATACTTTTGGCCTTTCGATGTCGATCTTGCGATCACTGACGCACCAAACGACGAAGTACCGGTTTTTAGATTTCCAATGCAAAGTACCTGCGGCCGCTGAGGATGAGGGCGACTACGCACGCGTCGGATGTTGCGTAGTGAGGTTCGCCCTAATCTGGAGCGTTCCAAGATCCGGATGAACGAAGGCAAAATAAACCGCTGCAAGATCCTGAACTCGACCAAAAATACGTAAGATTCAACCAATCGCCACATCTCGTTCAGAAAGAGTATTCGATGGGGCGGGGGTTTGCGAGAGTACAAGGTGCTTCTCCACTTTCTGCCGTCCACTGGAGGCGTGGAGAACGAATTCTCAGCTCGATATTCATCTTCCGTCCATCCCCCGACTCGCCTTGTCTGTCAGAACCGTGTTGCCCAGGATGATCGAAGACGCCCCCCCTCTGGTTTGTCTCGTCTCATGGATAACTCACGGCGAACAACCTGGGAGGCCCGTTGGGCGAATCCGGAATTTGCCCTCGCGTGGGCGGGGCGCGGAATTCCGGCCGAGGTGGTTGAGGCGATCCGATCGGGATGGTTGCCCGCTTCACGCTGGGTGCTCGATGCTGGTTGCGGGACAGGGGAACGGATCGCCTGGTTCCGCCAGCAGGGCTGTAAGAGCTACGGCATTGACATCGCTCCTTCGGCAATCGCGATGGCGCGAACGCGACGCGAGCGCGGCACGAACGCGTCACGAACGCGGCACGAACGCGGCACGAACGCGGCACGAGCGCGGCACGAGCGTGGCACGAGCGTGGCGCGAACGCGACGCGAGCGAGGCACGAACGCGGCACGAACGCGGCACGAGCGGGGTCACGATGGACCACAGTTCCAAGCGATCGACATCTGCGACCAGGCACCACCGAGAGGACCGTTCGACATCATCGTCGATCGAAGATTCCTTCATGGGATTCCGTCATCGCTGACCGCACATTACGCAAGCAACTGTGCGGCAGTGCGCCACGACCGCACGCGGCTACTGGTGTTCATGTGGATTGGTAGTGGACCGGCGTGGTGGAAACGATTACCATTCATGGAACGGCTTGAGCGGTTGCTCCATTATCGCCGGGTTGCCCGTGTCTTTCGCGGCTCGTTCACGATCGAAGAGGTCAGATTCACCGATCTGCGCGGGATCGCGGACACCGGGGAAATGCCGGGCACGATCGATTATCTCAGACGTCGCCCGAGTGCCGTGCATGGTGGCACGCCCGCGTCAACAGGGACAAGCACATGACCATGGTCTTTAAGTACGTGCCAGTCGATACGCTGCCGCCGCTGGCCTGGTGTGCTCGAGTGCGGGCCGGTTCGCTCGTCGCCACCATCTTCCACGGTAAGAATGTGGAAACGGCGGAGGATTTCTTCGCGGAAGCTGCTTGGGACGGCCGATTCACCGGATCGGGGTTACGGGCCGCCACGGTGGTATGCGGCTCGGGTGGGACGTGTGACAGCGGGCGATTTACGTTCCATGCAAGTACGGATCGTTCTTCCCCCCTATTCAGCCTGCGGAAATCGGGCGTCACGTACATTTCCAACTCGGCCGCCTTCGTGCTGACTGCCGCGGGCGAACGCCCTGACCCACTCCATCCCTTCTATTATCACGGACTGGTAGGCATCGATCGTGGCGGCCTTCGCGGTGTGGATGGCAGCCTGCCAACCGCGTCGCCTGGCGTGAAGCTGGGAGTTCATTTCTATGTCGCCTTGGGGATCGGCCCCGATCTCGCCGTGACATTCGATATTTCTGCTGCGGGCGAGGAGCCGCGAACGTGGGAGGACTACCGTCTCCTGGTGGACCGTAGAGTGCGAGATGTGGTTGCCAATGCGTGTGACAGCTCGCGTCGTCTGCCCTATCGCCTGCTCGCGCAGATCTCACGTGGTTACGATAGTGTCGCGACAGCAGCCTTGGCAGCGGCGGCCGGCTGCCAGGAAGCCGTCACGATCCATGACAGCCGCGCGGACGACCCGGCTAGAGACTGCGGCAAAGATATCGCTAGCGCACTCGGCATGAACTGCGGTGTCATCGACCGCTGGGATTACCTGCGAAGTGATGATCTGGTGGAAGCCGAGTTCGCCTTACCGACTATCAGCGTCGTTCCTGCTTGGTCCTCATTTGAGAGTAACCTGGCCGGCCGACTGGTGGTGACGGGCTCGCACGGCGATACCGTATGGGAGCTGCACCCAAAGCTTTCATTATCGCCGGAACTCGAAAGTCCGAGGAAAACAAAAATAATCGGACTTAGCGAGCTGGAGTTTCGTCTCCGCACCGGATACCTCCTGCTAGTTCCCGCCGCGATCGGCATGCGTCACAGCCAGGCAATCGCGGCGATCAGCCGCTCGCCGGAGATGCAGCGCTGGTCCGTGGGTGGGTCATACGACCGGCCGATCGCTCGGCGGTTCGCGGAGGATTGTGGCGTGCCGCGGGCGTCCTTTGGGATGAAGAAGATCGTGGGAGGCTGCGCCCAATTCAAACGCTCGGATGATTTTTCGCCGGCGGGCCTGCGGGCGTATGATGAATTCCGCACGAGCAGCCACGCCGCCGAAACGGCCAGCAGACGGCTAGCCGCGAGGCTCTTATGCGCCGGTGAGCAAGCCGCGTGGCACTGCCTGAACGAGGGACGCCGTCGCTCCGCAATCGCGTCGCGATTGCCCTGGCAGCCGGTGGCCCTCACCGGGCCTCGCCACACCGTCCCGTGGCGATTTCGGTTTCTCTTTCAATGGAGCTGCGAATCCTTGGCAGTGCGGTACCAGTTGCCCCACGTGGAGGAGAGCGGCGCATGAGCAGTTTCCACGACACCATTCCCTCTCGTTTTGCAGCCGTAGTTGCCACACGGCCAGATGCGGTTGCGATTGAAGATAAACGCCTCGTTCGCTACGCGGAACTGGCCCAACAAGCTGCCTGCGTCGCCGCGCAACTGCCAAGCATCGGATCGGCTCCCGGCCGTGTCGCCATCTTGGCCGATGACCGCGCGACCGCCATCGCGTCGATGCTCGGCACCGCCTGCAGCGGCCACGCTTACGTGCCACTCGACGCGGGCGATCCCGATGCGCGACTGCGGCTCATCATCGAGGATGCCGCTCCTGCTGTAATCGTGGTGGAGCCCGCCCTGGCCGATCGAGCACGAGCACTTGTCGACCGAATGTGCCCGGTCCTCATCGTGGATGACGGCAGCGTCGAGGCGACGGACGGCATGCATCTCCGCTCCCCCGCATCACCCGACAGCCTCGTATTCGTTCAGTACACCTCCGGGTCCAGCGGTCGACCGAAGGGCGTCCGCCAGACTCATCGCAATCTTCTGTTCTACTCCGATGCCTACGCGCGGACACTGGGCATGCGCCCGGACGATCGTCTGTCTTTGCTTTATACGCTGAGTTTCAGCGCATCGAACATGGACATTTATGGCGGGCTGCTCCGAGGCGCTACGCTTTGTCCTCGCGACCTGCGCAGGGAAGGCGTGCGTGGTCTCGGCCCATGGTTGCTGGATCGAAAAATCACCATTCTGCACACGGTGCCCACCGTGCTTCGGGAACTGACCCGCTCCCTCGAGGCGACTCAATCGTTTCCCGATCTGCGCGCTGTCGACCTCGGAGGTGAGGCTTTTTTTGCCGAGGACATCCGTCGCTTCGTGCCCCACGTCCGCCGCGACTGCCTCTTTGTGAACCACTTAGCCGCCACGGAGATCAGTGTTATCTCCCAGTTTGCCATTCGTGCCGACGCCCCCCTGCCTCAAGGAATCCTGCCTGCCGGCCGTAGTCCGGAAGGAGTCCAGGTCACAATCCTGACCGATACCGGCGAGCCGGCGAGCCCTGGAGACTCGGGACGAATCGCGATCGACAGCGCCCATCTCTCCCCGGGCTACTGGCAGCGTCCGGAATTGGATCTGGCTTTCACGGTACTGCCGGACAAGCCTGGCTGGCGGCGATTTCTCACGGAGGATCGCGGCAGCATCGATGCAGACGGACTTTTGCACTTCACGGGCCGAGGTGGCGCACGAGTGAAGATTCGCGGGCATTCGGTGGATCTCCACGAGATTGAGGCGGCTCTGCTGGCCTGCGAGAATGTCAGCGAGTCGGCCGTCACGGCCGAGGATTCCGCAGGCCGGGAGGTGGAGCGGATCGTCGCCTTCGTCGTGCTGGGCCCAGCCTCAGGGACAACCGCCACCGACCTCCATCAGCAGCTCGCGCGGCGGCTGCCAGCGTATATGCTGCCGTCCGCCTATGCCTTTCGAGACGCGTTGCCCCGCACGGATACCGGCAAAATCGACCGCCGCGGAGTGGCTGCTCTCGCCCCAGAGGTGGTTCCATCCCGTCCTGACTACCTGCCACCGGAAGACGAGTATGAGCAACGGGTCGCGCTGATTTTCGCCCAGGTGCTTCAGTGTGAGTCCATCGGGCGAGCGGACGACTTTTTTCTGCTGGGCGGTGACTCCCTGCGAGCGGTCGAACTACAGCTGGCGCTGCGCGCCGCATTTGGCCGAGATCTCCCCGACCTCATCGAGCACTCGACCGTGGCCCGCTGTGCCGCGCGGGTGCGCGAGGGCATCGCCACGGGTTCGGCGTCGCCGATGCCACTGCTCGTACCCCTGCGGACGAGGGGCTCCCGGCCACCTCTCTATCTGGTCCACGGCCGACTTGGGCAGGCGTTCATCAGCCCCGCTTTCGCCGCCCTTTTCGACGACGACCAGCCCCTCTTTGCCATTCAGGCCCGGGGCCTGGATGGACTTGCGCCGCCCGCTCGTACGATCGATGAAATGGCGGCCGACTACGTCGCTGCCATCCGAGCGCATCAGCCGAACGGACCATATCTGCTCGGAGCCCTGTGCGCTGGAAGCTATGTGGCCATGGCCATGGCCGAAAAACTGACCGCGGCCGGATGCCAGGTGCAGCCGCTGCTCCTGTTCGACCCGCCAGAGCCCTGGTCTTCGGCACCGGTCGGCAGCGACCAAGTGGAGCGGCAGATCCGCTATCGCCACGCCCAGAAACGGATCGCGGCGCCCGTCGGCGATCCGCGACTCCTGCGCGCTGCCGTCGACGTGGCCCAGGCCTTCGAAAGGGCGGTTCGCCGCCACTCCCCGGCCCGTTTCCAACAGGGAACGTTCGTACTGATGAGCCGCCAAAGACTTCGCGATCATTGGACAGCACCTCTCCTCTCCCGCGTGTTCGGCGATTCGCTCGAGTGTATAACTGTTGGGGAGGCGCACCGCGACGTACTCGATCCCGCCAATTCCGAATTCCAGTCAGCTGTCGGCAGGTGCCTCACGCGCATTCGCGACGGAGGCCTTCCCGAGAACAACCTTAGTTCGATTGATACCCCGCATGAGTCGTTCCTTCTCCGTTGCCGTCGTGGGTGGCGGCGTCTTCGGCGCCGTTACGGCCTTTGAGCTAGCGCGAGCTGGCTGCCCGGTCGTGCTGTTCGAGCGCGATCCGATCGCCACACACGCCTCAGGCCGAAACCCCGCCAACCTCAATCCGATTCTGGGCACACCCGCACCCTTGCTGCCTTTGGCGCTGGCGAGCTTCCGCTTGCATGAGTCGCTTCACCACGAGCTGACGGCAGTTGGCTGCGGTAACTATCGACTTGAGCCGGTGCGGCGCTTACTTGCCTGGTGTCGGGAGTCGGAACGTGAGCCGCTCGAGTCGATTGCGCGGGACTTTCTCGCACAACCGGGATTTACCGCTCGGTGGATCGACGCCAGAGACGCGCGCCATCTGGAACCGCGGCTGGCCGCCGACGTCGCAGGAGGTCTGCTGATCGAGGGCAACCGCTCGCTCAACGCTGCCGCTTTCAATCATGCTCTGGTGGCCGGGGCGACGAGCCACGGCGCGCAGCTGGTGCAGGCCGACGTACGTCGGGTCGAACCGATCGACGGCGGCTTCCGACTCACCACCGCCGCCGTGGAATCGTGGGAGTGTGAGGCGGTCGTCCTCGCCACGGGACCGTGGGTCGAGGAGACTAACCGCTGGCTCGGCGTCGCAGCTGCCGTGCGACCGGTCCGCGGGCAGATGGCGCGGGTCGAGCTGCCCGGAGGTACCGTCGCCGCCGATGTGACCCACGGAAAAATCTCGATCTATCGACGCGGTTCGTCGGAGGCTTGGCTCGGCACAACACAGGAGGAGGCGGGCTTCGACGAGCAGCCGACCACCGCCGGACTCGAGTGGCTTGTCTCGAACGCGGCACGCATCCTGCCCTGCGTGCGGGAGGCACGCGTGACAGAGCATGTGGCCGCGCTGCGGCCGACGACGCCGGACGGGCTGCCGCTGCTCGGTCCCCTTCCGGGGCAAAAGGGAATCTTTGTGGCAAATGGAGGCGGCGGGAAAGGGATGCTGCTGTGCGCTGCCGCCGGTCGGGCGATCCGCGACCTGATCGTCGATGGCGGCACCTCCCTGCCTATGGGCGCCTTCGCGCCGAGGAGGTCATCATGAGCTGCATGCAGTTGCATTGTGTGGCGTGCGAACGTGAAATCGGTTCCGGCTATCAGACCTTCTGCGAATGCGGGGGAATGATCGACGTGCGCTACCCGCTGCAACGCGTGCGGTTGGCGGACTCGGAAAACCCTTACCAACGATTCGCCGAACTGCTGCCGCTGTCGGCGACGAGGGACCGCGTTCCACAGGCTGCCCGCTACACCCCGACCGTGCACGCCCAGCGCCTCGGCCGGTTCCTCGGTATGCCTTCGCTCTATCTCAAGGACGACACCCAACTGCCGACCCGCTCGACGAAGGACCGCATGGCGGTCGTCGCTCTCGGCTTTCTCTGGGAACGCGGCGTGCGCGAGTTTTGCACCTCCTCCACGGGCAACAGCTCCACGGCCTACGCCCACGCGATTCCAGCCTACCCGGACATGCGACTCCACCTCTTCACAGCCGAACGATTTCTGCCGCGAGTCCAGCATGCCGACCACAAACAAGTGGAACACTATTGCCTCCGTGGCGGGACGTTCGTCGAGGCGTTCGAGCATGCTTCCACCCATGCCCGCGAACATGGGCTGGTGTCGGAACGAGGCTTTTTCAACCTCGGCCGGCGCGAAGGTCTGAAGCTGGCCTTTCTCGAGGCCGCCGAGCAAGTGCCCGTCGGCATCGATTGGTACGTCCAAGCGGTGTCCAGCGCGATGGGGGTTTACGGCACCTACAAAGCCGCACGGGAGCTTGTGCAATTGGGACGACTTGCCCGGGCACCAAGGCTGCTCTGTGTCCAACAAGACACCTGCGCTCCGATGGTGCAAGCTTTCGCCGAAGGCAGAGACAAGATTGAAGCTCGACACATCGTCTCCGATCCCACGGGCATCGCGGAGGCCATCCTGCGTGGTAACCCATCCATGGCCTACCCCCATGTGCGTCGTGTGGTTCTCGAAAGCGGCGGAGGCTTCATCGCGGTCAGCGAGTCCGCGATCCGCGAAGCCCAGACCATGATCGAGGAATTCGAGGGCATTTCCCCCTGTTTTTCGTCCGCCGCGGCGTTCGCCGGTGTGGTCCAAGGAGTGAAGTCGGGACGTTTATCGCCGCACCAATCCTACCTCGTCGCTCTGACCGGCGGAGTGCGGCCACCGGTGCCAGCATCACAGCAAATAACATGGTTGTGCCGGAACGGCGCTGGTTGGACAGAGGACTCGAGTAAAGAGGACTCGAGTAAAGGGGACTCGAGTAAAGGGGACTCGAGTAAAGGGGACTCGAGTAAAGAGGACTCGAGTAAAGAGGACTCGAGTAAAGAGGACTCGAGTAAAGAGGACTCGAGTAAAGGGGACTCGAGTAAACGTGTGATCTAGGTCGTCGCCGTCAACTCGCGGGATTTCGAGTCGGTCCTTGGGTCCGCCGCTTCTTTGTTTTCGACTTCAACTGGTGTTCCGCGATCATTTGCGCATACAAATCGACAAACTTGGCGACGCACGTCTCCAAGCGAAACTCACGCATCGCACGGGCACGTCCTGCTTGCCCCACCTGCTCGGCCCAATTGCGATCCGCCAGGTATGGGTGAATCGCCAGAGCCAGTTGTTGCGGGTCCTGAGGCTCGACGATGGTCCCTGTTTCGCCATCGATGACCACCTCGGGAAGGCTTCCGCGACGTGCGGCGACGACGGCCGTGCCCCGCATCTGAGCTTCGGCGGCAACCGAGGCAAAACTCTCCTGGCAGACGGTGGGGACCAGTTGCACCCAAGCCCCCTTCAACCGCTGTTCCGCTTGGTCTCGTGGCAACGCCCCAGTCATTTCCACGGCGGAGGAAATGGCCAGCTCCTGGCATATTCGCTCCAGGTATTGCCGTTGCGGGCCGTCTCCTACCACCAACAGCCGCAAACTTGGAAATGACTGGCGGAGTAACGGGAACGCTCGTAGGACCGTCTCAACACCCTTTTCAGCCACCAAGCGTCCTGCGTAAGCGATCGTGGGTGGATGGACTAGCGGGGGCCGCGGCTCGACTACCTGTACACCATTCCAAATCACTTCGACCCGCGGCCATCCGGCTGCCAGCAGTTGCTCTGCGGTGTAGTGGCTATTGGGGACGACCCGCGTAAAAACATCTCGCCAGCGATTCAGCCAGCGGTACTGCGTCGCGATGAAGGGCCATGCGAGGGACGAAACGCAGCCGTTCTGCCAACAGGCGATACCCGCCGATACCTGACAGGGACTTAGATCGGGCAGCGTTTTCATACCGGTGGGACAGATCGCCTCCTGCCAGGTGACGTGATAGAGGGCGGGATAATCGCGCAGCAACGGCAGAATGAGGGACGAGAGTTGCGTGGTCATCATCCGCACGTGAACCACATCGGGGCGGAATTGCCGCAAAAGCTTTCTCAGTTGCCAATAGGCTGATGGATTGGCCATCCGCAAGATTTGTCGGACGGGCGATACGCTACCAAAACAGGTTGCGTCCGCGGCGATGGGAGCGGATCCGTACCGCGCTCGACTGGAAAATAACAACGCCTCGTGTCCCCGCTCCCGCAAGGCATCGCGCAGGGTCAATGACATGATCTCCGCACCGCCCGAAGGGGTTGAGCTGTCGTTGACAATAAGTATTCGCATGAAACAGGCACTCGGCGGCGAACTCTTGACAAGGACTCCTGTCAAGCAGCCTGCAATGATGCGGCCGCTCGCGGCGTCACCTCACGGCCGATTCAGCTCGAGCCACACGTCCTCCACGCGCTAGATTCAGGTGAGAGTACTCGTCACGGCTTGCGGCTCGGGAATCTGTTCAGGGGACGCGACGTGCTGATACCGCCAGTCGCTGCCAAAACGTTTGTAGCATAGCAAAGGGAAGCCAACAATTCAACACCGACGACTCAGAAGTTGAGCGGTGCGCGGAATGTCAGCGAGCGTTGGTTCAGCAGTCGTTGGCCCCGGAACGATATGGTGAATTTGATGAATCATTTCGCCGGGCAGGTGGCGAGGATCGGGATTTGTGCGATCGCTGGTAATTAAGTAAGCGGCGCATTGTGTACATCGACTCAGCCCGCGTGGAGCATCGTCCGTACCAAACACTCCGCAAATGCATCAATCTGTATTACCGATACGGCGTCGGAGCCAAGCTTTATCATCGGCGACGGCTGGAGCGGAGTTCCGCATGTCTCTAGGACGACATGGGATTTCACTCGCATCTTGCCCGGCACCTGCCGACCCACTTGCGTGCTTATCCAGGGATGCTAAAAAAATTCCAGATTCTGCTGGCCCTCGGAATTTGGCACGTGGCGAATGCCTGGGGATTTGCGGTCGAATCGATGTTCGGTAAGCGTCGATGATTCTCGCGATGGGCCAACGGCTTCCGATCAAGGACTTGGCGACATGGATCGAGGCCTTCTCGTTCGTGCGACCACATTCGAGTGTTCGAGGAACCGTCGACAGCCGTTCGCGCTGATCCAACATGGCTCGCACTATCTCGCGAAGATCGCCATATCCCAGTCGTTGGAGATGCTGTCTAAAGAGCCTGGATCGGAATGAACTCGATTGGTGTGACGGCGACGATTGGGAGACGTCAAGTACTTTTTGAAAGCAGCCATGGAACCAGAGTCTGAACCCACGTTGATTATCGGGCTTGGCACCGGTCGTTGCGGCACGCAGTCGCTAAGCAGGTTCCTTTCGAACCAGCCGGGAATGATCGTGCTGCACGAAGGCAAGATCGGTGGTCGTGACCATCCATTCCGCTGGCAAGACGACCAGGAGCGCGTATGCCGCTGGGTCGAGGGCCTCCCCGACCTTCTTGGGCGCCCGGTATGCTGCGGCGACGTCGGGATGTATTTCCTGCCCTACTGTGAAATCTTGATCGCGCTACACCCCGGCATACGCTTTGTCTGCCTGGAGCGTGACCGGGCCGAGGTCGTCGAGAGCTTCGTGCGCCACACCGTTGGCCGCCACCCTTGGATTCACCACGACGGGAGCCACTGGCGGATCGATCCGGTGTGGGACTCGGCCTATCCCAAATTTGACGAACCAGACAAGTGTCGAGCGGCGGGGCTCTACTGGGATCTCTACCACGCCGAGGTGACCCGGCTCGTCGAACGTTATCCCGACCGAGTCCGCCACTTTCCCACCGACGCGCTCAACTCGCGAGAGGGCCGCATCGCGATCCTCGACTTCGTGGGCTACCACGGAATGCGAAATCTGGACGCAGCCGTCCGTGTCAATGCGTCACTCGGTACGGTTCGGTTCCGCCTGCGCTGCGGATTCGAGTGGCTGTTCGCCGCAGGCCGTCCGTTGTTGCCCGCGCGCGTGCGGCGTTTTCTCTGGGACCACCTGGGTCAGCGCATACACCGCCTTCTGCATTAGCGTAATGATTCCAAAAACAAGGCAGCAGTTGACGCATTAGCGGGTGCTTACCATGCGCCTGATCGCTGACAACCGACGCGAGCCCAGTTCCGCGCCGTCAAGAAGTGGTACGGTCATTCTTCAGCTATCGGCTTAGAGACGCACCATGAGCGGACCTTGAGCCACTCACTGCGTAATCACATCGAAGCGTGGGAGCGTCGTACAGCACCGCGCCTGGTACAAGTTTGCTGAACAACGTAAACCAAGGAGCATGTCGCGACGCGAATTGAGAAAATCCGACTTCTTTTGGTGTTCTATGCAGCCGTGCATCGTTGCTCGGTGAGAGCAAAGTACCTGATAACCTTCACTCTAACCGGCAAGGAGCATTTTCCGCTCTATCAGTTACCAGTCGCTAATTCAGCGGTCCAGTGGCAAAATGTCGAGGCTAGTGAATCGGTCCCCAAGCGGTAATCGACGGAGTTATTACATCGAAAAGGACGCCGCGAGGCAAATTCGGCCGCAATTGTTGTTAACATCAGTCATCGGAGAACCGGACGACGATGTTATTGACAGCCACGGTGGATCAACAATCCATCTGGTTAGCAGCAACCGAAAGTTAATTCGATCCTGCTTTCACCGATTCGTTAACTGCCTCTACGTTCAGCCCCAGCGACTTTATGAAGATTCTTCTGATGTATCAGCCATCGCCAAGGCATTTACAAAGCCTAAGGTCAATCGCACCCGATGCGACGATCGCCGTGGCAACAACCGAAGCCCAGGCCAAAAGCGAAATTTCGAATACCGCAATCGTTTTCGGAAATAGATATTTCCTGCAATCGCTTCCCTACGCCCGGGAACTCGTGTGGATGCAATCAAATTCGATGGGTATCGACAAAATCCTGGCACGAGCACCTGGCCTACTTAGAACCATCACACTCACCTGTGCGCGAGGTGTCTACGCGGATGAGATCGCGGAGCACACACTGGCACTTCTGTTTGGCATCAGTCGTGGCTTACACCTAGCCGCCGAAGCATTTCGAGAGAAATGCTGGGAACGCTGGACTCTGCCAACTTTGCAGGGATCGTCATGTCTCATTCTTGGCTATGGATCGATTGGCCAAGCAATCGCTCAGAGGCTGGTCGCCTTAGGGATAAAGGTCACCGCGGTACGACGACGTCCACCCACTGCGAACGAGCCGGTGTCTGACGAAGTCACACTGTTGGATTCGCGTTGCTGGCGCGAAGAGCTTCATCGTTTTCGTTCCGTCATCGTGGCGCTTCCACTCACTCCGGAAACCCGAGGGTACGTCGGGAAGGAAGACATCGCCATGATGCCCGAGGACGGGATTTTAATTAACGTCAGCCGAGGTGAGCTGGTCGATGAAAAAGCTTTGCGAGAAGCACTCATCGCGGGGAAGCTTCTGGGTGCTGGCCTGGACACTATCGAGGAGGAGCCACCATCCATCGACAACCCGATCTGGAATACACCTCGGCTGATCCTGACTCCACACGTCGCGCGAAGCCTCGAGACCGGCGAGCCAAAATGGACCTCGCTGTTCGAAGATAACCTTCGACGATTCGTCAACCAGCAGCCATTGCGGAATGTGGTGAACCCAGAGCTTCAGTACTAGAGAGATGGCACTGTGACATTCGTCTCAATTATTATTCCCGTCTACAACGGGGAAAAATACTTGCCCACCACCTTGCAATCGATTCGTAATCAGACTTTCCGTGCCACGGAGATAATCGCGATCGACGACGGGTCACAGGACAGGTCTCAAGAAGTTCTGCGGCAAGTTGATAATCTGACGATCCTGAAGACGGATCGTGTGGGACCTAATGCAGCTCGACAACATGCCCTAATGCATTCCCAGGGACAGTTGATTGCCTTTCTCGATCAAGATGACATCTGGCATCCCGACCATTTATCGAACGCCGTGGAAGCACTCCAGCAAAACCCATCGGCGAGTGCCTGGATTGGACCGAGAAACACTTTTACCGAAAAGCTCCCTAAGCTAGGTCAAAAAACTCGATTACCGCATCAGATCAATCCTGCGGAGTTCTTTCCTGTCCACCTGATCGATGCCCCTTCCATGGTTGTTGTTCCCAAATCGAAGCTGCAAACCGTCGGCGGCTGGCCCATGGACCGGCCACTTGCGGCTGATATGCTACTCTGGTGGCGACTATCCACTGAAGGACCTTTTCTTGTCGGAAAAACCCGTACCACGGGTTATCGCTACAGCCGCAACTCCCTCAGTTCCCAGAATCGCAAAACCCCCGCTCATTACTTGAAATTTCTGAAGGATTCAGCCGAGACAGCCCTCCGCGAACACCAATCCCATCCAACGTCGTTTTTTACGAGCGAACGAAGCGAGCTTCTTCAAGCCATCGACCAACTCCTCGCCGCGTTAAACGATCCTCCTGCTTTTCGCAATAGCTGGCTAAGCCTCCTTAATCGACTCGAGCAATACCCCATCAAATACCGAATTGCCATGCTAGGTTTTTTTGGATGGCTATTCTCGATTTCGCTGTCAATGCAACCACCAGCCATTCAATCCACTTTGCTCGATGGCTTCATTCAGCCACACCCTGCTATTACGAAAACGACACATCGTCTTATTCTGCAAATGCTGGCTCGCATTATTTCTTTTCCACGAGAAACACCGATTTTACTTGCCGTACGCGAGCGGCGCTGTGCAATCCACGTGCTTGCCTTGCAAGTTGTAAATTACTTGCGTACAGCCTGCGGCCACATTGCTGATCCGCTCAGTCTTTTCACTGACATTTCACTTGACCGACCAGGTGACCATGATCATTAGTCATAAACATCGTTTTATTTTCATTAAGACAGAAAAGACCGCGGGCACCAGCATTGAAATGGCTCTCGCCTCGGTCTGCGGACCTGAAGATATCATCACACCTGTGGTTCATGCGGAGGATCGCCGTGTTATTGCCAGTGCTGGTTACGCAGTCCTACCACCGCAGAATTACCATATACCGCTGAATAAGTGGCGGCTGCGAGAATGGGTGCAAACATTAAAGACGGGTACTTGGCCCCAATTCTATAATCATATTGGCGCATGTGATATTCGCCAGCTGATTGCAACCGAGGTCTGGGATAACTACTACAAGTTTTGCTTTGAGCGAAACCCTTGGGACAAAGTAGTTTCCTATTACTATTGGTGGAAAAAGTTAGAGAAAGACTATCAGCAGGACGGAGCGGGTTTCATTCGCTCTTTGGGGGCCTCTGGGCGAGGAGTTGAATGGGTAATCAAAAACTATCCGATCGGAGAGGCAACTCTCTCGGAGGCCATTCAATCGGGACGCTGCAATTGGGTCCAAGGTTTTGATTTGTATTCCATACGCAACGAAATTGTCGTGGATCGCGTCGCAAAATACGAATCACTGAATGCGGAACTCGATGACATCATGAAGCTGCTCGGCATTACCCAGAAAATTGATCTGCCGAGACTAAAGGCAGGTGCACGAGACAAAAGACATTACCGTGATCTGCTCAGCAGTCTCGACCGAGACAAAATTAGCAAAGCGTTCGCCCGAGAAATCGCACATTTTGGCTATGAGTTTTAGGGCGTTGTCCGGGGCATGAACGGGCCGGACACTGGCCATGAACGTGATGACACTTGAAATCCTAGAATCTCGCATCGGTGACGATTTGCTGGAGAATCTTTTGCAATTCATCATGGTCGGCGGCGACGACGTCGTCAGGACGATTCATGGTCGTCTCCCAGGCGTCGCGAATGCGCGTCACCATCTCGTCGGGAGCAAGTCCGGTCGCGGCGAGGTCGCGGTAAAATGAACGCCTCAAAAAGGTGAACTTAGTGTGTTGTCTGGCCAGCTCGGCCATTAGTAGTCGACCTGGCACCGGATGACCACGCTCGGGGAGCGTCAGTCCGCCGAAACCGAATGCAATATGTTGTAACTGCGACCGAATTCGCTCGACCGTTCCATCGAGTAAATGTTGAAAAAGGTGCGGTGAGCGACGTTCGATCATGAGATCGTTGAGCCCGATGAAAGCACGCTTCAGCGTAACCGTTCACCAGCACCATGCCATGAGCACGGGGCCGGTTGGGGGTGATCGGGCTTGATTGAACGAGGGAACTGGGATGAGGGCGCGAGCGGGATGGGCGATCGCGGCCGCGGGACCGAGCAGC
>JBIIHW010000005.1:0-87500 GCA_044235425.1 Pirellulaceae bacterium
CCCCGAACCCCGAACCCCGAACCCCGAACCCCGAACCCCGAACCCCGAACCCCGAACCCCGAACCCCGAACCCCGAACCCCGAACCCCGAACCCCGAACCCCTCCTCTCCTCCCTCCGTGCGAAAACGTCGGCCTAAACCCGGCGTGGGTCGAGCAGGAGTGGGAAGAACGGGCCGTCCATGGGGTTACCGCGTGGGACGGCGGGAACACCGCTCAGCAGTGGTTCATCCGAGTCAGAGCGGACGCCATCGAGGAACACGTTGATCACCGCGGCGCGGCGAGGTCGATCGGTGCGGTTTTCGAAGGAGCCGTGGATCATCAGCGGATGATGAAAGGTAGCTTCGCCGGCTTTGAGTTCCACGGCGACTGGCTTTTGGAACTGTTCCCATTGTTCGTCGGAGAGCACTTCGCGAATGGCCTCCATATTGCCTGCCAGTCCCGTTATGGGCAGCAGATCCCAGCGATGACTGCCGGGTACATAATGTACGGCGCCGTTCTCGATTGTGCTGTCATCGAGGCCGATCCAGCAGGTGAGATGTGCCATCGGCTTGGTGCGCGTCCAGTAGGAATAATCTTGATGCCAGGCGACGACGCCGCCGTGACGAGCTGGTTTGCAGAACAGTTGATCGTGCCAAAAACGCACACTACCGCCGAGCAACTGACTGGCTGGCATCGTAAAGGCTGGGTTCCACAAGAGGTCGTGAAAACCAGGGCGCAATCGCCATGCGCCCAGTGCATGAAACAGCACGGTGCCGGGCTGCGCTGACTCATTCGAATGATATTCGTACCAGAGTTCATGTCCTTCGTGCCCCGCTTGAAAGAACTCTTCTAATTCCACTCGCAAAGCTGCCACTTGCTCGTCGCTCAATAAGCGTATTCCGGCGAGGAATCCTTGCTCTTCGTAGCTGCGAATTTGTGCGGGAGTCAGTTTGAGTTGGTTCCAGGCGGCGGTGCTGGCGGGAAGTTGAAACAGGCTTCCGACGAGTTCATGGCGCGAAGCAAGGTCGATGGTCATGGTGCGTAGGGAACTCCAAAACAAACAGGGATGAAGAAAATGTTTTATACCGCACGCGGACGGTTCGTCGGGAGTCGTCCGCGACTCGGGAAAACTTGAATTTCAAAAAAATTGAACTTGACGCTCTAGGTGAGCCCTTGTAATTACACCGCCCTCTTCTCACTGATTCGTTCTTGTCCGTAGTTGGGAGTGGTATTCCGTGGTGAAATTCTTCGCCCGAACTGAACTCGTCGGTAGGTCTCTAACAAGGAGGCGCGCGGTGAAACGAACCGCTAGATTATTAACAGGGTGCCTGTCATTGGCTGGTACCGTGTGGACGCAAAGTGCGTGGGCCAATCCACCGCTATTGAATCAAGTAGCGATCGGTCAGGCTTTGCTGGGACAAACGGCGGCGGAGGATCCGACCGCCAAGCGGCGCGAGGCGGACGATTTGGTTCGTCGAGCGCGGCAGTGTATGAAAGACGGGGACCTCGAGCAGGCTCACGAGTTAGTGAGCAAGGCGGAACAGCTCGGCGTTGTCTACAGTGGCATCACCGCTCGCTTCGGTGATACTCCTGATAAGGCTCGCAAAGATCTCGATGCGATGCGAGGTAAGTCGGGCAAGGTGGCCAAGCCGAGTGATCGGTTTAAGCCCGCTGCAATTTCCGATCGTGATCCTCGCACCACCGGTTCGGCCACAAGCGGTACTCCGGCCAAGACACCCGGCGCGGTTGTCGATGCGGCGGAAAAGTTGGCCAGCGAGGCTCAGAGCAACGTAGCTGCCGGGTTTGACCGAGCGGCTCGATCCGGCTTCGCGCAAAATCCAGGCCCCACCCCGAACTCCCCACTGGAACGACTCCCGTCGTTGGACCGAGTGCCGGCGGTAGGTGGTTCGTTCGTGCCTCCCGATTCACTCGCCGATACCGCCAAGGCGATTGTTCAAGATGCTGCGGCTGAAGTGACGCAAGAAGCTGCGGCTGCTGCCAGCGATGTGATCGAGAAGGCGGCCGATGTAGCGGATGCAGCCGAAGAGAAACTCGCCGCGGTCGTCGATGCAGCGGAGAGTTCGGTCGAAGAGGTGCCGGCGAATGTCGCCGCAAATCTCGATGCGGCTACCTTGACGCTCAAGAAGAATTGCCTGCGTATGGTCGCTCAGGCACAAGCCGCGATGGATCGCGGTGACATGGTCACCGCTCAGCGCTTAATCACGCAAGCCAAAAACATGCAAGTGCCGGATGAAGCCTTCGAGGCGGGGGAAACTCATCCCTCTATCGTCGGCTTGCAGATTGAACGAGCACTCAATCGCCGCGGTAATGCGGTGGTGGCGCCGGTGAAAGACGGTGCTGCCAGTGCCGCAGCCGTCGGACCTGCACCGGTCGTCCCGGCCAGCAAACCGCGAACTGCCCCTGCTAACTCGGCCGCGCCGAACAACTCGGCCGCGCCTGGTAAAGTGGCGCCTGCTGGTGGAGTGTCGTCGACGAATGATCGCTATCCGGTCGCCCGTGGTGTGTACGAACCGTCCAAGGATAAGACGAAGACGGTAAAGGTGCAGGCTGAGCAAGAGTTGCCGAGTGTGCTGGGGACGACTCCGACTGGTAACAGTCAGGGCGAACAGCTGTATGCCGAGGGACTCAAGGCGCTGGAAAAGCAGGATCGCGAGCAGGCCGTGAAGCTGTTCCGCGACGCCTGGCGATTTGCGGATCAGATGCCACCGGAAACCCGGGCGGCGCTGAAGGACAAATTGTCGCTCATGCAGGATACGCCCAGTGTGCCGTCGCGGGGAGTGGATTCATCATCGGCCCTGGAAGCGATCGATGCCAAGCAGCAAGTTCTACGACAACAGCTCTATCGGGAAATTACCGCCGAGCAGGATGCTGCCAAGCGGATGATTGCGACCGAACCCAAGCAAGCTCTGCAGCGATTGCAGCGGCTGCGGGATCGAGTGGCCGAATCGGATCTCGATCCACCATCTCGCAAGCAACTCATGTCGATCGTCGATCGTAACCTCGGCGAACTCGAACGCTTCATTGAAACCAATCGCTCTGATATCGATAACACCGAACGAAATCAGCTGGTGAACGAGAAGGTGGAGCGAGAACGGCGGATGAAGAATGAAGTGCAGAATAAAGTCGCCGAGTTAGTGGAAGAGTTCAACAAGTTAATGGATGAAGGTCGTTTCCACGAAGCGGAAGTGCGAGCGAAGCAGGCACGCGAGTTAGATCCCGACAATCCGGTGGTCGAAACGCTGAAGTGGAAATCGAAGTTTGCGATCCGCATCGCGGAACAGAACGCGATCAAGGATGGTAAAGAGCAAGGGTTCTATGATGCGATGACCTCGGTGGATCGCGCTTCGACGCCATATAACGACGACGAGCCGATAACGTTCAACAAGAAGTACTGGAATGAACTCAACCAGGGAAATCGCAAGAAGTGGATGGAACGACAGAAGCGCCGCATGACACCGGCCGAGCAGGAGATTCAACGCTCGCTGGCCAAGCCGGTCGAGGCACGCTTTGATCAACGTCCCTTGAAGGAAGTGATTGAAACCTTAGCAGCCGCCTCGGGCATTAATATCCACTTGGATAATGCCGGTCTGGCAGCGGAAGGGGTGACGACCGACACTCCCGTGTCGCTCAACCTCGCCCAGCCCATCGCCCTGCGAAGTGCGCTCAACATCATCCTGGGCGAACTGCGACTCAGCTACGTGATTCGCAACGAAGTGCTCAGCATCACCAGTGAACAGACTCGCGATGCCGACACGTATCCGCAGGTTTATGACGTTGCCGACCTGGTGATTCCGATTCCGAACTTCACACCGGGTTATCACACCGGCTTGCCCGCTGCGATTATGGAAGCGCATCGCGCGATTGGACATGGAGGCTTGTCGAGCCCCTCGGGGTCCAGTCAGTTGACACTGGCCGCCAATCAGACGAACGGTGCTAACAACTCCTCCGTGCTCGCTCAAATGGGTGCAGGAGCGTTGCAGCAGGCTGGTATTCGGCCACCCACGCAGTTGGGATCCGGTCCCGGCGGCTTGGGCGGTGGTGCTCAGCCTGACTTCGATAATCTGATCGAACTGATCACCACCACGATCGCTCCGACGCAGTGGTCGGAAGTGGGCGGTGGCAGCACGATCGAGCCGTTCCCGACGAACTTGAGCATCGTCGTCAGCACGACTCAAGAAGTTCATGACCAGATCGCTGATCTGCTCGAACAGCTCCGCCGCTTGCAGGATTTGCAGGTGACGATTGAAGTGCGGTTCATCACGCTGCGTGATAACTTCTTCGAACGCATGGGGGTGAGCTTCGACTTCCGAGTTGATGACAACACCGGATTGAACTCGGGCAACGGAGCCTATCCGGATGACAATGGTCCCAGCTACGTGATTGGGTTGAATAACGCCAACGGTACGGCGGTGCCTACCGCCGATCTAGACCTGCCATTCACTCAAGGCTCGTTTGCCTCGACGGTACCGCAGTTCGGTGGCTTTGATGCCAACACAGCGGCAAACTTCGGGTTTGCGATCTTGAGTGACATCGAAGTCTTCCTGCTCTTGCAAGCAGGTGCTGGCGACCAGCGCAGTAACGTGCTGCAAGCTCCGAAGGTAACGCTGTTCAACGGCCAGCAAGCCTCGGTGGCGGATACGTCGCAAAAACCATTCGTTACCAGTTTGGTTCCGGTGGTCGGCGACTTCGCCGCCGCTCAACAGCCCATCATCGTCGTACTCAATGAAGGTACGTCGCTGAGTGTGCAAGCGGTGGTGTCGGCTGATCGACGCTTCGTGCGACTCACGCTCGTCCCCTTCTTCAGCAAGATCGGTGACGTGCAGGAGTTCACGTTCAGTGGTTCGAAGACCACCAAGTCGGGCACGAACATCAAGGATCCGACGGACGATAACAAGACGATCCAGGATGGAGTGGAAACCACGACCACCGGTACGACGGTGCAGTTGCCCACGTTCGCGTTCACAACCGTCACCACAACGGTCAGTGTTCCGGACGGTGGCACGGTGCTCCTGGGCGGTATCAAACGCTTGGCTGAAGCACGCAGCGAACGTGGTGTGCCGATGCTCAACAAAATCCCCTACGTCAATCGACTCTTCAAGAACGTTGGTATCGGACGTGAAACCACCAGCCTCATGCTGATGGTCACGCCACGCATCATCATTCAGGAAGAAGAAGAAGCGAAACTGGGGATCGACCTGGGGCAATAACCCGGCCGCTCGGACGGGTGATCAGTGAAAGAGAGCAAGCCGTCGCGGCGTACTTCGTCGCGACGGCTTTGTTTTTTTGGTCCCCCAGGGGTATCCGGCACAGGCGAAGTTCTCTGATCGTTTTTCACCGCCAACGCGAAGGGATGAAGGGTTGAATTGCCCGGGAACCAGCGCTGGTTCGGACTTGTTCGTCATCCGCCGCTTGACGAACAGACAACACCCGTCCTAGGCTCACGAACAACCAACAACCAACCGCCATCAACCAACAACAGGCCAGCAGATTACCAGCGCGAGGATGCCACGCTTCCGACGCACCTGATCACCACGAACTACCTGACGGCCGATCCAACCCGGAGCATCTCATCATGCAGCTAGGTTTTGTTAGTGCGATCCTTCCCGAACTGTCGCTGACGCAGGTCGCTCAGCTGGCTCACGATATTGGGTATTCGTGCGTGGAGCTCATGTGCTGGCCGCCGAGCAAAGCGGAACGCCGCTACGCGGGTGTAACGCATCTGGATGTGAGCGATTTTTCGGCTACCCGAGCTTCGGAGGTACTGGGGATCCTGGCGGCGGCCGGAGTCACAATCAGCGGACTCGGCTACTACCCCAACCCACTCGCCCCGAACCGCGACGAGGCGGAGCGAGCGGTGCAGCATCTGCGGCGCGTGATTGCGGCGGCTGGGATGCTGGGGATCGGTCGAGTGAATACGTTTGTCGGACGCGATTGGAATTTGTCTGTGGACGATAATTGGCCTCGGTTTCTCGAAACGTGGGCGCCGCTCGTCCAACACGCGGAAAGTGTGGGAGTCCGTATTGGCATTGAAAACTGTCCCATGTTTTTCACCAAAGATGAGTGGCCGGGCGGCAAGAATTTAGCCACGTCACCCACCATTTGGCGACGGATGTTCGACGCCATCCCGAGCCTCAGTTGGGGCTTGAACTACGACCCTTCCCATATGATCTGGCAGCAGATGGATTACCTGGACCCGATTCGTGAGTTTTCTGAGCGACTTGTTCATGTGCATGCGAAGGATGTGCGTCTGGATCGTCATCGACTAAATCAAGTTGGCATCTTGGCTCACCCCAGTCTCTATCACACGCCCAAGCTGCCGGGCATGGGTGATGTGGACTGGGGCAAGTTCTTCTCAATCCTCACCGATGTTGGCTACCGCGGACCGGTCTGTGTCGAAGTGGAAGATCGAGCGTTTGAGGCATCCTTACTTGATCGGCAAGCATCGCTACGGCAAAGTTATACGTATCTACGCAACTACGTCGTGGAACGTTAACGCGGCCCTCCTGGTAGCCTGCGCAGTCGCGGTGTGCATCCAATTGCACATCCCTCCGCTCTTTTGCACTCCCATTCGCACTCCAGCACTGAGTGAACAACGTCATGCGCGACCATTCATGTTATTATCGTTCACGGCACGTTCGCCCTTGGGCCCTCGTCGTGGCCAGCTTCCTCACGGCCTTCGTGCCGCTGAGTGATTTTTTCGACACGCAGCTGGCAGCGGGTCCACCGGTGGCTCCGACGGAGGCGTTAACGCCGGACGAAGAGCGACAGAAATTTCGCTTGCCACCCGGTTTTGAGATCCAGCTGGTGGCGAGCGAGCCCGACATACAGAAGCCGATGAATCTGGCCTTCGACGCACAAGGTCGTCTCTGGGTCACTCATTCGGTGGAATACCCCTTCGCCGTCGCCGACGGCCAGACGCCACGCGACGGTATCACGCTGCTGAGCGATTTTGCCGCTAACGGGCGCGCTCAGAAGATCAGCAAGTTCGCCACTGACTTGCATATTCCGATCGGCGTTTTGCCGCTCGGTGAAGGCCAAGAGGCGATTGCGTGGTCGATTCCGCATCTCTGGAAACTCACCGATACCGATCGCGACGGCAAGCTGGATCGTCGCGAAGTGCTCTACGGCCCGTTTGACTATGCCGACACCCACGGCAATCAAAACGCTCTGCGGCTTGGTCCCGACGGCTGGGTCTATGCTTGTCACGGTTTTCGCAACAATTCACAAGTGAAACTGCGCGGCGATGGTCCTGTGGTCCTCACCATGCAATCGGGCAATACTTATCGTTTCCGTCCCGACGGGTCGGCGATCGAACAATTAACGTGGGGACAAGTAAATCCGTTCGGCATGTGTTTCGACCGCTGGGGCGATCGCTACTCCGCCGACTGTCATTCCAAGGCCCTCACACTGCTGCTACGCGGCGGCTACTACGAATCGTTTGGAAAACCTCACGACGGACTGGGCTATGCTCCGCCCATGACCGTCCACGGTCACGACTCGACAGGTATCGCCGGCGTCGTCCATTATGACGCCGCTCATTTTCCACCCTCGTACCGCCATTGTTTCTACGTGGGTAACGTGGTCACCAACGTCGTGCATCGCGATGTGGTCTCCTGGCGAGGTTCCTCGCCGTGGGTCGAGAAGCCGGAAGATTTTGTGGCTTGTGATGACCCCTGGTTTCACCCCGTTGATTTGCAGATGGGTCCTGATGGCGCCCTATACATTGCCGACTTTTACAACAGCATCATCGGTCACTACGAAGTTGATTTGAAACATCCACGTCGTGATCGCACCCGCGGTCGAATCTGGCGAGTGGTCTGGAAAGGCGAAAAGGCGCAGCCAGCTGAGATCCCCAACTTCACTCAGCTCACTCCACCGCAGCTGGTGGAACGGTTGAGTGACGATAACCAAACCGTGCGCACACTCGCCACTCAGCAGCTGCTCGAACGGGAACCAGCCGCCGCACTCGGTGCCCTCTCGGCGCAAAAACTCTCACCTTTAGCACAGTCCCACGCGGTCTGGATTCTCGCTCGACAGGGCCAGCTTGCCGACCTCGTTCGTACCCTGGGACCAAGCCCATCCACGCCCATCGCCCCTGGCACACCGGGCACACCGGGCACACCGGGCACACCGGCCGAGTCGGGTCAGGTGGCGGATGAATTGCAGGCGAGCGGCGATGGAGTCGTCCGAGCGGCGATCCTGCGTGCTTTGGCGGAGCAGCCGCGGCTGGAGCCCTGGGCCGCCGCTTGGGTGCGAGAGCAGCTGGCTTCCAACCAGCCACGGGTGCAGCGACTGGCGGCCGAAGCCCTGGCGCGCCATCCGGCGGCTGAGCATATCGCTGCGCTGTTAGCTACCTGGAAGCAAGCTCCCGTCACCGACACTCAGCTCATCCATGCCATTCGTTTGTCGCTGCGCCGTCAAGTCCAGCATGAACACGGCTTACGTGAGCTCGCGGAGCATGCCGACGCTTTGCCACCCGAACAGCTACGGCCGCTTCTCGACGTGGCCCTCGCCTCCGCGCAGGAGCAAGCGGCCGACTTTGTCTTCGATTACGTTTGTAAGAACGATCCGCAGAGCGAGTATTTAGAACGGTCAGTGACGGAGATTGCCCGTCGTGGTTCTCCGCAGCGACTGACCGCCGTCGCCGAATTCGCGCAGAAGCAATTCGGCACGGCGAATGAGCCGGCGGGGGCGATGAGGATTTCACTGCGAGAAGTGAGTGTTGCTCGTGCCATGCTGGAGGGCCTGCGGCTGCGTGGCGGCTCACCACCAAGCGCCGACTCCGTAGCAGCACGCTGGCTCACGAGCGTCGCGCACCGACTGCTGCACCCCAGCAGCGGCCACAGCGCCGCCTGGGAATCGCTGCCGCTGAACGCGGACGACCAGGGACCGAAGGCTGGCAACGCGTGGGGAATTCGTAATCGACGTACCGCCGACGGACGCGAAATTCCCGTGTTTGATAGCATCGTCAACGGCGAAACAAGAACCGGAATCCTGCGGAGCGCTCCGTTCACGATTCCTCCTCGGCTCACCTTCTGGCTCTGCGGTCACAACGGCGAACCCGGTAAAGAAGACTCCGCTGTTAACCACCTGCGATTGAAGCTGGTCGAGGATGGCCAGGAAGTCCGACGTGTCACAGCGCCACGGAATGATGTCGCGCAAAAAGTGCAGTGGGATTTGCAGGAATGGGTAGGAAAAATTGGTCAAGTGGAAATTGTGGATGGTGACACTGGCAGTGCCTTCGCCTGGATCGGAGCGGGGCTGTTCGAGCCGGCAGTCGTCGCGGCTCCATCCGCCGAAGCTCTCTCGAACTCCGGCTCGCGCGATGTCGCTCTTCGTGTCTGCGAATTGCTGAACATCGAAGCCGAGCGGACCGCGATTGAAGCACTGGTCAGCGATCGCACTTTGCCAACAGAACTGCGCACCGTGGCGCTCCAAACCAGCTTCACCCTGAACCGCTCCCGAGCCGCACCCCAGTGTGCGACGCTCGCCCTGGATGGCACGGAGTCGCCGGCACTCCGTGCGAAAGCTGCCGAGTTGCTGGTGGCTGTGAACACCGAAGAGGCTCGAGCCACCTTGGCCGCGACGCTCGCCACTAGCGCTGGTGCCCTGCAGCAACAAGTCGCCACAGCACTCGCCACATCGCCAGCAGGAGTGCAAACACTTTTACAGACGATCAGCCTGGGCAAGGCCTCGCCGCGCTTGCTGCAGGACAAAACGCTCCTCGAACGACTCGCCCTCGACAAACATCCCGAACTAGCGCGCCAAGTTGCTGCACTCACCAAAGATCTGCCCGCCGCGGATGAACGAGTCCGGCAACTGGTCGCCCAGCGATTGACTAGTTTCCAAGCGGCCGCACCGTCGGTCGAGCGAGGGGCAGCCGTGTTTAAGAAACAGTGTGCTACCTGCCATCGAGTGGCCGGTGAAGGTGCCATGATTGGGCCTCAACTGGATGGCGTCGGTGTGCGCGGTGCCGAACGTCTACTCGAAGATATCCTTGACCCCAGCCGTAACGTCGATGCGGCCTTTCGAGTGACGATCATTACCACGACGGATGGCCAGGTGATCACCGGAATTAAGCTGCGTGAGGAAGGACAAACGGTGGTCCTGGCCGACCAGCAAGGGAAGGAGCGACGAGTGGAACTGGGGCAGATCGACGAACAACGGCAATCCGCTCTTTCCTTGATGCCAACCAACGTCACCGACCCGCTCAGCGAACAAGAATCGCGCGACCTGCTCGGTTACCTCCTGCAGCAGAAGACTCGCCCCGAGCGGTAAATTCACGGTTTCCCCCGGAGGACTCAAATTTCACACGGAGAACTCGGGTTGGGTTTCGCAGCAGAGGGATGAGGGATGAGGGATGAGAGATGAGAATCTGTTTTTTTTCATTCAAGAGTTCATGAGGCAAATTACTTCATTTCCAATCTCTCAAATTCCGACTCTGTCTTTTTTTCATTTCTCTTCCCGAAATTCTGCAGATCAACAACTTTAACCACATCCCATCAAGACAAACTCTGAGATCCTTCCTCTGGGGCTCAGTGCGAAGCAAATGCCGTGAGCTTCGTGCGCAACTTAGTGTCCCCCGTGCTCAACCGCCGGGCCTGGGTAATTTAGGTAAAATCGTGCTGCAAAAACGGACGGGGTAGCTTTCTTAACACGCGGAGCGATTTCTGGCCGATAAAGGGGATAGTTAGGAAGACCCCGACGGCTGCCAGGAGTCCCATTTCGTGGACAACGACATCAACGTACTTGCACTGGTCAAGGGTGACGAACGGTACGTGTTTCTGTTTGACGACGAGCGGCGAACGGAAGTTCTCCGTACTCTGGGGCGTTTTGCCTCGGATCCCAATCTGAGTTTCACCTGGTATGACGCGGCGATGCTGAGTCAGAAGATTCGTCAGGCGGCGGATGATCAGCGTGTGTTTAATCGCCGATTTGTCATTCCGCTGACGCCGATGGACGAACAAGAGTGAGTGGTCGGCCATGGTTTCGCTGGCCATCGATCGTTTTCTGCGGTACCTGCGAGTAGAACGTAACTCGGCGGATTTGACCATCAAATCCTATCGTGAAGACCTCACGGGGCTGATGGAGTACTTGGTGATGACGCTGGGGTCGGCACCTCGGATCGACCAAGTGACACCGCTTTTGCTGCGTGGCTATGTAGCCGCGATGCATGAGGCTGGATACGCCAAGAGTTCGATTGCGCGCCGACTGGCTTCTCTGCGCAGTTTTTTTAAGTTCGCGCAGCGTGAGGGGCTGGTGACGATCAACCCGGCCAAGCCGTTACGTAATCCGCGTCCGGACCGCAAGTTGCCGCACTTTCTGACGACGGACGAAATCCTGGTGTTACTCGAGGCACCTTCCGCCCAGGAACCGCTAGGCATGCGTGATCGGGCGATGCTGGAAACGATGTACTCGGGGGGGCTGCGTGTCAGTGAGTTGGTGGGGGTATGCGATGGCGATTTGGATTTGGAGGAAGGGCTGGTGCGTGTGCGGGGCAAGGGACGCAAGGAACGGCTCTCGCCGCTGGGCAGTCATGCCGTGACAGCCATTCAAACCTGGCTCACGCGTCGGCAGCTTCATCCTAAAGAGAAGCACGGGGAGCAAGCACCTCTTTTTGTGAATCGTTTCGGCCGCCGACTGACCACGCGCAGCGTGGCTCGCAATCTGGAAAAACTGTTGGCCACCACCGGCCTGGATTCACGCACCACGCCGCACACGCTGCGACACAGCTTCGCAACTCATCTGCTGGACCGCGGAGCGGACATTCGGAGCGTGCAGGAACTACTGGGTCATAAGAGCCTGGTGACGACGCAAATCTACACGCACGTCAGCACGGCGGGGCTACGAGCGGCATACGAACGAGCTCATCCTCGGGCTCGCTAGCGAAGTGCTCCAAAAATACGGGGACGTAATCAGGTCCCATTGAGCGGCGTCCGCACCGTGCCGTAAACCAGTACCGCCCGGCGATGGTGCGACTCGCCTGAGTCTCGTTGTGTCGCTGTCAGGGGCGGACTAACCATCGCCCCACGGGGTGCTCGAGGGCATTTCGAGCACCATCATAGAAATTGCCCAGCCGACGGGATTGGCTCACGTTCGGCTGAGAACCTTCCTCAGGCCCTATCAAATTGAATCACGACTCCAGGCCTGGCGTTTTCGTACTCTGGGCAGCGATGCGGTTGGCGGCGTTAAGCAGGGCTTTGATCGTAGCTTCGACGGAATCGGTCGAGACACCTCGGCCGCGATAGGTTTGGCCACCATGCTCGATGGCCAAGGTAACGTCGGCTTGGGAGTCGTGTCCTAAGCTGGTGCTGCGAACCTGGAAGTCTTTGCAGGTGAGTTTCAAGCCGGTGAGTCGTTCGGCGGTGAGAAAGGCGGCGTCAATGGGGCCGTCACCGGCCGTCGTTTCGGCCGTCACTTCATCGCTGCCGCGACGCAGCGTCAGCCGCGCAAACGGTGGACGGTTGGTGCCGGAGGCGGTTTCGAACGAGACCAACGTCCATTCTTCCTGGGGAGTCTCGGTCCAGCAGCCTTCGATGAGAGCGATCAGGTCGCTGTCATAGACTTCTTTCTTCTTGTCACACAGCTGTTTGAACTCGTCGAACACATGCTGCAACTGCTCACCGTTCAACTCGAACCCCAGGGCCTTGGCACGGTCGGCCAGCGCCGCTCGACCACTATGTTTGCCAAGCACCAAATCGGTTTTGGCAAATCCCACATCCTCGGGTGACATGATCTCGTAAGTACGACGTTCTTTGAGCATTCCATCTTGATGAATTCCCGCTTCGTGCGCGAAGGCATTGCGACCGACGATCGCCTTATTGCGTTGCACTTGCATGCCGGTGATCGTGGTGAGCAGACGACTGGCGGGCACGAGTCGCTGAGTGCGAATGTTGGTTTCGCAGTGATAGTAGTCATTACGAGTGCGGAGCGCCATGACGACTTCTTCCAATGCGCAGTTTCCCGCTCGTTCGCCGATGCCGTTGATCGTACATTCGATCTGGCCGGCACCACCTTCCACGCCTGCCAGGCTATTCGCGACGGCGAGCCCCAGATCATTGTGACAATGCACACTGATCACCGCCCGATCGATATTGGGCACGCGATTTTTCAGCATCGAGATGGTGGCGTGCATTTGCTGGGGAGTGGCGTAGCCGACGGTATCGGGAATGTTGATGGTCGTGGCTCCGGCATCGATCGCAGCTTCTACCACGGTGCAGAGAAAATCATGCTCGGTCCGAGCAGCATCTTCAGGAGAAAACTCGATGTTATCGCAGTAACCACGAGCTCGTTGCACACCGTGCACGGCTCGAGCGACAATTTCCTCACGCGTCATCTTTAACTTGAATTCCCGATGAATCGCACTCGTCGCCAGAAACACGTGGATGCGCGACGAGGAGGCATGTTTAAGTGCTTCCCAAGCGCGATCGATGTCGGCATCGTTGCAGCGTGCCAGCCCACAGATGGTAGGACCTCGCAGCGTTTTCGCGATCTCACGCACCGCTTCAAAGTCACCCGGTGATGCGATCGGAAAGCCCGCTTCGATCACGTCGACCCCAAGTTCCGCCAGCAAATGAGCCATCTCGAGTTTTTCACCAAGATTCATGCTGCAGCCGGGCGACTGCTCGCCATCGCGCAGAGTCGTGTCGAAGATCACAATGCGTCGGTCAGAACTCATTCCTGCCACTCCTTTAACTCAACAAAAAAACCCCGAAGCTTGAGCCTCAGGGTTTCGCTTGATTTGCATCACTTGGTAATGCGCGGTCCCCTAAGGCTGGTGGTCGACCAGCAAGAGCTCAAGCAGCAATTGGGACAGCGCGAATCGGATCATGGTCGGGTATCTGTTAGCGTTCCTATCAAATCCATCACCAGATAAGACTTTATCCGGCTGTTCGATTATGGTCAACTGTGACCGCAGTACTCAGGACCTTGTATCCGACGTTTCCCCCGGCCCTTTTTTTCCCACTGATGCCCATGACCAACTGCCCTCGCACTTCCCACCCGGCTTTCTCTCCACGACCCTCCATCTTCGTAAAACCCACTGCTTGGCAAACTGCCGGGCAGACGATCACGCGACAGGCGACGAGTGCCCGCCCGTGGGCCCTCATCGTGCTCGTTCTGTGGTCGCTCGCGGCAGGTCCACAAGTGGCCCAGTTGCCAGGGGCTGAACCGCAGGGCGTTCAGTCCAGTCGATTTCGAGTTTACTTTGGGACCTACAATGCACCGGCCAGCGAGACGTCACCCGGCAGCCAGGGAATTTATCGTTGCGAGCTAGACACGGCCACTGGCATGCTGACGAAGCCAGAGCTGGCCGGCGAGCTCACGAACCCCTCGTTCCTCGCCATTCATCCCAATCGCAAATATCTCTATGCCGTGACCGAGATGCAAAATGAATCCGGGCAGCGTCAGGGGGCCGTCGCCGCCCTGGCGATCGACTCCGTGACCGGCAATCTGCGACTCCTCAATAAACAACCCTCGGGTGGTGCGGGACCGTGCCACGTATCGATTGATCAGACAGGCCGCATGGTGCTCGTGGCGAATTATGGGGGCGGCAGTTGTGCCGCTCTGCCGGTGCAACCCGATGGCTCTTTGGCCGCCCCGGCCGCCATTCACAAGCATGCGGGTACCAGTGTGAATACCAAGCGTCAAGAAGCTCCCCATGCTCATTCCATCAATATTGATCCCAGTAATCGCTATGCGGTGTGTGCGGATCTGGGCATCGACAAGGTGATGATTTATCGGCTTGATGCGGAACGTGGCACCATGACCGTGAACGACCCCGCCTTTGTCGCCGTCGAACCGGGCGCGGGACCGCGTCACTTTGCCTACCATCCCACCGGAAAATTTGCCTATGTGATCAATGAGTTGGCGTCGACGATCACCGCGTTCAGCCACGACGCCGCCACCGGAAAGCTTTCCGCTCTGCAGACGATCACCACGTTGCCCGCTGGCTTCACCGGTAACAACTCGACGGCCGAAGTCGTGGTGCACCCGAGTGGCAAGTTCTTGTATGGTTCAAATCGTGGTCACAACAGCATTGTGACGTTGGCGATCGACCAGCAAACAGGCCAGCTCTCATACGTCGGCCATCAAGACGACAAGATCAAAGTGCCGCGCAATTTTGCGGTCGATCCAACAGGAAAATTTTCCCTTGTCGCGAACCAGGATAGTGATTCCGTCGTACTGTTCGCTATTGACTCCGAGACCGGCAAATTGCAGGTGACGGGCCAGTCGGTGGCGGTAGGCAAGCCGGTCTGCGTGCGTTTCCTGCCGCTGGCTGCACCGGCTGTCCCCGGCTCTCCCGCAGCTCCTCAGCCGAACAAAGCGAAAAACAATCCAAGTAAGCAGGCAGGCAAGCAGACAGGCAAGCAAGCCGGAAAACAAGCTGGAAAACAGGCTGGCAAAGTGGCGGCAGCGGATGGCGGACAGGCCAAGCCATCCGCGCCGCCACCAGCTCGCAAGGAACCGCCCGCCACACCTGCTGATCAGCTCAAACTGCCCGCAGGATTCCACGCCGAACTGCTCTACTCGGTGCCTAAAGACGTTGAGGGTTCCTGGGTGAATTTGTGTACGGACCCTGCTGGTCGTTTAATTGTTAGCGATCAGTATGGTGGGCTCTATCGCATCACTCCGCCCGCCTTGGGTGCGGCTGCGTCCGACACCAAAGTGGAAAAATTACCGCTCGATATTGGCGAAGCCCAAGGTCTGCTGTGGGCTTTCGACAGTCTCTACATCGTTGTCAATAAAGGACAGAAGTACGACAGTGGTTTGTATCGAGCGCGGGATACGAACGGCGATGGCGAACTGGACCGGGTCGAATCCTTGCGCAAGATTCAGGGTGGCGGCGAACATGGTCCACACGCCGTGCTGCTGGCGCCAGACCAAACGTCGCTCTATGTTGTCTGCGGTAACGGTACAAAGCTCACCGAAATCACAGGCTCCAAGGTTCCGCTGCATTGGGGTGAGGATCATCTTTTGCCGCGCATGCCCGATGGACGTGGTTTCATGCGTGACGTGCTGGCGCCGGGCGGCTGCGTTTATCAAATCGATCCCGATGGTAAGAACTGGCAATTGATCTCGAATGGCTTTCGCAATCAGTTTGATGCGGCCTTCAATCGGCATGGTGATTTGTTTACCTACGATGCCGACATGGAGTGGGACATTAACACCCCCTGGTACCGACCGACGCGAGTTTGCCTGGTGACGAGTGGTGCCGAATTTGGTTGGCGTAACGGAGCTGGAAAATGGCCCGTGCATTACCTCGACAGCTTGCCAGCGGTAGCCAACGTTGGCCCTGGTTCTCCCACGGGCGTGACGTTCGGATATGGTGCTAAGTTTCCGGCGAAATACCAGGAGGCGCTTTATCTATGCGACTGGAGTTACGGCAAACTCTATGCGTTGCATCTGGAACCACAAGGGTCTGCTTATCGCGGTACTCTCGAAGAATTCGTCATGGGCACGCCACTGCCACTCACCGACGTAATTGTAAATCCGCGAGATGGTGCCCTCTATTTTACCATCGGTGGACGCCGCACAAAATCTGGACTGTATCGAGTCACCTACCGCGGAACGGAAGCGACGGCCGCCAGCCAGTCCCTCGACACGCCCGAAGCTGCCACCGCGCGAAAACTCCGTCGCTCACTGGAATCGTTTCATGGCCGTCGGGATGAGCGGGCGGTAGAGATGGCTTGGCCACACTTGGATTCGGCTGATCGGTACATCCGCTTTGCGGCCCGAGTGGCGCTGGAGCACCAGGATGTTTCCCAGTGGCAATCGCGAGCGCTCGCGGAAACTCGACCACAAGCCGCACTCCTGGCAATCCTGGCTCTCGTTCGCACGAAAGCCCAAGATCCATTTCATCGCCAGAATCGTGACGAGCGACCAGATGCGGCGCTGCGAGCCGAGGTGCTACGGGCACTCGCACGATTGGACTGGGCGAAGTTGACGGACGATCAGCGCATTGATTTAGCGCGCGTCTATCAAGTCACGCTCAACCGCTTGGGACCAGCGACCGATAAGGAACGACAGGCGATCGTCGGGCAGTTAGCGGAACATTTTCCGACCGCGGTGCGGGAGCTGAATGCGGAACTGGCCCAAGTGCTGGTCCATCTGCAAGTGCCCGAGACCGCCTCGAAACTCGTCGCCCTGCTCGTGGCTGCACCCACGCAGGAAGAGCAAATCGAGTATGCGCGAGCGCTGCGCGGGCTGACCGCTGGCTGGACACCCGAACTACGAAAAACGTATTTCGAGTGGTTTGGACGTGCGAGTGGTTATCGAGGTGGGGCGAGCTTTGCATTGTTTGTTCAGAACATTAAAAATGATGCACTCAAGACGTTGTCGGAGTCGGAACGGCAGATGCTGCGCCCCATCATCGATGCTCAACCGATCGAGAGTACCAAACCGCAAATCGCACCCGCCCGACCGCACGTCAAAGCTTGGACGATGGCGGAGCTAACACCACGGCTGGAGAACGGACTGAAGGGTCGTAATTTCGCTCGCGGTCGCACGCTCTTCGCCGCCGCGAATTGTTTCGCCTGTCATCGGTTCGACAACGAAGGCGGTGCACTGGGCCCCGATCTCACCCAACTCGCCGGTCGCTTCTCGCCGCGCGACATCCTCGAATCAATCATGGAGCCGAGTAAAGTGATTAGCGATCAATACTCTGCCGTGACGATCACGACCGATGAGGGCAAGGTGATCACGGGTCGAATCGTGAATTTGTCGAATGAGGATTTGATTGTGAATACCAACATGTTGGAACCCAATGTCACGGTGAAAGTGGAACATCGTCGAATTGAACAGATGGTTCCCTCGAAAGTGTCGATGATGCCCGAAGGGCTACTCAATACGCTACAGGAAGACGAGATCCTGGACTTGATGGCCTATTTGGTGTCGCGTGGTGATCGGAATCACGCGATGTTCAAATGAGGTGCTGGCGATGGATTACACCGCGCTGCGGCTGACGTTGACACTTGCCACAGCCACGACGATGCTGCTTGCTCTGGTGGGCATCCCCGTGGCTTGGCTCATCGCGCGCGGTCGCTGGCCCGGTCGAGCGATTGTGGAGGCGTTGCTCTCCATTCCACTGGTGCTCCCCCCCACGGTACTCGGTTTTTATCTGCTGCGTGGGATGGGGCCGCAAAGCTACATGGGTGGTTGGTATGAACGTTTGACGGGCGGGCAACTGCCCTTCACCTTTACGGGATTACTGATCGCTTCCATCGTTGGAAATGCTCCATTTCTCATGCGGCCGACAATCGCAGCGCTGGCGCGCGTCGACGAGCGACTGATCGAAGCCTCTTGGTGTTTAGGGGAGTCACGATTAGCCACGTTTTGGCGCGTCACCTTGCCACTGGCGGGTCCTGGGATCGTGGCAGGACTCGTGATGACCTTCGCGCATGTGTTGGGCGAATTTGGCGTTGTTTTGATGGTAGGAGGAAACATCCCCGGTGTCACTCGCACGCTCTCGATAGCCATCTACGATGATGTTCAAGCACTCGACTACGCCGCCGCCGCTCGTACCTCCTGGTTACTCATCCTTTTCGCTGTCAGTGCCTTGGCACTGGTGGAATGGCTAGAGCTGCGACAGCGGCAGCGCACGAGTTATCGAGCGGGAGTGCGCGCATGACGTCCGCAGTGCCAGCGCCCCAGCAGCTGGTCGTCGACATCCAGCGCCGCTTCGCAACCGGCTTCGTGGTGCAAGCGGCCTGGCGGCAGCCGAGCGATGAGTTTTCGATCACCGTACTGCTGGGCCCATCTGGCTGCGGTAAGACAACCGTGCTGCGCTGCCTCGCGGGACTCGACCGGCCTCAAACCGGTTCCATTCACTGCGGCGCTCAGGTCTGGTGCGATGTCGCTCGTGCCATCCACAGGCCGCCGCGTCAACGACAGATTGGTTATCTGTTCCAAGAGTATGCCCTTTTTCCCCACCTCACCGTGTGGCACAACGTGCAGTATGGCCTGCGTAAACTGCCCCGCGCCGAACGGCAAGCCACCACCACTCAGCTCTTAAAGGCGTTCGACATTTGGGATTTGAGGCAGCGTTATCCAAGTCAAATCTCGGGAGGCCAGCAGCAGCGAGTTGCACTTGCGCGGACGGTTGCGATCAAACCACGACTTCTGCTTCTGGACGAGCCGCTGGCAGCGCTAGACCCCGCCCTGCGGGAACAGATGAGGCGTGAACTACGCACCCTGCTCAGACAGTTTTCCATCCCCACCATCCTCGTCACTCACGATCGTCTCGAAGCGATGACACTAGCCGATCGTGTGATCGTGATGTCACATGGAGAGATCCGACAGATCGGTTCGGTGCCAACCGTCTTTTCGCAGCCGGCGGACTTAAATGTCGCTCAATTAGTCGGGGTGGAGACGGTCCATGCGGCCGAGATTCTTTCGATCACCGACGGTGTCGCTCGAATTCAAATCGGTGATGTGATTGTGAGTGCGGTTTGTCGCGAGTCGACGGGGCGCGAGGGATTCGCCTGCATTCGCGGTGAAGATGTCATTTTGGAACATCAACCTGTGACGGGCACCAGTTTGCGAAATCACCTGCCAGCCCGCGTAACTCAGGTACAGCCAGAAGGTCCACTCGTGCGCGTGTCACTGGATTGCGGTTTCCCACTCACGGCCCTCATCACCCGCTCCGCCGCCAGCGAACTGGAGCTCACCGTGGGTAAGCGGCTATTCGCGGGCCTGAAGAGTTCCGCGATTCATTTGATCCTTCGCGGCGGAGCGAGTTCGGCTGCGCACGGGGACACGCGATGAGTCGCACACGGGGAAACGAAAACTCGAAGAGGAACGCAGAGAATGACGGCTGGAATATAAGAATCAAAGAATTTTACTTAAGTGCGTGACGATGATTCTCGGAAAGATTGGTCTATCAAACGACTGGCCTGATAAACGACTGCTCTGATGAAATGAAATTTAATCACGTCAACATTAAATGGTTAACAAATGCAGACGAGAATCACAGCAGTAAAGAAATCATTAATTAAGAACAAAGCAAATTCATTCTTCTAATCACTCTTCGTGTGTCCGTGCGAAAGAGACCTTTGTCTCCGCGCGCAGTTCACTGCGTCTCCATGCGAAAGAGACCTGCAGCTATGTGCAGCTCCGGGCGGTTAGGGCTTAGGTTGCGGCTGTTTACCGGGGGCCGAATCTTTGGCGGCTGGAGCTGGAGCGGCAGCGATCCGGGGCTGGAAGACTAAGCGTACCGTCGTTCCTTTGGCAGGAATGCGGTCCGTGAACGCCTCGAATTGCAGGTCCGCGTTGTCCTGGCTGCTGGCGACGGGCAGGTCGAGTGTGGCGGTGGGGAAATTGGAGACACAGACCAGGTCCCCGGCATCGGCTTGGTAATGGCGTTGCCCGGAACTTTCGTCGGTCCAAAAGCCACTTCCCGCAAACACCCAGGAAGTCTCGAGTTGTTTTTTGGTACGCACGTGACGCACCCAGTCTTGAGCGGGACGCTGCTGCGGTTTTCCGGCGGCGTCGTTCCAGAGCAGCATGATGTCAACCTTGGTGCCGGTGGGGGGGGTGAACTGCGGATCGAATTTCACAGGCGAGCCGGTAGTGGCTCCAACGGCAAGAAGTGCTGCGTGAACCGTTTTGGCATCGCTGTTGACGGCGACGACCGATTCATGTTCTTTGGACTTTCGCGGGCAAGCGAACATTTCCAGCTGGCCTTCGCGGAGACAAACTTTACCATCCACCACCACCAGCTTACGCTTGGGACTCATCCAGACATCGACGTTCTTTCCCAGTCGAGTGAAATCGGCGGGCAGTTCACCCGTCAATTCACTCCATTTGGGCTCTTGGGCCTGGAGCGGTGCGGCGAGGAGGCAACCGGCCACGCTGGCGAACAGGAAACAGACCGCCTCAACCGCTTGCCGCCGGTTGACCCTGGCGGCCTTATTCTGAAGAAGTTTCATCATCGCGCTCCTGGATCGCCCCATCGTCAGGGCACCTTGGTAAGATGTCGAACCTCCATTACCGTATTCCTTTTCATGACATCCGTCCAGCGCCAGGCGGCTTTCCGAGGGAGCAGGGATCACGTGGACAAGCATCGAGTCACGCAGCATCAAGCCGTACACCACCAAGCCACCAAGCCGTCGCGTTCCCAGCGTCGCCAAGCATCGGCGGCAGAAATTGCCGCTCAACAGGCACAGGCAGCCGTTGCCACATTAGCCTGGGGCGAAGCGGCCCAGCTGGCCAGTTCCAGTCAGCGGATCAGCGAGCAGCTGCAGACAGCCGGCAGCGCCGCGGTGCAAACGTGGCTGGACGAGGTAAAGCAGCGTCGCCCCGATATCGAGCTGGCCGGGGAGGCGATTGCTTGCTGTCATTGGTGGCCGCTGCTGAGCGATAGCAGCAGCACTGTCGCTCGCGATGCACTTTGGCAAGCACTCACGCAACTCGTCGACCGAGATCTCGGAGAAGCGACGCGATTCGTAACACTCGAGCAGCAGCTCTTAAGTGGCGAATTGCCCTTGCTGCTGGCGACGCTGTCTCCGACGGATGCTCGCTGTCAGCACTGGGTTTCTCAAGCCACTCGCACCATCGCGACGGGACTAGTGGATTCGACTGATGGCGAGGGCTTGCCGCGGGCGGAGTTGCTGTCCGAGATTCGTCCTTTGTTTGCCAGTTGGACGCGTTCCCTGCGCTTACTACGCACGCTGGCAAGTTTCGTAGCGATGCCGCCGACCGATAATATTAAAGCGCAATTTGCACACCTCACTTTACAACTGCTGCGATTAACTCGCTGGGATTATTCGCCAATCTTCGCGCCGACAGTTGGTGCGCATTCGGCGCAGCAGCGGGCAGTCAATCAACAGCTTTGGGAAGAGGCTGTGGACCTGGCGGGAGACGAGGCGCGGCAACTGGCCGCTTGGACGTTTGGTTCCAGCACGATGACAAAAAAACATTCCGCAACATCCTCGGCAGCACTGCCCACCGAATATTCGGAAACGGCGCGTGTGGCGAGCATGCGTTCTTCGTGGGAGGCGGACGATGAAATCCAGTTGGCATTGGCTTTTCCTGACCGACGGGTGAATCTGGAATTGAATTCGCGGCGGCGGACGCTTTGGAGCGGTGCTTGGCAAGCGGAGGTCCGTTTGGATGGCAGACAATTGCAGCCTGCCGGAGACTGGGAAGAAGTCTGCTGGCTGTCAGATGAGCAGTCGGATTACCTCGAACTATCGTTGCCACTGACCGAAGGCTTCAAGCTGGAGCGACAGATTTTGTTTGTGCGTGAAGCGGGCAGCGTCTATCTCGCGGACACAGTGGCTGGCGAACGGGCGGGGCGCATCGAATATCACGCGAGCATTCCGCTGGGAGCAAGCGTTGGCGGCACCGCGGCGTCGGACACGCGCGAATGTGCTTTACGAGAGCTACCCACGCGACCCCAGGCTCGCACGGCCAAGCAACCACTCGCGCTGATCCTGCCGCTCTATCTGCCGGAATGGCGAGCGCAGTCTGCCGTAGGTGGATTGAGCTGTGAGGCGGGGCGGATGGAGTGGAGTCATGCGGGTGACGGCGTCGCACTCTGTGCACCGCTCTGGATCACCGCTGATCGTTCGCTGATGAAGCGTGATTTTACGTGGCGGACGCTGACGGTCGCGGAAAACCTGCAGCCGATCGCGGCCGATGTGGCCGTGGGTTATCGAGTGCAGTTTGCCAGTCGGCAATGGCTGGTCTACCGAACGTTGTCACGCCCCGGCAGTCGGTCGCTCCTGGGCCAAAACGTCATGTGTGATTTTCTCGCCGCACGCTTCAACAGCAACGGCACTCGTGATGCTCTTGTGGAAATCGAATGAGATGAACTCGTTGCAAGCGCTCATCGATACGAATCTGGGGCAAGTGCGTGAGCGAGTGGCCGCGGCGGCTCGGCAGTCGGGACGCACGGCGGACGATGTTCGTCTGGTGGCGGTGACCAAGTATGTATCGATCGAGGTCATTCGAGCGCTGGTGGCGGCAGGTTGCCACGATCTGGGTGAAAACCGCCCGCAGCAACTTGTCGAACGTGCTCAGCAATTGAATCAGTCGGCGATTCGCTGGCATCTGATTGGGCATTGGCAGCGCAATAAAGTTCGCCGCACGTTGCCGGCCGTCAGTTTTCTACATGCCGGTGATCGCATGTCGCTGCTAGAAGAAATTTCTCGAGAACGGGCGAGCGGCGTGGCAAGCAAGGCCACGTTGCCGGTGTTGCTGGAGATCAACATATCGGGCGACCCGTCGAAGCATGGTTTTGCGGCGCACGAAGTGGAGCCGTTGCTGCCCGCGATTAGTCGTTTCGTGGGATTGGAAGTCGTCGGACTCATGGCGATGTCGGGCCTCGAGAGCGACGCAACGCAGGCTCGTCGCGAGTTTGCGGCGGTTCGCGAGCTAGCGGAGCGACTGCAGCAGGTCGCGCCACCGGGCATGTCATTTCGCGAATTGTCGATGGGTATGAGCGGTGATTTTGAGTTGGCGATTGCCGAAGGTGCCACAATCGTACGGATCGGCTCGGCGTTGTACGAGGGACTGACGGAGTGAGAGGAAATCCAGTTTATGCCTAGCACAGATGCGGGAGCAGAGTCGCAAGATGCTTCGATAGATGCTTCGATAGATGCAGACAACACGCAGATTCCTCAGACGGTAGCCGAGGTGCGCTATGAGCTGCGAGATTCCATACATCAGATCATTGGCTACAGTGAGCTGCTGCGGGAGCAACTAGCGGCGGTCGAATGTACCAACTCGCTGGGCGATTTGCAGCGCATCACGCAGGCTGCTCGACGCTTGGAATTGCTGGTACGAACCGGGCCCTTGGCAGAGCCATTTGCGGCGGGGCAAGTGGGGCTGTCGGCGCGGCTAGCGGCAAGCGGTCCACAGGAGGCAATGGACGTCCCGTTTGACCCGTCCGCAACGCAGACGGCAGCGCAGATGGAGGCTGCGCTGGACTCCCTGGAGAGTGCCGCTCATGCTGGGCCGCCGCTACGCGGAGTGGTGCTGGTGGTCGATGATAATGCGATCAATCGGGATCTACTCAGTCGACAACTCGCCCGCCAGGGACTTAGCGTTTACACAGCAGCGGGTGGCAAGGCGGCGTTTGAGCTACTGGAGTCCCATCGGATTGATGTCGTTCTGCTCGATGCCGTGATGCCTCAACCGGATGGGCTGGCGGTGTTAACGCAATTAAAAAATGATCCGAAGCTGCGCCATATTCCCGTCATCATGCTATCGGGGGTAGACGAGTTTGATCGGGTCATCCGCTGTATTCAGGCAGGCGCCGAAGACTATCTCCCCAAGCCGCTCAACGGCACACTACTGCGGGCTCGCTTGTCCGCCAGTCTGGATCGCAAACTGCGGCGCGATGTGGAGCGTGATCATTTACGAGCGATTGAGACAGCGCAGCGGCGCCTGACAAAGGAACTGAATCAAGCCGCCGACTATGTCTGCAGTATTTTTCCGGCCCGTACCCAAGAGCCTTTTGCGATTGACTGGAAGTATCAACCATCGGGTGAAGTGGGAGGAGATTCGTTTGGTTATCACTGGATCGACGAGGAGCACTTTGCTGTTTATTTACTGGATGTGTGTGGACATGGTTTTGGCGCGGCGCTGCTGAGTGTCGCCGCAATTAATTCTTTGCGTACGCCTTCGCTGCCCAACACGAATTACCGGGACCCAAGCAGCGTACTGGGACGACTCAATGAACTGTTTCAAATGAGTCAACACAACGATATGTATTTCACATTGTGGTACGGAGTTTATCATCGTCCCACGCGGGAACTGACCTATGCGACCGCCGGCCATCCCCCCGCTCTACTGATTGATCACGAAACACGCCAACCTCAACGACTGAACATTCCCGGCCTGATGATCGGTGCGATACCCGAAAACGATTACGCCACGAAAACGTTGTGTGTTCCACCAAATGCGAGGCTGTTTGTTTTGAGCGACGGCTGTTACGAGATTTATCGCCCCAATCGTTCGATGCTCAGCTACGATGAATTTGCAGACTTCATGGCTCGTGAAAGCCATCAAGAGGACTGTCTGGATCGCCTACTCAACTGGGTTCTCGACATGCATGGGCCCGGATCGTTGGAGGACGATTTTTCGATTGTTGGGATCCGCTTTGATTAGGGGTTGAAGCGACCTGTCACTGCTGAGCAAATTATTGAGCTGTTAGCCTGAACGATCATTCTGAAGGAACGAACGATGAACGCTGCCGCCTCGAAACGTGAGCCAAACTTTTTTGTGGTGAAGCTGCCGGTGCAGGTTGATATTCAGTCGGCGGAGGCGCTGGAAGAGCAAATCGTCACTCAAGCGAACTCGGAGGGGCCGAATGTCATCGCGGATATGGAAGGCTGCACCTATCTCAGCAGTGCGGGCATCCGCTTTTTAATGGTGGTTTCCAATCGAGCACGCAAGAATGGTGGCGAAATGCTGCTCACCGGCGTCGGCCGCAACGTCCTGGAACTGCTCACCATCTGCGGCTTGGATCGACGCTTTCGGATTTATCCGAATGTCGGAGAAGCGGTGGCAGCCATCACGGCATAAGCGGTGCTTTGGTACTTCGACGCGGCAGCCGAGGATTTCAGCTGCGCTAATTTCTCGGTAGTTTCTACTTCAGGTTTTTACTTCGCTGGTTGATGTTTGGAAATCCTGGGAGCTGGTGATATGACGGGACCGGATGAGGAAGCGGCGCCGATGGACGATTTGCTGGGGATTTCAGCGGCCCAACAGCCGCCAGCCAGCAAAGCTGGTTCGGCCGATCTGCCCGGCCAGGGACTCACCAAGGAAGAGGCCTTCCTGCGTGTTCTCAATGGCCACTGGCGCTACTTGCATGACACTCGCCATAACACTTCCACCAGTCCCGACGATCGAGCTCGACATGCCGAGGGACAATATCCGTTCGCGGCGATTTTGGGATGTGCGGACTCACGCGTATCGCCCGAGGTGATTTTCGATCAGGGTCAAGGAGATTTATTCGTAGTTCGCGTCGCGGGCCATGTGGCGGGTGATTACGAGATTGCGAGCCTGGAGTATGCCATTCAGCATTTAGGGGTGAGCCTGGTACTGGTCATGGGACATGCCAAATGTGGTGCTGTGAAATCGGCGTTGGGAGCGGGCGTGGTCCATGGGCCGATCGGTCGACTACTGGCGCAGATTTATCCAGCAGTTGATCACGCTCGGCAGGGCGGTGGCGATCTGCTGGAAGAAGCGATTCGCGCCCATGTGGTCGGCAGCGCACAAGCTCTACTAGAACGCAGCGTAGTGATGCGTGAGGCAGTAGAGCGGGGAACGCTGCGTATCATCGGTTTGGTGTACGATCTGGCGACGGGAGATTTAGAGATTCGGCATACGATTGGTTAAGCACTCCATGGGATATGTGAATTACAGCAACAAGGGCTGGTTGCATAACGCCTTTTCCTGGTGGGGAACGGCCCTGCCGCGATGTTCTTTGCGCATCGTGATCGCGACATTGTTCTGTGCCTTCTGTGAATTGGTGGTGTGGGCGGAGTTTTGGGAATGGACCACGGGGCTGCGGACGCAGATCATCGGCGCCAAGCTGGACCCCTTCGGCCACACCGTACTTGGTTCACTCATCGGCTTCCTGCTGGTTGTGCGAATGAACGGTTCTTTGGCGCGGTACTGGGAGGGCCGCTCACACTGGGGTGTGATCGTGAATTGCAGTCGTAACCTCGCCCGAATTGCCAACGCTTACACAAATTCCTCCCGGGAGTTGGCGGGGCTACTGGCATCCTATGCGATAAGTTTACGGCAGTCGCTGCGTGGACTGCGCGACTTGAGCGAGGCGGAGCGTTTTTTGCCGGAGAGCTTGCGGCAGGTGGCTGATCGATTTGGTAACCAGCCGACCGCAATTGCCGCAGGTATGTCCCACTGGATCGCTCGACAAGCCCGCGAAGGACAGCTCAACGCAGCCCTCACGCGGCACGCCGAGGCGCTTGTGGCGGAGATTGTGAACGCTCAGGGTGGCTGCGAGAAAATCCAGAAAACTCCCCTGCCCTTCGCCTATGTTTCACTCACGAAACTTCTCATTACGGTCTATCTGGCGACCTTGCCCTTAGTGCTTTGCACCCGCTTTGGCTGGTGGTCGCCGTTGATTATGGCCGTGTTATCACTTGGCATGTTCGGGATGGAAGAGGCGAGTGTGGAAATCGAAGATCCGTTTGGCGAGCAGCCGAACTGCATTGACTTGGAAGTGCTTGGTATAACAATCATGCGTGACACCGGGCAGCTGTCCGGTTTCGGCGAAATGCTGGAAGCAGAACAAGCACAAATCAGCACGTAGGCGGTAGTGACAATGAACAACATGCGGCGCATGATGAATGATGAACAGCTACGCGGGATGCCCGTTGTCAACGCGGTAATTGGACGGCAGGGACAACCATTGTCACCGATGCGACGGCCATCACTACGACGGCCATCACTACGACGGCCATCACTACGACGGCCATCACTACGACGGCCATCACTACGACGGCCATCACTACGACGGCCATCACTGCGACGCTGGCCATCACTGCGCTGGCTCGCACACCGGCAGCATCGCCTGGCAAATAGGCTCCCTCTGCTGGCGACTTTGCCACTGAATCTGCCACTGGCTTTGCCACTGAATCTGCCACTGGCTTTGCCGCTGACCTGGCTGCTGATCTGGCGGCTGACTTGGCAGGTGGGGATGGCGGTGAGCGTGGCGGCCGAGCCCACCTTTAATCGCGACATTCGCCCCATCCTGTCGGACGCCTGTTTTCAATGTCACGGTCCTGATGCCAATCAGCGTCAGGCCGGACTGCGGCTGGATAAACGCGAGCAGGCGCTCGAGCCGGCGGAATCGGGTGCACGCGCGATTGTTCCGGGCAAATTGGAAGCCAGCGAAATCATTCGGCGAATCACGTCCACGGATCCTGCCGTGCGGATGCCACCACCTGATTCGGGCAAACAGGTCACACCGGCTCAAGTGGAATTGTTGCAACGCTGGGTGACGGCGGGGGCGGAGTATGAAGGACACTGGGCGTTCCAAAATCCCGTTCGACCAGCTCTGCCCGGCGTACGCTCAACAACTGCCGTCCGCAATCCCATCGATCGGTTTGTGGTCAGCCGACTGGAGCAGTCTAATTTTGCACTCGCCGCGGAAGCGTCACCCACAACACTGTGGCGCCGCGCGGCACTGGACCTCATCGGCTCGCCACCATCTCTTGAGGATTTAGAGGAAGTATTATCGGCCAGCGGCGGCAAGGAGCTTCCACCCGATGCGTATGAGCGCTGGTTGGATCGGCTGCTAGCCTCGCCCAGATACGGCGAACGCATGGCACTCACCTGGCTGGATTTCGCCCGCTATGCGGACAGCAATGGATTCCAAGTCGATAGCAGTCGGCAAATGTGGCCCTGGCGCGACTGGGTGATCGCTGCGTTCAATCGAAATTTACCATTCGATCAATTCACCGTTGAGCAATTGGCGGGTGATCTGTTGCCCAATGCCAGTCGTTCACAGCAGGTGGCGACTGGCTTTCATCGCAATCATCGACTCAATGGTGAAGGGGGAATTATCGCGGAAGAGTGGCGTGTGGAGACGGTGATTGATCGTGTAGAAACCACGGGACTCACGTGGCTTGGATTAACGCTGAACTGTTGCCGTTGTCACGATCACAAATACGATCCGATTTCACAGCGCGAGTTCTATCAGTTCTTTGCGTTTTTCAACAATGTGGCGGAGAGCGGGACGCTGGGTGGTGAGTCGCGCAATACCGATCCGGTAGTGCCCGCACCGGCGGGTGATTACGAGCAGCATCTCATACAGTTGTCCCGTGACCGCACCGCCGCTGAGGCGCGTGTTCAGCAAGAGCGCCAGCGATTACCCGAGTTGATCGCCGCTTGGGAGCCTGGCTTTCGGCAGCGTTTGAGTGCCGAAACACAAACGTGGATCGGTCTCGAACCGACGGCGGTAAAATCGACGGGCGGCGCCACGCTTACGCGTCAATCTGACGGCAGCTATCTCGCCAGTGGAGTGAATCCGGCGAACGATATCTATGAGATTACCGCGGCGCATTCGTCTGGCTCCTTGACGGGTGTGCTCCTGGAAGTCTTCCCAGACGCCAGCTTGCCAAATGAAAGCTTGGGACGGTTTCCCAACGGCAATTTTGTCCTCAGCAAAGTCGAACTCGAGGTGACGGCTCCCGATTTGAAGGAGCCGCTGCGCGGGAAATTCAACCGAGCGGAAGCGGATTATTCGCAGGCGAATTGGGATATCAAGGCTGTCGTCGCCGGCAATCCTACGAAGGGCTGGGCCGTGGATGGAAACGATGCTACCAAGCGATTGCCGCGTAGGGCGATGTTTTTGCTGGAGCATCCGTTGACGATTCCCGAAAAGGCGACGGTCAAGATTCGGCTGCTGCACGAGGCGTTGGGGCAGCACAATATCGGTCGCTTTCGTTTATCGACGACGTCCGTCGGAGCAGGCTTAGTGACGCTGAAAGGAACGCAGATTCCAGCGACGCTGCGCTCGGCACTCGAGGTCGCGGTTGATCAGCGCAAGCCCGAGCAGCGAGCGGAGATCGAGAAGTTTTTCCTGGCTCATGAAAACAGCCCTATTCGACAGGCCGAAGCGGCGGTCGCGGCCGTAAATGCGCGGCAAGCGGAACTCGAAAAGAATTTGCCAACGGTCATGGTGATGAAGGAACTGCCGAAACCGCGTGAGGCGTTTGTGCTCGTGCGAGGTCAGTATGATCGTCGTGGGGACAAGGTGGAGATGGGACTACCGGCGGCTCTACCGGGTCTGCCTCCCGGTGCTCCCCTGAATCGACTCGGACTAGCTCAATGGATCGTTGCCCCCAACAATCCACTCACCGCACGCGTCTGGGTCAATCGGCTGTGGGAGAAATTGTTGGGAGTGGGGATTGTCAAAACGTCGGAAAACTTTGGTTCGCAGGCCGAGTATCCCAGTCATCCAGATTTGCTGGACTGGCTGGCCTGTGAGTTCCGCGAGCCGCTGTCGGGAGATGGTCCTGAAGCTGCCGGAGCATGGGATGTGAAACGACTTCATCGTTTGGTGATGACCAGTGCGACTTATCGCAAGTCCACTCAGTGGACGGCCGATTCCGCGCAGCGTGATCCCGAGAATCGACTGCTCAGCCGTGGGCCTCGCTTTCGTTTACCAGCCGAGATCATTCGTGATCAGGCGCTGAGCGCCAGCGGGTTGCTGAATAGTCGAGTGGGCGGACCAAGTGCTCGCCCCTATATGCCCAAGGGGGTCTGGGATGAGACCAGTCGCTACGGAGATTTGCGTAACTATCAGCATGAGTTGCCGGGGCTTTATCGCCGATCCTTGTATACCGTGTGGAAGCGCACGGCCGCTCCCCCAACCATGCTGCTCTTCGATGCGCCGAATCGTGAGATTTGCACGGTGAAGCGTTCACGTACCAATACGCCCCTGCAAGCTTTATCGCTGCTCAACGAAATCACCTTTGTGGAGGCGGCGCGAAAGTTGGGCGAACGCGTGATGACTAGTCAGGCGGTGACGGTTGAAGAGCGATTACGGTTAGCGGTAGTACTGGCCTTGGGACGCCATCCCACGGCGGATGAATTAGCGGTGCTAGCCGAGGGCTGGAAGCAGGACGTGAGTCGATTCCAAGCGCGACCCGAAGAAGCCAAACAGATCATTTCTTATGGCGACTCACCTGCCGATGCCAATCTGAATGCCGCCGAACTGGCCGCCTTCACCTTAGCCGCGAATGTTCTGTTCAACTTGGACGAATTCGTTTCGCGGGAATGATCGAGACAACTCCCGAATTCATCACAGACTGGATATTACGATGATTGATCGACGACAACTGTTGGGGTCGGTGGGAACCGCATCAACGCTGCTGGGGTGGGCAGCCTTAAGCCAGCTGATGGAAGACCGTGGCGGTAATGTTGGTCGAGTGCAAGCGGCCGAGGGAAGCGCGTCGCAAAAAGAACCGTCAGCTGCAACTCTGGGACTGCCAGGGCTGCCGCATTTTGCCGCCAAAGCCAAACGGATCATCTATCTGTTTCAGTCCGGTGCGCCATCACAAATGGATCTGTTTGATCCCAAGCCGCAGATGGAGAAGCGACGAGGTGAGAATCTTCCCGACTCCATTCGACAGGGTCAGCGACTGACGACGATGACCTCGGGGCAGGCCACGTTTCCTGTTGCGCCCTCGATCTTCAAGTTTGCACAGCACGGCAAGTCGGGCATGTGGATGAGCGAACTGCTGCCGAAGATGGCCGAGCTAGCGGATGACTTTTGCCTTATTCGGACCATGAATACGGAGGCGATCAATCATGATCCGGCGATTACCTTCTGTCAGACGGGAGCGCAATTGGCAGGCCGGCCAAGTATTGGATCGTGGGTGAGTTATGGGCTGGGGAGTGTCAATCAGGATTTGCCCGCGTACGTTGTTTTGACGTCGTTTGGCAGCGGTCGTCCCGATGATCAGCCACTCTATGATCGGCTTTGGGGCTCCGGTTTTTTGCCCTCCAAGCATCAAGGAGTGAAGTTTCGCAATCAGGGCGACGCGGTTCTCTATTTGTCGAATCCGCCCGGCATCGATCGCGACGCTCGGCGGCAAACGCTCGATCGACTTTCCGCTTTGAATCGACGTCATTTCGATCAGCTGGGTGATCCGGAAATCCAGACTCGCATCAGTCAGTATGAGATGGCGTTTCGGATGCAGGCGAGTGTTCCCGACTTGCTCGATGTATCACGGGAACCGGCGCACGTGCTGGAACAATATGGTCCGGATGTCAAACGCCCCGGTAGCTATGCCGCTAACTGTTTACTCGCTCGCCGTTTAGCGGAACGAGACGTGCGCTTCGTGCAATTGTTTCACATGGGTTGGGATCATCATGGAGGATTACCGACGGCGATTCGCGGTCAATGTCGTGATACCGATCAGGCGACTGCGGCGTTGATCAGAGACCTCAAGCAGCGTGACATGCTCCGCGACACGCTGATCGTTTGGGGGGGCGAATTTGGACGTACCATCTACTCACAAGGCGCCATTGGAGAAAACAATTACGGGCGCGATCATCATCCACGCTGCTATAGCATGCTGCTGGCCGGGGCCGGAATTCGTGGCGGTTACACGCACGGCGAGACAGATGATTACTGCTACAACATCGTGCGAGATGGAGTTCACGTGCACGATTTGAATGCCACCATTCTGCATTTGCTCGGAATCGATCACACTCGACTAAACTATCGATTCCAGGGTCGTGATTTTCGGCTCACGGACGTCCATGGTGAACTGGTTAAGCCAATTTTAGTTTGACCTTAGTTGGAGTCGCTGGTGGCTTTCGATTCATCACCAAAGAATTTGAAGAGCTTGGACCAGGCTGATTGAGGATTGGGTTTGGATAACTTGAAAACACCCCAGGTCCCGAGGGGAATGATCAAGACGACCGTCACGACGAGGACCGCGATCACGATCAGTGCGCCGCGACCAGGAGGCTGATCGACGGGAGGCGTCGGGCTGGTGGGTTGAGAAGAATCTGGACGACGGGGCTGTGCATCGGACATGATAGTGATTCGTCGTGTCGCGCGAATGAAGAGGTTTTGGGAACTGGAATCAGCATACCATGAACCAAAACACAAATGATGACCCTCTCGCCACTCAGCAATTCGCCACGATTGCACAGAGTGGTAGCGGCAGCTCTGCAGCTGAGATTTTCAAACAGCAATCGGGTTGGCCGGAGGTACCGGGATATGAGATTCTGGGAGAGCTGGGACGCGGGGGAATGGGGATCGTCTATCGAGCCAGGCAACTGTCTGCTCGGCGCATCGTAGCCCTCAAGGTGGTCCGCCGTGATTTGCTGGAGGCGATGCCGGATGACACTCGCGCCAGCACACTCGATCGCTTTCGCTCGGAAGCCCAAACTGCCGCTCATCTAAATCACGACAACCTGGTGACGGTGTTTGAAGTGGGCGAACACCAGGGAATGTATTACTATGCGATGCGCTATGTTGAGGGGAGCAGTCTGGCGGATATGCTGCGCGACGGGCCGCTCGATCAGCAGCGGGCCGCCAAGTATCTCGCACCGATCGCGCAAGTGCTGCATGAAGCGCATCGGCAAGGTATCTTGCATCGAGATTTGAAGCCTCACAATATTCTGGTCGATGCCAAGTTGGACCGACCCTTGCTCGCTGATTTCGGTTTAGCCAAATTCGTGGAGCGATCAAGTGAGTTGACGCATGCGGGCGAGCTGCTGGGTACACCGGCCTACATGTCACCGGAACAGGCCACCGATTCGACTCGAGCCGATGCACTGTCAGATGTCTATTCGCTGGGAGCGACACTCTATCATCTGCTGACCGGTCGGCCGCCGTTTCAAGCCGCCAGTTTAACCGAGCTGATTCGGCAGGTGACCAGCGATGAACCGGTGTCACCGCGGCGACTCAACCCCTCACTTGATCGCGATCTTGAGACGATCTGTTTGAAGTGTCTGCAAAAGGAGCCCGCCAGGAGATATGCCTCGTCACTGGCGTTGGCCGAGGATCTGCAGCGTTATTTAGAGGGCCATCCGATTGTTGCTCGTCCGATCAACATTGTCGGTCGAGTATGGCGGTATGGGCGTCGGAATCCGCGTACGGCAGCGCTGATCCTCTTGGCAGCTGCCCTGACCTGCTACGCAGTTGCGGCGACAACAGTCGGCTACGTGCGGACACGTGCGGCGTTGTTGAAGTCGGAATCGCGTTTGCAATTGGCGCTGGAAGTGGTCGATGATCTGTTTACACGCGTCAGCGAAGATGAGCTGCTCAATGAACCGGGCATGCAGAGTCTACGCAAGGAATTACTTTCGCGAGCGCTTGAGCATTACCAATTTTTTTTATCGGAAAGCGGACAGAATGAGGCGATTCGTAAGGGAGTCACGGCGGCACGATTTCGAGTGGGAATGATTTTGCAGTTGGACGAGCGCACGTGGGGCGACGCGGCGCGTGAACTGGAATTAGCAGCCGCTCAGCAGCGGGCACTGCTGACGGAGTATCCCGGCGATGAAGAGTGTCAAAAGATGCTCGCGGACATCACCAACGCACTGGGGAATCTGTGTATCCGGCAAGGCGATGTCGATGCGGCCAGGAAAGCGTTCGAGGAAGCGGCTCGTTGGCGTCTGGATCTAACCAAACGTTTTCCCGACAAGACGCCCTATCAGCGTTTGCTGGCGAATGTTTGGATGAATCTCAGCCTGGTAGAACAAAAGGAGCAGCATTATGAACAGGCGCTCCAGTTTTTGAAGCAGGCCCAGCAGCTGAGAGTCGAGCTGCTCACGCGTGAACCGCAATCGCTGGTGGTACGCCGCGACTACGCGAAAGGTTTTGCACGCCGTGCAGGCCTGTATCTCGCGGTGGAAGAAAAAGCGAAAGCGGCAGCAGAGTATCAGCAGGCCGTTACCGAATTTGATGCGGTGCTGAAAGCGGATTCACGTTCCCTGACCGCTCGAGCAGATTTGGGGAGTGTCTGTCGGCAGCTGGGGGAATTGCGAGCCGAGCTTGGTGAACTGGCCGCCGCTTTGGAAATGTTCACTGCCGCTCGCGGGCCGCTGCAATCGCTGGCGCTGGGCAATCCCACGGTGACCGACTACCAGGAAGAGTTCGTGAAGTTATCGATGAGTCGCGGAGGGCTCCTGGAAGAGTTACAACAGCCGGAGCGGGCCCTGGACGCCTGGAGTGAAGCCTTGCAGCCGCTCAACGAGCTGCTGAAGTTAGATCCCGACAATCCTGAATATCGGCAGGATCGAGTGATCGTGCGTTATGCGCTGGGCAGCATTCAGCAGGGTTTGCAGCAAACCGCTGCCGCGCGGGACAACCTGGAGACCGCCCGCGCTGAACTGCAGCAGCTCATCGCTCGTCCGGATAGCCCCGCCAACCTCCAGAAACTGCTGGCCGACATCGAAGCGGAACTGGCACAGTAAACCTCAGGTGCGCCGTTTCCAGCGATAGGCTTGCTGCGAATTCGTGGAGCAGAAGCGGCGCAGAGCAGGTTCGCCCTGTTCGGCGGCATAGCCTAATGCCAGCGACTGCAATGTCGCATAATCGGCAGCCGATTCGCTGACCGGCCAGTTGCTCCCATAGATCACGCGCTGGTCCCCAAACGCCTGCCAGACCACGTCCAAGTATGGTCGGTAGAAATCCAGAGCCTTGGGTGCCGGCCGACCATCCCGAGCAGCTCCTTCGACCAGCGCCGAGATCTTGCAAAAGACATTGGGCTGCGCGGCAGCGGCAACCATCCCCATTTGCCAGTCACGCGGTGGTGCCTCAGCGGTAATCGCGACGTTGCCAATGTGATTCAGCACGAACGTCAGGCTGGGAAGTCGACGCGCGGCTTGGGCAAGCAGTTGCGGGGTGTCGGGGCCACCATTGACGTCCAGTGTCAGCTTCCGTTCAGACAATTGCTCGAGCCCCTTCAGGTTATTTTGCTCCAACAGTTGGCGCAGAGTATTGGAGGCAATTCGCACACCGCGGAAGATCGGATTGTCGGCGAATCGCTGCAGTCGCTCGGCATACTCAGCAGCAAACGGGTCCAGGTTACCGACGACTCCCACAATGAATGGATCGGCACGCGCCAAATCGAGCAGCCAAGCGTTGTCCTCCACCCAGGGACTCGCTTCCACAATCACCGTGCCGGTGACGGGGCGGAGCATCTTCAGGGCGCGCAGGTGATGGGGCAGAGCCGGTCGATAGAGCGTCGAACCTTTTCCGGGCCAAGGCACTCCTTCGGGTCGAGTGGGATCGTAGAAGTGCGTGTGACAATCGATGAGTTCGAGATCGGCTGGCAGCGAGAGGGGCGTATCGAAGGCGGCCAGAGCCCACGACGCCACTCGCCCAGCAGTGGTGACGGCGAGAGCCGTGGTGAGTGATTGTCGTCCACACGCTAGGATCCAGTCGCGACGATGGGAATCAGCCGACTTGGCCGTGAGCGGTGATGACGAGAGAGCGCGAGCCGCCTTGGTTTCGGTGTTCACAGAGATAGATTCCTTGCCAGGTGCCGAGCAGGAGTCGGCCATTCGCGATTGGGATGGTGAGTGCGGCGCCGAGCAGCGACGCCTTCACGTGGGCGGGCATATCATCGGGGCCTTCGAGAGTGTGTACATAGGGAAAGTTTTCGGGGACGAGGGCGTTGAGTGACGCTTCGAAATCTTGCTGCACATCGGGATCCGCATTCTCATTGATCGTAATGGACGCCGAGGTGTGCTGGATGAAAAGGTGCAGGATTCCCACTCGCAGCCGCAAAATTTCCGGAATTTTTTCCAAAATCTCCGCCGTCACTAAATGCACTCCCCGACGCCTCGGAGCGAGCTTCACGACCCGCTGAAACCAATCCTCAGCCATTTCCTACCTCCCCCTTCCATCCAATCGACAGCCACTGATGCGTTTCGTTAACGTTCAAATTTTTACCCTTAAAGGTTGTTCTACGTGGAGCTGATTTTCGTTGCCAAGGTTGTTTGTGGTAGGGAAGGCGGAGTGGGTCTTGGGAGGGCTGTTAAGCTGGGCGGATGGGAGCGATCGGGGGTGGCGGAGCAGGTCGAGTGGAGTGCGGGGTTGTGGACATAAATCACTGGTTTGACAGGGATTTTGGCCACGTCGCGAGGCAGCAAAAAACTTGACATTCAGCGCGTCACGTTAATAATACCGTGCTCGGACTTGGTCGCCTACCGTGTGCTGGTGGTGGCAGGGGGAGGCAGATCCGGTTGCCTTCCCAGGGCCAGTTCAAGGGGAGTCTGGGGCCAAGTAAACAAGGGCGTAGATTGGTCAGTAAGGGTCAATAAACGAACCTCTGGTTGCCGATAACAGGTGACCACAAAAGCGGTGGCTCCCGACCGAGTTGCGATTGGGAGCGCTGGAAGGGGTGAAGTGATCTGCTCGATGCATGCGTCAAATGAGAAACATGCATGAGTGAGAAACATGCATGACTGAAATTTTCGGATTGGGGAGCGACTGAGTCGAGGGGCGCGGATGCAGGTTGGAAAATGATGGTTGTGGTGCGGGAGTCGGGGCGGTTTGGGGTAATTAAGAGAGTTCAGCGTGATAGAAATCTCGAGACAACAACGTTAAGCCCGGTAGAACCAAACAATTGAACTTGACACCGGTCAGGTTTTCATAACTGGACACGTTCACCGCCCGCATATCGCTCGGGCGGACTTGATAAGAAGAATATTTTTAGTGAAGGAGGTGCATGATGAGCAACATTCGGAATGTATTCGATGCGATTTTGAAGTATGGGCATGACGAGGATTTTGATCCGATCGCTCGGCCCGACTTTTCTCCCACGGACGCTCCGGCTGGTTCGGCTGAGAAGATCGAGATTCTCCGGAAGCGGGTTGAGATGGGCTTGCCATTGTGGCACGACGCCGACCGCGCCGATTTCTCGGGTCTGACAGGTGCCATTCGTCCGCGTGAATGATCGTTCGAATCAGGTAGTTCCCGTTCGCGGCGATAAGCAGCGGCGAGCGAAACCAGCACGAGATTAACCAACCGCTAAGGCGAGTTTCCCACCAGGGAAACTCGCCTTTTTTCGTTGGCCGCCGTGGTCACCCTGAAGCTAGGTCGGTTTTTGCGCGCCGCAGGTAGGGAGCCACGATGACGAGTTGGAGACACCGGAAGTTCCTTGACTTTCCCGATACCACTTGATAGATAGTTTCCCAACCCCTTAGGCGAAGGAGCTGTCCCGATACCAAACAATGGACAGATTAGGGGCCTAGCAAGGGCTCACAAGCGGACCATCCGGCTGCTCTATGGGCGAAAGTAACTGCTTCCATTCAACGGACGAACGACGATGAAAAAAGTCATTTATGTGCATGGCATCGGGCAACAGGCGAGTTCGACGGATCTGAAGCGAGAGTGGGACATTGCCCTATTTGGTAAGCCCATGGATGGGAACGATAACAAGAATCCGCCGACCAGCATGGCCTACTGGGCGAACCTCATGCATGACGAAGCGGAAATCGCCGCGCTGCGATCGAAATCCGCACGTTCGATCCTGCAGCAGCGCGATCCCGGCAAACGCCTGGTCACCACACTCGACTTCGACTTCGAAAAAATCGTCAGCGACGCCGGGATTCCCAGATCTAAACAGCAACAGGCTCAGGATCTACTCGCCGCTCTAGTCAATCGAGTGGGTGAGCCGACCGGATCGACCGCCCTCGGCACTCGGAGCTCGAGCAGCCGCGCGCTGCCGCTTCCGCAATCCATGCGGATTCCCATCGCCAAACAACTCCTCTCATGGCTTCTGCCGGAAGTGGCCAAATACTTTTTCCACGACAAGATTCGCAAAGAAGTTCAAAACAAGCTCCGGGACCTTATCAAGCAGTGCGATCGTCCCTTTGTGATCGTTTCGCACAGTTTGGGCACCGTGATTTCTTATGACATCCTCAGTGAAGATTTCAAACGACCACCCTGTGATCTTTTTCTGACGTTGGGATCACCGCTTGGGATCCAAGAAGTGCAGGACGTCATTGTGGCGGAAGGCCGAAAATTAATGGTTCCAGAGGGTGTTCGAGCCTGGAAGAACTACTGTGATCGCCTGGACCCCGTCGCTCTCGATGCGGGCCTGACCAACGATTTCCAGCCGACCATCTTCACAGGCGAAAAGTTAAGCAAAAAGGTAGCGATCGAAGATAAGCTCATCATCAACGAGCGCACGTTTGAGATTCGTAAATTCAACCCGCATTCCTCGATCGGCTACCTTTCTCATCAGGAAATTCGGCAATTGATCAGTGCCGAAGTCCGCCTCGACTTGGGCGGACGATTCCTGGTTGCACGCGATGTCGTGGAGGAGACCGTCGACCCGAGCTATCGTGTACCGTTGCTGATCGAAGTGTTGGAACCTGGCTATGCGGCAGTGGACGAGACGGACAAAAAGCGGCAGGATCGGGAGAATAGGCAACGACGAGCGAAAAGCAAAAGTGATGAATCTAAGGATGAAACGTCTCGCCATGACCTGACGACATTAGCTGGCCGCATCGCTCAACTGCGAGACGAGGTGGAAGCGATTGCCATTACCAACACCTTAGGTCCGCACCCGAAAAAGAAGGAACGAGAGGAGTTAATCGAGTCGATTGGAGCGATCGGACTGCGCAAATATGTAGCCGCCAATCTTACTCGCGATGAAGTGCGTGCCCTCACCGAAAAGTATTGCGAATTAAGCGTCTATGCGATCTGGAAAAACTCGACCAAAAGTAAGCTGCTCAAACGGTCACACATTCCGTTGAAAGCGGATGCGGGTCGAGTGAGTTATCAGGCCACCGGAAAGGATATTCTTTGGGCCGTGCTGGATACTGGCGTGAACTGGAAGCACCCACATTTCGATGACCATGAAACCATCTTGGAGGTTTGGGACTGTACCACCAATTCGCCGACTCCGGAATTGATTGGTCCCAATGGTAAAAACCATACTGGTACAGATTGCGACGTGGATGGTCACGGAACTCATGTTTGCGGCATTATTGCGGGTGCCGGCCAGGTACCAGGTAGTGCACCAGGCTCCAATCAATCAATCTCGGGAGTGGCTCCCCAAGCCAAGCTTATTGTCTACAAGGTACTGGACGATAGCGGTGGCGGAACGGATGCCTGGGTGATTAAGGCTTTGGATCATATTCACCAGAAGAATACAGCCGTGGTGCGCAGCCCCAAGGTGCATGGAGTGAATCTCAGTCTGGGTGGTCCTTTCGATGCCACGATTTACGGCTGTGGATATTCGCCGATCTGCAAGGAGCTGCGTGACCTGTGGCGTCAAGGGACGCTCGTGTGTGTGGCCGCTGGCAACGAAGGGCAGATTGAAGTGTCGACTGGATCAGGCACCTTTAACCTTAACACTCAGCTCTCGATTGGCGATCCTGCGAACCTGGATGACTGCATCGCAGTTGGCTCGATCAATGCCGACAAACCGTATCTTTACGGAGTCTCGTGGTTCTCCTCTCGAGGTCCAACGGCAGATGGTCGATTGAAGCCGGATGTGGTGGCGCCGGGAGAGCGCATTGAATCCTGCGCGGCGAATTATGAACTAACGGAGGTCCGTTATCGTGAGGACAGCGGCACGAGCATGGCCTGTCCGCATGTGAGCGGGTTACTGGCAGCATTCCTCTCCGTGCGACGGGAATTCATCGGTCGCCCGGACGACGTAAAGAAGATTCTGCTTGAGAATTGCAATGACCTGGGACGCGATCGCTATCACCAAGGGGCTGGACTTCCCAACCTCATGGCCATGCTCACCAACACCTGAGCAACTCCCACCGACCATCACACTCCCGTCAGCCGCTGATTTGAATCACCAAACTCGGGAAGCTCCAACCCGAGTCGATCGAGCAGCGACAGATAGAGGCTACAGAGTTTTCGATTGTCATTACCAGCGTTGAGGTAATCGAGCGTACGCCCGGTGGCGAGACGGCCACCGAGTCCGCCGGCCAAGAGCACTGGGACCTGATTGGAGTTATGAGCATCCCAGTGTTCGGAAATGAAGAGCAAGCAGGAGTTGTCGAGCACGGTCGCATCACCTTCCTGCATGGCCGCCAGGCGTCCGACTAAATAGGCATACTGCTCAACGTGAAACTGCACGATCTTCTTGTATTCGGGGCCCGTATTCGAGTGCGAATAACTATGGTGGTCATCGCGAATACCGAGAAACGGATAGACTTGTCCGGACAAATCGCGCGACATCAATAACGTGGCAACTCGAGTTCGATCGGTTTGAAACGCGAGTGCGATCACATCGCACATGGCACGAGCATACTCGCGCAAATCACCTGGTAAACCATCGATGGGTCGTTTGCCTGCAGCGAGTTTGGCGACACCTTCATCGCCGGTTTGTCGCTGCAATTTGCGCACCCGCTGCTCGGTCTCGCGCACCGACTCCAGATATTCATCGACCTTCACCTGATCGGAACTACTCACCGATCGGCGCAGGTCCCGAGCTTCGGCCAAGACTTGATCGAGAATACTGCCCTGCAATTTCCCCTGTTTACCGCCGAACAGGGTATCGAAGGCGAGCGCGGGATAGAGCTCAATCGGTACAGGCGATTCACTGGTTCGCCAGGAAATATGTGAAGCGTATACCATCGAGTACTGGCTCTCATGAAAACCACTCACCGGATGCTCACATCCCAGCACGAGACTAGGTACGGCTGATTCGTCGGCATGTTTCAGGGCGAGCAACTGATCCATACTGGTCGCACCGCGGATAACTCGACCACGCTGCAGCGCGACGCCAGACAAAATATTTCCTGTGCAGCGCGCATGCCCACCGCCAGCATGGCGATTGAACAGTCCTTGGAGAACATTGAGCTTGGCTTTGTAAGGTTCAAGTGCGGCGAGACTGGGACCGAGTTCCATCGAGTCGCCTTGACCTTTGGCCCACCAGTCAGGCGGGGAGATGCCGTCACCTTGAAACAGGCAGGCAAAACGACGGGGCGCCGCGTCGCGAGCACTCGCCGCAATCGGCTCGCCCGCCCAACTTCGCAGCGACTCAAGCCATGGCAATGCGACGCTACAGCCGATTCCACTCAGTACCGCTCGGCGTGATAATCCGGTCGCCTTGCCGAACGAAGGTTCGTTCGACACGCGATCGCGGATGGACTTGGAATGCTGTCCGCCGTTGAACTCATCGGCTCGGTATTGATCGCGCATTACGATGCTCCTATTTCGTTTCGATTGACCGTTCGATTGTGGGCTACGGCGACTTCGTAGCGGGCGAGTTTCGTTGACGCCAATCGTCGGCCGTAAAATCTTTCGCTCGTTGATTCAAAAACTGCGGACTGAGTACCACCAGCTCCAATAACGGTACAAATCGGTCACCGTGTTTGTCGAGAGTGAGTTTCATTTCGTCGAGCAGTGACTGATCGGATAACTGCAGGGACCGCCCCAGGGCAAAACCGAGTAATTTTCGGCAGAAATTGATTTTGAACTCTTCTTGGCGCTGTTCCAGTAAAAAGCGAGAGTAATCGGGAACGCCGCGTAGTTCCTGTCCCGCTGCAGTCCGCACGGTCGGATCGATGGGCCGACCGGCAAGGTCGTGCGAGCGTCGCCGTCCGACCGGATCAAAACCTTCCATCGCCAACCCGACGTCGTCAAACCGCTGATGACAGCGCGCACATTTCTCATCTTCCACATGCAGCTTGAGCAGTTCGCGAATCGTTTTTCCGTCAGTATCCGTCTCTTTAGCGGGTAGCGCTACGACATCGGCGGGCGGAGCCGGAATATGTTCCCCGAGCACATGATGTACGACCCAAAACCCACGCTTCACCGGACTCGTCCGCTGAGGCTGCGAGTTTTTGGCGAGAAACACGCCCATGCCGAGTATCCCCGCTCGTCCTTGCGCGTTCAGTCCCGAGACTAATCGCCAATCGTCAGCTGGTTTCGCTAGCTTTGCCCCGGTGCCAGATCCTTGGATGGCTGGATTTCCAGGCTGCAGCTTTTGCTCCGGATACGCAATTCCATAGTGTTTTGCCAACCGTTGATTCACCATCGTTACATCGGAGTCGAGCAGTCGCAGGATGGACTGGTCAGTGCGAATCAAGTGAGCGGCAAGCTGAGTGGGCTCTTCGTAAAACGCATCCCTCAGCTGGTCATCAAATTCTTTGAACACCGTACGATCAATGGCTTCACGTTGCGGAAAATCTCGATAACCGAGCCACTGCCCGAAAAACTCGCGCGCGAAATCTGTGACTCGTTCGTCCGCTACCAGCCGTCGTATCTGCTGGCGCAATCGCGCCGCATCTCGTAGCTTTCCAGCCTCCGCCAACGCCAGCAATTCCTGATCGGGAATGGAACTCCACAAGAAGAAACTGAGGCGACTGGCAAGGTCAATGTCGCGGAGTGGCTCAACTCCCCTACCATCAGCTGCCGGCACAATGCGACAGCCAAAATGCGGTGAGACCAGAATTCGTACGAGGGTTGCTCGCACCGCTACTTCCACGCCCTGATCAGGCTGGCTGGCAAGCTGGTCAAAGAATTCTCCGAGCTCCGCTTGCTCGCGCGCCGTCAGCGGCCGTCGATAGGCGCGATGGGCAAAGTCGAGCAATTGCTGACGATAGCGTGCCTGAGCGCCGCGCAGCTCCTGCTCTTGTCGCTTGAGCCCATGCCGGATCTGCTCGAAGAACAAATGAATCGGATGCTGGGCTAACTCGCTGATCGGCTTTTTTACGCCGGATCGCTCCAAATATACCTGCTCAAATTTATCCAGCACCTCGGTGGTTACAAGTCGAGGGTCTTCCTCTTTGAATGGATCGAAATCAGCATATTTCAAAAAGTTTCGTTCGGAGCGTTCAAAGAAAACAAAACCTCGCAGCATACGCTCCGTGATCCCCGTCACGAATTCCAATTCCGACCAGAGCTCATCTAATTGCTTTCGCTGCGCCTCATCGAGTACCGACTTCATAAGCGGCTGATCGTCGCGAAAGAATCCTTCGATGAGGTGGAAGCCGGCCGAGAGTCCGCGTGTGTCATCAACGAAGAAGAAACGATTCGGGAATAGCCGACAGAGTTCGGACGCTGACTTGATAAGTTCGGCTACAACGGGCACATCACCACGCACCAGCGGGACTTCGGGTGGCAATTGCGTGGCCATGGGGAATGTTGAAATCGTTGCGGCAGCTGGTTCATTCGCGGCGCGGGCCAGTGGCGCTTCGACTCGGAGTTGAACCAGCAAGGCGGCGGGGGTTTTGTCGCGATTATCCAGTTCGGCATCGACAAAAAATCGCAGCTCGCGAACCATTCCCCAAGCTTCGCGCGGAAGCTCGCACTGCAGCGACTCTCCCACTCGCAGGGTAATTGAATCGCCAGGGAGCGCGGCACCGCTGCGATCCAATCCGAATCGCCAAGTAGTTAACGAGTTAGGAGCATACTTAGCGATAAGATCTCGTAAAGAGAGATTGCGAGTTGCATCGTCGGGCTTGTATTGGTCGGGGGCAGCGGACGAGAAATTAAGCGACTTGAGAATGACAACGTCTACCGCCGAGCTGGCTGCGCTGGAATGGTCAGCTGATGTGGCGGGCTGTTTATGCTCCGCACCGGAATTCCTCTCAGGAGCATCAGCCGGAGGTCCCGCAGCCGATAGTTTCTCAATCGCGATGGAAATGCGGAGCGAATCGCTGCGATCGAGATTGCTGACTGAGCGGATGAATCGACGGCTAGATCGCAACAATTGCTGATCAAATTGATCGCGTTCCGCTGCCGTCTTTCGTCGACGCTCCAGATGCTGGATGGGTGCATTTCCGGCGTTGGCAACGATCGCTTCAGCCTCGCGCGGTGTCAGCTGGCGACTGAGCGCCAGCAGATCGCGAACGAGCGCATCGAGCAGCTGCGGTGCTTGTGTCTCTGACGCAGCGGTGATCTGGGCCCAGCGCTGGCGCAGCCACGCCAGATAAAAGCGATCGGCCGATTGACTGTCGGTGAGCAGCCGATGGAGCGCGCCGAGGTAAACAGGACTTAGCCGTTGCTCACGCGCCCAAGCATCGATGGGCGGTCGGTGATCAGCTGGCAGACGCTGGTATTGCCTTAATGCTGCCAGCGAACGGCGATAATCCACGCTGTGATCTTGATAGAACTGCAAGATAGCTTGCTCGTAATACTTCACACGGTCGGCAAAGGCGACAACCGGGTAGGGAGCAAAGGTGAGCCCTTGAGAGGTTAGCAGCGCATGGTCGGCGACTTGCTGCGCCGCACCGTACCATTTGTTAAAGAGCGATGGCGACATCGCAAGCGCCTCGCCGGTGTTGCTGAACCCCTCACCCGCGGCAGGGTCAAGCGGGAAGGTGGCAGTTGGTCGGAGGTCAACGCCTGTGAGATCTCGAACTGCATGATCATACTCGGCGCTCGTTAACCGTCGCGACAAAACCAAGCCTGGGTCGCCCGAGAGCTTGCGGCCCTCCAATGCCAAAAGCGCGCGTACTTGCCGAATAAATTCCTCGCGAGCTGCCGGTGACGGCTGTGACTTAGCGGTCGCTGGTGGCATTTCTTGGCGACTGACAAAGGTGATTACATGCTCCCATTGGCGATATTCATCCGCTATGGCGGCGGGCGTCTTGAAGCGGGTTAAATCAAGTTCCGCTTCCGCTTGACCAGGTCGGTGACATTCTGCGCAGTGCGCCGTGATAAAGGGACGTACATGACGCTCGAAGCGGTCAACCGCTTCATCTGCAGCGGCAATCGGAGTCGAGGTGAACGACGGGCAAACCAAGCAGAGAAGCCCAAACAAGAAACAAACGCGAGTCATGGGCAAGCGAGCTTTCGGGGTGGACGTTCAGGAAGCGTGAGGGAACGACGGATTATCGGAAAGTCGCCGCGCCATCGCAACCTTGACCGGGGTTTTTACCATGGCCTGGAGGGGAGCCTCCTTAAGATGCGAATCGGCTCTGGCCAACGAGCGGACAAACCGGGACTAAAGATCGTCCAGTGGGACAGTCGCTGGTCCCAGAGACTCTGATTGCACCCCGCCATCTGCGTGAAAAACGAACTCGCAAAGTCGAACCCTTGCATCGGTTATGCATCGATCCAGCGACTCGATCCGCGCCGCGGCACGGTGGATGCTTATCACCTCCTGCGATTTCGTCTCGTTCACTTCGAATCCAGTTGCAGGATCTCATTTCATGGCTACTTTTACACGCCCAACATCTCGTATGTCCGCTACACGTCAGTTCGCGACGAGTAAGCTTCCTACTTTTTCGTCTGCTACTCGCTCATCCGCCACCCGTATTGCTGCCTTGCGAAGAAAGAGTCGATGGTCTCGATCGCTGCTACTCGAACAGCTTGAACATCGTTGTGTGATGGCCACTGACCTGGGCTCAAGACCGCTCGTTTTTGATCCGACGTCCGCGAATCCGGGCAGTGGAGATGAAGTGAACATCGGCTTGATCACGTTTTCTCGTGATGGCAGTAACGTCGTGGTTAATTATCAAATCGACCCGTCGTTTCAAACTCAATATGATCTCAAATCGGTACACACTCGCTTGAATGGCGGTATCGATGGTGATGTCGAAACGCCGAACTTGCCAGCGAACACCGAGAGTTTTCAGCATGTAATTTCACTTCCTCCCGAAGCCTACCTGGAAAAAATCGAAGCCTGTGCAGGTACCGACAAACGAGACATCGAGAAGGTGGAGGATTTGTTTCCCACCTATGGCAGTGTCACTGCCTCCGCGAATGGACTCATTACCATTCCGGGATATTTCGATACCGTGTTTCAACCTGGTCGAGTTGTCCTATCGACTGACGTGGGAGCCAACACCGTTACCTTTTCAGCGACGGAATCGGTGTGGGACACGGGGCAAGCGATTCGCGTGATTGTGGGATTTGGTGAGGGCCTGACGCCATCCGCTACGAACACTACGGCTGGAATCGAAACGATTACTTTTGCCATCCCACATGGCTTATCGACGGGCAATCCCGTACGCGTGGCGACTACGGGTGGAGGGCTGTTGTCCAATGTCACCTATTACGCTCGAGTGACGAACGTTAATACCATCAGTCTTTATTCATCGGCCAGTTCCGCAGCGGTAGGTGGTGCCACCGGTCGCATGGATCTCACTGCCCCCATCACCTCGCTCATTTACGGCACTTCCACAACAGGCCTGGTGCGTACTCCGGTCTCCAGTTCCGCCACGAGCTCGCAGAGTTTTTTTGTTCGTCACCTCGGTGGCAATCAATATTTGCTGTACGACACCTATGCCAATGCCATGGCAGGCGGTGCTACGGGAGTGCGCGACGTCACCGCTACTGTCCCCACCGATGGCTCGCTAGTGTTTGTGGGTGAAAACGAATCTCTGTTCTACTTGGGACAGGCACCTATCGCGAATAGTCAGTCACCCAGTTCGACGGACACGGTCGGCGACACAATTAGCTTCTCCACTGATCCGCTCTGGGCGAATGGTACCGCCATTCGCCTGGATCGAGCTGCGGGAGGACTGGCGGCGAATACGACATACTTCGTGAATAAGACCGCGGCAGCAACCTATCGCTTATACGATACAGCTGCCAACGCCATCGCGGGCACACTCACTGGTCGCAGGAATATTACAGCCTCGGTTACAGCAGTCGTATTTGACCAAGTGAATTCTTTGACGTTCCCCAATCCTCATCAGTGGAGCACTGGGACGATCGTGCGACCGTCGGTGTCGGTCGGTGGTCTGCAAACCACCAGTAACTATTACGTGCGAGTCATCGATCAGGTCACGGTGAGTTTGCATACGTCGCTCGCGGCCGCGCAAGGCAATCTCAACCCAGTGAACTTTACGGCACCGGTAACTGCAACTATCAGTCCGATGTTCGCGGGCTGGTGCCTGGACGTCGATCGTGCGTTTCCGATCGGAAGTGAGTTGATGGTCAAAGCCTACTCCAGCTACGACCTTGACTCACTACGCGATACCAGTCGTGATCCGAAGAACCTCTATCCCAACGAAAATGGATTGGTCACACAAAATATGGGGGCCGTACCACTCTCCACCGATGTGACGAACGACACCGTGACGTTCACTGCCGCTCACAATCTGACGACCGGGGAAGAGATACGGGTAACTTCTGATAGCAACGTGTTGCTCTCTACCACTTCCTACTTCGCCAGGGTGATTAACACTACCACAATTGCGTTCTATGACACGGCGGCGCACGCAAGCGCAGGAGGAGTAACTGGTCGCAGCAATTTGACGGGAAGCATCGCCAGTAGCAGCGTGGTCTATCGCGTGAAGCAAATCGATTTTTCGGTGAATCTTGGCTGGACGACGGGGACTAAGGTGCGAGTGGATACGGCGGGTGGTGGCCTGATTACGGGCGCCGACTACTTTCTGCGTGTGGTCGATCCCAATTCGATCACATTGCACCCAACGCTGGCGAGTGCTCTCGGGAACAGCTCGCTGGTGCCGCTGACTGGTCCACTGAGCGCTACCACGAAGATCTACATTCAGGAAACGATTGTAGAGAAGCCAGAAAATCTGGACGTAATGAACTGGGTCTTCAATCAAAACTATCAAAATCGTTTAGCGGCAGGTCAGACGATCAGTGCCACAACACTGGCGAATGGCAATGTGTTGCCGAGCAGTACGAACTACGTCAACACGGGTACGGCCCCGATTTCTACGAATGTCGCAGCGGGCGTGGAAACCGTGCAGTTTGCTGCCGCACATGCGTTCGTGACGGGAGATCCGATTCGTGTGACCAGCACGGTTGGCGGCTTAACCAAGGGAGTGACCTACTATGCCCGCGCGGTATCCGCCACCACACTGCAGTTCTACGATACGGCCAGTAATGCGATGGCTGGTACTACGGTGGGACTGAAAAACCTTACGGCGCCGATTACTGCTGGAGTCTATTCCGCGGCGCTCACGTCACTGCAAGACTCGGTGACATTCCCAGCTGGCCATGGGTTTCAAACTGGCGATGAAGTTACCGTGACGGCCACGGGAGGAGGATTGACAGCCGGCACCAGCTATTTCCTTTACCAAATCGCGGGAGATTCGTTCAGCCTCCATAGCGCGACGCCCAATGCCAACAACAAAGTGGATTTGACAGCCGCTATCTCGGCGCGGTTCACCGGCGATGCCGTTTCAGTACCCGTCGCTGCTTGGACGACGAAGATGAGGGTCCAGGTGAGTGCCTCGGGCGGTGGACTCAATGCTGGCCAGGACTATTTCATCCGCGCTCTCACTCCGACCCTAATCGCTTTCTATGCCACAGATTCCGATGCCGGTGCAAACATTAATCGCATCAATCTGACAAGCCCTCTGAGCGGGGAAGTTATTCCCTATTACAGCATGAATGACATCCAGCGCACGGTCTGGGAACTGGTAGAAAACAATCCGGGAACGTTTGGCAATGCCAGTCCGCAGCGAGTCGCTGTGATCATGAGTGAGGCTGAGGCTGCGGTGGGAATTGGACGAACAACGGTTGATTATTTGCCCGAATGCGAGGGCGTGGTGGGGCTGCTTCTGCAACAGTATCGCATCGACCAGGCGACTGGCGCGAGCATTGCCGAGACACAGGTTGCCCTAGCTGTGGTTCCCACCGCTCGCATCCCTGGCTACTGCGTCGACGGTTATAACTGCCAGACATTAGAGCTCGAGGTCCCGCGCGCGACCTTAGGGGATTTCGTCTGGCGCGACATCAATAACAATGGCGAACAAGACGTTGATGAACCGGGCATGGCAGATGTGACCGTTGAATTATTCACTTCTGCCAGTGTGCCGGTCGGAGCGCCGTTTATCACAGGCTCCGACGGCAAGTTCAGTTTTACGAATCTCGCGGCCGGTTCATATTACTTAAAATTCACGCCACCAACCGGTCAGGTATTTACCGTATTTCAGGCTGTGGGCGTTACCGCAGATCGAGACAGTGATGTCGATGCGAATGGAATAACTCCCCCGTTCACTTTGGCGGCTGGCGAGATCAATGATTCGGTCGATGCCGGCATCCGGCCCATCGATTTGTCACTCACCAAAACAGTTTCTGACCCCTTCCCGCCGGTCGACGCCATTGTCACGTTCGACACCGTTGTTACGAATGCGCTCGACTTCAGCTTAGCGACCGGTGTAATTGTGATAGACAATTTTCCAATAGGACAATTGCAGTTCCTAACATCCAGTGTTACTCAGGGAATTTTTGATCCAATCAGCAACTTGTGGACGATTGGCGAGATCGCTCCCGGTGCTTCCGTGACGCTGACGATGACCGCAAAGGTTCTTGTCGGTGGACTCATCGTGAACGACGCTGAGGTATACGACGCTGATCAGCCCGATCTGGATTCAAGCCCGAACAATAACCCCGGTGTCCATGAAGACGACGATGACGCGGTGAGTTTGTTACCGACTGGAACCATCGGTGATTTTGTCTGGCGCGATCTCGATATCAATGGAATTCAAAACGTGGGTGAACCGGGAATCGCTGGATTCACCGTCGACTTGATGGACGAGCCTTCTGCCGTCGTACTGGCGAGCACGACGACCAATGCGAGCGGCTACTATCAGTTTACCGATGTGAATCCCGGAACCTATACGCTGCGCTTCACTCCGCCGACGTCGATGCCAGGGCAGGTGTTTACCACGAAGGGTGCGATCGGCAGCACGGCCGAAAATGACAGCAACGTGAATGCCAGCGGCATCACGGATAGTTTTACGCTGGGGTCAGGCGTAAATGAATGGTCGCTAGACGCCGGTGTGAAACCGGTCGACTTGGAGTTGACCAAGACGGTCGATGATCTGTCGCCGCAGCTCAACCAGACTGTCACCTACACGCTCACACTTACCAACAATGAAGGCATGAGTGATGCGTATGACGTGACGGTGAACGACTTGTTACCCGACGGCGTTACGTTTCAGTCCGCCACTGCGAGCCAAGGCAGCTACAGCAATTCGACCAAGCTTTGGTCGGTCGGTACGTTGCCCGCGGGCAGTACAGTGACGCTCAGCCTGGTCGTGGAAGTTACCGGTGGCGGCACGGTGGTGAACTATGCCGAAGTTCAGTCGGCCAGCCCGGAAGATACCGATTCGAAGCCAGGGAATGATTCGACGACGGAAGACGACGATGCGACGGCGACGTTTACGGTGTCGAGCACCATCGGTGATTTTGTCTGGCGCGATCTCGATATCAATGGAATTCAAAACGTGGGTGAACCGGGCATCGCTGGATTCATCGTCGATTTGATGGACGAGCCGTCATTGGTGGTACTGGCGAGTACGACGACCAATGCGAGCGGCTACTATCTGTTTACCGATGTGAATCCCGGAACCTATACGCTGCGATTCACGCCGCCGACGTCGATGCCGGGGCAGGTGTTTACCACGAAGGGTGCGATCGGCAGCACGGCCGAAAATGACAGCAACGTGAACGCCAGCGGCATCACGGATAGTTTTACGCTGGGGTCAGGCGTAAATGAATGGTCGCTAGACGCCGGTGTGAAACCGGTCGACTTGGAGCTGACCAAGACGGTCGATGATCTGTCGCCACAGCTCAACCAGACTGTCACCTACACACTCACACTTACCAACAAGGAAGGCATGAGTGATGCGTATGATGTGACGGTGAGCGACCTGTTACCGGACGGCGTCACGTTTCAGTCCGCCACTGCGAGCCAAGGCAGCTACAGCAATTCGACCGAGCTTTGGTCGGTCGGTACGTTGCCCACGGGCAGTACGGTGACGCTCAGCCTGGTCGTGGAAGTCACTGGTGGCGGCACGGTGGTGAACTATGCCGAAGTTTATTCGGCTAACCCGGAAGATACCGATTCGAAGCCAGGGAATGATTCGACGACGGAAGACGACGATGCGACGGCGACGTTTACGGTGTCGAGCACCATCGGTGATTTTGTCTGGCGCGATCTCGATCTGAATGGAATACAAAACGTGGGTGAACCGGGCATCGCTGGATTCATCGTCGATTTGATGGACGAGCCGTCATTGGTGGTACTGGCGAGTACGACGACCAATGCGAGCGGCTACTATCTGTTTACCGATGTGAATCCCGGAACCTATACGCTGCGATTCACGCCGCCGACGTCGATGCCGGGGCAGGTGTTTACCACGAAGGGTGCGATCGGCAGCACGGCCGAAAATGACAGCAACGTGAATGCCAGCGGCATCACGGATAGTTTTACGCTGGGGTCAGGCGTAAATGAATGGTCGCTAGACGCCGGTGTGAAACCGGTCGACTTGGAGTTGACCAAGACGGTCGATGATCTTTCGCCACAGCTCAACCAGACTGTCACCTACACACTCACACTTACCAACAAGGAAGGCATGAGTGATGCGTATGACGTGACGGTGAGCGACTTGTTACCGGACGGCGTTACGTTTCAGTCCGCCACTGCGAGCCAAGGCAGCTACAGCAATTCGACCGAGCTTTGGTCGGTCGGTACGTTGCCCGCGGGCAGTACGGTGACGCTCAGCCTGGTCGTGGAAGTCACTGGTGGCGGCACGGTGGTGAACTATGCCGAAGTTTATTCGGCTAGCCCGGAAGATACCGATTCGAAGCCAGGGAATGATTCGACGACGGAAGACGACGATGCGACGGCGACGTTTACGGTGTCGAGCACCATCGGTGATTTTGTCTGGCGCGATCTCGATCTGAATGGAATACAAAACGTGGGTGAACCGGGCATCGCTGGATTCATCGTCGATTTGATGGACGAGCCGTCATTGGTGGTACTGGCGAGTACGACGACCAATGCGAGCGGCTACTATCTGTTTACCGATGTGAATCCCGGAACCTATACGCTGCGATTCACGCCGCCGACGTCGATGCCGGGGCAGGTGTTTACCACGAAGGGTGCGATCGGCAGCACGGCCGAAAATGACAGCAACGTGAATGCCAGCGGCATCACGGATAGTTTTACGCTGGGCGCGGGTGCCAGCAATCTAACGATCGATGCGGGCGTGAAGCCGATCGATCTGGAGCTGCAAAAATTTGTCGACTGGAAAATTGCCAATGATAGGGAGGATCCAGGCGAGGAAATGTATGCGATCGGAAATCAAAGAAGTTTCGTATTCACGATCCGCGTGGCCAATGCAGCGGGTATGTCGACGGCTACCGATGTGGTTGTGAAAGACGTGATTCCGCCAGGGATGATTTACGTCGATTCGCCCGCCAATTATGTGGCTAGTCAAGGCACGTTCACGGGCGGGCTCTGGACAGTCGGAACACTGGCGGGAGGGGCAGCGGCCACGCTTAAAGTCACCGTTACCGCCGATTCCTCATCGGCAACTCCCCCACCTCTCGGCGGCACTCCCAATTCGATTGGAAGTTTGTTTGAAGGAGGTGACGGCAACTTGATCGTCGCACCCGGCAATGAAAACCTCTATTACGACTGGGCAAACAAAGCCCCTAACCTTGTCACTCAAATTGATCAGCCAGATGATGTCGATGATATTTTCAAAACGGGATCCAAAGAAGATGATCCCGTACCCGTAGTTGATTTCGACCAATCGGCACCGAACAAGGACAACCTGCTGCGGTTCTATACCGCTCACGACCAACTAGGATCCAATGCTTTTCTTTACTTGGCATGGGTACGCAGCAATACGACGGGTGATGCGAACATCGATTTCGAATTGAACCAGTCGCGTACGATCAGCGGCAATACGGTGACTCCGATTCGAACGGTTGGTGACCTGCTGCTATCGTACGAGTTTAGTCAGGGAGGTGATCAACCTAACATCTATGCTCGTTTGTGGCAGGCGGCATCGGGATCTCAGCCCGAACAGTGGAGTGCGCGGACGGCTCTGGATTCCTCAATTGCCTTAGCCGCGGTGAATACGACCAGCGTGCTCGACTTGGACGGCACGACGACACTAACGGCGGGGCAGTTTGGTGAGGCAGCGATCAATCTCACGAAAGCGTTCCAGTCGATCAATCCCAACCAATGTCAGAATTTTTCCAGTGCGTTCGTCAAGACACGAGCCTCCACGTCCTTTCAGGCGGAGCTCAAGGACTTCATTGCACCGATTGAAGTGCAGGTGACCAATTGTGTGACGGTGCGTAATGTGGCCGAGGTCACGCGACCGCTTGTCAGCGACTACGACTCCACGCCGGATAACGGTGCTCAACCGATTCCGGAAGATGACTGGGATTCACTCTTGCTGGAGATCTATCCACTGGGAGCCATCGTGGGTGGGCAGTCTGGTGGTGATGGAGCGGGTGGAGCCGCACTGAGTAGTTTTCTAGGAGGCTCGGGTAGTGCACCTGTGAGCCTGATGTTTATCGATCCCACGGCGACCGGCTCGGTGAGCTTCATCGATGGCGGGACGAAGCTAGGAGGAGACGGTTTATCGTCGAGCGACACGAAGGCGGTTGACGAGGCGGTTTGGTGCGTGATTGAGAGCGAAGAATCCAGCGAGGTATGGACTGCACTTTCCTCAAACGTCGAATCGAACTCGGACCAATCTAGTCGCGATTCGGCCGACACGTTGTTTGATCGGCTGGACCGAGAGGATCTGGTTGATTGGTTGAGTTAGGGGGAGTTGTCGGGGCACGACTGATGCCGAGTTTTTTCATACGAAAGCGGAGCGTGCTGGGGTGCATTCCCAGCCGCTCTGCGGCTGCATTTCGTCCTTTGATGCGCCAGTGACAAGCCTGCAAAACGGAAATGATGTGCTGGCGTAAGAGTTCATCGACATGCAGAGTGATGGAGCGACGAGGTGAATTCGTGGCATCGACGATGGCGATTGTATCCAGTGGACCGACTCGCAGCGTGGCATCGTCCGTGAGAATCAGAGCCCGTTCGATGACGTTTTCGAGTTCGCGGATGTTCCCGGGCCAGGGATAACGAAGGAGGCGTTCCTGCGAAGCCAGTTCGATCTGTTCAATCTGACGATGGAGATCGGTTTGCTTTTGCTGAATAAAGTGCCATGCCAGCGGCAGGATATCGGTGGGGCGCTGACGAAGGGGTGGCAGATGAATGGGGAAGACTGCCAGTCGATAATAAAGATCGGAACGGAACTGGCCGTGCTGCACGGCTGCGGCCAAGTCGCGATTGGTGGCCGCGAGCACTCGCATATCGACTTGAGTGGGAGCGGTTGCGCCGAGCCGCCAAAACTCGCGTTCCTGTAAAACGCGCAGCAGCTTTGCTTGCATTTCCAGTGGAAGTTCGCCGATTTCATCCAGAAAGACGGTGCCCTGATGGGCGAGTTCGAAACGTCCCAGCCGCTTGCTTTGGGCGCCCGTAAACGCACCAACTTCATGGCCGAATAACTCGCTTTCAATGAGCGACTCGGGGAGGGAGCTGCAGTCCACTTTGATAAGCGGTTTCGTGCATCGACTGCTGTGTTCATGAATGTACTGAGCCAAGAGTTCTTTACCGGTACCGGTTTCTCCGGTGATCAGAACGCAGCTATCCGTTTTCGCCACTTGCATGGCTTGGTGTAACGTTTCTCGCGACACCTCACTCTCACTCTCAATCATGCCTGCCCCCTCCATGAAATTGCTGTGATGACTGGGAGTAAGTGTCAGTCATTCACGTGCTGCTGGGCATCAGGGAAACAACCGAAGTTGAGCGGTATTGGTATGGTTGTGGATGAACATGACGGTGGAAACTGGGTTACACTGATAGCCGCTTAATGGGCAAAGTTAACTCCGCTGATTTTGGTTGGTGAGGATCACACCATGGGGCAGACGCTCCGAGAACGATTGATTTTCTTTCAGCAATTCTGGCGCACGTTTGAAACCACGGGGTCGCTGTTACCCAGTAGTCGTGCGTTGGCGCGCGAAATTACACGGCCGCTATCCCAGCGGGGAGCAGCGCCCATACGAGTGCTGGAGTGTGGGCCGGGCACGGGTGCGTTTACCCAGGAAGTTGTCCGGCATCTGCGGCCCGGTGATCGCTTCGATATCGTCGAACTCAATCCGACATTTGTCGCGGTATTGCAGCGGCGATTGATCGCCGATTCAGCTTGGCAAGCCGTAGCCCCCTTCACCACGATTCATGAGTGTCCGCTGCAGACACTCGATACGCAGGCTCCTTACGATTTCATTGTTTCCGGGATTCCGCATATCAATTTTCCCACTGCGGTCGTGCAGGAGATCATCGATAGCTACGATCGATTTGTGAAACCGGGTGGTGTGATCAGCTACTTCGAGTACATGTACATTCGGCCGCTACGGCGGGTAGTAACCTGGGGGGCCGAACGAAGACGAGTGCGAGAAGTTGATCAACTGATGACCGCTCATTTCCAGCGTTATCGGTCTCGCCGTGCGAGTGTGTTTGCCAATGTGCCACCCGCCTGGGTTCGGCATTTGGAAGCCCATCCTTCTTCACCATCCTGAGCTAGGGAACCTCGAGTATGAGCGGGCGTCGCTTGACTGCAGCCTGGATCGTTATCGTTCTGATCGCTGTGGCTGGGATCGCAGGGTTGCTGCCGAAGCGGCAGGCCATTGCCGAGGTGATACCGGAATCGACGGTGGTAGTGGTGAATTCGGAGAGCTGGGTATCGCGCTGGCTGGCCAATGAGTATCAGCAGCTACGCGGAATTCCCGATGACAACGTCGTTCATCTGGCCGGATTGCCGGACTTTGAACGACTGCGAGTGGATGACTTTCGAAAACTGATCCTCGAGCCAGTGCTGCAAGTCATCGCGGAGCGGGGATTGAAGCGACAGATCCATGCTCTGGTCTATTCGGCCGACATTCCGACGACGATTGACGTCCGTGCCGATGTGGGTGAACGGAAACTGGCCCAGATCTTTACGCTGGATGCTGCCATCAACGGATTGACTTACACCTATCCGCTGGTGCTGCAAAAGGACATTCGTTACCTGAACTTGGATATTAATGCCTACGCTCAGCACTTCACCACCGTCCATGAAGATGGGTCGGTGGTTATGTCGAAGCCCTGGAGTTTTCGAGCGGATGAAGGTTGGTCGAGTACGGGGGAGCCAGTGGCAGACTCGGCGGCCCCGCGCTACTTGCTGTCGACGGTTCTGTCCGTGACTGCCGGTCGGGGACTCTCGGTAGAAGAAGCACTGCAGCAAATTCGCCGCAGTGTGGCAGCGGATTACTCGCGTCCCAAGGGCACCGTTTTTTTCCCGAAGAACGGTGACGTTCGCTCGCGCACCCGAGAATGGGGATTCGAGTCTGCTACTCGCCAACTACTCCTGTTAGGCGTTTCTGCTGAAGTGACGACAGGGGTCTTACCGCCGAAGGGAAAGGATGTGGCGGGAGCGGTCATTGGGATCGCCGATTTTGATTGGAAAGCGACGGAGGCTCGCATTCAGCCTGGTGCGATCGTGGAACATCTAACGAGTTTTGGTGGAGTGATGACAGCAGGTGCCGGTCAAACTCCACTCACGGAATTCCTGCGACAAGGGGCAGCCGGTGCCTCGGGAACCGTAACCGAGCCGTATGCAATTCAAGCCAAGTTTCCCACTCCGTTTATTCAAGTGAACTACGCGCAGGGGCTGTCGCTGGCCGAGTCGTTTTATCAATCGGTGAGTGGGCCTTATCAGCTGCTGATCGTGGGCGATGCGCTGTGTCGACCGTGGGCCGAGAAAATTGACGTGACGGTAACGGGCTGGCCAGCGGATGGGATCGCCCGCGGCAAACTTCAGCTTACCCCTCAAGCGCGCAGCTCGGTGGGGACGGCTGCGGTAGAGTATCGCTTGTTTGTGGATGGGCGGTGGCACTCCACGGTCGTCCCAGGCGCAGGCGAGGTGACACTGCGGTACGATCCAGCGCAGCTGGCCGCAGGAACCCATCGGTTTCGAGTGGTGGCGATAGGACCGCGTCCGATTCCCTTTATTGGCTTTTTCGAGCGCTGGCTGACGGTCGATCGCGAGGCGGACGAGTTCCTGGTTGGTGCGCCGGACGATGGCGAGCTGCAAAACGAGGCTCCGTTGGAATTTGAGCTGAGGTGTGCTGGGGCGAAGGAAATCGAACTACGACATCAGGGACGCGAACTGGCGAAGGTGGTGGGCGAGAGTGGACGCGTGAGGATTGACCCACGCACCTTGGGGCCCGGGCCGATCTCGATTCAACCACTGGCGACGGTGGGAGATCGCCAGGTGTCGGGTCGAAGACGACGCTGGGTGCTGCCGCCGTCAGCCGCGCGGGTACCGCTCTCACCTGAGCAGGTACAAGCGGCGGCGGATCGCCCCGCTGGCCTGCGATTGCGAGTAGGTGAGGGGGCGTGGACGAGCGCCACGGAGAGTCGCGGTGATTGGCTCCAAAAGCTGAATGCCAAGTCGGGCGAGGCCGTCACGATCGAATGGGATGTTTCAGCTTCCGCGGACGAGCTCTACCAATTGCAGTGGGCGGGGCGGATGGGCGTGGTGGAACTACGGGTGAATGATCAGCCGGTGACGTGGCCGGCACAGGGTTCGTGGCGCTACTTGCCCGTACGACTGGCTGCCGGAAACCATCGGCTCACGATGCATTGCCAGAGCGTAGATAATCCGACGCTGGAACTACGCTGGGGCACGCGCGGAACGACGTGGCTGAAGAGTGCCCGTTAGAAGCCGCTGCCTGACGGTTCCCCGTAGGAATCAAATTCGCTATGACGAGCGGGCGCGGCGTTTTCGAAGCGAGTGAAATCCTTGAGCCAGGTCAGGTTGACGCTGCCGACGGGACCATTTCGCTGTTTGGCGATGATGATTTCCGCCTGTCCTGCCACGGCATCTCGGTCCTCACCGCGCAAATAATACTCTTCGCGATGCACGAACATGACGACGTCGGCATCCTGCTCGATCGCCCCTGACTCGCGCAAATGACTCAGCTTGGGAATGTGATCTTTGGAATCCTCGGCTTGTCGATTGAGCTGAGCGAGGCAGAGGACGGGAACTTTCATTTCACGAGCCAGGCCCTTTAGTCGTCGCGCGATGCGAGCAACCTGTTCCTGCCGCGAATCCTTCGGATTATCGGGTTCGATGAGTTGCAGGTAGTCGATGACGATCAAACCGAGTCCACTTTCGCGGCGGCGGATGCGTCGTGCGGCAGCGGCTATTTCCGTGACCGTACGGCTGGGTGAATCGTCGACAAAAAGCGGCGATGTGCTGATGCGAGCGGCGTTGTCGACGAGCTTTTGACGGTCTTGATTCGAAATCGTACCGTTTCGCAGTTGGTGACCATTCACTCGAGACACGCTGCACAAGAGACGATCGGCGAGTTCGATGCCAGACATTTCCAGGCTCACAAACAGCACCGGCACGTTCTGCTCAATCGCGGCATACTCGGCGATGTTCATCGCGAAAGCTGTTTTGCCCATACTGGGTCGAGCCGCGAGGATGATGAGTTCGGAGTTGTGCAGGCCGCCGGTCAGTCCGTCCATTTCTTTGAAGCCGGTATCCACACCGCCGCTGGTGTGTTCACCGCGCATACGTGCTTCCATACGATCCATCGCTTGATGCAGAATCGAGCTGATGCTGGCGATGGTGTTGGAGCCGCGATCATCGAGAATGCCGAAAATCTTTTGCTCCGCCTGACTCAACACCTGTTTGGCTTCGAGCGTTTCGTCGTAGGCTTGCCTTAAGACTTCGGTGCTGGCGGTGATGAGCGAGCGGAAGGTGGCCTTTTCGCGCACGATGTTGGCGTAAAAGGTAGCATGAGCGGCATTGGGAACCGCGTGGAGAATTTTCGCTAGAAAGGCGGCACCGCCGATGAGGTCATAGTCGCCGGCGGAACGCAAGCGTTCCGCGAGCAGTACCATGTCAACTTTTTTACCAGCGTCGTGCATCGCCAGCATGTGGCCGAACAACTTACGATGCGAATCGTCGTAGAAATCGTCCGCTCGCAGCACAAGTGCCACGTCGTCGATGACATCGGGCAGCAGAAACATGCTGCCCAAAACTCCCGCCTCGGCGTCCAGGTCGAACGGCGGCTTCCGATCGAACAACTCGCTTGCCGATTCAACTCGACGTTCTTGATCTCGGCGACGAGAATTGGCCATGGAACTTCGAGTTAGCCGACCTTCTCTTCATCTTCGGCCTTGACCACCCAGACGGTGAGATTGGCGTTGATATCGGAGTGCAGGTGGATCTTAACTTTGTAGAGTCCCAGTTCGCGGAGCGGTCCATCGAGTCGAACTTGATCGTTGCTGATGGTGTAGCCGGCGTTCTTGAGTTCGGCGGTGATTTCGGGAGCACCGACGCTGCCGTAGAGATGATCTTCTTCGTTCACCTTCGCTTCGATGGTGATGCTGAGGTTGCCGAGTGCATCGGCGAGGGAGCGGAGGCTGGAGAGGCGAGCCTTTTCGATTTCCAGCAGTTTCGACTTGTGCTTTTCCACCATGCGTTTGTGATGGTCGGTGGCGAGCGTAGCCAAGCCTTGGGGAAGCAGGTAGTTCCGCGCGAAGCCAGGCTTCACTTCGACGACATCGCCCTGGCGGCCCAGGTGATCGACGGCGTGAATGAGCAGCAACTGTACCCCTCGAGTTTCCCCTTTGGGAAGCGACTGAAAACGCGGTAACAAATCGTTCGACTTCGACTTAGGCTTGGCCATGTTTCGCTCAACTCAATCTCAAAAACGCTGAATAATCCTCTTCCCCATCGTCCGACCGCGAACGACGGTTGGCCGCTTAGAACGGCACATCGTCGGCGGGCGGTCCATCGAACCCAGTCGGTCCACCCACTTCCGGTCCCGCACCACCAGCCATTGATCCCATTCCAGCCCCGCCACGTCCGCGGGGAGACGGCGAATTAAACTCGCTGTTCACCGCCGCTGCATAGCTGGCTTCGTCAGGAGGAGCGGAGCCAGCGGCACGATTCCCGCCACCACCCGCCTTTTGTCCCAACATTTGCATTCGTTCACCGACCACGCGGAGCTTCGAGAATTTCTTCCCTTCCTTCTCCCAGGAATCGTACTTGAGGCGGCCCTCGACGAGCATCGAGGAACCTTTCCCCAGATACTCGGCGGCAATCTCTGCCGTACGTCCCCAAAAGGTGATATCCACGAACACCGGATCGTCAACCCATTCACCCGTCGCCGATTTGCGACGATCATTGATCGCCAGACCAACTTCGGCCACCGCCATGCCGCTCTGCAAATACTTCAGCTCGACATCCCGGGTCAAATTCCCGACCAAAACCACTCGATTATAGCTAGCCATGATATGCTCCAAGGAAAGTGTTACTGTACAAGTGTAACTCTCAGGCTATCAGACCGGCCAGGGCAAGGCAAGTGCCGCCACCGAACAACTGTTCAGCAAGCTCGCTCTACGCCTCGTCCAATCCCCCTTCTTCAATCCCCACTTCCACTTCTTCGGTTTCGATGCGTGGAGCTTTGCGAATCGGGGCGTTGCCCAAGGCGTTTTGTACCAGGGCGTCCACTAATCGAGGGTCGACCTTGAGCGTCAATTGTCGGACGATCGAGTCGTTCAGCTGGCACTGGCGATTCCAGACCGTCAGCTGAGCGCTATCGAGCCGGAAGTAGGTCAGCCAGTAGGTGCCTTTGCGATGCCCATCAATCGGGTAGGCCAACTTCTGCTCATACAGAATTCGGCTGACGAGTACTTCCCCGCCACACTTTTGAATGATCTCGTTGACCGACCCCGACACACCACCCGGGTCCCGTGCGTACTTGTTCGAGTCGAGGATCAGAAGTGCTTCGTAAACGTTATTACTGGCCAAGAGATTCTCCCTTACGATCTATGTCCCAACCGTTGGTGCCAACTGCTGCGGGCGACATCCGGATGTCCCCCCATTCAGCTCGCATTGTACTTGTTCATGCTGAATTCTAAACCGCGTTCTATCCAGTCGATCACGGCGTCGCCGGCTCGAGTCACCGCACCCGCCACTAACTCTCGCTCACTCGACTCAAATCGACTCAACACGTAATCGGCCGTTTCCCAACCGGGAGGCGTAGCGCCGATTCCAAGGCGTAACCGCGGGACATGCTCCGTCCCGAGTCGCCGCAGAATGTCTGCCAGCCCCTTCTGTCCTCCCGCTGATCCGCGTGCTCGCAACCGCAACTTCGCGACCGGCAAGCTCAAATCATCGCAAATCACCAGGATCCGGTCATCCGCAATCTTGTAAAAATCCCGAGTTGGCAGCACACAGGAACCACTTAGGTTCATGAACGTCAGCGGCCTCACGACCAGCACTCGCTCACGACCCAGAGGCAGCTCCCACTGCTCCCCGGTAAACTTCTCTCGCGACGCTCCACCACCCTGCCGACGAACCAATTCGTCGATCACCGCAAAGCCGATGTTGTGTCGCGTGTCTTGGTATTGGCGACCAGGATTCCCAAGCCCCACAATCAAATGCGAAATCGCCATGATTGCAGTTCCTGTTACTCGTCCTCCGCCGCCCCCTCTTCCTCATCCTTCTTGCGACCAATCACTTCCGGCTCACCCGGTTCCGCCGTCGCCGCGGTTTCATCCACTTCGACCGGCGTTACGCACATCACCACGATTTCACCGGCATCGGTAAGCAATTTGGCGCCGGCTGGCAACGGCAGTTCGGCCAGCGTTAGCGATTGACCGACATGGAGGTTATTCACGTTGAGCGTGAGGTGTTCGGGAATCGAAACCACGGGGCACAAAATCTTTACTTCGTGCTTGATGTGCTCGACCACGCCACCTTCGCGAGTGCCAGCGGCCGTGCCCTTCAGGTGAATCGGCAGAACCAACTCCACCGCTTCATCGGATGACACACGCGTCAAATCCAAGTGCAATACCTCGACGCCAAACGCGTCCCACTGCACTTGCCGAATGAGCGCCGTTTCCTGCACGTCGCCCGCGAGATTGACCAGCCGTGCTCCATGGCGTACCGCCGCTCGCACCTGATCACCGGTAATTTCCAGATTCACATTGCTCTGCTTGTGACCATAGAGCACCGCCGGCACCACGCCCTGATCGCGCAGCCGACGCATCCGCCGAGAACCTGATTGTTGGCGGAGCTTTACTTGTAACGTATCCCTCATCGACGGCCCTTCCGCATGACGATCCGCATGATTATTGAACACCGGGAAACCGCGTATTGTGCCAGAATCGGCGCCGAATTCAAGGGCAGTCTGACGGACTCCCCCGAGCTTTTCCCTGCCACCGCTAAAAACGACTGCCGGGAGCGGGACCCAGCGTGGTTTGAGTGAGAATTTCCGGGCCCTTTTCGGTCATCAACACCGTATGCTCAAACTGCGCCGATAAGCGGCCATCTTTCGTACGGACCGTCCAGCCATCGCTCGGATCCAGCTTCGTGGCGGCACCACCCGCGTTAATCATCGGCTCCACCGTAAAGCACACTCCGGGCGATAACCGCTCCCGACGCGACTGCTGAGTGGGAACATGGGGGATATTGGGCGGCTGGTGAAAGAATTTTCCGAGCCCGTGACCGATGTATTCCGCCACCACCGAAAAGCCCCGCTTGGACGCCTCCGCCACTATCGCATCGCCAATGTCCGAAATGAGCCCCTCCGGCCGCGCGGCCGCAATGCCGATGTACAGACAGTCAAAGGCACACTGCGTCAGCTGACGTGCCTCCGTCGAGACCTCCCCAATTAAAAACGTCTCCGACTGATCGCCATGCCAACCCGCCACGATCGACGTGACATCCACATTCACAATGTCCCCGTCACGCAGCTCGTAGTCGCCCGGTATTCCATGGCAGATCACTTCATTGACGCTGATGCAGCAACTACGCGGAAACCCATGGTAGCCCAAACAGGCCGGCACATGACCATGGTCCCGCGTATAGGCATTCACCATCTCATCAATCTGAGCCGTTTTCACTCCGGCGCGCACCAGCGGGCGGACCGCATCGAGCAATTGAGCGTTGAATCGACCTGCAGCGCGCATCCCCTCACGCTCGTCAGGCCCCAATCGAAACTTCTTCAGTGCGTGCAACATGAATTCGCGATGGCCCTCACCGCATAAGATTCGTTCCTCAGACGTGAACAGGATCCCCCGTCACGCTCACCCACCCCACAACTACTCTGTCAACCTAGCACGATTCACCATGCCTGTCACCTACGGCCCCGCTGCAGCTTCGAAGCGAACCCAGCACGAACCCAGCACGAACCCGGGGCACTCCCGTGGCTGTCACGCCTGGCACGCGGGCTCTGTTTCGTACCGCGACAGGTCGACGATAAACGTGAACGGGTGTCTGAAGTCTGAGGTCTGAGGTCTGAAGTCTGAAGTCTGAAGTCTGAAGTCTGAAGCCGAAATTTTCAGCCGGTGACGGCGGGATCGGCGGCGGCGATGACGGCAATCACTTCGCTAGCGGAACTGGCGCGACTGATCCGTTCGCGCACCAGTTCACTCGCCGCGACATGAGCGAGCTGAGCGAGGAAAAAGACTTGCACCTGCGGTCGATCGGCGGGAGTAACGAGGAGAAAAACCAGGCGGACAGGCTGACCGGTGTGATTTTGCCGAGTGTCAAACTCGATGCCATTCACCGACTTGCCGAGTACCAGGAGGGCTTGGTTGAGTCCTGGGCAGCGGGCGTGAGGGATCGCAACCTGGTGTCCCACGGCGGTCGACATTTGCTGTTCGCGGGCGATCGCCAGAGCTGCCAGATCAACTCCGGGCGGGTAATTCTCGGGTGGAATTACGGCCGCCATTTCGCGGATGGCAGCCTGCGGCGTTTCGGCTGCCAGATCGAGGATCACGCCTCCGGCAGACAGAGCATCCTTCAAATAGAGCCGCGGGAGCCGCGGATATTCATCTTCGATTCGGCCCACGACTTCTTCGAGGATATCTTCGAGTGTAATGAGTCCCACGGGTCGACCGGACTCGATGACAACAGCCATGTTCGCGCCGTCCCCTTGCAGCCTTTGCATGACGACTTCGAGGTTACTATCGGGAGCAAAGTTAGGCAGCGGACGCAGCACTTTCGTCCAATCGCCCGCTTCGCCCGTCTGCACAATCAAATCCTTCATGAGCAGGTAATGACGTGGGACTCCGTCTGGTTCGACAACCGGATAACGGGAGTAGCGAGTTTCGGTGATAGCGCGCAGCACTTGTGCATGCGATTCACCACGATTGATGAAATGAACTTGGGACCAAGGAATCATGGCCGCACTGACCGTCTGTTGTCCCAAGTCAAAAATATTTTCCAGGATGAGCATGCGGTTGAGGGAAAAACCTCCGCTGGTTTGGGCGGTGGAGAGCAACATGCGTAGCTCCTGCTCCGTGTGCGCCACATCGTGCCCTTCGGCGGCCAATCCAATCCACCCCAGCAGCAGATTGGAAGCGCCGTTGAGCAGTCGCATGGGTAGATAGAAGAGGATATAGAGCCAGCGGAGCGGGCGGGACAGGGAGAGGGTGAGTTCTTCGGGCCGCCGGATCGCCAGCGACTTCGGCGCCACCTCACCGATCAAAATATGCAACAGCGTGATCACAAAGAATGCTAAGGCAACGGAAAGTGTGTGAGTGGTACGGGAGGACCAGCCAACTTTGCCGAAGAGAAAATCAAGAATCGCGGCAAACGCGGGTTCACCCACCCAGCCCAACGCCAGGCTGGCAACGGTAATGCCCAGCTGAGTGGCGGAGAGATAGCCATCGAGATGAGTGAGGATGTGCCGTGCGGCTTGTGCACGAGCGTCACCCCGACGTGCCAGCTCTTCGATCCGACTGGCACGCACTTTCACAATCGAGAACTCGGCCAGCACGAAGAATCCGTTGATGGCGACCAGTGCCAAAGCGATTCCCATGTACAGCGGAGTTGCCCAAGTCAGGGGTTCCGCGGCCGATGCCCAGCAGACAAATTCAAATTGTTCCACGGCAGAAAAAAGCCTGATGAAGAAGCAGTAAAGGATACGGGCGACACCCCGCCCAGCGTGATGCACCTGCTATAAGGTACTCATTTGCGCCCCAAGGCAACAGACTCGACACCTGCCGCCATGCGACTCACCGCGGTGCGAGCCAGCGCGCGTCATGTCCGCGCGCTCGAAGATGGTCGGCAAATTCCGCTGGACCATGCAGGCAGTAAATCTTTTTGGGAGCGACCCGTTCCACACATTCCAGGAGTTCCCCAAAGTCGGCGTGATCCGAAAATGGCAGCGCATAGTCCACTCCCAGACGCTCCCGAGCTGCTGGTCGCAGCGCCCAGCCCGTGAGCGCGACGGTGACGATCGCCCGCGGTAATTGGGCTCGAGCCGCGGCATGCTGCGTCGGTGGCATCACAACGACGTACGGTGAGTCGTCTCGAGCGATTGACTCACCCTCATACCGCTCACACGGCCCGACCTCCCAGCCCAACTCGCGATACAACTCACTCACCTCGTAAATCCGCGGATGCTGTCGGACCGCAATCGACTGTTCGGTCAGCAGCCGCGTGATTTCCTGGCTCTTGCCGAGCGTGTAGGTGAACAGGACAGGGGTGAGTCGAGCCGCCCAGGCGCGGCGCAGGATCCCCAGCAGTTCACTCAGCACCATCTCTCGCGGCGGCATCTGATAGCTGGGCTGACCAAATGTGCATTCCATCACCAGGGTGTCAGCCTGTGGGGGACTGGCCAGTTCCGCCGTCCGCGCCGGACGCAAACGAAAATCGCCCGTATACAGCAGCGATTCGCTCGGCCCTTCAATCTTGAGCATGGCCGCTCCCAGCACGTGCCCGGCCGGAAAGGTCGTCAGCCGGTAATCGCCCCACGTCAGCGGCTGGCCATACGCCAGCTCACGCACCAACCGCCGACTTCCACTGGCCGCTGCGCCGTACCGCCAGCGATAAAATCGAGCGGTCGCGGGCGTGCAGTAGGCGAGTTCATGCGGAGCCATGTGATCGGCATGCGCATGAGAAATAAAACCACGCGGCTGCCGACGAGGGATATCCAGCGCCAAATCGAGCGCCGTGATTTTGATCCCTCGATCCAGATGAAACATGGAAGCCTCCCGACTCCCACCTCATTTCCCCGTGACGAAATCCAGTTTCACCGGGCTGCTGGCCGACTCCACCAATTCCACTCGCAGCGGCTGCGTGTAAACCGACTGATTCACGGCGACGGTGATGGTGTGCAGCCCCGTGGTCAGTTCGAGTGGCAGGTCGGCAGCCGACACCGGTGTCGGCTTGCCATCCAGCCACAACGCCAACCCCTTGAACTCGCCCAATCGCAGCGTCGCCACTCCAGGCTGCGACACTTCCACCTGGAACCGCAAGAACGTCGTGGGATTGTTGTTCGTGTGAATATGGAACTTCGGCAGATCGCCCAGCGGCAGATCACCTTGCACTCGACTGTAAGCCGGTTCCCAAACAAGTTCCGGGCGCTCCTGAGCGGCCGAATCATGGCTGGTACGATCCAGTAAATGATGTGCCTCGCGGGTGAAGACGAGCGATTGCCAGCGACGCACGACTCGCGCACGTCCCACCGCATACTCGCCGCCCACCTTTCCCAGCTCCGACAGAAACCGGACCAGGTCCACCAGCTCTTGACGCGTGAGTGCGTCGATCGCGCCATCCGGCATCAGCGAGCGACCGTCGCGCTTTTGCTCGATCGACGCCGTGGGAATCGTGATCAAGCGATCTTCCGCATCGCGAACCACCAGCTCCGTTTTGGACTCGCGCGCCACGATCCCGGTGATCACTTTTCCTTCGTCCGTTTCAACCAGCACGGAGTGATAGTTTTCCTTGACCTTCTTGTTTGGTTCGAGCAGCGATTCAACAAGGTAATCGACCGGAGCGCTGGCTCCGATACTGACCAAGTCCGGCCCCACTTTTCCGCCCGCTCCGCCCACGGCATGGCATTTCATGCACTGCAGATCTTTGCGGCGGAAAACCGCTTCACCGCGTGCCGGATTGCCACTTGTCGCCGCTTCGGCCACCAGAGCTTGCGACAGTTCCGGCGTGAGCTTCCAGCCACCCGCCGTCAAACCGCCCGCCTGCCGGAGAGACTCGACGAGTTCCGGTGACGGGACAGCGGCGGCCTGAGCGGCGCGAACGGCCAGTCGAGCAACATCGGGCGACAACTTCACGGCACTCACCGCGCCTCCCAGCGCCGTGGCTCCATTCTTTTGAGCCAGCAAGTTACTGACGACTTCGATCGGATCGACATCCTTGCGTCCCTCGGCCAGCAGCACGGCAGCTCGCTGAGCCGCTCGTGGCAGATCCAAATTCACCAGCATCGCAATCGCTTTCACGCGTTCGCTGGCTGGTCGAGCGGTATCGGTGAGCTGCGTGAGCAGTTCGATGCTGGCGGCGCCGCCCAGCTGAGCGATACCTTCCATGGCGGCCTGCGATAAGGCGACCTGTTCGGCCGTCGCTTCTCGCGGCGCTCCCAGAGCCCACTGCTGGAGCTGTTCCCGATGCGCGGCCAGTTTCCAGACTCCCACCGCTCGCGCCGCCGCCGCACGCACCGCACCATCCTCACTGCCAAACAATCCCGCCACGCGATTCAGATCGCCTTCCGGATTGGTTTTGCGACGAAGCGAAGTTTCGACGAGTGCGTTGAGCAGAGAGGCCTTCGCCGTGGGGGTGAGCATCGAATCCTTGTTCACCACAAGTTCGAACACATTGCCTAGTTCCTTCGGCCCGCCCAGGGAAGCGATAAGCGACAAGATGCTGTCCACGCGATCGGCCGAAATTTTATTCTTGCGAATCAAATCGAGCAGCGGTGCGACCACACCTGGCGATTCCACCGCCTTCAAGGCGAACGTCAGATGATCGACATTGCCCCCCAAGTCCGTCCGTCCATCCCGCACCGCGGGCAACCAAATCGGCTCCAGATCGCGCATCGTCTGCCAAACCGCAAAATCCAGAAAACGATCCAGTGGCTGATCGAGCACTCGCAGCGCCAGCGTGGCAGCCTCCACGGTCGGTACCAAAGCAAGCGCACGGACGGCTTCCAATCGCACGCGCGGATGGCTGTCCGCCACTCCGGCACGCAGCAGTTCCAGCGGCGCGGTAAGCCGAGGTAACCATAGCGACGTCACACGCACGGCCGCTGCACGCACGCGATGGTCGGGCGAATGACAAAGCTCTTCCAGCAATCCCGGTTCAACCACTTCCAGATTTTGATAAGTCCAAAGGGCTTCCAGACGATGATGCTCTCGGTTGGGATCATCGGCAGGGAGAGCGGCCACCCAAGCTTTGAGTGCTGGTACGACCGCGGCGGGCCCACGCTGCTTGAGCTGCAGCTTGGCATGTAACCGCACCCATTCCTCTTCCGCCTTCAAATGATTCAGTAACTCGGGAACTGCCGCATCGGTCAGCTTGGGCATTTTGGTCGTTGGTCGGCCCTTCGCCGTCACTCGCCAAATACGACCATGCACGTGATCGCGCCGCGGATCTCGGAAATCAACTTCACCATGCTGAATGATGGGGTTGTACCAGTCGGCGATATAGATCGCACCGTCGGGTCCCATCTTTACATCGATGGGACGAAACGCCGGGTGGTTCGACTTGATCACTTCCACTTCCTGTCGCGACGAATAGCCCGAGCCATCCTCGGTCACGACAAAGCGACAGACGCGATGAGCGCGGAAGTCGTTCGTAATCATGTTGCCCTGCCAGTCCGCCGGCAGGTGCCCGCCTCCGACAATTTCCAGTCCGCAATGTTTAGGACTGCCGGGATTGAGCCCGTTGATAATTCGTTTTGCACCCACTGCGGTGAAAAACACGGAGCCGGGGAAAACGTAGTTGATCCCTTCGCCGTAAGCCCCATCAGTGGCAAAGCTCTGGCCCCAACGATCAAAGTGATGTCCCCAGGAGTTGACGAAACCATAGCAGAGAATATCGAGCTGCAGGTTTTCGGGACGGAAACGCCAGATACCGCCACCGTTAAGATGTTTCACGCCGTAAGGAGTTTCCACATGACTGTGAATGTAGATCGACTGATTCATGTAAATGCAGCCGTCATGACCCCAGCGCAGCGAGTGCAATAGGTGGTGCGTGTCCTCCGTGCCAAATCCGGACAAGACGATGCGGGATGTATCCGCTTTTCCGTCCCCATCGGTGTCCTTCAAATGCAACAGCTCCGTGCTGTTCACGACGTAGACACCGCCATCGCCCGGCAAAACTCCGGTCGGAATCAACAGCCCGTCAGCGAACACCGTCGTCTTGTCGGCCTTGCCATCGCCATCGGTATCTTCCAGCACGAGCACTTTGTCGGTCGCTTCCTGACCCGGCTTAATCTGCGGATAGACCTCGCTGCTGGCCACCCACAATCGTCCGCGTTCATCAAAGTTCATGCCGATCGGCTTGGCCATGAGCGGATCGCCCGCCCACAAATTCACTTCAAAACCGTCGGGGACAATAAACGTTTTGCGTTCGAGTTCCGGATCGGGATCGGGAATGTTTTTAAGATCGCGCTGCGCCCAAAGTGCCGTGGGAGCCAGCAGCAGGCTGAGCGTCATGGTCAGCACCAAAGATCGACCAGCAGAAACCAAGCGGAAGCTAGGAATTACTATCATAATGACAACTCTTAGGTCCCAACAAAACGGGGAATTTAAGGCTTGAAATGAGCAAGGAATTCGACAGGCAACGATCAGGGATTAGATGACGCAGGAAAACAAACTAAACAAGCTACCGGACCGTTAACGGCGAGTTCACGGGTACCGACCGTGCGCCTACGGGGTGGCGCGCAGTTCGAACCCGCGCGCTACCGGCCTTCGCAGCTCGGCAATCTTCTGTTCGCGACCGGCCACCAGCGGATCGAACTGTGGAATTTCAACCGCATTATTTCCCTGTTCATGTTTGCGGAACAAAAACAGATAGGTTTCGTTCTGCGGACGATAGCGATGGAAATAGAGCACGTTCTTGTCATAGATCTCGCGGCGCAGCTGTTCGGCCTGTTCACGATCAGCAGCAATTTCAAAGCGCACGCCGGCAGCCCACGCGTCGTGCTCAGCCGTCTTCACCACCTTGTCGTCGATCCGCAGCTCATACATGCCGCGAGGTAAGCCTTCCACCTTGAGCACGGCGTCTTGTTGTGGCAGCGTGAGCGGTCGAGCCGTTGAGACTTTGAGCCCGTTGGGGCCTGGCTGACGATTTTCGTAGACGGGTGGCAGTGGCAACTGCCGAGCGGTCGCGCGGAACGTCACGCCCCGCTCCGTCTTCTTCAGATTCTCAACCGCGACGCCAGCGGCACGATTCGTATCCTTCCCCAAATCAATCGCGACCGTCCACTCGGGCAAGGCGACCCCGAGCCGCTCGGCCACACGCTGCGCGACAACGGCCTGGCCCAGTTCCGACACGTGCAGTCCGTTTTCGGTGAGAAGCTGCGGACGAGCTTCCGCCGCGCCGGTGGCGGACAGGCTGAAGGGGCGCGTGATGGTGTCAAACAGGTCGTAATAAGCCAGTTTCCGCTCCGCAGCAAATTGCTGCAGTGCGTCGCAGTACTGCCGCAACTGCTGGTTGTAGGTTGTCGGATCTGGCAGCGGCGCGGGAAGCTTTTCCCGCGCGGCCGGCGACCAGATCACAATCTTGGCATTGGCGGGCTGGAGTGCATCGACGAGTCGTCCCAGGCCGGCGATGAAAGGAGCAAGTCCGGCAGGACCGGCATACGCTTCATTCGCTCCATAGTTCAGCACGATGATGGTTGGCTTAGCGTCAAGCGTGTCTTTGACGAGTCGCTTGAAGCCGTCGGCAGGTCCACCAAAGACCGCTCGAGCATCCCCCTGCACCGTATCGCCACTCCAGCCCAAGTTGCGGAAGCTGATCGCGCGATCATAGTGAGCGGCGGTGAGGAGCGTTTCCAGATGGCCATACACCTGCAGCCGTTCCACCATGGTGCCACCGAGCAGCACGACGCGATCGCCGTCACGCAGTTCCAGCGGGCTGGTCGGCGAGGCACTGGTGGGGGCGACCGCCGTTTGTGCCGCAGCTGTTTGTGCCGCAGCTGTTTGAGCGGCAGCCGTTTGAGCTTGCGCCGCAGCCGGGTGGCCCGTCAAGGCGGTGGCGGCGAGCAGCAGGGAACTGGCGGTGAGCAGTCGTCGAGCGTGAACGCTGTGGGGCATAGGGCACCTGCAAGAGGAAAGGTGAGAGGGGCTGATCGGCACCCTGGGGCAACCTCGACAGGCGTGGTGCCCCGACCGAATCAACCGCATGTGCGGCGCCCGATCGATCGCTCGATCGGGCGTAGAATCATAGCGTGCAACGCAACGCTGGAGGCCGCGTTTAACGTTCGGCCAAACCCAAGTTCTCGACCAACTGTTCGCCACCGACGGAGAGCTTACGGAGCTTCGCAGCAATCACCGCCTTCTCGGACGAACTCGCCTTCACCAGCTTGCGCTTAATCACCTGCAATTTCTTGCGGCGATGACGACGACGACGAATTTCCTTGTGGCGTTCTTGAATTCCACCCATGCGATCCGCTCCTTCAAACTGCGTGTAACTAAATGAATGTTGGGTATGGATTGTCATGATCTCGCGGGAGATCAGCGTGAAGTTCATCCTTGTATCATGGCGCAGGAAGCGGGTCAACGGACCGCCGCCGACGTCGTGACATCCGCTCGCGGTCCGTGTAAGGTGACAACTCCGCCAACCACTCGCCCTGCCACAAGGCTTGTCGGTGGCATCGATCCACCTCGGTCTCCTCCATCCCCCGCCATCCGATGCCGTACCTGATCTTCCTGAGCATCTGTTTTGTCTGGAGCATCAGTTTCATTTTGATGAAGAAGGCTGGCATTGTGTTTTCCCCCGCGGCCATCGCGGCCTGGCGTGTGATTGGGGGAGGTTCCGTGCTGGGACTCATCTGGCTGTGGCGCGATCGCTGCTGGAATGTGCGCCCCCGAGACTGGCTGGGACTGCTGGTCGTGGCGGGTGCCGGTTGTGGCTGGCCCTACTACATCCAGCCCTGGCTCATCGCTCGCAATGGCAGCGCCTTCATGGCGTTGATGGTGAGTTTCGTGCCGCTGCTGACCATCCTGATTTCGGTGCCGCTCTTGCGAGTGACACCCAGTGTGCGGCAAACGGTGGGCGTTTGTGGAGCACTCGTGTGCCTGGCCTGTTTGATGTGGGATGGCCAGCGTCGCTCGGTGCCGCTGGGAGACATCCTGCTGGCGCTTACCGTGCCGCTCTGCTACGCGATGGCGAATGTGGTGATCCGTAAGTGGCTAGCCCATCTGGCGCCGCTACTGGTGACGCTCTTGGGCTTTGTCCTGTCAGGATTGTTTTTGGGACCCGTCGCCAGCTTCGTGCCGGGCCCCGAGGGTGCCATGTCAGCGGATGTTCTAAAAGCCTGTGCGGCACTGGCCTTTTTGGGCATTGTCGGCACCGGCATCGCCACCTTTTTCTTCAACAAGCTGATTCGCGAGCAAGGACCGCTCTTCGCCGGCATGACGACCAACATCGTACCGCTCGGCGCCGTGCTCTTCGGCTGGCTCGACAAGGAACAGGTATCAGCGCTGCAGGTCCTCGCACTCTTTGGCATCCTGGCGATGGTCACACTCGTCCAGTTCCGCGCCGCCGTATCATCGCTCGCAGCACGCAAGGAACCGACAACGAGTTAATTTCGAAGCTCGCTTGTCTTACGTCCCGGAGGGGCAGCCAGATACCAGCCCACGGCAAAGGTGCAACGAGCCTCTGGCGAGTTGCACCGTCGCCGTGGGTCACGATTTCAGATCACGGGTCACAGCGACCGCCTCAGTTCCCGGGAAATAGTTTCAAAAGGATCCAAATCGCCTACCGGCAGAGAGTTGATTCCGCAGCTCGCTGGTCCTACGCCCCGGAGGGGCAGCCAGACACCAGCCCACGGCAAAGGTGCAACGAGCCTCTGGCGAGTTGCACCGTCGCCGTGGGTCACGGTTTCAGATCACGGGTCACAGCGACCGCCTCAGTTCCCGGGAAATAGTTTCAAAAGGATCCAAATCGCCTACCGGCAGAGAGTTGATTCCGAAGCTCGCTTGTCCTACGTCCCGGAGGGGCAGCCAGATACCAGCCCACGGCAACGGTGCAACGAGCCAGAGGCTCGTTGCACCGTCACCGTGGGTCACGATTTCAGATCACGGGTCACAGCGACCGCCTCAGTTCCCGGGAGATAGTTTCAAAAGGATCCAAATCGCCTACCGGCAGAGAGTTGATTCCGAAGCTCGCTGGTCCTACGCCCCGGAGGGGCAGCCAGATACCAGCCCACGGCAAAGGTGCAACGAGCCTCTGGCGAGTTGCACCGTCGCCGTGGGTCACGATTGCCCACCACGCCGCTCGTTACCCGATTTCCGGCGTGGGCGGGGGGGGGGGGGGGCGGGGGCGCCCCCCCCCCCGGCCTTCGGCCGCACCGCCCACGCCGGAAATCGGACATTTTAAATGCGTGAAAAAAAAGGGCACCTTGCCTACCCACGGCGTTGCCGTGGGCTGGTATGTCACGCCCCCTCCGGGGCTTATTCGCACTCAACATCAACCCAGGGGCTTACTCGCACTCAACATCAACTCAGGGTCTTATTCGCGTTCAACATCAACCTGGGCGCTAACTCGCGATTCCCGGATGGAGCTTTTTATTTCTGCGGAGTGGGCTGTACCTCGGACCAATTCAGATAGTCATCCTGGTTTTTATCCAGCGCTTTGAATTGGGGGATGCTGCCGAGCCACTCGCGGCGGCTGAGCTGCCCGTCGCCATCGAGGTCCATGCGCACAAACCATGGCGGCAATTCGGCAGGGACTTCGCTGGACGTTTGTGCATCAGCGGCTGAATTGCGGCGACTGGCAGGGCGACGCGCGATAAACGCCGCCGACATCGACTCATCAACCACTCCACGCTGCAGAATGCAGTGCCACACGAGCGGTAAATCCGCATCGGTGATGTCCCCGGAATGATCCGCATCGAGGGCGGCGAGATGCTGGTCGGCCAACCGCATCTCAATCGCACTTAAACGACCATCTTGATCCTGGTCCAAGGCCTCCCAGAGAAGATCCTCGGCCGCCATCACTCGCAGCTGCAGCGGCGCGGCAAGATCCTTGGCCTCGTCGCCACCGATCGTCTCCCGCGTCTGCCAAGTCGTGCGCAGTCCGGGCTGCAGCAGCTCCCAGTACCCGGCACTCGACGTTACCAGCGCCGCTTTTGCCGGTTCTGACAGGCGACCAGTAAAATGAAGGCGACGCTCTTGCTCCTTTTCCTCTAACCCCAACTCTACCTGCCAGCTGCCCGCCGCCGCTGCCGTTCGCAGCCGTGGCAACTCGGTGACACTCAGCCGCTCATTCTGATTTTCATCCAAGTAGCGAAAGAGCTGCGGTACTTGGTCGAGGTGCTGCGGCGCTAGCGGCTGACCTTGCGCATACTTTTCGCGTAGCGTGCGGAGCAGTGCATTCCAGTCGGTGTTGGCGTCGATGAGCCACGCCAGGTCGGCACCGGTTCCCTCCGGCCGACTCATCATCTCACGCCCCGTCACCGTACGACGAATCTCGGCGGGATCCAGCACCTCGTCTTCATTCGCATCCCGACTCGCCAAACGTCCCGGCGCCTGCTGCCAATCGGAGGCCGTTAAACGTCCATCTTCATCGACATCCAGTAGTCGAAACAGCGACGAAGTGATTCGCAGCTGCTGTGAATCTTCCCGCACGCCAATCAGCGAAAAAGGCTGCAAGCTGATGTTGCCCTGCGCAAACAAACCGGCCACCTCATCCACATCCACTCGTTTATTGCGATTGCGATCACGAGCTTGGATATAGACGAGCCGGTCGTCTTCCGAGCGCGGCTGCTCTCCTCCCAGTTCTCCCGTACGAAACCGTTCCGACAGGGTGAGTTCATCCCAGGTGATGACACCATCTTGGTTGGTGTCAAAGCCGGGCAAGAGCTGCTGAGCCGCTTGCTGAAGTTGTTCAAGCTGCGTTTTGCCCGCCACTCGAATCTGAAATTCCAACAGCCACGGGCCATGCGGTGTCAGCAGCAACACGCGTGGTACGGCCGTGGCATGACTACCCACGGCCGCCGGCACTCGGCCACTCGGCGAATTACCCATCCCAGCTGAATCGGCGTTCGACTTGCTGACCGCCAGATCTTTACTTATCGCCAGATCTTTACTCATCGCCAGATCTTTACTTATCGACTCGTCAGCGATCGGCTTTTCAGCAGTCGAGTCTGAGGGAACAACCGAATGGGGCGATCCTGTGCTCGACGAGTGTTCCGCAGCCTCCTGATTCTCGTCCGGCGGCGTTTCCCGCGCCGCAGCTGGCCCCGCCGTCTGCTGCAACTCATCGACCCGATGACGACAGCCGCTACCAACCAGGACCCCAACCAGGACGCCGATCAGCATCAGCACGACCGGCGGCGTGCAGGTTACTGCGAAGGATGTCACAAAGGAGGCGGCAATTTGTGTGGCGCGGGAGCGCGGTCGGTCGAGTTGCGGGAGATTCATCCGCACGGCACTCCTAATGGTTGAAGCCAAATTCGGCCGAGTTCACCAGTGCCCAGAGCAGATCACCCAGGGCACTCGACTTGTCCGCCGCCTGTTCCAAGTGCCGACTGAATTTGAGCGATTCGTCGGCGTCTGGCAGGCGCGTGAGGGTCGCAAGAAACAGTGATTCGACACGCTGCTGGTCGCTGAAAAGCGGTGCGTTGAGGGCGGTGAGCAAGCTGGAAACACCAGGCGTCGTGAGCGTGTTGGCGTCGCTGCCGTTCATCAGCTGCAGCGCTTGCAGCACTCCCGCTTGATACTCGTGAGCCGCTCGACCAGGCGCCGGCCAGCGTGACAAAAACGCTCGTCGCCGTTCATCCAGCAGTGGCAGCGAGCCGGAAGCGGCGGGTGTCGTGGGCTGGCCCGTCAGTCGCCAGAGGCTGTCGTAGAGCTGGTCGCCCGTGAGTGGTCGCGGGGTCGCGCGAGCGAATTGTTCCAGCGGCGGGCTCTCAGCCGCGTCCCAGTAACTCGACAACTGATAGCTCTGCGTCGCCGCCAGGGTTCGCTGCAGCTCCACCAGATCAAAACCACACTCGACAAAATAGGCCGTCAGCGCCGTGAACAACTCCGGATGACTCGGCAGATTGCGAACACTCAGGTCATCGACCGGTTCCACCAGGCCTCGTCCAAAAAGCTGCGCCCAGACTCGATTTACCGCCGCCTTCGCCAAGTAGGGATTATCACGCGACGCCATCCAGATCGCGAGCTGTTCGCGACGAGTCCCGATTGATTCGTCGACGGGGCGGCTGCCATCTGGGAAAGCGGGAGCGATGGTTCGCTGCGTGCCCGGCAACGACACCTCGCCTTGCTCGACATCCTCCAGCCGAATTGCGCGCATCGCGCCGCGCCCTGCCGGTTGTCGAACTCGAGCGAAAAAGGCGGCATAACCCCAGAACTGTTCCTGCTTCCAGGCATCGAACGGATGATGATGACACTCGGCACATTCGATTTGCAGTCCCAGAAAAATGCGGGCCGTAGCGGCGGCAAGTTTCTCGGGCTTGGTCTCCAGCGAGGTGTAGAAGAGAGCTGGACCTGCTTCGTTGCCAGTCGTCGCTACCAGGAAATCAGACACCAAGCGATCATAGCGTACGCCGTCCGCAAATTGATCACGAAGCCAGTTCTGCACGCCAGCCGCACTGCCAATCTGCTCGGCATCAAAGCCGTTCGGGAGCAGAATTTGTCGCCAGAGATTGGCTTGATGCGTGGCATGTCGCGGAGACGCGAGTAGCTGATCGATCTTGCGCGCCCGTTTGTCGGCACGCTCATCTTCCAGAAACTCGCGTGCTTCGGAGACGCGTGGAATGATGCCGGTCAGGTCAAGTGTTACGCGGCGCAAAAACTCCCCATCCTCCGCTCGCCGGGCAGGTTTCGTCCCCTGCTCCCGCCAGCTTTTTGCGAGCTGCTCATCGATCAGCGCCACCATCGCGGCGCGGCGCGCAGCCAGCTCCTGATGGATAGAAGACTCAGGAACCGGGACAGACTCGCTACCGTTCGGAGGTTCCATCGCCGCAGCGCAGGAGCAGTCGCACCAGTTGCACCAACTGCCACAGACCAGCCAACTACAGCAGACGAGGGCCAGCGGAAGCCTGCCGGCGAGGTCTCGCCAAAACCGACCGTGCTCCACGAACTTCGCTGGGAACTTGGCCGGAGAGTTCGGCCAACACAGGCGCAGAAACGCGATCATAAAAAGGCACTCCGAAGCGTAAGCCACGGCCCGCCAGACGAGAACGCCGGGGCCTACGAGGCATCTAAGCGTTGCTGGCGATATTGATCGATCGACACCGCTCCAATAATGATCGCTCCAATGATGATGCGTTGCAAGGCATCCGCCAAACCCAGCTGCGTGCAGCCGCTTTTGATAACGGCCGTCATGGCAGCACCCGCCAAAGTGCCCAGAATCGTGCCACGCCCACCGCTTAAACTGCCGCCGCCAATCACCACGGCCGCGATGATCTCCAGCTCCAGCCCCACGCCACTCATCGGTGCACCGGTCGATAATCGCGTGAACTGATAGACGCCCGCAATGCCGAAGAATAATCCACCAATCCCATAGATGGCGATCTTCCAGCCGGTCACGTTGATGCCACACAGCCGAGCGGTTGATTCGTTCGAACCAAGGGCGAATACATAACGCCCAAAGACGGTGTAACGCAGAACGGCGGCGACCGTGATGGCGAGCGCCAGGGCGAGCCAGACGCCGGTTGGAAAGCCACCCCAGAGTGCGTCGGGCGTGTTGCCGTCGAGGTCGGCGAGCCAGGTGGGAATACGAGTCAGCGATGGTCGGATCGGTACGTTATTTGAGAGCAGATTGCCGAGTCCCAAAAAGATCGTCATCGTGCCCAGCGAGACGACGAAGGGCTTGAGTTTAAGCAGTCCGATCAGCAGTCCGTTCACCAGCCCCGCCAGCACTCCCGTGGCAATCCCCAGCAACACACTCAGCGGTGCCGTCCAGGGCGAGTTGGGAATCCCTTCGAGCCACTTGGGATTAACCGTTAAGCGAAAGTTGAGGTCCTGAACGGAATCGGCTTTGGACTGCAACGATTGCCGCTCTGGCCCCTCGGGTAACACCGCGATTTTTTGCAGCAGAATCTGATGTAAACGACCACGTTCCTGATTGACGACAGCGTCCTCGGGAATGGGAAAACCAGGCTGAATACCGACAGCCGGTGAATCCTTGGACTGCTGGTTACTGGCGTTATTACGCACCGCCGCTTGCCGCTTCAGCGCCTCCTCCAACCGCGTTGACGCACGCGCAAAATTATCTTGCTGGAAGGCCAGAAAACCGATGTCTTCGCGGAGCCCCCAGGCGAGCGTGGTCGCGCACAACGCCAGGGCGGTACCCGTCGACAGATCGATCCCACCGCTGATGATGATGACGGTCATTCCCAGCGCTGCAACCGCGACCACACAGGTTTGCACCGTAACCGTCCGCAGATTCCGCACAGTGCAGAATGTCCCGTCCGCGAATTGCTGATCCACCACCGCAAACAGAATGATGACAGCGATGAGGGCCAGCAGCGGACCGGCCAGTGTGACCAGGGGTCGTAGGACTGTCCTCAAAGAACGCCGCTGCTGGGCAAGACTGCTTATCGTTTTCGCCGGCTCACTCATCGCTGTTGCCTCATTACTGAATCATGACTCTAACGTTGCTCGTCACTACGCACCGCACAGGCCATGATCGATGCCTCCGTCCAGTCCCGAGTCGCGCGCAGTTCCCGCAAGCGTCCGCGGGACATGACGCCGATGCGATCGCATACCGCCAGCAGTTCCGGCAGGTAGCCACTGACAAAGATAATCGCTTTGCCCTGAGCGGCGAGTTGTCCGAGCAGTCGATAGATTTCCGCCTTCGTACCGACGTCGATCCCGCGCGTGGGTTCGTCGAGCAGCAAAACTTCGGCATCTTGATGGAGTACGCGAGCGAGAGCCACCTTTTGCTGGTTTCCACCAGAAAGCGACTGGGCGGGCTGTTCCGCAGAACGCGCTTTAATCTCGAGCCGCCGCATCCAGTCATCCACCGCCGCTCGACGCTTTCTCAAATTCAGCCAGCCCCAGCGGCTATATGGGGCAAGGTGGCTGTAGGTGATGTTGTCGTTCAAGGACCGCGTTTGTGCCAGTCCTTCGCCTTTGCGATCTTCCGACAGCAGGCCCAGTCCGGCGCGAATGCGACCACGCGGGGTCGCTCGCGATGGCTTGCCCTCCACCAGAATCTCACCGCTGCGTGTGGGTTCCAGACCGAAGAGCGCGCGGAGGGTTTCCGTGCGGCCGGCGCCGACGAGTCCGGCCAGCCCCAGGATTTCACCGCGTCGGAGTGAAAAACTGATGTCGGTCGGAAGTCTTCGTCCTGAGACGTGGGAAACTTCCAGCAGCGTCTCACCCGGCTGGTGCGGTACCGTCGGGAAAAGATCCTGAACATCGCGTCCCACCATGAGCGAGACGATTCGTTCATCACTTTCGGTGGCGACCAAGCCCGTGCCGACCGACCGGCCGTCACGGAGCACCGCGTAGCGATCGCATACTTGGCGGATCTCTTCGAGAAAGTGACTGATGTAAACAATCCCCAGTCCTTCCGCCTGAAGCCGCCGAATGACGGCAAACAAATGCTGCACGTCATGCAGCGTCAAGGAGCTAGTCGGCTCATCGAAGACGATCAGGCGAGCTTGCGACACCAGGGCGCGAGCAATTTCGACCAGCTGCTGAGCTCCGACCGACAAGGAACGCACGGGTGCATCGAGCCGCAGTTCGGGATGACCGAGCAATTCGAGGGCGGCACGCACTCGAGCACGTTGCGAACGACGACGCACAAGTCCGAGAGTGGTTGTTTCTTGACCGAGCATCACGTTGTCTTCGACCGACAAGTCGGGGGCCAGCGTGAGCTCCTGATAAATCATCGCCACCCCAGCGGCCCGCGCCGCTTGCGGACTACGCGGCTGAAAGGGTTGGCCGAGCAAGGTGAGGGTGCCGCGATCCGCCATCAGGGCACCACTCAAGATTTTCATGAGCGTGCTTTTGCCCGCACCGTTTTCACCGATGAGTGCCAGCACTTCGCCGGCTCGAACGTCCAGCGAGACTTGATCAAGTGCTTGCGTGGCGCCGAAGGAACGACTCACGTCGCGCATGCTCAGCAGCGGTTCACTCATGACAGCCACCTTGGCCCACAGGTTGTCTCCGGGACCATTTAAGGCTTGAAGCTGGGGTGAGGCGTTACGGCTTAGGTCGGAGACTTTCCAGCAGCCGCTGCCCCGCCAATTTGCCACCGTTGAGATTATCCGTCGCCACGTAGCTCACATAGTCCTCCTCAGAGGTCTCTAAGCCGCTATCGAAAATCACGGTCGGAATGCCGTTGGTACGCGCCTCACGGACAACTTCGATGAGTGCCTGCGAGTCGAGCGGAGCGAGGACGATGCCATGAACTTTTTTGGTGATGAAGTTTTGCACCAGCTTGATCTGCTCGGCGCGATCGCTCTCTTGCGGAGGACCTTGCCACAGAATCTCAATCTCCCCCAGCTGCTCGGCAGCTTGCAATGCACCGTAATGCACCGATTTCCAGAACTCATGCGTGGTCCCCTTGGGAATCACGGCAATCCGCAGCTTCGCATTTTCAGGTGGTTTTTCGGCTCCCGTGGCTTGAGCTGGATTGAGCAGCTGGGCCATCCGCGGCTCATTCATGTTTTCCGGAGTCGCCACATATTCGCCCGTGGGAATACGCTTTTTGACTTGGTCACCGTCGAGCAGACGTTCGCGATCCTCCGCCAAAATCTTTTTGGGATCGAGATGGGCGATCATCGCTTTGACAGCCAAGTTGCCCATGGTCACGGGATCTTGCAGCACAATCCCATGCATCTTGCCTTCCTTCAGTGCTGCCACCATCCGCTCGTTGGGGTCAAACCCGACGAAGCGCACTTGGCCCGCCAGCGAGGCTTCTTCCAGTGCGGTGAGTGTGCCGTTGGCATTCGGTTCGCAAACCGCAAAGATACCCGCCAGTCGCGGCCCGTACTTTTGGATCATCTGCTGCGCCTTGGCCAGCGATTCCTCCGGCGTCGTGCCCGCATATTGATCCGCGGATAAGACCGGCCAGTCGGTTTGCTCTTTCAGTGCCGTTAGGAATCCCTCTTCACGCTGATGCGTGCTTTCGCTCCCCGGTGTGTATCGCAGCAGGATCACTCCCGGTTGATCTTTGCCGCCCGCCTGGCCAGCGGCGGCGCCCGCCGAACTGGCGTTGGAGCCGGCCGAGTCAGCGACGCTCGAGGGCTTGCAGCCCACGAGCACGGCGGTCAAGCCAATCATCCAGCTAACGTTCAGCATCCAGCTTAAACTCGGCATCGAGCTCGGTTTTTTGGTCCACACCCGGGCGCACGTTTTCATGGGGTCTCACTCCTGCTGCCAGCAATCAGCGATTGTGTGCCGGCGACGCCGAGGTGTGGGGTCGCCGAGGTTTTCGAGGTGAAAAAACGTTATCGGAGGAGCCGACTGGTGGGCCGGCGTTGAGCCCAGGCTGCGTTATGCGTCGCGACGCGGCTCGGATCGCCCGCGACCAGAATCGCGACCACTATCGCGACCGCGCGAGCGACCACCATCGCGGCCGCCCTGCTGATCACGACCACCACCGCCCTCACGAGCTCGGTCGCGGCTACCACCCTCGCGGGCGCTCGGTGAATGATGACTCGAAGACGGATTCCGCGCTCCACCCGAGTCGCGATCACGTCCACCACGACCGCCTCGAGGTCCACCGCCGCCTCGATAGCCACCGCGGTGACCTCCTTGAGGTCCGCGAGCATGATTTTCAAGATTGGCCGTTACCATGATCCCAATCGTCTCTTCCCACGAGGGGAGCGGACTATGGATTTCGCTTTCGATGCTGGCGTCCAGCGCCTCATCCTCCGGCGAATACTCGCGTTCCGCTCCGACCGACTGGGGCTCATGTGCGACATCACGCAAGTCGTCCTCATGTTCCCCGTGGAGATCATCGTGCAGATCATCGTGCTGATCGTCCGGTAAGTCGTCCTCTAAGTCGTCGGCTCGGCGACTCGGCTGAGAACCACGTGTTGGACGACGTCCATCGGCGGCCGGTGCTCCAGCGGTCCGATCGCGATCCGAGTCTCGTCGACCACGACGACCTCGTCGGCGTCGGCGTCGCCGCCCACCACCACCCTCACCTTCGTCGGACACCGTTGGACCAAAATCAGGCGTTTCCGAGTCGTCCGAAGTGACCTCCAACAACTCATCATTGGCGGTCAGGCGTTCATCATCCCAGTGGTCATCTACGACATCGCTGCGGCGTCCCCGCTCGCCACGTTCAAGGCGCTCGCCACGTTCAAGGCGCTCGCCACGTTCAAGGCGCTCGCCACGTTCAAGACGCTCGCCACGTTCAAGACGCTCGCCACGTTCAAGGCGTTCGCCACGTTCAATTCGCTCCGTTCGGTCCCCTCGATCACGGCGCTCTGTTCGCTCACCGCGTTCTGTTCGCTCACCGCGCTCGCGACGTTCACCGCCGCTGCTGCCCCCCCGTTCGGCAACCGGCTCGCGTTCATCACGAGACCAGCGATCACGGGCCGGGGCGCGATCATCGCGACCGGTACGGTCGTCCCGCGCAGTCGTCGGCCGCGTACTGCGGTCTTCTCGTACCTCTCGCTCGTCGCGTCCCAAACGTTCTTCGCGAGCGGGGCGATCTTCGCGAGCAGGGCGATTGTCCCGTGAAGCTCGAGCATCACGACCGCCCCGATCATCTCGTGAACCCCGATCATCTCGAGCCACAACACGCTCGTCTCGCCCCCCCCGTTCATCGCGCGGTGCTCGTTCATCGCGCAGTCCCCGTTCATCACGTGGTGCTCGTTCATCGCGCGGTCCCCGCTCGTCGCGTGGTGCTCGTTCATCACGTCCACGGCGATCGTCACGGGCTGATCGATCATCACGCCGACCACGATCACCGCGGCGGCCGCGATCGCCGAAGCCCGCACGCGTCTCGCTCGCCAGCGTCTCGGACAGATCTTCGCGTTCCGGGACAAGCTCTCCATGGTCTTCGTCGGGCTGAGCCATGTCCGTTCGAGCGGTAGTTGGCAAGCGTTCATCGCTGGCTCGGGCATCGGTACCCTCATCGCCACGTCGACGGCGGCGGCGGCGACGACGGCGTCGAGGCTCATCGTCGGCATCGCTCGCAGCATCTCCGTCCAACTTAGGCTGACCGAAGATGTCGTCTTCGAAATCGTCTTCCGGTGCGGGCGTACGCCGCCCAAATTCGACACCCTGTTCCCGATCGTCGCGGACGTCAGTCGAGGAACCAGCACCGGCGAAGCCGCTCGTTGCCGACGGCTCGTTTGTCCCCCCGCCCCGTTCGGCGGTCACTGCGGACGCGGCAGCGGCAGCTGGGCTGCTGGCGACCGTGGGAGTGGCGGTGGTGGGCGTGGCGGTGGTGGGCGTGGCGGTGGTGGCTGGCGGCTCTGGAGTGGCTGGCGCAAACATCGAAGCTTTTTTCGCGCTGGGGCGAGCGGTGGCGGCAGCTGGCTTACCGGGCGGCGGCGCTGGTGGTTTGGGCGCCGAGGCGGCCGGCTGCGGGGGTGGCTCACTGGCGGGAACTCCAAGCAGATTCAGCAGCGAAGACCAGCTGGAACGCATCGGCTTGGCGGCCGGAGTAGCAGGCGCACTGACTTGTTCGTTCGCCGCGGCACCCACGGTCGCGGCACCCACGGTCGCGGCACCCCCGTTTGCGGCGGATTCCGCCGCGCGAGCGTTGGCGCCGCCCGAACCTTCCGTGGCCGAGTTGGGGCTGGCAGCGGAACTAGTTGACGCAGAGCTGGCGGGAGCACCGCTATTGGGGATTCCCAGCAGGGCTGCCAGGTCGGGCGCCGCCGTTGGGCTCACCGCCGGCGCTACCTCTCCCCCCCAGGGCTGGCGAGTGCCGACCGCATCTGCAGCGTTCGCAGAGCCTGCCGTTTCCAGCGTCGCGGGCGCTGCGACAGAGGCGGCCGCGGGCGCATCGAGAGAAGCGGCGTCTGGCGTGACAGCTTCTTGAGTGGCAGCGGCGGGGGCCGGAGTTGTCGCCGCGGACGGCGAGCGACGCTCTGGTGCGAGTTTCACTCCGAGTACATCGAGCAACGATTTCCAACGATCAGGCTTACCAGCTTCAGTCATGCGACGGCGATCCGAGGATCCGAGAGGAGAGGGGCAAAATAATGGAATTCCAAGGGTGGTAATATAGCGAGCTGCACTAGCAAAGTGAAGTCATTGAGAAACTTCGAGTTAGGGTAATTCGGGTTTCGGAGCCGCGGGTCGGGGCGATCCCGGCGGAGCGGTTCTGTTTCATTCCCACTCATTCCACTTGATTTCGCTGGCAATCGCCCCGCAAGAGGAGTGGTTGGCTGACCTGATTGGGTGCGCGCGGCAGGCCATCGTGAATGAGGCAATTGGCGAGTTTACTGTCGGAGACATCTTCCCAGAGGATGGCGGCGGGAGCGCAATCGAAGAACGAGCAGCCAGTGATCAGCAGGCGTCGACAGCGCAGCGCCGAGAGTGCCGCCGGAGCATCGCGGACATCATGCAGTTGTAGACCATGGATGTTGCAATCCTGGCAGTCCCGCAGTTCCACTCGATTACTCGCTTCGCGCGTGTATCCGTAGAGTGGATTGCGTTCGAGCATGTTGCTGCCGATAACCACTTGGCTACAGTGCGTGAGGCGGAGATTGGCGGTGTAGCCTTGCCAGAGCGTGTTGCCGGTGATGGTGATTCCTCGCACATGGTCCAAGTCCAGGTTGTACTGCACGTCGGACAGCACATTATTGGCGATGGTAATGTGACCGCAATCGACGGGAACGGCTTGTTGCTGTCGCCTCACTTGGCCCCGGCCTTGGATGCGAATGTTGGCGGATTCCGGCGATTTCATGGCATGCTGAATCGTACAGCCGACAATTGCTGCTTCCGCCATGCTGCCACCGGTAGAGTCGAACAAAATGTTCGCGGTGGGCGGTGCCTCTGGGTCCATATTGGCTTCAATATCGCAGCCGGCGATGTGAATGTTACGCACGTCGCCACCGCGCACCACGATACCGCCACCATGGTTGTAGCTGATGTGACAGGCGCTGATGTTCGACTGGTGTAAATTGACCTGGTCGTAAAAAATTCCCACGCCACGATTGTCGTACAAGTGACAGGCGTCGATGAGCAGGTTGCGATTGCGATCAATCAGGTGGATCGCATGCCGCGTCGCACGAATGTTGACGTGGGAGATGGTGAGCTGCAGAGTGCCGGCGGCTTCGATGCCATCCGCTTCGGGATGTTCTCCCACGATCTCTAAGTACGAGACGACCGGCATGCGCTGACGCTGCCACACTCGAGGTGCGACGGTCGGCGGATCGGCGGTGCCGCCGTGCGTGCCGCGAAATCTTAGTGCGGGGCCAGCGCCGGCCATCACCAGACGAGCGTCACCGTCTCCGTGCAGCGCTCGGAATCCCAGTTCGTCGAGATTGATTTCCAGGGGTGCGGTGAGGCGATAGGTGCCAGCTGGGAAGTAAGTCGCTCCCTGCGTGATGGCTCGCTGCAGAGCCGCCGTGTCGTCGGCCACTCCATCTCCAACCGCTCCGTGATCGCGCACCGACGGACGGGACACAGACGGATCCCGCACACCGAGCTGGGGCGCCGCATCGTCTTGCAGACGAGTCCAAGGGAGAGCCGCCGCTAAGGAGACCGGGACGAGAAAGAGTGCGAGTCGCAGCGGATGGTAGCGCATCGGATTCAGAGCTCGAGGTGGGGCAGAGAAAGCGAAATCACGCGGGAGCAAACGTTTTCATCTGCTCGGCAATCCAGCTTTCCAGTTCAGCGAAATTGACGGGCGGAAGTTGCGAAAGATCGGGCCGCAGTCGGACAGCGTCTTTGACGTAGACGTGGCGGATCTCCCGCTGAGTGTGCCGCGTATTCCAGTGGATCAAGATGCGGATGCAGCGGCGCAGAGAGCCGGGTACGTCGAGCTCGTGGGTGCACAGCAGCGGCACGTCGAGCCAGCCGAGTTGCCGGGCAGCCAGGGCCGGAAACTCCGCATCCAAATCAACGGTTGTGCTGAAAATGGCACTCGCCACATCCTCGGACTGAATATTGTTCAGGCGAATCATCAAGGCGAGCAGCTGCCGAGTGGCGGTGAGGATTTCATCGCGACTGTTTTCCGCCACCGTCGTCGCGCCACGCACTCCGCGGCAAAACACCGGCATGGATTCGGAAAGCGGTCGAGCTGAAGCGGAGGAACTGGAACTGGTGAGGGGCGCCGCTCCCGCAGGGTTGCAAGCTTGATCGGCGGGCGTGTGAGTGGACGAATTCGAATTCATGGCGAGATGTGCCGGGATAATGGGTGTGTCGTGCGAAGGAAAACTTGATGGAGCGAGTGAGAGTAACGGAGAAAGAGGAATTTATCGAGCGGCGAGAGGAGAGGACAGAGGGGCGATAGGGGCAGCGACGCCCGTGTATGAAGAAAAAGTTTTCTTCATTTTAAGCTTGTTTTCAGGCTGATTTTGCGTCGCTGGTCGGAACGGAACCAGATTTTATCTCAGTCGGCCCTTGCGAGCTGCGGAAGAATTCGTAGGATATCGCCCGTCAGTCACCTGATGGCGATTGCTGTCGGACGACGATCAATGCAGTGAGCTGTGAAGCGAGTGGCATCGATCACCTGAACTGACTTAACGATTGCGGCCTGATACTGGGCGTCGAGCACGTTAAGCGGTTCTGAGTTACTGATTCAGTGACTCAGTTTAGGTGTGTCATAAAACTTCTTTTCATAGTGAAGAAACGGTTGATTGAAAGCCGAAATTGATTGTCCTCAGAGGTTGTGAAGGGTTTGCGAGTGTGGGCTGCGGTGAAAACTGTGGCCGTGAGTAACCTGAAAAGGTTGCTCAAAAATGAACTCGAAAAAAATTCACAGCCGCGGTTGACAGGTCGAGTGAATCTGATAAGATGCTCGACCCACCTGCACGACGAGTCGCACTTAGTGAGACGAGTCGCGAGTGGGAACTGAAGATTTGATCTTTGACAATTTGGTGTTTAGACCTTCCGTTTATTTATTTGAACCAGCACGAGATCGTGCGGAATGCAAAAGGCTAGAAGCCTCTTTGACCGGAGGCTTCGAACGGTTCGAACCGTCAACTTAAGTTTGCTCGAAATCTCAACTCAGTCGCAAAATTGGGTTGTGTTAAGTGAACAACAATTGAAGGGTTTGATCCTGGCTCAGAATGAACGTTGGCGGCGTGGATTAGGCATGCAAGTCGAGCGGAAAGGCCAGCAATGGTACTCGAGCGGCGTAAGGGACAGTAATGTGTAGATACGTACCCCTAGGTCTGGGATAGCTGCGAGAAATCGCAATTAATACCAGAT
>JBIIHW010000005.1:90000-192578 GCA_044235425.1 Pirellulaceae bacterium
ATTTGAACTGCCAGCGGTCGTGCCTCATCCTTGACACCCCACAGGCGATCGGGATGCTCGCATTCATGCTCATCGAGCCAGATGAAGCCCTTCGCATTCACCATCTCCGTCGCCTGCAATCCCGCTCCACCATATTCTCGCACCATCTGCCGAAAGGCATAGTTCGTAAAACCAGCCATCGGAGCTTGCAGCACCGGCGGATCGACCACAACCGGACCAATCTGTAGCGGTGGACGGCGAGCCGCGGCGAGGAGCTCGGCACTTCCCATCGCCGGGGAGGCCGGTTCAGGAGACAACGGCTGCGTCGAGCCGCGAGGCTCGGCGACGACCGTACGATTCAGGGACGAAGTCGTTGCATTCATGGAGGTATCTTCCCGTAAGGCCGGAATTGCGCCAAGTATCAATGCTGGCATTCGCCGGCTCACACGGCCCATTTCAACAGCCCCACTCCCCTCCCCCTCACGACCTCATCTGGCATTCAAGCTCAAAGTTGATCACACTTTTCTCACTATTCGCTCTTCACGCCATCCGCGAGTTCCGTATGAACGCCTCTACTCCTGCGTCATCGCTTCGTCGTTTCGTGCTCCCGCTGGCGATCCTCATCCTCATCCTCTTACTCGCCGCCGCCGCCATCCTGTTCCTGCTCCGCCGTGGCGATCAACTCACCGCTGCCGATTTCGAACAGCTACAGGTCCACAAGCTGCGTGGCTTGGCGCAGCTGGAAAATAAAAAAATCGCTGCGGCGGAAGAGCAGTGGCGAGCGATCGAGAAGAAGTTTCCTGCCGAGCCCTTGGTGGCTCGTAATCGAGCGATCGGCTGCGTGCTTACGATTGAATCCGGCGAGCTCTCCGACCAGGCGTTTGCCGAGGCCGAACAAGCTCTCGCAGCCTTACGTCAACGAGAGCCGAATTCATACATCGCTCCCTGGCTTGCCGGTCGCATACTGGTCAAAGGAAAAGATCGACCCGGACTTGATCCGATTGCCGAATTGAAACTGGCCGCCACCCAGTTCGAACTGGCCATGCAGCTCGATCCGCAGCAGCTGGTGCCTGCGTTCGAACTGCGTCAGGCGACGAAGCAGAGCGGCGATGAGGCTCTCGACAAAATCTCACGAAAAGCCCTGACTCGCTGCTACGAACTGGATCCCGACAACCTGTTCGTAGCGCTCGATGCCTTGGAAATGTTCGCTGAACAACAGGATCCTCGCGCGCTCCAAGTGGCCGAACGTTTGCAGCGCTTAATCGCACCACTCAACGCGGGCATCCAGCGTCGCACTCGGATTGATGCCAACGACTTTCTCGATAAAGTGCTCCTGGAACTCAAGCAGTCGCAGTGGCGCAAGGCCCAGTTGCTGGCGGGCCGACTAGGATTTCTTCGCGCCGAGGATGTCGCTCAAAGTGATCTGCGTCGCGGTCAATCCAATCCCCTGGAAGAAATTTTGCTCGAGTTTCAATCGCCAGCACTCGTCGAACGCCGCGCCGCGTCACAAGCAGCAGCCGCATCGGCCGCTGCCATTGATGTCCGCCTGGTGCTGGATGATCAATCTGCTCCAGCGGCCAGCGCCACCGATATTCACCAAGTGCAACTCGCCGATCTTGATCTAGATGGCCAACTGGACCTGGTCGTCCTGCGCGCGGGCGAGGTGAGTACTTGGCTGCGTCGCGGTGACCAGTGGCAGCAGGCGATGAAGTTGCCACTTTCCCAGGATCTGCGTCATTTCGCATTGGCCGATTTAGATCGCGACGAACGGTCCATCGAGCGGCACTTCTTTAAAGCAGATCTCGATGCGATTTGCTGGGGGCCTGGAGGAGTCGTCATTCTGAAAAATCAATTACGCGACGACGGCGAGCGTCTCTGGGAGCCCGTCGCGCAAGAGGAGGCCACCCAAACGCTATTCTCGCAGCACGCATTTCAAGCCGCGACCCTCGGTGATCTCGACCATGACGGCGATCTTGATCTGATCCTCGGCGCCGCCCAAGAAACCGGCGTGACGATCTGGATCAATCGTGGAAACTTGCTCTTCGATGATGTGACTAAGTGGGGCGAATTTCCGCGGGGGATTCCGGCCGCGGCGCTGGTGGCCGTCGACTGGGATCGCGACATCGACTGCGATCTGCTGGTGATCGGTGCAGCGGGAGAACCTAGCGGCTGGCTGGAGAATCTGCGGCACCTGCAGTTTCGCTGGCGCGAGTTTCCAGCTCCGGCTCAGAATCGTTTCGCCTCCGTCGCAACCGCACCTCGCATCGTCGATTTCGATGGCAACGCTTCATGGGACTTAGCGCTGGCCAGTGAACTCGGATTTGAACTCCTCCTGTCCGACACTCGCCGCCCCGGTAAAGTTGAGTTTCCGCAGCGGGAGTTCGGGGTAAGCGAAGCCTCCGGGAAAAACTTGCTGAACTGGGACTACGACAACGACGGTCAACAGGATTTCGTGATTTGGGGTGGTGAGGAACTACGGCTGCTGCGCGGTGAACAAGCTGCCGCAAAGCTCGTCCCCAATGTGCTCGCCGGTATCCCCAGCGACTGGCTCCGCTCGATTCAAGCTTGTGATGCGGGTGATGTGGACCAGGATGGCGACCTCGATCTGGTGGTCGCCACCCGAGTCGGGTGTCGCCTGCTGCGCAACGAAGGCGGTAACCAAAACCACTGGCTCGATGTGTGGGTCAAGGGAATGGATGAAGAGAAGAGCGGACGCGTCAATCACTACGCCTTGGGCAGTGTTACCGAACTGCGCTCACCCAACGGGTATCAAGCCCAACTGGTAACTCGCCCTCGACTGCATTTTGGACTCGGAGCCCAGGCCTCGGCCGAGGTGCTGCGCGTGATCTTTACCAATGGTGTGCCGCAATCGGTGCTCGCTCCACAGCCCGATCAAGTCGTCCAGGAAGAACAGCGGCTGATTGGATCCTGTCCCTATCTCTACACATGGAACGGAGAGCAATTTGAATTTGTGACCGACTTGCTGTGGGCAGCTCCCCTGGGTTTACAAGTGGCCGAGGGAGTGATCATGCCTGATCGTCCTTGGGAGTACCTCAAGATCGATGGTCGTTTTCTGCAGCCCAAAGATGGTCGCTATCTGCTGCAGATCACCGAGGAATTGTGGGAGGCAGGCTATTTTGATCAGGTCGAGCTGTATGCGGTGGACCATCCCGCGGAGCTCGAGATCTACACCAACGAAAAAGTGGGGCCACCATCCCTCGCCGCACGCCGCATCCACACCGTTCGGAAGCGGCGTTTGCCCGTAGCGGCGCGCGATAGCCTGGGCCGTGATCAACTCGCGGATCTAAAAGCTCGCGACGGCCGCTTCGCCCAATGCTTCGAACGCACGTTGCAACAAGGCATCGCACCACTCCATCACCTGGAACTCGATTTGGGACAGCTGTCAAATCCTCGTCAAATCATGCTCTACCTGACTGGCTGGATTTATCCGACCGACACCTCGCTCAATATCGGCTTAGGACAAAACCCCGACAAGCAGCCGCCACGACCGCCACGAGTGCTCGTGCCCGACGAACGAGGTGAGTGGCGTGAGGCGCTGGCGTTCATGGGGTTCCCTGGTGGCAAGACCAAGACGATCGCCGTCGATGTCTCAGCGCTCTTCGCAGCGGGTGATTACCGGCTCCGCATTGAAACCTCACAGGAGCTGCGCTGGGATGAAATCTTTTTCACGGTGGATGAAGGGGAAGAGTTAGGAGACGAACCAGCGAAACCGGATGCTGCGGTGGCAAGTGAACCGCGGTATCGGGAAACGAAGCTGCCGCTGCTCTCAGCCGACCTGCATTATCGCGGGATTTCGCGACCACGTCCGCGCACACCTGGCGGTCCGGAACTGTACGACTACCAGCGCTGTGAGGCGGGACCGCAGTGGCCACCCATGGCTGGCCGCTTCACCCGGTATGGCGATGTCAAGGAGTTGTTGACGGAGTGGGATGATCGCATGGTGGTGCTGGGAGCCGGCGATGAAATGACGGTGTCCTTCGGAATAGGGCCGGATTTGCCACCGGGTTGGCAACGAGACTTTATTATCTACAACGTCGGCTGGGACAAAGATTGTGTGCTCAACACCGTCTACGGACAGACGGTGGAACCGCTGCCCTATCGAGCGATGCCGCGGTATCCGTACGGCAGTGACGAGGCCCCGACCAGTCCAGCGGTTACCGACTACCTCCGGCGCTATCAAACTCGCGAGCAGCCTCCCGGCTGGTTCTGGCGAGCCGTGCGGGATGGTCGGTGGCGCAGCGAATGAGCCCGACGCGGCAGTTTCCCCATAAACCTTTAGCGCCCGGCCGCCAGATTGCGGGCCGTATGTGAACAGCTGTTCGGTTGGACATCCGGCGTCCAACGTCCCTTTCCTGGGAGGGGAGGTGTGCTAGGATCGTGAGCCTCCCACCAAGTGGTCAACGGTTGAACGCGCCGGGAGGGAGATTGGATTGCTGTCCCAGTTTCGAGGCCGCCCCTATGTCGGAACCGTCACCCTTTCTACGGCAATGGATTCTTTTGCGCCAGATCGCGGCGGCGAATGGTGCAGCCACGGTTAAATATCTCGCCGACCAAACCGGTGTCTGTGATAAAACCATTCGCCGCGATTTGGACTTGCTGCGGGACGCCGGCTTTCCGATCACGGAAAACGTCGGCGAGTTTGGACGTAAAGCGTTTGCGATTGGCGTTGAGGCGATTCCGACGCTCAGTTTCACCTATGATGAAGCGTTGGCGTTATTCTTCTGTCGACGAGCGGTGAATGCGTTGGAGGGAACGTTTTTCTGGGAATCGGCACAGCAAGCGTTTCATAAGATTCAGGCCACTTTGGGCCCTCAAGTGGCCGACTACGTCGAGCAAACGATTACTCGTTTTCATCAGCGCACACCCAATGGTAATTACGCGGATCGTGGGCCCATCATCAATGATTTACTGATCGGGATTGAAGATTCCAGAGCCGTGGAGATCACCTATCATTCGGCGAGTTCCACGGAGCCGACGACCTATGAGGTTCATCCCTACGGATTAGTAGAGAATCATGGCTCCTTGTATCTCATTGGATATTCGCTGCAGCATCTGGAGATTCGCAACTGGAAAGTAGATCGAATCCGAGAAACCGAACGTACAAGACGCAAATTTGTGCGACCACAGGATTTTTCTCTCGATGATTATCTGGCTGGTTCGATCGGAGTCTTTCATGGATTTGATGAAGTGACGGTGCGAGTCAGATTCGTTCCCAGCGCCGCGCGGTACGCAGCAGAGCGGCAAATGCACGTGAGCCAGCAGGCGGAGTCACAGCGGGATGGCAGCGCCATCATCACGTGGAAACTTACGAGTACGCGGGAAATTCGCGGTTATATTCTTTCCTTCGGAGCGGCCGCAGAGGTGCTGGAACCAGCTTCCCTGCGCGATGAAATTCGCGGCGAAGGAGAGCGACTTCGGCAACTCTACGAGTCCCCCACCTCCCCTACCAGTAGCTCCAGCAACGCTTAGCCCCCAGTCATCGGCCGGTCGCTTTCGTTCGGCCAGTTGTTTTTGTGCGGAAAAACGTAACCGTTCACCACGCTAAGGTTGACCATGTTGGTATTTTGCGAGTTTGAGATGGGATTCAACTCAAGCCTCGGGAGGTGCGATCATGGGATGGCGTGGTGGAGCGGAGAAGTTGAGCGGAGAAGTTGAGCGGAGTGGCGGCGGCGGTTGGCAAGGTTTGAAACTTGGCAGCAGACCGTCGCGGAGTTTTGTGTGGCCGAACGAATCTCGGTGCCGACGTTCTATGTTTGGAGGTAGCGGCGATCACTGCAGCGGGGCCGGATTCCTGGGAGGTCGTGGTTCACTACGGCACGGAAGACCAGCAAAACTCGCAGGAGACGCGCGAACCCGGCACCTGGCACTTCAATTTCGGTACCACAGGCGGCACCCACACGATCACCCAGTCGATGCAAACGATCTGGCGAGGGCAGCGCAGCCAAGTTAACCCAGCGCCGGACTTACTCGGAGCCGTCAATTACGACGGCAAGATCGAGTATCGCATCTCAAAGGGGTATCTATTCAACATCCCCACGCATCAGACGTAGAAGAACGTGCTGACCTTCCAGGAGTACGGAGCGAAACACTTGCAAGGAACAGCACTCCCTTCTCCCCCACAGGAAAAAAACTGGAAGCGACGCGTCGGCAAATGGACTCAACTTTTTTCCTGTGGGGGAGAAGGGCGGGGATGAGGGGGCTAATGGAGCCAGCAGTTCGCAGGCAAGCCAGCAGGTTTTGTTCGTTGGCTGGCAGCGAAGTGGATGCTTTACGCTGCGATGTTTATCCATAAATCAAGCCGGTGTGCGTGCTGCGAGTATCGCTCTAGCCCCTCACCCCCAGCCCCTCTCCCCAATCAGAAAAATGGCATCTTGTTTCAAAATGGATAACAACCTGATTTTTCTGATTGGGGAGAGGGGAGCACATTTCCTTTAAAGAACCGTTTGCCCACAAAATAAAACTTCCTCGAGCGAGTTACAGTCATGTAAAAGTGACTCCCTTCTCCCCCGCAGGAAAAAACCTGGAAGCGACGCGTCGGCAAATGGACTCAACTTTTTTCCTGTGGGGGAGAAGGGCGGGGATGAGGGGGCTAATGGAGCCAGCAGTTCGCAGGCAAGCCAGCAGGTTTTGTTCGTTGGCTGGCAGCAGTAAGACGTCAGCTAAGCGACGAATCAATCGAGAAGACTGCGCGACGCGCTGCGCGATGACCTGGTTGCGCCATCAGCGCTGCTCGGTCCTGAGGCTGCCAGCGCCCATCCTTCCCCGCACTTATCCCGGCTCCCTCCTTCAACAAGCCCGACAACCCCGATCGGCTCCATCATCAGGAGATGGTGATGGTGCACGGTTAATCCTGAACGGTAGAGCCGTGGCATTCGATAGCCAGGCGCGTAAGCGCCTGGAACTCTCGTCAAACACGATCGCCAAATCGCGGAGCGATGGAATTGGCGCTGCGTGGCGCTTGGCTTGCCAAGGCGAAGTCAATGTCATCGCTCCGCGATTCCGGAGAACGTACGGTGCGAGAGCACCAGGGGCTCGCGCCCCTGGCTATCAAATGCCACGGCTCCGCCGTTTCGTTCCGGCAACTGGGCCGCGGTCCCAACGCCTGGGCAGTCACGTTTACCGCCCATCCCACTCGCGCACTCTTTCCAGCTCCCTCGTTCAAACACGCTCGATCACCCCAATCAGCTCCGTACTCTGGACCTGGTGCTGGTGAACGGTTATCGAACAACGACTCGGCTCCGTTCGTAAAATGACCGCTGTGTCCTCCGTGCCGCTGTGTTTCCAGTCCTCAATCTATCGTCATCACCAGCTTCCCAAGGCTCGGATTGGTCAAACACGGAGTTAGATCGAACCAGAAGACCACCGTTCACACTTACAGGCGGCGCAAGGCGATGGTCCACAGTGGGATCACCAGCGTGATGATCAAGCACATGGAGGCCAGCCCGACCAATCGCGCGTTGGAACGCAGTTGATACAGCGCATCACCGATACTCAAGTCGTAACGTTCCTGCACAATAATCCATAGCCCCGTTTCATTGCCGCGCACAAAAACCGGTGCTCGCCCCGCAAGCCAGCGATGATCATAGGCCTTGCCGAGTTCATCATCGGCCATCGGATCATGATAAAAAGCCGACGTCTCCACTCGACTACCCGGTATCGACTTCCACTGCGTTAAATCCACTCGCAATTGCTGCAACCGATCCGGCAGGCGGTTTTGTGGTGAACGGAGACGTTCATAAAGTGGATGCTGTAAGATCGCACCGGCTCGGTCCGCTCGAGTCTCCATCATCGTCGCAAACTCGGACGCAGAGGACTCGCCGGGAAGGTTGGTAATCTGCCCCAGTTCAAAGAGCAGTGCGACCACACCGAGAAATTCTCCCTGCGGACGATTGCCCGACTCCAGCGTCGTGGCCGCTGGCTTGCGACTCGAGTTCGCCAGCGTACCCGCACCTTCCGGCTTGTCGGTCGATTCCGACGTGACCGGGGCGAAGATGGGAGCCGACACGCTGATCACCCAGCGGTCAGTGATTTGACTGATGAAAGCCGCGGACAGATGCGTTTGCTGAAGACGTGCTTGCGGCGAACTTAAATACGACGCCCAGTCCGGATAGTCACGTTGCTCACCATGAAAGTAAGTGCGCCACGCGTAATTCACGGCGATCGTATCGTTTTTTGGCCAACGAGCGACCTGGAGACCACGCCGATCCAGGATGAACCAACCAAAGACGCCCGCCGTTCGATCATGTTCATCCTGCAGTAGCGATTGCAGGCGCTGGTGAGCGGGACTGGCGACCAGCAGCGTGCGCAGTTCCTGCCGACGCTCCTCAGGTAACTCGATTTGATTCAGCTCGTCGACAATCGCGCGCACCGCATCGTCGCTGTTCATCTCCCGCAGCGCACCCTGAAGTCGTTCATCCCGCCCCATCTGCTCCAAGCGATCAAACCAGCTCTCCAGCTCGCGAGTAGCGGTGTTGGCGACGGATTCCGTCGCAAACTCAATCCCCCGCAATGACTGACGAGTGAGTGCTCGTTCGGCACGGCGATAGCCGCGTTCAAACAAGAGATAACCACCGATGTAGACGATGAGCACGACAGCGACGAGGGAAAAGAAAAGCGCGGGGATAACCGGATTGCGACGACACCAACGACCAAATCGAGCCGCGGGGCGGATGGGTCGAGCCTTAATCGGCTCACTACGCAAAAAACGCAGCAGCTCCTCGGCGACTTCGCCAGCCGACTGATAACGACGCAGCGGACTCTTCTCCAGACACTTCAGGCAGATCGTCTCCAAGTCCGCCGGAATCGTGCGATCAAGAATGCGCGGTCGCGGCGGTTCCTCATACTGCGCTTTTTCCAGCAAGACGCGCGGCGAACCTTGAAACGGTAATGAATCAGTGAGCAGTTGAAAGAGCATCACTCCGAACGAATATAAGTCCGCGCGGGCATCCGCCGTGTGAGCCGCACCCGAAGCCTGCTCCGGAGAAATATAGGCGGGTGTTCCCAGTATCCAGCCTTCACGCGCGGAGGCGAAATCGAGTTTGCCCTGCTTGGCTAAACCAAAGTCTGTGATGTGCGGCTCACCATGCTCATCCATCAAAACGTTGTGGGGCTTCAAATCGCGATGCACCACTCCCGTGAGATGAGCATAGTGCAGCGCTTGCAGAATCTTTGCGCCCAGAGTAGCAATTTGACGATAGTTTAAATCGTGGGCGTCAGCCCAATCGGCGAGCGACATGCCGGCAAGGAATTCCGTCACCACATAGGTACGATTTCCATCACGACCAATCTCGTAAATACCGACGATGTTCGGATGAGTCAGCTTAGCCGCGATCCGGGCCTCATTCATGAACTCGTCAATCGCCTCACTGGCCAGACGCCCCTGACGAGGAATCTTGAGAGCCACGAGTCGATCGAGTCGTGTGTCGCGTGCTTTCCAGACCGTACCGAAGCCTCCCATGCCAACCCGCTCGAGCAGCTCGAAATGAGCGATGCGGCTGACCACCGCCAATTGACCGTTCTCCAGCGGCAACCCTACCAGGCTGAAAACACGCTCGCAGCGTGAACAGGTGATCTTCGCCAGATCGGCATCGACAGGGATTTCGATTTCCTGTCGGCAAAGCGTACAGCGGACGGTAAGTCCACTAGGCCCACTGCTAGCATGCGGCAGTTGCAGAGTCTCAAACGCCGCACCCGAAGTTGCCGAACTCCCAGAAACCTGCGTCGGAGATGCGCCCGCAGCGGGTAGTGCCCAGGTTTTTGTATCATGATCGCCGTCAGCCATGAGTAATAGTGTAAAACTGCCACCCGGATCCGCCAACGGCTCTTGAGGACAAACATGCAGGATAAGTCCGACTCCTCATCTCTCGAAAAATCAATCTGCGAAAAATCCAGCAGCGAAAAATCAATACGGGACGAATCGGCTGGCAGCGACACGGCACGGTTGATCCAGGCCATTGGTCGCTGGGCGGGGCCGGTCGCAGCCGGACTGGTATTTCTGCTGCTGACAGGGCTGGCTCCCGATTTGAAATTCGCGGGGCGAGCGACAGCGGCGGGCGGCACACTCATGGCAATCTGGTGGATGACAGAAGCGTTGCCCTTGCCCGTCACGGCGCTGCTACCGCTTGTGTTTTTTCCGCTCACGGGCGTCCTGACGATGACCGAAGCAGCCACGCCTTATGCCGATAAAAACATCTATCTATTTTTTGGCGGGTTTCTCATCGCGCTGGCGGTAGAACGCTGGAATCTGCATCGCCGTCTGGCGCTGCTCACCGTCCTGGCGGTGGGTACGCGTCCTGACCGACTTATTGGTGGCCTGATGCTGGCCACCGCACTCACCAGTATGTGGATCAGCAACACCGCGACCGCCGCCATGATGCTGCCCATTGGCATGAGCTTGACCGCACTGCTGAGCGATCATCTGGTCCATCGACTGGATCCCGTCGACGCCGCGCGCGAACAGCGGGCCTTCGCCACCAATGTGCTGCTGGGAATTGCCTATGCCGCCAGCATCGGTGGGTTGGGGACGCCAGTGGGTACTCCCACGAATATCGCCCTGTTTGGGTTCCTGACGGACCAGAATATCACGCTTAGCTTCTCCACATGGATGCTCATCAGCGTGCCGCTCGTGCTCGTCTACATCGCCGTCACCTGGTGGCTGCTGACACGCTGGATTAATCCACTCCAGGTCACCGACTTACCCGGCGGCAGAGAACTGATTCGACACGAGCTCCGGCAGCTGGGGCCACCGAAGCGTGCCGAGTGGATCTGTTTGGGTGTCTTTGTCGCGACGGCCTTGGCGTGGGTGCTGCGCGAGCCACTGTGGGGCACTCGTATCGACGATACCTTGATTGCCATGGTCGGCGCACTGTCGTTGTTTTTCATTCCAGTCGATCGCTCACGAAAAATTTACGCGCTCGATTGGTCCATCGCTGAGAAAATGCCCTGGGGTATCCTGCTCCTCTTCGGCGGCGGATTTTCTCTGACCAATGCCATGACCAAGAGCGGCCTGACGGATTGGCTCGGACATCAACTGGTGGTATTACAGTCGCTGCCCGCCTGGCTGGTGGTGCTGCTGAGCGTGGCACTTGTGATCTACACCACTGAATTGACCAGTAATACGCCCACCATCCTGGCGTTTCTGCCGATCCTTTACAGTCTGTCGGCCGGGCTGCGAATGGATCCGCTGCTACTGCTGGTGCCGGCGACGTGGGCATCCAGCTGTGCTTTCATGCTGCCCGTCGGTACTCCCCCCAACGCCATCGTGTTCGCGACTGGTAAAGTCGCCATCCATGATATGATCCGTGCCGGTTGGTGGCTGAACCTCATCGGCATCGTGCTGATCACCATCACAATCCTGCTCGTCGGTCCATGGCTGCGTGGGATACCCTCTTAGTCCTGTTTCCATTTCAGCTGCGAGACGCTTGATTCATAGAAGCGGCGGCGGCGTATTTGAGTCGCTTGTGGGGCTTCACGCGCTTGCTGCTGCAAATCTTCCCAGTTCGCCTGACACCAGCGGCAACCAATTTGCTCCACATGAAAGCGAATGTAGTCCGCTACCTCGGCACTCAGCACACCCAATAAACAACTAGCCAGTTCTTCGCGCGAAGGACAGGTAAGGCGGCTGCGTTGCCAGATATCACCGATCGAATGTCCGCCGCGATTACGACGAGCGTTGACACGCGACAGCCGCTCGAGTAGCGCGGGGTCCGCTCGCAAGGATAACTCAACCTGCGTCATCGTCGCCGTATCCAAACGCTCATCTAGATAGGCCTCTAAGTCGCGATCGGTAAACGAGGAACTCATCTCAAGTCACTTCCCGTGATTGCAGTTCAGGAAACACATCCACATTCAAACCCTGGTCGCGCAGCTGCTGCTGCAGGCGAGTGATAAATTCGAATTTCACAGCGGCCACTTGCCGCTCCGCTACCTCCAACTGCATGGCAATATCCTTGTTCGCCAGCCCGCGCACAAACATCAGCTCCGCACATTTAACCTTGAACCAATCCCCGCGCTGCTGCCAGTACTCAATCAGCTTCTGCATGGCGGCCACCAGTGCTGTTTCCTCAAGATCCCGCCGCTCGCCGCTACGCACCACACTGCTCGGCCCCCGTCCAGCAGGAACTCGATGCAACCAATCCAGCGTGGAATCGCTGTGTACGGAGAAGGGAATCAGCGGTCGCCGCCCCTCCCGACGGAGGAAGTCGGTGAGTTTGTACGAGCAGATGCTGAAGAGATAATTCTCAATCGCTCGACGCTCGTCATAATTGGGCAAACTATTCAAAAAGCCGACAAACGTTTCCTGCACAATATCCTCGCTCGATGCTCGATCACGCAAACGATTTTCAGCAAATGCCAACAAGCGGCCTTCAAAGCGGGCAATCAGCTCACTCCAAGCCGTAGCATCACCGGCAAGAATTCGTTGCACCGTCAGGCGATCCGCGCGAGTAGCTGGCTTCATGCGGATACACCGGTGTGATCAAGGTCGAGAATGATCAAGGTCTCAAGTGATCAGCGGAAAACATGGAATCAGGAGGCCAGCAGCCAGGGTTTCGCCACGGATACTCCCACCCCGATGACTGCGAGTATGGCGATGAGCGTGACGAATCGCAATCGCCAAAGCTCGCGATTTGTCATCGCCTGAGAAGTCATCGCCTGAGAAGTCATCGCCTGAGAAGTCATCGCGATCCGTGGCAGGTTGACTCGGATGATCAGCAGGACCGCCGTGAACGACACCAGGAGGGCACCAAGTCCCCGCAGTCGCATCGCTCGCACCACAGGACGCCAGCGAGCATGCAATTCATCACGCAGCTTTTGATCGAACTCATAGCGCACGAACGCTTGATAGCGATATTCCCATTCCTGTTCCCCATCCCGCAGCATGACCGGCTCACTGGTCTGGTACTGCCGCAGTTGTTCGGCTGTCATCTGCAACAGCTCCACCGCCTGCTCTGAGCCAAATTCGTGATAGAGATACTGTCGGAATGATGCCTCGCTGGTCTCCGCCAGTTCCTTGAGGGCTGCTTCGGGGCTGCGGTTGGTCAGCGACCCGATCGGTAAGTAATCGACACCTCCGTTTCGCCGCAGAGTTGTTCCTGCCCAGTAGGGAGCCTTCGCCACAAACTCCCCTCTCCACTCGCCGTTTGTGGCCGCGGCACCTGGGATGGGAAGCTGACCTTCCGGTTGAACCGAGAGCGGATAGGGATTGACTTCGTCACCGCGAAGGGGTCGTTCCCAAGCGATCAGACTGGCCAGGCCCAGACAAGTCGCCAGGCAAAGATTCAAGGCGGGCGCGAAGCGCGGTGCCTGGCTGGTCCGTGGCTGATACCAGCGCGCGGCGAGTTGCGTGGATAAGGAGATGGCGACGGCCATATACGGCCCCCAGTAACGCCAAAACGGGACCACGCAGCCGATCAGAAAAGCGATACCAGCTGCAAATAGGACGCTGCGCAGCCTCACTCGCTGCCGCCGCAGGCCAAGCGTCTGCTTCCAAAACGACAGCAGGCAGAGCAGCGCACCACAGTACAGCAATACCGCCAGCGGTTTGGGCTGCGGCATGGTCGCTGAAGGGCGAAAATCGAGCAAGGAGCTGGCCAGCGGACGGGAAACGATGAGCGGATCCGGCTGGTCCAACAAAAGATAGTCGCGAAACGACACACTACACATTCCCAAAACCAATCCGGCAGCCAGCATCACCAGTCGCCGCGGAATCGCGTCGGCGGCACGCCATTCCCACAGCTTACCGAATAACAAAACAAGCCATGATGCCAGCGTTGCGGTAAAGAAAAACCATGCTCCGACGGCAATTTCATAGTTGAACGAGACATCGGGTTGCCGAAACAGCAGCACACCGACGATCGACAGAAAGGCGGTATGAGGCAAAGTCATCACCAGCCCCTGAAACAGATCCGTCCAGTGCTCCACGGGAGCTCGTCGATCGCTCCCCGCTGCTACTTGAGTGGGTGTCGTCCATGTCGGTGCTGTCATCACGACGGGCGGTACCCGCTGCGGAAGCGAACCGTCGCGATGAACGGCCAGTCCTTCAACCGCCAAGCGTTCAGCCGTATGTGCTGCAGCCGTGTATCCTGCAGCCGTGTGTGCTGCAACGGCGCATCCGGAGATCGGTGTCGCGAGCACCACCGGCGACAGCAGTTCGGCATCCACGGCCTCACGAGCGGTACGCATCGCCACGAGCATTTCCTGAGCATCGCGAAATCGCTGCTGAGGGTCTTTCCTGAGTGCGCGACGTACCACATCACGGTAAACCACCGGCAGACGGCTGAGATCGGGTTCCATCGTCAGATGACGCATGATGATTTCTTGAGTTGATTCACCGTCGAACGGTACCTGTCCGGTCAGCATCTCATAGAGCAGGATTCCTAGAGCGTAGATATCGATCTGCTTGCCATAGTTTCCGCGGCCGATTTCGGGAGCCATATAATGCACGGTCCCGACGCTTTCCGTCTGCCCACTACGATGGCTACAGGAGATGAACTTGGAGAGTCCGTAGTCTCCGACTTTGATGATGCCGGTATCACAAAAGACGTTGCCAGGCTTTAAATCGCGATGCACGATACCGCGTTCATGCAGGTACGCAACACCGGCAATCAGCCCCTCCATCCAACGTTCCACTTCGGCCAGCGGCAATCCTTCGGGCTGGCGTTCCAGCAGCTCCCGCAGGCTCTCGCCTACGATGTATTCCATGACCACCCAGGCCTCTTCCTGTTGATCGTGCCGCACGTCGAACAGCAACAGTAAATTGGGATGCTTGAGATTGAGGCACTGCTGCACTCCGCGCAGTTCCACATCTAAATGACGCTGCACTCGTTTGAGCGCTACCTCTTTGCCCGCATCACTGACCGCATAATAGACTTCGCCAAATCCACCGCCCCCGATGCCACGTTTGATCGTGAAACCACTCAGCGGCCGATCTCCAGTGGCAAATGTGAATCTCATAGCATCCCCGGGAGCTTGTTGAATTCTGAGCCCTCCGTCTGGTCGCTGATCGGTTCCCAACAGACGTTGATGTAAAGTATCGGCCAGGTTGGGCATTTGTCCAGCTTTCTGTTCTTGAGACCCCATGACGGCCACGTCACTCGGGCCAATCCTTCCGTGATTGAGGCGATGGCGAGATCACGGCATCGTCGACTTCCCCAGCCGACACTCCGCCAGCGGTTCAATGCTGAGCGAAAATCCTTCCCCGCTTAGTCGGGCGTGATGGTCGAGTGGCGAGAGGGAGGGTTGGCGTTTTCCATTGACCTCCACAGAACTGGTGGTCCGACACCAGAGCCGGCCGGCGCGGCGAAACAAGATCACCTCCTGCTCCCAGCCCCGGCAGACAACATGACTATGAGGTGAAGGGCCCAGCACACACGAATCCGCCAACAACAGCACTCCGTCCGCCGCGGGTACGGTGCGATGGCCAGCGACCAGTTCCAAACGCGCACTATGGCTTAAGGCATGCGGCTGACGAAAACGCAGTTGAACCGACTGCCCCAGCAAAATCTCCTCGCGGTCCGCCAGCAAGGTGGGAGCATGAATGAAATGCTGCCGCAGCTGAACGGTCTGCAGCGGTTCAATGACATACCGTTCGCCGTGCCGAGCGACGATGGCGTGGCGGCGCGCCAATTCACCTTGAATCGGCACATCCGCCGTCGCTTCCACCGTCGCCTGCCCAAGAACGATCTGCTCGGCCGTGCAAACCAGAAATCCACCGACAGCATCGATCCAGACCATGAACCGTTCAGGCAGATTGCCGTCGCTCATATTCTCATTCCCCATCACCCAGCGTCATCACCATGAGCGTTGCCAACACTCAGTATTTCCAACACTCAGCGTTTTCAACACTCAGCGTTTTCAACACTCAGCGTCACCCAGTGCACTCCGCGCCGCCAACACAGCAGCCATCCACCCATGCTCCTGTCCGCACCCTGGAACCTCGGCCACTACTCCAACCGAACCACATCCTCCGTCGCAGGATGTTCCGCCAAGTAACGTCCGACCTCCTCTGAAATCGATCCGTCCACGACTCCATCCAGCGGAATCTGGTCGGGCGGTGTCACTTGACTCTGTACAAACTTTTCCGCGACATCGATGCGTGCCCGAATCTCCGCTACCGCTTCTCGGGTACGCGAAAGCCGACCTTGATCCACCTGAAAAGCGCTGGTCGCTTCCGCCACTTTTACCATTTCCAGGCGCGCCTTGAGGTTTTCCAGGTCCACTTCAAGTTGTCGCTGAGCACCTTGCATTGCCTTGATTTTTTCGGTAGCCGCCGCCAATCCCGACTCTCGCGCCGCCAACACTCGCCGTAACTTGTCGACCGTCGCTTCCCGAGTTTTAAAACGCTCAAAACGCCGCCCCAAATCCGCCTCCACCTGCTTGGACGTGTACTGCTGACCGGCATAAACGAACAGACTACCGCCACGGTCTAAATCACCTTTCAAACGCGTGATCTCCTGACGATCGCGAGCCAGCACCTTCTCGCCTTCGCTCAACTGCTCCTTGAGCCGCCGCACTTCCACCTCTTCGCGGGCAATCACCTGCAGGTTCGAGCGAACCTCCGGGGCTAGTTCCTGAATCATGTTTCGCGCCCGCGCAATCTCGAACTCCAGCGGCACACTTTCCTGCACCGACTGCCGCGCCCAGCGGTAACTCGTCCAAACATACCCCAGCGCATCACGCCCAAACAACAGCGTTAGCACCACCACCATCCCGCTCCCCACCAGCAATGCTCGACGTATCATCGCAGCCTCCCCTCCCCACAAAAAAACAACCCTTGATTCAACCATCCCTTCACCCACGCGGCACTCCGCAAGCCGCTCGGAACACATCGCACCGCGATGTCCCCTAAGAGTTATTCGCTGGCGAGCTCAAAATATTTGGGAATGGAGGCAATTATTTTGAAAAAAGTTTTTTGTGAACCCTGGGTAGGAATCAAATGCGGAGCAGTTCGAGTGTCCGGGGTAGCGATTGAACCCCGCTAAAGCGGCACCCTTTTTTTAAGCGACTTCCGGCTGGCAGCGGAGTTTAATTCTCTCGCCCAGACTCCGGCCGCTATACTAACTCGCTACCCAAGGTGAGCGACCATCGGGCCGCCAGACTGGTGCCATCTCAAGGGAGCACGACCTGGGGGAGCGATCGGCGCGGCCGCTACGTGCAGTGGCTTGGAAACCACCCCGTGAAGGCCACCAACCGTTTCTCCTGAAGGCTCAAAATCAGCCAGGGAACAGTCATGAACCCAGTGATCAATCCTGTGATGAAGCCAGTTACAACCACGCTGCGGTGTTGCTCGGCCCCTGTCGCCTGCCGCCCACTCATGCTGCTCGTTGTCGTCGGCGTGCTCACAACTTGGGGATCTCTGACTCGCGGCGTGTTACAACACCCGCTGCAGGCTGAGGAAACCGAGCACTGGGCCTATCAGCCCCTAAGAAGCGCTCCATCACCCGCCGCTCCGAACGCTCCCGCCGCTCCGTCGTCGCCGTCGTCGCCGGCCTGGGGCCGAACGGAGCTTGACCGGTTCGTTCATGCCGCGCGCCACCTTCGACAGCTCGCGCCCAACCCACCCGCTGATCCTCCGACCCTGCTGCGCCGTCTCTCGCTCGATCTCACCGGCCTGCCGCCCACGGTTGCCGAACTCGAAGCCTGGCAGCGGGAACCACAGGAAGGCCGCTGGGAAGCCGCCGTCGATCGACTACTGGCCTCACCGCGCTTCGGCGAAAAATGGGCTCGTCACTGGCTGGATGTCGCGCGCTACGCCGAGAGCACGGGAAAAACCGTGAACTTCGCTTTTCCTCACGCCTGGCGCTACCGCGACTATGTGATTCGGGCCTTCAACGAGAACAAGCCCTTCGATCAGTTCATCATCGAACAGTTGGCCGGTGATCTGCTTCCGAGTGCCGCTCCCGCCCAACAAGCGGAACGCTTGGTCGCTACCGGCTTTCTCGCCATCGGTCCTAAATCCCTCAACGAACTGAGCGGCCTGAAATTTGAACTCGACCTGGTCGACGAACAAATTGATGTGACCACTCAGGCGTTTCTTGGGATCACGGTCGCCTGTGCCCGCTGCCATGACCACAAATCCGATCCCGTTACTCAGCGCGACTACTACGCTTTGGCCGGCATCTTCCGCAGTACCGAAACCTGTTACGGCACGATCTCGTTTATCAACGCGCAGCGAAAATCTCCCCTCCTCGCCTTACCCGCTGATTCCCAGCACCCCATCGGGACTCCCCCGTTGTCGTCGGCCGAGCGGCAGCGGATTGAGGAGCAGCTGCAGAACACGCGTGAATCGATGGCTCGTCAAAAGGACCCGTTGCTGCGTTTCTTCGCCACCGGCCAACTGGCACTCTTGCAAGCAAAACTAGACGCCTACGAGACCGACGGGCAACCGAAACAGCTTGCGATGGGAGTTCGTGATCGACCGCCGCCGCCCGAAACGGCTGGCGGTTCGGCGGCGAATCCGGGCAGTTTGGGGCTGCGTGGTGGACGCGGTCGTCCCGCCAGCCTGAAAGGATTCGCGGGGTACACCTACGATGGGAGCCGTACCATCGGCGACAGTCCCATATACGAGCGGGGTGAAGCCGAACAGCCCAGGGACATGCCGGTGCCGCGCGGAACGGTCACCGCGCTCGCCCCGAGCCCCCTTCCGATTGGCTTCCACCAGAGTGGCCGCCTGGAGCTGGCCCGCTGGATCGCCAGCGCCGACAACCCGCTCACCGCGCGCGTGTTCGTCAATCGAGTGTGGCGACAACTTTTTGGCCAAGGACTGGTGCCCACCGCCGACGATTTCGGACGCTCCGGTCGCCCTCCCTCGCATCCCGAACTGCTGGATTACTTAGCTCAGGGCTTCATCGCTGATGGCTGGAACATCCAATCACTCATCAAACGAATCGTCTGCTCCGACACCTATCAGATGAGCTCGCGGGAACAACCCTCGGCCATGGAAATCGATCCGGATAATACCTGGCTCTGGCGGATGACACCCCGACGGCTGGATGCCGAAGTGCTCCGCGACTCCATGCTCGCCGTGAGCGGTCAACTGGTACTCACCCCGCCCGTTGGTTCCGCCGTCGCTCGGATCGGCGAGGGGCCCGTCGTCCGCGTGCGATTCGGCGGCGACCCGCTGGCAGCCGCGATCCATGACCCGCGGAGCGTCCAGCGGTCGATCTATCTGCCGCTCGTGCGAGATAGCCTGCCTGAATCCCTGGCACTTTTCGACTGTGCCGACCCGAGCTTGATCACCGCCAGCCGCACTCCCACCATCGTCCCCTCCCAAGCACTCTTCGTACTCAACAATCCTTTCGTGCTGCGCGCAGCGGATGCGACCGCTGAACAATTGAAAGCGGTGAGTTCCGATCATGAGCGAGTGGAACTAGCCTATCGGCGCATCTTTGGGCGACGACCAACTGCAGCGGAACAGAAGCTGGCCGTGCAATTCGTCGCTCGCTACCGTGCTCAAATTGAACGCGAACGACCGCGAGCTCTCGGTCGCGACCAGGAAATCTGGAGTGCGTTCTGCCAAGCGATGCTGGCGAGCGCCGAATTCCAGTGGCAACGTTAACCTTGGCGAGCACGACGGCCAGTGGTGCGTTAACGATGAAGATGCAGTGCTAGAGATTCTCGAGCGGTGAACAGGTGCGATGATGTTAACACGGCGTGATTGGCTCCGGACGAATCACTTAGGCTTTGGCTACCTGGCACTCGCCGCCCTGGCTCAGCAGACCGTGCCAAACACGGCACTGGCGGCCAGTCGCACACCGCACTTCACGCCGCGAGCCAAGCGCGTGATCTTTCTCTGCATGGAGGGCGGTCCGAGCCATGTCGATACCTTTGATTACAAACCGGAACTCACCACTCGCAGCGGCCAAGCGGTACCACGTGGTCGCGGCGGGCTCTTCGGAGCCAAACTGTATGGCTCGCCGTTCACCTTCGCGCCGCAGGGCGAAAGCGGACTCTGGATCAGCGAACTATTTCCCTCGCTGGCCCGCCACGCTGACAAACTTTGCTTGCTGCGCGGGATGCACACCGACCTTCCGAATCACCCGCAAGCGTTTCTGCAAATGCATTGTGGCGTCTATCAGTTTCCTCGCCCCAGCCTCGGCTCGTGGGTGCTGTACGGCTTGGGTTCCGAAAACGACAACTTGCCGGGCTTCATCACGATCAACCCACCCCAAACCAACGGCGGCTCCGCGAATTACTCCGCATCGTTTTTACCAGCCGTGCATCAAGGTACTCGCATCGGTGGTCCAGCGGTCGGCGGTGAGCAGGTGAGTAACTTAAAGAACAGTCGGCGCAGCCTGGATGCCCAGCGTTTGCAACTCGACTTCGCCGCGGAACTCAGCCGTGCCACTCCCGACCAGCTGGGCGAATCGAGCACCGTTGACTCCCTGATCGCCTCGTATGAATTAGCGTTTCGTATGCAGAAAGAAATGCCCGACACGCTCGACCTTACGAAGGAAACTGCCGAAACTCTGCGCTTGTACGGCCTGGAAGGTAGTCGTGCCGCACCGAGTGCGGGTGGAGCGATGGGCGCGCAAAACAGCGGTTCACAGAACGGCGGCGTACTGGGGGCCGGTCGAGCGGCAGGGGGAACCAGCGGATTCGGACGCCAATGCCTCCTCGCTCGACGACTCATCGAAGCGGGCGTGCGCTTCGTCGAAGTGACCTGGGGAGGCTGGGATCATCACCGTTCGATCCAGGATTCACTGGCCGCCAGTTGTCGAGCGGTCGATCAGCCGATTGCCGGACTGCTCACCGACCTCGATCGCCGTGGCCTGCTCAGCGACACGCTGGTGGTGTGGGGTGGCGAGTTCGGACGCACTCCTCATGCCCAGGGCGGCGACGGTCGAGATCACAACAGCAAAGGCTTCACCATGTGGATGGCTGGGGGCGGAGTGAAAGGTGGTTTTTCCTACGGTCAGACCGACGATTTAGGTTATGAGGCGGTGACGGACAAAATGCACATTCACGACTGGCACGCAACGCTGCTGCACCTGTTGGGACTTGATCACGAACAGCTCAGCTACCGCTACGCCGGTCGTGACATGCGTCTGACGGACGTACATGGCGAAGTGGTCAAGTCGATTCTGCGTTGACCACCGACTTCCTGCAGGGTGGATCCCCAGAGCGGCCCGAGGCTATGGTTGGCGAGCGACGCCGGGAACCGCGTTCCCAATCGGTCGTCGCACTCGATTGTCGTGACTCAGAACGCGTCCCTCCCCGACAAAATACGAGTGAAACTCGTCGACCACCAGATTGTAAGTCTCCTCTTCCGCAGCCACGTTCGTCACGCGTTCAATGGCCACCGGACCGCGGATGCCATGCAGTTTCTGACCGGCTTGCAATTGCCGAGCTCGAACCCAGCCTTCTCCAATGACCCAGAAGGGGTGACCGCCGCTCGTGCGAAGCGTTTCGCCCGCCAGAGCGATTTCGACCAGGGGTGCAGCCGGACGAACCGTCGTCTTGATGACAGGTTTATAGGCCAGTTCGCCGGTCTCGGGATGCTGCGCTAAAACCAAGTCACCGATCCGTAGTTTATCGACAGCAGCCGGACCCAACGTGGTCCAAATCGTCGTGCCGGCTGCGAGGCAATCCATCTTGCGATTGTCGGAGCTGCTGGAATCAGGGCGACTGGGGCCATAACCAACGACCGAATACAGCGGTGGTGGAGGGGGCGGAGCGATCACCACGTACGACTCCTTCCGAACTTTGCGCACGGTCGGTTTTTGATATGCCAGGAAGACTTCGTTCTCATTGTTCCACCAGTTCCACCATTCCTCATGGAAGGTCGAAAAAGGCAGGCCGGTCACAGCCCGCAGCACATCGGTCACACGCAGATTGCGATGGAGAATCGAGACGTTTTGCTGACGCAGAATCTGATCAGCCGCCACAATCTTGCTCACGGCAAATTGTCCCGACAGCGCTTGCGAGCGTGCTTTACCGACCGGATTGGCGCCCACCGCGTTCAGCTTGGTGCGATTTTCCAAACCTTCTACGCGATTTTCTGTCTCGCGCTGATAAAAGAGCCGAACTACCACGTCACCATCCCGTTCACAAAACGCGTTGTACTGACCTTGAATGGGCGAGGTCAGTCCTGACAGCAGATAAGGAACAAACGAGTCGCGGGGCTGCTTTTTCAGTTGCGTGATGGACTCGCGGTAGACAGCGGCAAGTTCGCGCGATAGCCGCTCGACGACCGGCATGGCCCGCGATAACTCCTCTGCGGTGGGATAACGCGGGCCTTCCTTTTCCAGGACGTAGGCCTCGGCCACCTCCATCGGCACCAGCAGACCCACTTGAGTTGCCAGCCGCGCTAAACACTCCGCCGCCTCCGGGTGTGGAATTCGACCAATCGTGCTCACCACAGGTACCAGCACATCGGCAATCTTATGCTCAGTTGAACCGGGCTGTTGATCGATTTTTTCCAAATAGACCAGCAACTCGGCTTCCAGTGCGGACACCGCCCCGGGATCGGTGATCGCGGACAACCGTCGCATCAGTTTAGCCCGTTCCTGCGCGTCAGCCGCCTTACCTCCCGACTTGTTTGACAGAGCCAAAACCAACTCGCGAATCTGGGGACGATACTTCCGTAATGCCTCCTCACGAGCCTCCTGGTGAGCATCTGCCGCCGCACGCTCACGTCGGCTCACCCACTCTCCCTGAAGCTTTTCATATCCCAGTCGTGCCCGGGCCGGAGCATGGTCGGCATCATGCTCGAGGATACCCCGCAGATGGGCCTGTTCTTGACTGGTCAAACCCTGCTTCTGACACCAGTTTGCCAGTTCCAGATGCCCCTCCCAGGAGTCCACCATCTCGCGTCGCAGCTCCTGATACTGCCGCAGTTGTTCGCGCTCGGCGTCGGATCGCCCGACCTCATCGAATTTGACCCAGGCCCCGGCCTGACGAACGAAGCCGGCATGTCCACGCGCGACCAGCAAATCGGGGTGGCTGGCGAGTAGGTTGTTGAGCCGCATTTGCTGCTCGGCCAGATCCCCCTCCCATCCTGGACGCAGCGCTTCCCGCACTCGTGCCGCCGTCGGCAGCGGCTCGGCGGCCGAGAGCACCGCTCCGCTCATTCCGCCGACCGGCATTCCGCCGACCGGCATTCCGCCGACCGGTATTCCGCCATCGCTCATCCCGCCGTAGCAGACGTAGCCGCAAGAAATGAGCAGGTATCGACCGAGCTTTACAAGGTTCATGGTTGGGTCTCCCGAGATAGCCCGTTCCAGCGGTTGGCTTACCCGAGGGGACAGCCCCGGCCGTCCCCCTTCCCGCTGACTATGGTTAAGAATCGAGGGCGACCGGGGCGTCCGGACAACTCCTGTTTTTTTGCCGTTTTGTCCTCCAATGGCCCTGCTCTTCGATTCAATCAAGATGGGCCAGATCGATCTCGGGGCGCTGACTGGTGGAGGCTGTCCCACAGGCTCGTCGCCTCCAACCGTTTCTTATGGAGCACTTCCGATGCGGGTGTTCACGCAAACCACTGCAAGATCAAGCGGACGGCAGGTTCTCCTCCTGCTGGCGTTAGCTGGTGTCTGGTTACAGGCCACTGCCAGCGCCGCTCAGGAGGGACCGCGAGCGGCGGCTGAGGCCCAGGTGCTGGATACCTACGAACGGGAATTGCGGCAAGCGTTTCAGCAGCGACAGAGAATTGTCGCTGGTCTCCGCACACTCATCCTGCAAGATCAAACCTTGCGGAATCGTATCGTCGCGACGGCTCAAGCGGCCGAGCAGCAAATGGTCGCGGCCGATCGCATGGCCGAACTCCGGGCGGTAGAAACGCGGGAATCAAAAGATCGAAAATCTTCCAGTCGCGATCGCAACGAAGTGCGCACTACGATCATCGATCAATCGGGGGCCAAGGCGGCACTGGCGGCCAACGCCATGCAGCTCGCCTCCATGCTGCCCCTGCTCAATCGGGCACTCGGTCAGACGAATGCTGAATTTGCGCGATTGGTGGAGGCTGGCGAAAAGAACCAGCGATTCTATCGCAGCCTCGCGGATCCCTTCGGTCGCCGCAGTGCACTCGAGGCTGCTCGGGCACGGGAAGTCGCCAGCGATGCGTTACTCGCCGATCCCGAAGATGATGACGCACGCTTGGTACTCGCATTCGCTCTGCTGCGTTTGGGCCTCGTCGTCGAAGCCGAACGGCAATTAACACTGCTCGCAGACCGTTTCGGGCCGTGTCAAATGCTGGCGCTGAGTGGCCGCGGGCATATGCGCAGCGTTGGCTGGGCGGGTTCGGCTACCAACCTGCGCAAACTGGGAGGCAATGATCTGAAGCGCGTCTTGGATTATAAGCCTCGGCCGGCCGAAGCAGTTTTGTTTCGAGCGCTCGTGCATTGGCACGAGGGCAAGTGGGAGTCAGCCGAAAATGATTTCCAGGCCGCGAACAAGCTGAAACCCGATGATGTGGATGGCTTGCGGCTGTTGGCCATGTTCTATGCGGTGAGTCCCGGCTCGGAAAAAAAACTGGGCGATGCTCAAGCCACGGCCGAACGCGCGTGCACGCTGACCAATCGGCAGGATGCAGCCAGCCTGGAAGCACTCGCAGCCGTCCAAGCTCGACGTGGCAACTGGGAGCAAGCGGAAGCGACGCAGCAGGAGGCGGTCGCCGTAGCCCTGGGTGAACGAGTGGCCCGTGCGGAAAGTCGGCTGGCTGCCATCTGCGAGAAAGAACCTCCCGCCAAAACTCCACCGCTCGACTTGCCCGACCCCAAGGCTCTGGCGGTTGAGGTGGATAAGGAGCGTGCCCGGGATCTCCAGCCGCTCCTGGACGCTCCCGGCCCTGACATCGCCGCTAACTGGCGCGAGCGGGCGCGCGTCATGATTCGACACCGCAAATGGGGCCCGGCCGCCGTCAATCTCGCCAATGCACTGAACCCGCAACGCGTTGATGCAGATTGGTTTCAGTATGGCTGCTTGCTCTGGCTGGCCGGCGATAAGACGGCCTTCGAAGCACACTTTCAGCGAACGTTACGAATGCATGCCGAAATTGGCTTCCAACTGGCGAATTTGACACCGGAATTTGATCGTTTCCGCGCACCGGTTCCACCACCGCAGAATCGTCCGCCACAGAATTTCGACGCGGGCCGCGCACTCTCGCCGGCCGGTTGGCACGGCCTCTGTATGGCCCAATACCGAGCGGGCGAATATGCGGCCGCGCGGAAGCTGATTGGCACGCCGCAGTTGGAGGTTCCGCTCGACAAAAACAATCGGGCGGTTTTTGGAGTGGACGCATTGCGCTGGCAGATGATCGCTTTGACATTCGCGAAGGAGGGTAACCGGCCGCAAGCGGAAGAAGCTGCCAAGCGCGCGCAAGCTTTGGTGCCCAGTCCACTGCCCCGCGACTTTCCCGCCACCGACCAGATGACGCTATGGCTGGCCTATCAAGTGCAAGCGGTCGAATTGAACGCACTGCTGCAGGCTGCCCAATAAATTTTTCTGCAGTGCCGTTTTGAACTGGCGTCTAGTCTCTTCCGGAGCCTCAGGATCGACAATCGCGAGACAGCTTTGCAATTCCAGTTCAAAACCAGATCGCGCGACCGTTATGGGCCACCCACCGGCAAACTTAGCAGCCGACCGCCATCGCGGCCGCTGTTGGTGCGAAGGATCAACTGGCCATGGGCCAGTGCGGGCAGAGCCCGAGTCACCTCGCCGGACTTCGTGACCGTCGCCGATGCCAGTTTTTCCCATCGCTCTGGCGATGCTTTGGCGAGCAGGACCGAGCCGCGCACCTGCACGACCAATAGATAATCGCCCGCCTGAATCACGTGGGCCACGCCAAAATCCGGCACCGACCAACGCACCGCTCCGCTCTCCGCCGCCACACATCGCAGTTCCGCCGCTCGCCCCTCAGCCGCCGCATCCTCACGACCATGCGTGCCGTACAAATGCCCCCGATGCCAGACTGCCGTCGCATACTGACTCGATAATGTCTCGTCGTTTCCCCAGACCTGCCGCGGCTGAGGCTGATCGAGTTGATACAGCTGCGCTCCGATCCCATAACTGGCACTCAGGAACAACCGCTGTTCATCCACGAGCGGCGTGGCAGCATTGACGGTTGGTCCACGTTTTCCGAAAGGGATACGAAAGAGTACGGTCCCGGAGTCGGCTGCGACGGCGACGCAATTCAGTCGCGTGACAAAAACGGCGGCCCGCTTCCCCTGCACGGTGGCGCTGGTTGGTGCTGAGTAGCTGGCACCCTCATCCGTCGCTTGCCACACCGTTTTCCCCGACTGCGGATCTACGGCCACAATGCCGCCTTCGTTCCTGCCCCCAACATTCACCAACAGCTTATCGCCCACGATGAGCGGTGTGCTGCCCGCTCCAAAATATCCCTCCTCCGCGCGCAGTTCACGCCCCAGTGGACGACTCCAGCGGAGCTTGCCATCGGCCAGCGCCACGCAGCGCAGTTCGCCCTCCACGCCCCAAACGAAGACCTGGTCGTCGTGCACCAGTGGCACCGCTCGCGGCCCCGCATCGGGATCGATGCCGCTACGATAGTTCGTGGCGAAGTCCGCTTTCCATAGCGGTTTGCCGGTGACTCGGTCCAAAGCTTCGAGTCGCTCGACACCTTCCACCCGGTGAAACACCAGCACCCGCTGGCCCGCGACCGCCGGTCCGGCATAGCCCTGTCCCAGAGAATAGGTCCAGGTCGGACTCAAGCCAGCCTGAGGCCAGCTTTTCGCCAGTTGCTCGTCCCGTGCCACACCCCGTCGCTCCGGACCAAGAATTTGCGGCCAATCACCAGCCCAGGCCGTCGTTCGCTCCAGCAGCAACTGCGCGCTGAAGACAATCAGCGCCCCTCGTATAACTGCCTCCCAACGGCGCAAGATGTGCGAGTGACAGAACTGCATGGTGGGATTCTCCAGAGAACTCACTTGGCGTAGTTTTTCCGACCGGTTCGAGTAGAATAGCCGCTCAGCGTGAGAATGACAGCCTGGGCAAAGGGCTGAGTGCGGCGGTTCGGCGCCAAGGGCGCCGCTTCAACAAGGGGACGACGGCGGTGCGACGGCGTTTTCGTTGGTGGCGAAAAAAACGCGGAAAGCGTCGAACTGGCTCGCCGTTACTGGGGAGCCTGGGCGAGGCGATGTTCTATGGAGTGCTGCTGGTCCTCGGTACCATCTCGCTCACCTTCTTCCTGCTCGCCTCGGTTTTCGGTTACGAACTCTCCGTGCTTCAGTCCGGCTTCGGTTTCTGGCTCCTGGTTCTCGTCGAAGTCTCCTTCGTGCTGATCGGTGGCGGCGGGTTGATTTACACGATCCTGCGAGTCGGTACGTCGGTGGAACGCCGCTCGTCGCTGGCACGCCGTGCTGCCAACCTCGAACTCATCAGCGAAGCCATCGTCACTCCGCGCGATTACCCCACGTTACCCAGTGACGCAAATTTGACGAACAGCCCCGGCATTAAACTCGCCTACCGACTGCCGACCGAACAGTCGCCCCTATGGCATTTCACCGCCGCCGCGGTTTTTGGCCTGCTCTGGAATGGTCTGTCGATTGGCCTCCTGCTGCTCGCGATCAATCGTCATCTCCAGCAGCGGCCCGACTGGCTGCTGACCTTCATGTGCGTGCCGCTGGCGATTGTCGCCTTCTGGTCGGTCCGCTACCTCTACCAGCAAATCGTGCTTCTGACGGTTGTCGGTCCAACGATTGTGGAAATCGGTGAGCATCCGTTGCGGCCCGGCCAGTACTGCCCGCTCTTCCTGTCTCAAGGTGGTCAAGACACGTTCGAGTCGCTGCGGCTGTCCCTGGTCTGTGAAGAAGAAGCGACGTTTCGGCAAGGCACCGATGTGCGCGTCGAACATTGCCGGCTGGCCGACATTCCGATCTGCTCGCAGGCCATGATCAAGGTGGAATCCGGCAAGCCGTACGAACGCGACGATGATTTTTGTGTGCCCCGTCATGCCATGCATTCGTTTCAATCGCCTCACAATCGAGTGCTCTGGTATCTGGAGGTGATCGGCAAGCCGGCCGGCCGCGCCGAGTTTATTCGTCGTTTCCCCTTGGTCGTCTACCCGCTGCAGACCACCGAGCCCCCCCGACGTGGACTGCTCACCGACGGTCAACTCGCGCAGCAGGCCAGTGCTACATGAAACCGCTCATCACCATCCAAACATTGGATCCGGATCGAGTCTTCTGGCCGGGCGAAGATTTTGTGTGTGAATATCGAGTGGATGCGGTGCCGGCCAATGAGATCACCGCGGTCGAATCGTCGGTGCTGTGGTACACCGAGGGAAAAGGCGAGGAAGATATGGCGGTCCATGCGTTTCAGCGCCGCTTGCCCGCAAACGTCCCGCACGGTGACCTCCGGCAACTCGATAGTATCCGCACCAAGTTACCCAACAGTCCGCTCTCCTACGCCGGTCGGATCGTCAAAATTCACTGGTGTGTGCGCGTCCGTGTTTTTCTGACTCGAAATCGTGAGGCGGTGGCGGAACGCGAATTCACGCTGGGTGCCGTCCCCGCCGCACGCTGGCCGGAGGCACAGGAGACGACGGCCCCGCGCGCGGCTGCCGATGCACTCGCCGATCTCCCCTCGGCGACCGAGACGAGCAGCGAGGATTGATGCCGTGCCAGACCCTCTGCCCAACGAACTTCAGGAGGCACAGGTCGCCCGCTCGCTCACCGCGATTCCGGAAGGGAGCAACGGCGCGCGTGCTGAGGGCAGTGAGCGTGCTGAGGGCAGTGAGCGTGCTGAGGGCAGTGAGCGTGCTAGCGCGGAAACGTCAAGCAATCCATTTGCCACTCGCTGGACACGCCCCGGCGCGCTCGATTACGTCTATCCGCCTGGGGAAACACCGCTCAGTCTGATCACGCGACTGGAGTCCTGCGGTGGGCGGGGCCAGATTATCGGTCCACATGGAACCGGCAAAACATCACTCCTGCGCAGCTTGCGACCTCATCTGGAAGCGGCCGGTTACCAGTTGGAGTGGCATGATCCACAAACGGTGGTCCGCGCGAGCCGGCGGACCAGCAACACCTTGGTCGTGATCGATGGCTACGAACAGCTCAGCGCCTGGTCCCGGCTCACGCTCCGCTGCTCCTGCTGGTGGCACGGCTGCGGGCTGCTCGTCACTACGCACCGTGATGTCGGCCTCCCACCACTCGTGCAAACCCGCCCCTCCCTGGAACTGGCCCAGCAGCTGGCCGAACGACTGCTCGAGGGACGTGGAGAACTTCTTGGGAACGAGGAGTTTGCGCGGGTCTGGAACGAGAAGCAGGGAAACATGCGGGAGCTCTGGTTCGCACTTTACGACCGCTACGAGTCCCGCTGTCGGCTCGGGAGTCCGCGCACTTAAATTTTCTTGGAAATTTTTCCTTGCGCAGCCATTTCGGTTTATCCCACTTGGTTTAGGATGGGGAGGCTCGGGCGCGGAGTGCGTTCGGCGAGTGGGCGTGGATCTGTGAATGGGACGAGCTGCGGACTGTGGCGGGGAGTGACGACGATGCGATTGCGACGTGGCGGATGGCGAATAGTGCTGGCGACTTGGGGCGTGGCATGCGGGGTTGCGAGTCGAGAAGCTGCAGCTGGTCCGCTGGCGGATTGCTTCAATAATCTCTTTGGCATTAACAAACCAGCCTCCTCTTGCGCGTCCGGCAACTGTGCGACTCCAGCGGCCGCCGGCTGCGCTCCCGCCCCTGGCACGGCGGGCTATTATCCGCAAGGTGGAGCACCGATTTACGGACAGCCCGTTTACGGACAGCCCGGGACCACGCTCCCCGCCATTCCACCGAATGCCATGCAGCCCAGCACGATCAGTCCCGGCACCGTCCCGCCCGGTGGCACCGTACCACGCACGACTCAGTACGCTCCCACTCAGTACGCTCCCACTCAGTACGCTCCCACTCAGTACGCTCCCACTCAGTACGCTCCCACTCAGTACGCATCTAGTCAGCCAGCTCCAACGACAACCTATCTGCCGCCGATCGCTCCTGCGACCTCCCTGCAGCCGACGTACACCACACCTGTCTATCAGCAGCCTGTCTATCAGCAACCTGTCTATCAGCAACCTGTCTATCAGCAGCCTGTTTATCAGCAACCCGTTTATCAGCAACCCGTTTATCAGCAGCCTGTTTATCAGCAGCCGAACACGGTCTGGTATCCACCGCAAGTGATGCCCGCTGGGGCTGTGGCTCCCGCTCCCGCTCCCGCGCCAGCGGCCGCAGCAACGATGCAGCCCGCCATGCAGCGACCTCAGCCGCCCGCCAACATCAACTACGCTCCGTATCAAACCTACCGCAGCGTCTGGATGCCGGTCCCGGCGACAGTCTATCGTCCCTTCACGGCGATTGATCCCGCGACCGGCCGCAGCGTGAATCTAGTGCAGCCCTATAGTGCGACAACTTGGCAAGTGCAGCGAGTGCCGGTTGGCCAGCCCTGGGCCAGCTTCTACCAGCCGCAGCCAGGTGCCGCGATGGGCCAGCCCACCATGGCCGCTCCGCCGAATGCCATGCCCGGCAGCTGTGCGCCGGGAGCGACCATTTGTCCGCCGGCGGCTGGCACCGTGATGCCGTCCACGCCGGGAACCAGCCTGCCGTCCGCTCCTACCACCATCATGCCTTCGCCACCCACGACGATCATGCCGTCCACGCCGTCGACCGTGATCCCGTCGACTCCACCCTCCACCGTCATCCCCTCCGTTCCGCCATCCGGACTCGCACCGCCCACGAGCGCCCCCCGATCCGGTAGCGGGCTCGAACCCGCCGATATGCGTCCCAGCTTGACGACGCCTCCGCCGGGCCAAGGTGCTCAGACAACTCCTTCGCGACGAGTGCCCGGCGCCCTGATTCGCCGCCCTCCCGGCACCCCGCTTAGCGGCCCCACGGAAGCCGCGAAGTCTTTCGTCGACTCCGAGCCCGCCAGTTCCAGTCCCGCCAGTTCCAGTCCAGCGCTCTCAACCCCAGCACTAACTGGCCCGCAGCTCAATCCCCCCGCGGCGCCCTCGTCACCCGCCGCTACTGACCGCGAGCCGGCTCGTTCGCTGCCCGTCAAGCCGCTGCCGGATCCAGAAGCCACTGGCTCGGCGCCTGGCCGACTGAACCTGGGTGATCCGCCGCCCCTGCCACCGCCGCAACTGATTACGCCGCGGCCCCGCACCGCTTAACATCCATCCGGCCTTGAAAGACGGCGGTAATACGGCATGATGAGCCGTCATGCCAGCGAACCTCACTCCCCAGTATCACAAGGCCGAAGCTGAGTATCGTCGCGCGCTCACTCCCGATGAGGAACTGCGCTGCCTGGAACTCATGCTGCGCGAGATCCCCAAACACAAAGGGACCGACAAACTGCAGGCTGAGCTGAAGCAGAAAATCAGCAAGGCGAAACAGGAGGTCGAACAGCATCGCAAAAGTCCCAAGAAGAGCGGAGCGGCGGGCATCAAGATCCCGCGACAGGGCGCCGGGCGGGCGGTCGTGATCGGCGGGCCTAATGCGGGCAAAAGTCAATTACTTCGCAGCCTCACGCGCGCCCAACCTGAAGTCGCTCCCTACCCGTTCACCACTCGAGAATCATCTCCCGGCATGATGAACTGGGAAGACGTATCCGTTCAGCTCATTGATACGCCGCCGATCACCAGCGACATCTTTGATCCCGAAGTGCTGGGACTGGTGCGCGGTGCCGACTTGGCGGTGCTGCTGGTCGATCTGGGAGATGACGAAGGTCTGGAACAGGTGCAGCACGTCTTCGATCAGTTCAACGGTTCCAAAACGCGACTCGCCCGCACCTCTTCACTCGACGAAGAGGACCTCGGCGTCTCCTACACTCAGACCATTCTGGTGCCGAACAAAATCGATCTGCCCGAGGCGGCCGATCGACTGGCCTTTTTGCATGAAATCTATCCGGTCGATCTGCCGGAAATCGTCATCTCGGCAACCGAGGCGACGAATCTGGAAACTCTGCGAAATGCGATTTATGCGGCACTCGATGTCGTGCGGGTCTACACCAAGGCGCCGAACAAGAAGGAACCGGATTACGACCGGCCCTTCACGGTGCGTCGCGGTGGCACGCTCTTGGACATCGCTGAACTGGTCCACAAAGACCTCGCCAAGAACCTCAAAGGGGCGCGCGTCTGGGGAACCGCCGTCCACGAGGGCTCCACCGTCCGGCCCGACTACGAAGTTCACGATCAAGATGTCGTCGAACTCCATGTCTAATCCCGCGGGCCAAGCCCCACACGTTCCTCGCGTTCTCTCCTCCCCTTACCTCTCGCCTTCCATCCGTCGCCATGAATAACGCTGACATCGCGGACACCTTCGAGCAACTGGCGGACTTGCTGGAGATTCAAAATGCGAATCCGTTTCGAGTGCGAGCGTATCGTGGGGCAGCGCGAACACTCGAAGCCTTCCCCGAGCCGCTGACCGACTGGATCGCAGCCGGCGATCGCCCACTGACCGACATCCCCGGCATCGGACTCGACCTGGCCGAGAAAATCAAAACGCTGGTCGAGACCGGTCAGTTGCCGCTCCTGGAGGAACTGCGGGCACAGGTGCCTGCGGGCGTGCTCGCTCTGCTGCGCATTCCCGGACTGGGACCTAAGAAAGTCTCACAGCTTTACCATCAACTGGGCATCCAAGATTTTGAACAGCTGCGAGTGGCCTGTGAGGCGGGAACGGTCGCCAAACTCAAGGGCTTTGGTGCGAAGACTCAGCAATCCATTCTGCAAGGAATCGATTTAGCGAAAACTGCCAGTCTGCGACTCTACTGGTCGAAAGCCAACGAACTGGCGGAGGCGCTGCGCAGTCACATGCGGGAGTGTGCAAGCATCGAGCAGCTGGAGTTGGCGGGCAGCTATCGCCGTGGCAAAGAAACGGTCGGTGATCTCGATCTGCTCGTGGTCTCCCCCGCCGTCACGGAAGTCATGGATCACTTTGGTCGCTTTCCCACCGCAGCTCAAATCATCGCTCGTGGCGACACCAAGATGTCGCTGCGCACCGAAGCGGGTTTTCAGATTGATTTACGAGTCGTGCCCCACGAGTCGTTTGGAGCGGCACTGCAGTATTTCACCGGCTCGAAAGAACATAATGTGGTGCTTCGGGGCCGCGCCAAACAGTTAGGGCTAAAGATTAACGAATATGGTGTGTTTCGCGTGGTGGGCGAACGGGAAGAGTATGTCGCGGGTGCCACCGAGCGTGACGTGTATGCGGCCGTGGGGCTGCCCGAGTTTCCCCCGGAATTACGTGAGGGGCGTCACGAGTTTGAATGGGCCGAGGCGCGGCAGTTGCCGGACTTAATCACGGTCGCTGACATTCAAGGCGATCTGCACATGCATACCACGGAGTCGGACGGGCGAGCGTCGCTGGCCGAAATGGTGGCGGCCGCTCAAGCTCGCGGCTTGCGCTATATCGCCATCACCGATCATTCCCAGCGAGTGACGATGGCGCGAGGACTCAACCCGCAGCGACTCTTGGCCCAGTGGCAAGAGATCGACCAGCTCAACCGTCAGCTCGACGGTGATTTTCTGGTCCTCAAAGGGATCGAGTGTGACATTTTGGAAGAGGGCGGCATGGATTTGCCAGACGAGGTGCTGGCGCAGGCGGACTGGGTACTGGCCAGCGTACATTACGGACAACAGCAGTCACGAACGCAAATTACCGAACGTATCTTGGGTGCGATTGAGCATCCTTATGTAAGTGCCATCGCGCATCCGACGGGTCGAGTGATTAACCGTCGCGAATCGTATGCGGTGGATTTAGATGCGGTTTACGAGGCCGCAAGTCGTCATCGCAAACTGTTGGAGCTGAACGCCAGTCCGCAGCGTTTGGACCTGGACGATCTGCACTGCGCGGCTGCGAAGCGCCGCGGCATCCCGATTGTGATCAACACCGATGCGCACCAAGTTGTCAGTCTCGATTCACTGCGTTACGGTATTCTGCAAGCCCGACGTGCCGGCCTGACGAAGTCCGACGTCGCCAACACTCGCCCCTGGCCCGAACTAAAAAAACTGATCGGTCGCTAAAGCCAATAAATCAAGGCTCATCGCTCCGCGATTCGTTCCGGCAACCGGGCTCTGTGGTTCTCATTCCAAGCGGACACGGCGCAAGCCGTCCGGTGCCTCCGGGCCGAGTCTTCCCGAACGGCGGAGCCGTGGCATTCGATAGCCAGGCGCGTAAGCGCCTAGAACGCTCGCCAAACACGCTCGCCAAATCGCGGAGCGATGGTATTCCAAGCGGACACGGCGCAAGCCGTCCGGTTCCTGCGGGCCCGATTCCTCCGTGCCGAGTCTTCCCGAACGGCGGAGCCGTGGCATTCGATAGCCAGGCGTGTAAACGCCTGGAACGATCGCCAAACACGATCGCCAAATCGCGGAGCGATGGCATTGGCTGCGCCCTTCGGACAAGGAGTTCCGCAAGGGCTGGCGACGCCAATGCCGCGGCTCCGCCGCTCCAACTTTTAAGGTGAGTGAGATTCACCGTTGGGCCGAGTCCCAGGCGCTTACGCACCTGGCTATCAAATGCCATCGCTCCGCGATTCCGGAGTTTTTTGCTGGGCCGAGTTCCAGGCGCTTACGCACCTGGCTATCAAATGCCATCGCTCCGCGATTCCGGAGTTTTTTGCTGGGCCGAGTTCCAGGCGCTTACGCACCTGGCCATCAAATGCCATCGCTCCGCGATTCCGGAGTTTTTTGTTGGGCCAAGTTCCAGGCGCTTACGCTCCTGGCTATCAAATGCCATCGCTCCGCGATTCCGGAGTTTTTTGCTGGGCCGAGTCCCAGGCGCTTACGCACCTGGCTATCGAATGCCATCGCTCCGCGATTCATACCCGCTACGGGGCCGCGGTCCCCAAGCAAGGGCGGTCACGTTTACCGCCCATCCCACTCGCGCACTCATTCCAGCTCCCTCGTTCAAACACACAGAACACCCCAATCAGCTGCCTTAAGCAAGACACGGTGCTGAGAAGCGGTTACGCATCAATCCATGAGTCAGATGAGCCAAAATTCCTCTCGACCGCCCGCCCCTGAATTGCTATGACCCGCTTTTCACCTGCTATCCTCCGCCCTCCTTGGTTCATTTAAGTCGCGCACTATGAAAGCTCTCAGGACACGCAATCTGCTTCGCAGTCGAAAGTTCACCATCGCCTGCAGTGCGGGTTTTGCACTGCTGGGACTGCTGCTTTTGCTGCCTTTTTGGCGATCTCCGGCGACTCGAACGGTTCGTATGAGTGCGGGTCCCGTGACTACTCGACTGCACAAAATTGCCGCCTGGATGTGTGAAAAAGCGGCACAAAATGAACTGGATGTCCGTCTCGTCCCGACCGCCGGCGCGCAGCGATCCCTGGAGCTACTTCAATCGAACGAGCTGGATGCGGCGATCGTCAGCAATGGCGTCGTTGTCCCGCACGATGATAACATCGTCGTGCTCGCCGCCGCTCAGCTGGAGACGGTTCATGTTCTAGTCCGCCGAGATTTAGCGGCATCAGGTCCGCTGTTGCAAGCGATCCGAGGAAAAAAGGTGAATCTGGGAGAACGTGGAAGTACGGAATGGCTGTTAAGCCACGATCTGCTCACCTTTGCTCGCGTCGCTCTACCCGCGGATTCCCAGCCAGGGGATTTTATTCCAGTCGAGTTATCGAAGGCGGAGCTGCTCGCTCGATCGCAGGCTATTCAGCAGTCCACGGGGGCCAAAAAAGCAGAACTCCTGGCCGAATTACCTGATTGTTTGATCGTGCTGGCTCCGCTTCCTTCGCCCTTGGTTCAAAGCCTGATCGAAGCAGCGGACTACCAGATCCTGCCGCTGCGTGAGACCCGAGCCTTTCTGCTCGACCACATGCAAGATGGTCGGGATCAGAAAACGGTGCTGCAGCGAGAATTTCTCGAGCCCACCGTGATTCCAAACTGTAGCTACTTTGCCCAAGAGGGGTATCCCGAGTCGGATTGTGAAACGATCGGTGTTCGCTCACTGCTCGTCGCGCGTAAAGATCTTTCCGCGATGATTGTCCAACGCCTGATGAAGACGATTCTGGCCAGTGACTTTGCGCATCGGTTTGCGACGAAGTCGCCGCGCGAAGTGGCGACGCCGTATGAAATTCACTCGGCTGCCGCCACCTACCTCGATCGCGACAAACCGCTCATCGTCAACTCGGTGCTGGATGGCCTGAACAATTTTCTGAGTGTTGTGGGTGCGCTGGTTGCGTGTGGGTTGTCTCTATTGAGTTTGATGTGGCAGGTCAAACAGCGCAAGCCCGCCGACTACTACGCGGAGATTCGCAAAATTGAGGAGTTGGGACGTACGGCCGATCTACAGGCAACAGGCCTGCTGAACGAGCAGGATTTGCTGAAGCATCTGGACGAGCGTCTGGTGCGACTACGTCATGATCTGATTGAAGACATTTGCGAGGGTCGGATCAAAGGCGACCAGGCGATTGCGAACATCATGATCTTGCTACGGGAGGCACGGCGCAATGTGACGATCAATTCCAGTGCCCAGTCCGCCGACCAACCACAAGAACTTAAAATCTGGCGGAAAGCTGTCTGAGTTCGTGAACGCCGTTACACATAGAGTTTTTCCAGCATCTCGCCGACTGCGGGAGTTAACTGATCGCGGCGCCGCAGTTCGTCGAAACGTCCCAGCAGGTCTTCCGGTCGAGCACGGGCTTTTTGAGGACCGCTCAAGTCCGCAACAATCTCGCCTTTGTGCATCATCAGGATACGATCCCCCAGATGAACAGCTTGATGCATGGAATGCGTGACCATGAGCGTGGTGAGTTGATCTTGCTGCACGATGTCGTGCGTCAAGCGAATGACTTGATCGGCGGAGCGGGGGTCCAAGGCGGCGGTATGTTCATCCAGCAGCAGCAAATCCGGTTTGTGCCACGTCGCCATCAGGAGTGTGATTGCTTGACGTTGACCGCCCGAAAGGTTGCCGATGGGATTATCGAGTCGATCCTCGAGACCCATTTTCAACGTTCGCAGGCGATCCGCCATCTGGTCTCGCAGCGTCTTGGAAAGTGACCACCCCAATCCTCGGCGCATACCGCGCCGTGCGGCCAGAGCGAGGTTTTCTGCTACGGACATGGTGGGAGCACTGCCGGAAAAAGGATTTTGAAACACACGACCAATCCGTCGTGCACGAGCATGTTCAGGCAAGGTCGTGATCTCCTCACCCGCCAGTTCGATGTGCCCGGAATCCACGAAAAACACTCCGGCGACGGCATTGAGCAACGTTGATTTTCCCGATCCGTTGGTACCGATGATATTCGTAAACGAACCCGGCTCCATCGCAAACGAAACTCCGCGCAGCGATCGCACTTCGTTGGGTGTTCGCGGATAGAACGTCTTCACAATCTCAGACACCTGGAGCATGATTCGTCTCCTCAACCAAGTCGGGCTGGAGTTTCGCCTTGATACTTTTCAGCCATCGTGGAGCAACGAGTGCCAAAAAGACAAACACCGCGGTGATCAGTTTTAGATCATTGGGGTTTAGTCCACATCGCAAAGCAATCGCGATCATCATGCGGAACAGTATCGACCCCAGGATAGAACCGATGATCAAGATCCCGAATCGCGACGAGCCAACGAGCGATTCGCCGATAATCACGCTTGCCAGCCCCCACACCACCATGCCGATTCCCATCTGGACATCGGCAAACTCCTGGCACTGGGCGAGCAGCGAGCCCGACAGCGCGATGAGTCCATTGGCGAGTGCTAAACCGAAAACCAACAACCATTGATCGCTGGCACCCAGAGCGCGAATCATCTGGGGATTGTCCCCCGCTGCTCGCATCGCCGCTCCCAGATTCGTCTGCAGAAACAGGAAGAGCAGCAGTCCCAGCACGACGACAAAGATTGTCAAGAACAGCAGATTTGCCAAGTCCTGTGTTCCCACCATCCAGCCCAAAAGATTGTGTCGATCACCTCCACTGCAGAGCTTAGCAGTGAAATGTGCCCAGGATTTCGGTAGGGTGGAAGCATTGCTGAGCGACACGTTGCTGCGCCCCAATACTCGCAGATTGATCGAATACAAAGCGGTGGTGACCAGAATCCCAGATAGCAAAGCTTGAACTTTAAACTTTGTGTGGATTAGACCGGTGGTCGCCCCAGCCAGCATTCCAGCCAGCAGACCGACGCTCGTTGCCACTCCTGGACTCCAGCCGGTGATCAGCATCGCCGTCGTTGCCGCTCCGCCTAACGCAAACGAACCATCGGCCGTAATATCCGCAAAATGAAAAATGCGGAAGCTGATGTAGACGCCGAGTGCCAGGAGCGAGAATACCAATCCGAAAACTAGTGCACTGACAAGCAATAACATCGGTCACACTCTCTCTACACAATCGGTAAGGGGGCCAAACCAGCAAGCCCCGCGCATCAGTTCGGTTTCTCCCACGCCTTCAATCGGTCGGTCATCTGCCAGCAGATGCAACACACTTTGCGGTGCATCATTCCTAAACAGCTCGTGAACCGTATCGTGCAGCGCCAACATCCCCTTGGGCAAAGGGCGATAGGGGAACACAGCGGCATGAAAGTGGCCCTGCAACTCGTTTCCCTGCTGCAGCGGGCGCAAAAAGGGCTGCAGTTCCTCGTCCACAGCACGGCCGGCGACACCGACGATCAGCGCCAGCATCCGGTCTTGGTTCTGCTCGCTCGTAAACGAGAGCCAATTCCGAATTGAGGGAAAAGTCCAGAGTGACTGCCCGGCGGCTCGAGTCGGTGATTGAATTAACGACGCTCCCACGACCGCTGCCGCCTCCACGACGATCGCAAAGGCCCCGAGCTGGCAATTGAACGCGTCAAGCACCCCACTCAAAAACCTAGAGAGACGAAACGAGCCCCGTTCGCTTCGCCCGGCCTCAAACCGAATTAAGTGTGCAAAATCACCCGTGACACTGAGGCCGTAAAGAAGCTGCAAATCGGGTACTAAATCGCCACGTGAAATCTGAAAGTCGGGCACTCGACTGCCATCCGTCGATTGTTCAATCCCGATCCCGGCAACCGCCAGCGACTCACCAAATCGGCACAACGCACTCACGGGACTAACAGCCAATCCCGGAACACCATCGAACGAACCTAAACCCAGCACCAGACGATCGGCCTGGAGTGGCACTCGCACCGCATCGCTGGGATTCAGCATGCCAGACTTCAGTCGCTCGGGAAAGCCGATCCATTCACCACGCAGCGGTAGAGACGCCGCCAGTCGATACGATTCAAACTGCACTCCATGGCGATCGAGCGTGCGCTCTAAAGCCAGCTTGTCCTGAGCGTGATTGGAATCCGTATCGCTGTCCATCCGTCCCAGCAACAGATCCTCCAGCTTCATCAATCGCAGGACCGAGAGAACTTCGGCGACAGGATTAACCACGCGCAGCAGGCCATGGACGCTCAACAGCCGTTTGCGGTACTTGAGCAAGACGCCAATGCCAGCGGAACTCATGTAGTGCACATTGCCCAGATCAATTTCGATCTGATGCTCCCCCCGCTGGATCGCTGCTTCAATCGCCGAGCCGACATATTCGGACCAGCTGGCGTCGAAGCGACCGACGAGCGACAGGACGTAGCGATCGCCAACCGTTTGTGATTGTATTTCCATCTTGCTGGTGGCGAAGCAGTGGTCGCGCCGCCCATTGACTGGTTGTTGACTGGTTGTTGACTGGTTGCAGGTTACTTAGCAGGTAGAAACTGGGGCGGGATTTTCGTTTCCTGAGTGGTAATCCAGCCATCCGCTCGCTGTCGAATGGACGGCGTGATCGTCCAGCGTTCTTTCAGGCGTGGGACAACGGTTTCGTTGAACAGGAGGATTTCCGCGGTTTGATTCTCAATCGGTATACTGGCGGGGCTTTTTCCTTCGAGTACATCGCAGGCCAGATCTCCGAGCGTTCGGCCGATCGTCACATAATCGGCTCCCAGGTCCAACAAACTGCCCTCCATGACAGCCGAGGGTAGCGAGCAGAAGACGGGCAGACCGGCGTTGGTGGCGGCTCGAATCACGATCGACGACGCGGAGGAGACGGTGATGTCGCCACTGATCCAGATTGCGTCTACTCCCCGAGAAATCACCGAATTGATCGCCTCTTGAACCGCTGCGGAATTCTCCACACTGCCCTCGATCAATTCCAATTCCATCTCCTGGCACAACTCGCGTGCCAACTTTGTCTGGGCAAACGAATTGGATTCCGCAGGATTCCAGACGAGCCCGATACGCTTCGTCTCTGCGCGCATCTCTTTAATTCGCCGCAGCAGTGACTCCACGGGCTGCATGCTGCCAAACCCCGTCAGGTAAGGTGGATGCTGGGAGTGGTCATCGGGATCGATCCCAACGCCGGCGGCATAGGGATCGGTCACTAGCCCAAAGACATGGGGAACTTGATTGGCGGACTTGTTGGCATTGGCGACGGTCTGCAGGGACGGAGTGCTCAGTGTGATGATTAAGTCATACGCTCCCGACACCACGTCCTTGGCAATCGCATTCGCAGTGCCGATGTCTCCCTCGGCGTTGAAGACCTTCAGCGTGATCTTATCGGGCCCCAGAAAGCCACGTTTTTGGAGCTGTTCGAGTAAGCCCATGCGTCCATCGTCAATCGCTTTGATGGAGGCATGTTGTACGATCGCGACGCGCGGCATCGTCGCCTTCGTCGTACGGTGGGCCGACTGACGTGAATTGAGATCGAGCAGCAAGAGCACGGCAGCAGCGGCGATCACCAGCCCGATGCTCAGCCGCAGCTGTCTCAAGCCTGCCCAGAAAGTGCCCCCCATAACTTCCACCCTCTTAAAACCTTACGGTTCCCACATTTGGCTGTTCCCCGAGTCGCTCACCATAGCAGGATTAGCAGCCCAAGCACCACCTGCTGATACAATTGGATACAAAAAAGACTTGAGTAAAACCCGGGAAATGCTCAAATCCAGCCTTCTCTCGACTCACGCGTCTTGGCAGCTCGCGTGTAGACAAAAAAATCTCGCAGTGTTTTCTCTTACTCCGCCTGGCGGCACTCGATCCCTATGCCACACCGACCCTCGCGCACGCTACCACGTTATGATCGCAAGCTCTCTGAGTCGCGCACGATTGACCGCCGAGCCAGCCAGCAGCGTCGCTTCCGCAAACTGCACCTGGAAGCACTGGAGACGCGTGAACTACTGGCAGCGGAGTTGACGATCGAACGCATTGAGCACCAAGACGATCATGGGAATACACAGGAATACTATTCCCTGAGAATCGACAAGATGGGAGATAATCCGCGGATCTGGACCGCGGACGAAACGTCCGACGGGCTCAAAAATCCGACGCTCCATTACAGCGATTCAAACGGCGACGTCACGCACGTTTATTTCCGCAACATGAAAAGCATCAGTGGTGAAAGCTACAGCGGCCAAGCGGCACTGTCGTTTTCTGCAACGAGCTACGATGCGGTTTCTAGCTCTAACGTTCGCACACAGCTTCCTCCAGGACCGCTCTACTTCACCAGCTTTGACGGGAACGACGGGGAAGAGATCGAGTTCCAAAATTTTTCCACCTTTGGACAGCCGCTCTTCGTGCTGCAAAACCATCCGCAGCTGGATGGAATCGAGAATCCGCCGATTGTGATCGAGGCAGCAAAATTTACCCCTCCTGATCAGAGTGATACCAGTTGGAAACTGAGTGCCAAAAACAAGTACTTTGCGGAACCAACCATCGGTCAGCATCCGCTCAAAGTAACAGGCATCATCGACACCAACCTGGTGCCTGAGAGCTACCATCCCGACAGCGCTGGTGACATTGGACTTTTTTCGAATACCACAATCACGATCACGGGTTCGTTACATGGCGGCGACATCACGGTGGCGACCTGGGAGCATGGTTCCATCCTGTCGCTGCAGGATGTCGAAACAAGGACACCGACGGTGACTCTCACCGGTGCCACCATCGATGGCCACGATGTTTCGATCACCGCCGCCAAGTTGCTGCGCGACACGCCGCGCCAGGTGTTTGGTTTTGATCATATCGTTTCGAAGGTGACCATCACCAATTCCACCATCACAGCCAGCGACACCTTAGATATTGGCGCCGACAGCGCAGACACGATCGGATTCAGCCATTCATACGGCTATTCAGTGTCTCATGGTATCAACCTCGGGCTGTTCGGACTGAGCTTTCTGGAAGGCAATTTCGTCAAATACCTGCCGTCCCTTAGGAGCTTTCTGAACACCGTCAATGTGATGCATCGCACTGCAAAGGCACAGGTAACCATCACGGACTCGACCTTGACTGCGGCCAAGGATATCAACATCAGCAGCATCGCCACGGCGATCAGCAATAGTCAGAGCATCACCGCAATGAACTTCGGTGGGCGAAATCCCAAGGATATACCGAAACCCGCATCTAAAAGGACCAAGGACTTTTTTCTAGCCGCTACGTTTTCCCACGCCAAGTCGGAATCGACGCTCGACATTAAAGGCGAAACCAAGGTCACTTCCACCGGTGGCAGCGTCAATATTGGTTCATCCGGAAAATCCAAAGCCAGTGCCACTTCACGAGCGCTGGCTGGCTACCGTGGAAGCGGAGACTTTTGTAGCGAACCTGAATTTCAGGCGGCGAACGTCGGATTATGCACAGCGGGCGTACTAACGACAGAGGAGAATGCCCGGCGATACAAATACAACTCCAACGAATCCACCGGGGTCCTGGCGATCGCCATCTCCAACGGAGTTCTCAGCTCGACCACCAACGTGGATCCGACGAGTAAGATTTCGGCAGCCGGCAATGTTGCGATCCTGGCCCTCGGGAATACGAACGTCAATCCCACCACGACCTCTCGTTCCTACGGTGACGGCAGGTTTGGAGTCTCCATTTCGGTCGGTGTGGATGACTCGACCGTGAAGGCGACCGTCGCTGGCACGGTTCATGCGGGCGGTAATGTCCAGGTCAGCCAAGACGAACATCGTATAACCTTGCCCGACCTGCAGGGACTGGACCTGAGTGACCTTAGTTTCATTCCCACGATTTTTACGCCGGGACAGGAATTCGCCACGGGCGATCGAGTTCAATACATGCTCGATCCGGGCGAAGTCATACCGGGTGCCGTCGTCGGAGAAAATAGCCTCGTCGAAGATCACATTTACTATGTCGTCAGCGCCATCACCGACTCCCTGAATTCGCAGGTGCAGAATCTCGAACTGGCCAATGCACCCGCACTGGACTTGGCCTTGCCCACCGATTCTCAGGGGCAACCAGTTCCCATCTCCAGCCAGCAGTCGCTGGAGTTCTCACTCGGCATGGGCATCGACTCCGCGCTCGATCCGACTCAAGCAGGCCGGCAAGCGGCCAGTGTGCAGCCTGGCGCCGGATATTTTTACTCGCCCGGCTACACCTTCACCGACGGTCAAAAAGTGCACTATGTCTACGAGGCTCCGGAACCTGACCAGCTGACGGTGCAAAACAATCCGCAAACGACACCGTATGCCAACTGGGCTGCGGGAGCCGCCGATCACGACGATCGAGACAACCTGGTGATGAACGCCGACGGCACTTGGAATGACGTGGCCGGTTCCGAGAAGCACGGTTATGTCCTGTATCATAGGGGCGGCAGCTACACCTATGTTGCCGGCCCCTTTACCTTCAACGAAGCGGAACAGGATGCCACGAGCCAAGGCGGCTACGTCGCCTTTCCGATCGATGCAGCCAGTAACGCGGCGATCCGCACCGCCGCGGCCGGAAAGACCGTCTGGCTAAACGCCAGCGACAACGACCAGGAAGGGATCTGGAGTTACTGGGACATGTCGTTGCTCGACGCCCCCATCGACTCCCTGACCAACAATACCGACTACTACGTCATCCGCTACGACGAAAACTATTTCCGCTTGGCGGCATCGGCGAGCGACGCGGCGGCCACGATCGCTATCCCGGTGCCACTCTCCAGTCATTTGCAAGGCAATGTGCTGACATGGAGTCAGTTTGTAAACTTCGACCCCAACGCGCAGGATTATGACCCGAAGAACGACTATCAGATCCGCGCGAACGGGCGGTTGACCGTCGATGGCTCACTTCTGCCAGGAGTGCAAACGGGAACACCAGTCGTTTACCACGACGACATTCGTGTCTCGCAGCTGCTTCCCGCCCCGGTCACACTCACCGTGCAGCCGACAGCACGACAGGATTTTAATCCCACCGAACAGACAACGCTTGACACGACCGTTTACGATTCGGTCAACAGCTTGTGGCAGTTTCCCAGTCATGGTCTGAAGACAGGCGATACGCTGGTCTATCACACTCTGTCCGGCTCCAATCCGCTGCAACTGGTTAATTCCGCTGGCGACCCGGTCGCGATTCCCGAGGGCACCACGTTCTATGCGATCGTCATCGACAGTGCGCGAATTCGGTGGGCATCCAGCGCCGCCGACGCCGCGGCTCACAAGGCCGTCGAGCACACGCGGATTGATGACTCCGGCAATTACACACTCACCACGGCCTCGGGCCACGTGATCGCCTTCGATCCGCTGGCGAACGTCGCGATCCCGAACGTCGATCTGACACTCAATATGATTCGCCTGGAGGACGCCCAGGATCTGGTCACCGGTCAGCGCATGACCTACTCGGCGGGAGCCGGCAATGTAGCGATTGGCGGACTGCGGGACGGAACCGATTATTTCGTGATTCTCCAGGGCCAGCGATTCGTACAGCTGGCAGACAGCTATGCGGATGCCATCGCCGGTGTGGCGATCGATTTGACGAACACGGGAACCGTTGTTCCGTCGAGTTCCAGCGGCGCGGCGTTGCACTCGCTGCTGGCCTGGAGTGTCGATCCCGTGACCGACTGGTTGGTGGTTCCCGGTCACGCACTTGAGACGGGCCAAACCGTTCAGTTCCAGCAGGGTGCTGGGCCGGCCGTCGGGCTGGTCGACGGCCAGACCTATTACGTGGTTCGAGTGGATGGGGACATGTATCGACTGGCGAGCAACCTCGATACCGCACTTGCTGCTGGACGAGGCACGGCAAGTGATTCGCCACCCGCCGGTGTGATCAATCTGCTCAGTTTCGAGATGGATCCAGCTTCACAGCCCATCGCCTTTGTCAGCGACAAGATCGTGCAATTGTTCGACCCGACGCTCACCGAGTCCACGGTGGACGTGGCAAACAACAGTTTGGCGGTGGGAACCGGTTGGACACTCGGTCAGGAAGTGTTCTATGGCGCTGGTGGCGGAACGCCAATTGGTGGGCTCACCGATCAGACCACGTACTATGTGATTCCGATCGCAGGCGATCGAATTCAACTGGCAAAATCACGGTCGGATGCCAACGCTCTTGTGGCGATCGATCTGACATCGACCGGCACGCTCGGCTTGTCCGGGCATTACCTGCGAATTGTCCCGGAGTTTGATCTGGCCGGTGAAGATCAACCGCTCATCTCATTCAATCCACTACTCGGGCCACCCGTCAACACGAATACCGACACCTTTCACATAACGGGTCATGGTTATCAAGAGGGGCAATCGGTGACCTATTTAGCGACCGATGGCCAGGCGATCGGTGGCCTCACGTCGGGCACGAGTTATATCGTACATGTCGTGGATGCGGACCATTTTCAGCTGAAGAGTTCCGCTACTGCGTCGATCATTGATTTGCAATTCGGAGCGACCGGCCAGCGGCACGGCTTTGAAATCACGCGCACGATTCGCACGGGTGACGAACATCTGGTGGGCCTGACTCCGGGTCAGAAGTATTCCGCCGTGATTGACCGGATTGATTCCGATGGTACGGTCCATCTGCGATTGGCGTCGACTTGGCTGGAGGCGATGAACGCCAGCCTGCTGCATTACAACTTGAGTGGTTTAGATCCTAACACGGGCTATGGCTCATTTGTTCTTGCTCATAAAACTCCCGCGGCGCTGACGGTTGCCAGTCAACTGAATGCCAGCAACGGTGCCACGGCCTATCCGAATCTGGGCGGGTCGCCCGCGTTCTGGGAGGTGCTGAGTTACCCCGAATATGCATGGAATGGCGCTGAAAAACCTACTCCCAATAACAATTCCGTTTTCGGCGATGCGTCCAGGAATCTCGTAGCGGATGAAGCCACTTCGCAAGCTAGGACAACAGCAGATCACAACTCCCTTTCAGGTGCCTTCGCACTGGCGGAGGTTGATCACTTTGTCACGACCAATATTCCCGTGGGTGCGGTGCTGCAAACTCCAGGTGACATGTCGATCACAGCCACCATCGCTCAAGGCGGTACGGTCGTTTCGTGGGGTAGCGTCGTGGCAAATCAGCACACAACATGGGGGTGGGCGCTGGGTGTGGCGATCGCCGACTATCACAATGAAGCCCGAGTGCTGATTGGCCCTACTTGGAATTCAGACCACAACGTCTATCAGAATCCCACCGCCACCGAACATGTAACGCTCGATGCCGGCGGCACGATGACGATCGACTCCCAGGTTGATTACGATCCGCTGGCGAACTTCAGTCAGTATAAGACCGTATTCGGTGGCGTGTTTGGAGACGTTGATGAAGATGGAGAAAAGGATGGATTTTTTAAGGGCGTGGGGAGAATCTTTAAGGGTGTTTTTACAGGCGGATCGGAAAGCTACACCGCCGCTGTCCTATCGACTCTGGGGCTGTCGAGTTTTCTCAACGTCTGGGTGAACACCACCAACTACAGCAAGACGAACGGGGCAGACGATACGGCGAAGAAATCGATTGCCGGTGCGATTGCTGAAACGCTGTATAAAAACACCAGCGAAGTCACGATCATCAATGCGAACATCAATCAGGACTTGCAGTACACAACCGCGAATCAAAGTGTCGATGTCGACGCGCAGACCATGATGACCCTGATCTCGCTGGCGGGCATGATCAATTTCGATTTGAGTGTTTGGAATTTGTTCAAAAGAGCGAACCTTCCGTTTTACGGCGACAACAGCAATGTCCTCGGCAGTGCGGCTCGCGATGCCGGTATTGGCATTTCGCAGATTCTGGTTTACACGCGCAACAAAACAGTCGCCCAGATCCTGGGCAATTCGATCCTCACAACCGGACCACTGGGTCATTTGCACGTCGATGCTAAGGAAGAAGGAAAAAGGACGATTCTGGCGCAGTCGGGTGCGGCGGCCAAAGATCCTGGACGGAGCGCTGGAGGGTTTGCCGGTAGTGTCGCCCTGGTCGTGGGTGACAGTGATCAGGGCGCGAGCTACACGCTGGCGCATATCGACCAGAGTGTAACGGTGACCGGCCATGGTACGACCGCCGCAGCGGGCGACTTGTCACTCACCGCCACCAACTACTCCAACACTCTGGTGGGCACAGGAGCGGTCACGAGCGTCAAGGGAAAAGATGCGAGCGGTATCGGTGCCAGTCTGGGGCTTGCTGACCTCACGCGCAACACCGGCGCCTTCCTTGGCGCGCTCCCCTCCCAAGAAGAGTTCCCCAATTATTCCGGTTACTCCACAGGGGAACTCGTTACGACGAAGGGCCTCCTGAACGTCAAGACAGTCGCGATCGACTCCCAAAACCTTGGCTGGACCTGGAATGTATCGCTCGTCGGAACTCTCGCGATCGGGAAGTCACCGGCCGCCGCGGCACCGCAGGCGAATCCAGCGAACAACGTCGCTGATCTCAATGTGGCCGGAGCGGCGCATCAGGCTAACCAACCTGCGCAACGACCGCAGGTTGCGGATGGTGGCGACGCGCCGGCTATCGATGCGAACGCAAATGACCAGCCGGGGAAACTTAAAAGTTTCCGGGATTTCTTTAAGAAAAAGATCGGCGGTAATCTCGAGACGGGATTCAAGAACATCAAACCTCCCTCAGTAACACGAGCTGATAGTGCGGCGGGGACAAGCAGCACGGTTGGTATCTCCGGCGACTTGGCACTCAACGTCATCTCCGACCGCACGGTCGCGTTTTTTACCCCTGCGGATTTTGGTTCGGTCGTGATTGCCGGTCCGGCAATTGTACTCAAAGGGATCACTCAACCCGCTCTGGATGTCGAGTCCACCAATGCGACGCGCGTGGTGAGCCTGGCAGGCGCCGGGGCCTTGGCCCTGAACCGACAGGATAACGCTCGCGGAGTGGCAATCGCCGGCTCCGTCGCGCTCAATAATGTGACTCTGGACACACTGGCTCGAATTGGCAGCACCGATTCAACACCACCGGTGCCGACGCTGCTGGTGGGTGGAGATGTGCGCGTGGTTGCCGCTGCTGGACTAAAGCGCAATGATGAGAGCGCACCCGGAACGGTAGACGAACAAGAGTACTTCACTGCGATCAGCGGCTCGGTCGGCGCCGCGAACTCCAAAGGCGCCTCCGCCTGGGGCGTGGCCCTCTCATTTGCTTCCACCATCTTCGGTGGCACGACAGATGCGCAGATTACCGCTGTCAACGTGCGCGGAACCGATGGCGATTCCACCGGCCAAGTTACCGTAGACGCACGGAATGATTTGAAGCTCTCCAGTGACGGCGGCGCGTTTGCCTTTTCTCTTTCTCGAGGCGAAGGCGCTAGCAGCGTCGGCATCGGTGGGATGATGGCCTGGAACGAATACACGTCAACCGTTGCGGCCACCATCCACGATGCGTCGGTAATAGCCAGTGGCATCCGTGTGGAAGCCAGCGATTTATCCGATTTAAAAACGATCGCACTTTCAGGAGCGATTGTCGTCGGTCATCCGGTGTTGGCCGTGAGCGGAGCCTGGACGTGGAACGACGCACGACGCGATGTGCTCGCCACGATCGATGGTCAGGGAACGCTGAGCGTCAGCCCAGACGCTGCCCATACCGGTCTGCAAGTCACGGCGCTCGATGACATGCAGCTAAACTCGTTTAGTACCGGCGTCGCGGTTGGTATTGGCGGTAAATCGGGCGGGGGCGCCGGTTCAGTGGGGGCTTCGGGCAGCCACAATCGCTTAAACCGGCGATTGCAAGGCGATGGTAAGGGTGGCGTACAGGCAGTCATTCGTGACGTTGAAGTCCGCGCGACAGGAGTCGATGTGTCGGTCGTAGCAACCTCCACACCGCTCCTGGAAGCCTACGCGGTTCCACTTGGGGTGCTGATCACCGGTACCACCGTCGGCGTGAACATTGCCGCCGCTTTTGCCTGGAACCATCTTGGCGGCCAGCAGTCCGTCATCACAGCTGCCGATGGAACCACTCAGCATCTTCCCAGCGCATTCGTGAAGGCAGAGGTCTCACCCAGTTACCTCTCCTCGGCCGACGTCACCGTTCAAGCAACCTATGTCCCGGACGTTCTTGCCAAGACAGTTGACCTGGCACTGGGTGTCACTTGGTCTGATGAATCGAACGTGAATTTCACGATCGGGTTCAGCTACACGCTGAATCATGATTTCACCGGTGTCAGCGCGATCTTGGGCGACTCCGAGAATTCCACCTCGAAGACGATCGCTGCCACCGGCGACGTGCGTGTGCTCGCGAGTACCAGCATAACCGACGCGAATAACCAGACCACGCATGCCTCCTGGACCTCCCACGCCTTGGGCATTCAAACGGATGTCAGTGTTGCCGGGAGCAATGCCGTGTCGATCGGCGGCCTGGGCATGTTCGCCTACAACGTGGTCGAACCGACGGTCACCGCGACACTTGAGAACGTCATCGTTCCGAGCGCCACGACCGTATCCGTTAAGGCGGAGCAAACCAGCACGCTTAAAACTCATGCTTCCGGGTTTAGTCTAGGAATAGCGCTCGCGGGTGGCACAGCGGGCGTTACGATCGATCCCGTGATCCAGATCTCCGTGAATTTTGATGGTGGAAACACCGAGGCGAAGGTGGCGAACTCGCGGATCACCTCATCCGGCGCGACGGCTGTGATTGCCATTCGTAATCCCACCTTGGAAGCCACCTCCAAAGCGATCCAGCTAGGCTTGGCGGGGGCTGCCACCACGGCGGTGAGCGTCGGTGTCGTGGTGACGACCGTGGCCAATAACCCTGATCGCACCAGCGCGAACAAGCAAGACTGGAACAAAGGTGGCGTGGCAGCGATCGTGCAGTCCTCCACGATTACTGCCAGCGACATTCATGTCCTGGCGACGGAGACGCCGCGTTACCACACCTACATCAATCAGTTTGATGCGAACGCAGGTTTGTCTGGTACGGCCGCCGTGGTCATATCACTGGGCTATGTCCGATCGGTCAATCGTCTCTATGACACCGTAAATGCGACGGTCACCGATTCGACGCTCAAGGCCACCTCAGGGGTGATCGATGTGCAAGCACTTCTGGCCAACTACAACGATGGTGATGCCGACACCGAGGATTTCAATATTGAATCGTTCCTACAAAGCTACAGTTTCTCACTGGCGGTAAGTTATGTCGGGTTTGCAGTCGACATCGTCGGCTGTTCCAGCGACACCAATCTACAAGCCGCGGTCAATGCTCAGGTGACCGATTCCAACCTGTCGGCCGAGACGGGGATCTCGGTCGTCGCGAGGGACGAGTCGAGCGTCAAGAATCACTGGAATGATTTGGCGGTGGCAGCATCGATCTCGCTTGGTCTTGGCTTAACCCTGGCATTCCCGGCGCTGGAAACGAATATTGGTAATACGGTTCTGGCCAAAATTGAGGTGACGGGCGAGCAGGATTTGCAGTACGAGGTGGAGTCGGAACATGGCAATGTGGAAGTGCTCGCAGAATCGAACACACGTGCCCTGCAGGAGGTGAAGGCGGTCGGAGTCGCGGTGGGAATCGTTGCTCTCGCATTGTCGGCGCCCAAGCTCAGGACCAAGTTTTACTCGTCGATGGAAGCGGTCGTGCGGGGCACCGAGCAGGCGGATTCGCTGCGGATTCGCGCTTACGACGGCGATGTGACCGTTCGTTCGCGATATCTGGGCAAAGGCCCCAACGCTCTGCAATCCACGATCGACGATGTGAATGTCGCCATCGGAATTGGGTTCGCGGTCGATCTTATTCATGCCGACATCGATGCTACCCCGGAGATTACGACCAGCGTGGCAGGTGGCGTGCAGATTGAGGCCAGTAGAAACATCGCTGTGGAGGCAACCAGCGATGGGCGGCTGTTGACCGATACAAACCAGTGGGACTTAGGTTTGATTGATGCCAACGTCAAGGCTCATGTGGGGACGGTGGCCAAACCCGCTTTGAGCGTTCTCGTTGGCGCTGCCGCGAGTGCTTCCATCCAATGGCGAGAAATCGATGAAGCACAAAACGTCAACGAATCGTGTGATGCCCAAACCATTCAGTACAAGAATAAACATTGCACGCCGTTCTTCACCACAACCATTACTGAAGCTCCAGGGGCAGTACTGCTTTCGGCCCCCTCGATCAGCCTCACATCGAAGTCGACGCTGGATGCCGCCACCAAGGTCAAACAGGCGTCGTTTGCCGTAATCATCGCCACTGCTTATGGCGAGGCGAATGCCATCGTCGAGCCGACGATTCAAGTCAGGTTGACCGAAACGGTCTCTCTTCAGGCTAGCCAGAGCATCACCATCGACAGCATTGGTGGCGTGAACACGAATCCACCGCCCTCGAATTTCAACACTGAGGATGTTGATCTCACATACAACACGATCGATTTCGGGAAGTTCGATTACCTGAATGACAATGACCGAATGAAATATGAGGTGGGAGATGGCAATACGACCATTGTTGGACTGGATAATGACACGGTCTACCACGTTTTCCCCGTAAATGAATCGACGATTCAGTTGGGGGAGGAGTTTGATGCGCGCACGATTCAGGTGAACCAAAACCGGCTGCTGTTTTCTGGAGCCACCGCCTTCCGGGGCCCGTTTTCGCTCGCGGATTGGAACCCCAGTAACTGGAGTCAAGTGGTCTATCAGGTACCGGCAGGAACGGCGGTCGGGGGCTTGACGGTCGGAAAAACGTATCTGGTGAACAAGATCAGCGATTCCGTGGTGATGCTTGTCGATCCCGATCACCAACCATCTGCTCCGAAACCAATCGACAATTCCAGTTTCAGTACCGACATGAGTGTCGGCACTGCTGGCCAGACCACGTTCCACGTTGACAAGCATGGGTTCAGCGATGGGCAACTCGTAAGTTACGTCGCCCCCACCCCTCTGCGAATCGATTCTTCGTCGGTGAACACGAAAATCATGTACGATGGCGTGAATGACAATCAACTGATTCTCAAATCGGAATCGGACGCCAAAGACCACGCGATTTTTGTCGGCCCACAGATTTCGTTGTTACAGGATGGTGCTACCGTCACCTACCACGTCGGCGACTCGAAGGGAAATTGGTTTTGGAACGACGCGCCAGCGGATAATGTCGTTGGTGCCCAAGGTCAGTTCTGGGACTCCAACTCGAATTCTGCGCCCGATCAGGTCTATACGAACTGGGCTACGAATGAACCCTCTACCAGTGCTGCAGCTGGCGGGTATTTGCAGATGAACTCGGATGGAACCTGGAGCAACCCCATTCAGAACACGACGCTGCGCCACTACGTCATGGAACAACCGGAGTTTGAAGTCATTACTGCAGCGCGCATGGGGCTGAATGAAAAGAACTTGGATTGGTCCAAAGTCCACGATTGGGCTAGCAAAAATGGCTATTGGCTGCCGTCGATCACCTCCAGCGTGGAATTGAACGCCTTCACCAAGTTCATGCAGCAGCAGAACATCTCATTAACGTGGCTGGGAGGAACCGACGCCAAGACTCCCGATACCTGGAGCTGGGACACCTCCGATCTTGACCCTGATAACGGCCAAAAGTTCTGGCTCGGACGAGCGGACGGAAACAACCAGGAGGACTTCGCGCTTCCTTGGGCGACCAATGAGCCCAATGATGGCTCGAAGAAAAACGATGATGACAACGACAAGAAAAAGAAGAAGGATAAAAAGGATAATCAATCCGACTCCCATCTTCTCAATCGAGAAAATCGTCTCATTGCCACGATGAATCAGGGCAGCCTGACCTGGAATGATCACAATAACAACGGCAGGGATGTGGGGACGATGTCGCGGATTATCCTCGAGCGTCCGCGCTATGTTTTGATTCAGTTAGGGGACTCGGTTGACGGCACGGCGGCAAGCGCATTGAGGGACATCCGCACCTACTACTCGGATGCTTGGCTCGCCACGATCGGCTCGGAGGCTAACAATGAGGCGATTCAAAAACTGCTTCAGGATCATAATGTGAGTGCCGCTTGGCTGGGGGGCGTGGTTCAAGGTGGAATTAAGGAACTTGCGGATGGCGCTCAGTACAAAGTTCGCGTCCTGTCGGATGCCGCTGAGAAAAACTTTGGCACATCGTTCTTTACAAAGTCAAACAACACGAGCTCCACGCCCTATGCGAATTGGGCGCCGAATTCCACGGATCACGATGACAAAGACTACCTGGTAATGAAGTCCGACGGCACTTGGACGGACGTGCTTGCATCGGAAACTCATGGTTACGTTCTTTACAAAACGGGGAGTCCCTTTTCGTACGTTTCCGGTTCATTCACCTTCGCTCAGGCGGTCGTGGATGCGACGGAGCGGGGCGGTTTTGTTGCCTTTCCGCGGAATAGTTCCGATAACACGTCGATCAAAAGCGCTGCCGGCGGAAACATCGTCTGGCTCAATGCCAGCGATAGTGCCCACGAGGGAACATGGCGTTACTGGGATATAACCAAGTCCGGTCACGCACTTTCCATTCAGTTACTCGATCCCATCACGAACGCCGTTATTCAGGTCTCCAGTCCCACGACTTCCTTCGCGTTTACTCTCAACGAAGTCGATGCCACGCCGATTGATGGATTAATCGATGGCAAGACCTACGTCGTACAAAAGGTGGATTTGGATCATTTCCGTCTGCAGATCAAAGCAGACGATGATTCGCTGACTCCGGTGGTGTTGCCGACGCCGAGCACTTCCAGTGGAGGCCGAGGGAATTTCCTGGGTACGCTGGGCGTTGATTTGACGAGTACGGGAACGGGCCAGCAGCGGTTAATCTTCGATTTGCAGAATAAGCCTACCACGAACCAAACGCAGCACTTGCTCTTCCAGACGGCCGGTTCGACATCTAAGTCGGCAGGAACCGGCACCGCTACGGCGATTTCCTCCGGGCACGTGGGGGCTGCCATCCCTTTCGCGAAAATCCACAGTAATTCTTACGCCAAGCCGCAGGCTACCATCACCATCGATCCGGGCAGTCAGTTGCAATCCACCGGTTCCATGACCATCTCGGCAACAGCCTACGGCAATGGTGTTTCGACTGCCTACGCGCGAACCATTGGAGTGGTTAATGAAACGCGTGCGGATGCCGAACTCGAGTTGGGACAGCAGGCCACTATTGACGTGCAGGGTTCGCTGAAGGCAGCGGACTTGGCCATCAAATCCAACGTCAACGGGAACGCTGTCAATCTGTCACAGGCCATTTATGGAGCCTTGGTGGGTGGTAGTCGAGCAGACGCACGGATTCGGGAGAGTTTTGCATCTCAGGTCACTGTCGGACCGCTAACATCACCCGCCGCCGGTACTGCGCCCACCGAATTGCTCGCCGACACCAAACTGACCGTCACCGCCACGATGGGAATCGTGGCCAACCTCTTGACGAACGCGCAAGGGGGACTCCTGGGACGCGCAGTATCCAACTGGGGTGATGATGATACCGATATCATTGCCATCTCGATGATGCCAGACGAACAGCACGATAACACTGCGCGCGTTACCATTGGTAAAGCGCTGCTGGAAGTCAAAGACCTCAACGGAGTCCTGAAACTCGATGCCTCCATTGCTGGCGTCGATGCCACCGCCATGGTCAAGGCTCACGCGACCGGACTCAACGTCAATCGTGCGAATGCCAAGATCGAAGGGGATTTGGATGCCCGTGTACGGCTTCTTGATGGCGCCGAGCTAACGGCGGCTACCATCGCTCTTGCGGCCCGGGAAACGCTGCACAACTGGCAGGCCACGGCGGAGATTAATAAAAACGGTAATCAAGCCGAAGCGATCTCCAAGGTCACAAACATGGGAGATGTCCAAATCCAGGCCGACGACGGCGCGATTTTGCGAACGAGACAACTGACCGTCGATGCGCGGCAATTGCAGCGAATTAAGCCGGATGGCACGTGGGAACCGGATCCCTACTCGCTGCTGCTCGCCAACAGCTACGCGCTCAAGCCCAAGGAAAAAAACGCCGATCGGCTACAAGCCTACGTGATCGCCAAGCTGAATGACGCGGAGCTCGCTTCGCCGACCAAGACCATCGACTGGAATGCTTCCTTGCGCGGATTCGGTTTGGCCGACTTAACCATTCCTGCAACAGGCGCGATCCCCGCCAATTCGCCTGTCCAAGCAACTCTGGGGCCCGCGGCTCACACCATCACGATCGCGGACGTGAACCAGCTCACCCCACAGATTCGCGCCGACTTCAACTGGACTATATCCAGTGACCTCACTGGCAAAACAGCTACTCAAAAGGAACGGTTAAGTAATGCTTCGGGTGCTACGTATTCGTCACGTAGTACTGGCACTCCTGCCATTGCCACGGTTTCGAATCCGACGGTCACCGCCAACCTCATTCCAATCGTGAAGGTCGAGAATTACTCCGACAATGACCTGGCCCTCAAAGATCTACATTTGAGCAGCCTGAATCCCAGCTCAACGGGCCCTTTTGTTTATTACAACGGCAACCAGGCAGCGACTCAGCCATCACTGACCGTCAGCAGTGCGGACGCCCGCATCACGATCAACAACGAAGCCCCGGGGCGAGATATCCGGCTGGAAGGTGCCCAGGCGGCTTACGCGCTGCAGTTGAATGCCGAGCGTGATGTTGTGTCAGCGCAAAGCTACACCCTCAATGCCAACCGCTTCATCCTGAACGCCGGCCGAACGCTCGGCCAAGCCAGCGCGACGTTCCCGGCCGATCCCCGGATCACGCTCCAGTCCACAGGTCTGAACGCCCAAGTTCAGGCTGCCGCCGGGCAGGATCTGATGCTGCAAGTGCGCTTCGAGCCAGAACCCAATCACAGTGTGGTAGTGCCCAGTCAGTTCACGGGACAGCAACTGGATGTGCGACTCTTGCCGTGGATCACAAGCGGCAGTGAAGTGGAAACGAATTATCACCTGCAGGTCAAGGCGCTGTCGTCGACAGTGGTCGATCGTGTGGTGAGCGTCTTAGGTAATATGCGTCCCATGGCTGATTGGACCGATGCACAAACGCTCTCCCCAACGCTCGTGGGAATAAATGTGTCGGCCGCGATTTCCAATCAACCGAATCCCCCGCGCATGCTCGTGGCGGCCACGAGTGACGTGAGTTTGAATCTCGCTGCGGCTGGCGGCGGCGCGAGCCGAGTTACACGCGTGAATTCCGTCTCGGGCGATGTGCTGCTCGATGCCGGCGGCGATCTCACGATCGACTCGCTCGTCTCAGCCGCCGGCACGGTAACTTGGTCTGGCACGGGAGCGCTGCGGGGAGCGCCAGCTAAGAGTCCCGTCGTGCAGGCAGACAAACTGATCATTGCTGGCGCGGGGGGATTAGGCGATTCAGCATTTCCCCTGGCAACTCAGGTGACATGGCTGCAGGGAATGAATGATCGAAGCTCCGGAGAGATTCGTGTTCAAAACACGGACACTGGGACTGGACTCGGTCTGCAGCTTCAGGATCTCGCCGTTGATACCGGCGCTCTGCTGGTGATCACGTCGGGCATGATGACGGTGAGTGGCCCTGTCGCCAACTATGGTGGCGGCAATCTCTCGCTGGTGGCCAACGGCAAAGCGGCTGCCTACCAGTACGTCCCCGGATCGCTGACATTTACACAAGCTCAAGCCGACGCCGCGGCGCGCGGTGGCACGCTGGCCTCCGTGACATCGCCCGTGGTTAACCAGTTGTTTACGCAACTGGCCGGTTCACAATCACAACCGGTATGGCTAGGTGGTAACAATCAGGTCGATCGACAGAACTACCAGTGGACACTGCCCGACGGCACACCGTCCAACTTCTACCATCTGCCTGGTTCCACCGCGATTACGGCGGCGCCGATTCAGGTAACGGTGTCGCCCATCAGCTTCTGGCGCAACAACCAAGTGCTCAGTGGGAGATATGCGAACTGGGCCACGGGTGAGCCCAGTAATTCCGTGACTTCACGGGGCAGCGAGAACCACGGGGAGATGCGCCCGGACGGTTTTTGGAATGATTTGAATCGCGAACGTCTGCGCTACTATGTGCTCTACGTTCCTGAAACTGGCTCGTACACACTCGTGAATGATCGGCCTCGTACCTTCACCGACGCCCTGCTGGATGCTCGGGACCGCGGCGGTTATGTGGCCCGCGTTACGAATGCCAGTGAGAATGCTGCGGTGAAGAACGCCGCCAACGGCAATGGAGTTTGGCTCAATATGTCGGATGAGGGTCATGAGGGCGATTGGCAGTATGCGGGTGTTCCGTCTCGCTTTGCCTGGTCCAACTGGCAACCGAGTCAGCCGCAAGATCAACTCCTCAGCTTTACCAATTGGAAGACTGGCGAGCCAAACAACGCGAACGGCAATGAAAACTATGCGGTACTGGATGACAGCTTCCTTTTTGGCAATGGCCGCTGGAACGACGTCTCCGGTACCAGCACGTATGGCTATGTCCTGTATAAACCGCAGGAGAACAGTTACACGTATCAATCGGGCGAATTCACCTTCGATCAGGCAGTGCTCGACGCAGCCATCAAAGGTGGCTTTATCGCGCACATCACCAACCCAAGCGAACAGTCCGCTGTCAGGGACGCCGCCTCGGGCCACCGAGTTTGGATCAATGCCACCGATGAAGGCAGCGAGGGAATATGGCGCACGGGTAACTATGTGACGCCCTCCAGCAGCGCGACATTGGGATACCAGAACGTCGGCTGGAGCGACTGGGCGGTGGGAGAGCCGAATGACTACAACGGCATCGAAGACCATGCGGTCATGCTGGCCGACGGTACCTGGAACGATGTCAATGAGAACAACAAGTATGGCTATGTCCTCAAGAAGCAAGATGGCAGTTTTAACTACATTCCAGGCCCCTTCACGTTTTCACAGGCGAAAGCGGATGCTGTAATCCGAAGGGGTTACGTCGCGCCCGTGGCCACCTATGCTGATCAACAGAAAATCAGAACGGTGGCCAGTGGCAACACGGTTTGGATCAATAACACCGACTCACAGGTGGAAGGACAGTGGCTGGCCTATGACTACACCGTTGGCGGTTATCGGATTTATTCGAATTGGAATTCCGGTGAGCCGAATAACACTAGCGGCAATGAAAATTATGCCATCATGAGGTCCGATGGTCGCTGGAATGATACGTCGGGTACGAGCACCTACGGTTACGTGCTCTATCTGCCCGCAACCGGCGCCTACTCGTATCAGTCTACCCTACTCACCTATGCACAAGCTGTGTTTGACGCGGCCAAGCGCGGTGGCTATGTCGCGCATATCACGAATGGCAGCGAGCAGAATGCGGTAAAGACTGCAGCCAGCGGGAACATGGTTTGGATCAACGCCACCGATGATGGCACCGAGGGCAACTGGCGCGCGGGGACCTACGGCAGTCAGCTCAACGCCGCCATCCTGCAGATTGACGGAACTTTTACTGAAGTCTCTGCGGATACAAAAACTGAATACGTTCTCTATGAACCGCAGAGCGATCGTTACAGCCTCATTCATGGGCAGTTCACGTTTGCGCAAGCACTAGCGGATGCGCAGAGTCGCGGTGGCGAGGTGGCGCGCATCACAACTCGAGCCCACTACGATCAACTGCGCCAGCTCAACCAAGGCTCGATCTGGATTAACCTCAGCGACGGAGACTCGGAAGGTACCTGGCGAGTCAACACGTCGGTCGTCAATCCGATTGCGACCAACGCCTACACGAACTGGGATGTTGGCCAGCCCTCCAATCTGGCCCAGCTCGACTACATGATCATGGGCGGTGCTGGAAAGTGGAGCACAACCACTGCGGCGGGAACCGGAGTACCGAGCAAGCCCCAGGCTTACGTGCTTTACCGACCAGCCGATCACAGTTACACGCTGATACCTGGCAGCTTTACGTTCGAGCAGGCTCACGTTGATGCCTTCCAGCGTGGTGGCTTTGTCGCCAAGATTTCCACTGCGACGGAGCAGACCGTGGTTCAGACCGCCGCGGCTGGCAACACCATCTGGCTCAACGGCTGGAATGATGGAAATGGCGCATGGCGCATGCTTACCGATTACCCCGCCGCGCTGAATACTGCCAGCTTTATGAATTGGGCTGAAAACTTTGGGCTGAGCAGTCCGCGCGACTGGGCCAACGGTCGGCCGCGCGGCATGATGCGGCAGTCGAATGGCAGCTGGACGCTGCGCGATTTAAACACCTCGGGTGGCTATCTGCTGCAACAGTCCGAGGCTTCTATCTTCGTCAACGCAGCGATCGAAGCTGCAGGGGGCGATGGCAACATCAATTTAATCGGCCTCGGAGATATTTGCCTGGGTGTCGTTCAAGATGGATCTGGTGCGGTTGTCTCCACCGGCACGATTGCCTCAGCGGGAATCGGTCAGATCGCCGTCGGACCCGGAACTCGGTATGTCAATCAATTACTCGATGGTGACGGTACGGCGAATTTAAAGATGCAGTCGGGCACCCAGATTACCAGCGAGAGCGGTACGATCGCACTCCTCGCAACCGGCAGCGTCACCTTGTCGCAATTGGTCACCGGCGGGCGAGCACTCGTCGTGGCCGATTACAACGGAGTCCAGGGAAAACTGCACGATGGATCGGGGACCATCACGTCCGCCGTATCGAGCAGTACGATCAATGTGACAGCCGACGAGGCGATTTTCGCCGCCGAGGGAATCGCTGGTGGCAGTGGAATTGGCAGCGGAATTGGCAGCCGAGCCACACCCATCCAGACCGACGTCAACGTGATCGCCGCCACGACCGATAAGGGCGACCTCGCGATTGAGAACCACGGTGACTTGGTGCTGGGCAGTGTCGATGTTCAGCTCAGCGGACTCTTGGCGACCGTGCTGAAGTGGAAAGATGTTGCCCCCGTTACCAAGCTGCCCGCCTGGATGAGCGAGTGGTTCCGGCAACGGCAGGCAGAGGCGCCGCTCATTGCGACGGCCGATGGTCACTTCGTCATGGGAGGCGTGGCGATTCTCGATCAGGATAATGCTGGCAAAGGAACGGCGAATGTTTCAATCATCGCTCGAGATGGCAACCTGGTGATTGAAGATGAGGTGCCTGTTGTCAACCTCGACGCCGGCGAACTGAAGCTCGCCGCTTTCTCTAGTTCGCTCCCAGAGATTCTCGCGCTGCCCAGCACGACTCGCCTCTACACCGAAGGCGGCACCGGAAAAGTGCTTCTGCAGCAGGGAAATCCCGCCTATCCTCAGACGGTTGCGGTTCCCTCAGCGACCTGCAATCTCTACCGGCAACTGGACGTGGAAGGCGAATTGACTGCAGGACAGGAAGCGTGGCTCAATGTTTCCGGTTGCCCCAGCGGTCAGGCTCCGCGGATGAGCTCCGTGTTGCGATCGGGTCCGGTGCTGATGAGTGCTGCGGCTGACCCCGCGCCGCTGATGCTAAGCGTCGCACCGAGCACGATCAACTACTTCGTTTCCCCCGATCGTGCCGCACGTGATTCGGCTACACAAGATCAGGCGACGGAATCGAGTCGCATCCCCATCGACACCAGTCATGTGGGGGAGCAGATCATGTTTGTACGCGTCTTCAGTCCCGATGGCGAATGGAACGATTTTCAGCGTACGATCAACATTCGTTCCGTGAACCAGGCTCCAACCGACATCTCTCTGACGAGTTATCAAGTTGAAGAAAACTCTGCCGGTGCGATCGTCGGGGAACTGACTATCAGCGATACGGATGCCGATCAGTCGCATACATTCGACTTGTCCGACAGTCGCTTCCAAGTGATCGATGGTACGCTGCGATTGCAGCCTGGGATCCGTTTGAACTTTGAAACCGAACCGCTGGTAACGATGGTGATCACGGCCACAGACAGCGGCATACCACCGCGCAGCTATTCTCAGACAGTGATGCTCGGTGTCATGGACCAAAATGACACGCCCGTCTCGGTTAGCGCAAGCAGTAGCCAGATAAGAGAGCGATTGAGTGGCATCGTGGTGGGAACGCTCGGGGCCGGGGATGCGGATGCTGATCAAGAGCATGTATACCTGACATCCGATCCACGTTTCGAGATCACCGGTAATACATTGAAACTGCTACCTGATCAGTATTTGTCCATACAGTCGGGAACGGTGAGTGTCGACGTCACCGTGGTGGACTCGGGCACTCCACGGCAATTCACGACTCAGACGTTGACCTTCCAGATCGATGCGAATCCACTCCCCTTCCATCACACCGAATCACCTCTGGATGTCGATGATGATGGACTCGTTGTCCCGCTCGATGCGCTTTTGTTGGTCAACCTCGTGAATCGCCCCACGCTTCTTGACGCGTACGGACGACTACCGGAAGCGCGATCGATGGACAACTTGCCGTTCTACTTCGACGTAAACGGCGACAACCATGTCACTCCAATGGATATCTTGCAGCTGATAAATCATCTCAATACTCCGCCCGCATCCACCGGCGAACCGATCGGAAACGGTGAAAGTGAAGTTCGTGAGCGGTTTGTGAGTGCGGCGGCTGGTGCTATTTCACGTGCAGGTGCGGCTGAGGATAGAGCGGGTGAGGGAGAATTCAGCGTTGCACGTGAAGCTGGCATGTTCGAGCCCATTCAGGCTAACCCGGCAGCTGATCCCGCTCGCGCCGTTACCTCGCACGAATGGAACAACGCCTTGCCGATCCAGGAATCCGCTCGATCAACAGACGCTTGTTTCGCGACCTGCGATGCGTCGTCGGAACATTCATTCTGGTGGGAGAGCAGCAATTCGTCAGCCCCTTTCAAACGCCCTAGGCGGTAAGCCATGCAAAATGATTCATGCCGAGTGCAACGTGGTAGCTCACGGTCCTTGAGTGTTGGCATATGGATATTTTTTCAGGTGTTGCCTTACTTGTGAAATTAGCGGACTGCTTGCGCCGTTCCGCTAAACTATCGATCGCGAGCATTTCGCGTCACCTTGTTGCACCCAGTTACTTGATCCCGCTCGACCCATATAATCGCCAAAGGAACCTATGAAAACGTACCGCTTTGTTTTGGGATTTCTCGTCCTCAGCCTGATCGCGATCACCAGACCACTCGCCGCACAGAACCCGTTCGATGAAACAACGTTTGTTGCCAACCATCTGGAACCAGCAATCGCACGCCCCGCACAAACGCAAGCGGCGAAAGAGAAACTCGCGGCACTGAGAAAAAAGACCGGTCGAGCTCCCAACATTCTGCTGCTGGTGGTCGACGATATGGGCTGGGGAGACATTGGTGCGAATGGTGGTGGAGTGGTCATTGGGGCGCCAACGCCCAACATCGACCAACTCGCTCAGCAGGGTTTACGGTTGACATCCGCCTATTCCCAGTCGACCTGCACTCCCACCCGCGCGGCCCTGATGACGGGACGTTTTCCGGTTCGCACGGGACTCACTCGCCCGCTGCTGGCCGGCGAAGCATTCAAGGTCAATCCATGGCAGCAGGAGGAAACTGCCGCCAAATTACTCTCGCAGGCCGGTTATCGCACGGCACTCTCTGGCAAGTGGCACTTGGGCGAAGCCGAGGGCACTCGCCCTCACGAAGTCGGCTACGACGAATATCTCGGGATCTTGGGCGTGGCTTCGGAAATGACACAAGCGATCGATGCGCGTATTTATCCAGATTTAGTTCTGCGCCCTGAACGACTGAAGGCGCTGCAGAAGCTAGCGATTCCCGAAGTCACGGCGGGAAAGAAAGGCGAGGCGAATCGCAGCGTGAAGGTGATTAAGACACCGGAGGAAATGGGCGCAATCGATCAGATGTTCGCCGATTACTCCGATCAATTCATTCGCCAAGCCGCAGCGGATCAAAAACCTTTTTATCTCGTGCACGCCTTCTCACGCGTTCACAACGACAACTACCCAGCTCCTGGTTATGCCGGCAAAAGCCCGGCCGGCTTTCCGTACAAGGATGCCGTGGTGGAGGTCGACGATATCGTGGGGCGCCTGATGAAGACTCTGCGTGACAGCGGGCAACTCGAAAACACTCTGGTATTCTTCACCTCCGATAACGGTGCCAATGAGGATGTCTGGCCCGACTCGGGCTTTCAGCCATGGCGCGGCGGTAAGGGAACCACTTGGGAAGGTGGCGTACGTGTTCCCGCGATCGCCTACTGGCCCGGCATGATCAGCGCAAGGCCTGCTAACGACGGTCTGTTTGACCTCATGGACCTCTTCAACACGTCGCTCGCCGTTGCCGGAATCAGCGATCAGATCTCCGACAAACGCTATGTCGACGGCATCGATCAGTCCGGATTTTTGTTAGCCGACAACGGTCAATCGGCTCGGCAGATGGTCTACATGTATGGCGGCAACGGTGTCGTGGCGATGCGGTGGAAGGAATACAAAATCCACACCAGTGTCTATCTCACTCAGCAGCCGATGCGGAATTTGGATGAATCGGTGCTGACCAGCACGGGCGACTGGCCGTGGGTTTATAATTTGTATTTGGATCCCAAAGAGCAGCGCAGCACCGGACATCGATACTTCGAATGGGGCTTAGCGGCAGTCAAACCAATGCTCACCTCCCACATGGCCACCTATCTGCGATATCCTCGCAAGAGTCTTGGGTTGGAAACGCCTCGCTAAACATTTCAGACGACAACAGTCAGTGCTGCTGTTCGTCCATAAAATCTATCAATCAGGAGAACTTCGTTTGAAGACGGATCGATGTATCGTGGACTTCATGCCTATGCGATGGTCAGTCATCACCAGGATGCTGCTATTCTGCTTGGCACTCGCGTTGCCATCCTGGACGACCGCCGCGGAACCAGCGTCAAAGAAGACGACTCGGCCGAATATCGTCGTCATCATGACCGATGACATGGCACCTCTGGATGTTTCGGCTTATCACCGCGGTCTCGGCGCCGTGCGAACACCGAACATCGACCGCATCGCCCGAGAAGGTTTGATGATTTCCGACTATTACGCTCAGCCCAGTTGCACGGCGGGGCGAGCGGCTTTTTTGACGGGTCAATATCCCATTCGCACGGGACTCACCTCCGTAGGCCAGCCCGGTTCGCCCATCGGACTCCACCGCGACGATGTGACCTTAGCCCAGCTGTTGAAGACAGTGGGCTATGCGACTGCCCAGTTTGGTAAAAGCCACGTGGGGGATCGCAATGAATTCTTACCCACGGTGCATGGGTTCGACGAGTTCTATGGATTCCTGTATCACCTCAATATGATGGAGATGCCCGAGCAGCCCGAGTTTCCTACGAAACCAGATTTTATCGGTCGACCACGTAATGTTATTCATGCGTTGGCTACGGAGCGTGATGATCCGACGAGCGATCCGCGCTGGGGTATCGTGGGCGCTCAGAACATCACCGATGACGGTCCGCTCGGCGCGGAACGGCAAAAAGATTTCGACGATGTGGTGCTGCAAAAATCAGTCACTTGGATGAAACAGCAGGTGAGCGATTCGCGCCCGTTCTTTTTGTGGTTTAATCCGTCGCGCATGCATCAGCAGATTCATGTATCGAAAGAATGGTCGGGGCGCAGCGGCCACAGTGCCTATGCCGATGCCTTGCTGCACGTCGACTCCCTGGTCGGAAAATTGCTCAACACAATCGATGAAGTGCAAATTCGCGACAATACGATTGTCGTGTTCACATCGGATAACGGAGTCAATCTCGCCCATTGGCCCAGCGCCGGTACGGCTTCATTTCGCGGTGAAAAGGGAACCACGTGGGATGGTGGATTCCGGGTTCCCGCTCTGATTCGCTGGCCAGGCCACGTCCCCGCCGGTGAATGGACAGGTGAATTGATGTCCGCTGAGGATTGGTTACCGACCCTTGCAACCGCGGCGGGAATCCCCAAGGTCAAGGAACAGCTTTTGGCAGGCATGAAAGTTGGTAATCGCGAGTTCAAAGTACATTTAGATGGCTACGATCAAACGGCACTCATCAAGGGCGCAGGGCCGTCTCAGCGTCACGAGTTTTTCTTTTATGGTGAACGAGAGCTAAATGCATTTCGAGTGAACCATTGGAAAGTGCATCTGGCGATCAAGGATCAGTGGCTGAAACCAGCTCAGCGCTTACCCAGCGGATTGCTGATCGATATTAAACTTGACCCCTACGAAAGAACTCCAGAGGCACCCGGTCATTTTGCTTGGATGAAGGAAAAGACATGGGTCGCGCCTCAGGTTGCCGGCTATTATTTAAGTCATGTAAAAAGTTTGCAGCACTTTCCGCCTCGACAGACCGGTAGTGGAATTGGCGTTGATACGTTAAAGCATGAGTGATCGGCTTCGACTCTTCACCGCAAACTTCAGCCGATGCTGCTTTGGCAAGGACAAACGATGCCCGACCCCACGGACCCGACTGACCCAAAGCCGCCCGCTGTCGATAGCTGGGCTACGATCGTTCCGGGAACTGAGCCCGCGGCCACCGCATCAGCGACCGATCACGCGGGTATACAGCCAGCCGCCACGCCCGTGCCGCCGGCCGTCGATAGCTGGGCTACGATTGTCCCGGGAACTGAGCCCGCGGCCACCGCATCAGCGGCAAATCACGCGGGTTCGCAGCCAGCCGCCACGCCCGTGCCGCCCGCCGTCGATGACTGGGCTACGATTGTCCCGGGAACTGAGCCCGCGCCCACCGCATCAGCGACCGATCACGCGGGTACACAGCCAGCCGCCACGCCCGTGCCGCCCGCCGTCGATGACTGGGCTACGATTGTCCCGGAAGCTGAGCCCGCGCCCACCGCATCAGCGGCAAATCATGCGGGTTCGCAGCCGGCCGCTACGCCCACGCCGCCCGCCGTTGATAACTGGGCCACAGTCGGCCACAACACGCTACTCTTATCGAGTGCTCGTACAGGCAATTACTCGTTGCGAGCCGCTAGCGACGAGGACACAGACGACGAGGACACAGACGACGAGGACACAGACGATGCCGACGATAATCAAGCCGCGGATAAAACAGCTGGGAAGATACAGAGCGGCGAAGTGGTCGGTCGCGTGAATCCGCTTCTGCGCGGATCCTCAACTCTGGTTCCACCCCGGGCCAATCCCTTGACTGTGCCGGACACAACTTCCGGCAAGGACACTCAGATCTATCAGCCGGCGTCAAATCCTGAGGTGGAAACGACGCCAGCCGACGCCAACGTAGCCACACAATTCTTCACACCCCATGCACAGGGCTCGGGAGAATCCCCAGCAAAACCAAGAGTCCCGCAACTAGCGAACTACGACATTTTGGAAGAGCTCGGTCGCGGCAGCATGGGTGTCGTCTATAAGGCTCGACAGCGAAAGCTGAATCGGCTGGTGGCCGTCAAGATGGTGCTCAGTGGTGTGCATGCGGGGCCAGAGCAGTTATCGCGATTTCAGGCAGAGGCGCAAGCGGTTGCCGCCCTGCTCCATCCCAACATCGTGCAAATCTACGAGATTGGGGAATGCGATTCTTTACCCTATTTCACGCTGGAATATGTCAGTGGTTCATCCCTGGATCGAAAACTTAATCATCAGCCACAGTCACCGCGACTCGCCGCTCAGCTGATGGAGAAACTAGCCCGAGCCTTACAGTTTGCCCATGAGCGCGGGATTGTCCATCGCGATCTCAAGCCCGCCAATGTTTTGGTTACCGAGGAAGGCGAGCCAAAAGTTACGGATTTTGGGTTAGCCAAGAACCTCAGCGAGGAGTCGTCACAAACCAAGAGTGGCACGTTGATGGGCACGCCCAGTTATATGGCGCCCGAACAAGCCAAAGGAGAAACGAGCAACACTGGCCCCTCCGCCGATATCTATTCACTTGGCGCCATGCTGTATGAATTCCTCGTCGGACGCCCACCGTTTCTAGGCGCCTCTCCGATGGAGACCATACTGCAAGTAATCTCCGCCGATGCGATTCCTCCCACCGATCTCATCCCACATTTACCTCGCGATCTCGAAACGATCTGTCTGAAGTGTTTGCACAAGGAGCCGTCGAGACGCTATGCGACGGCGGCGGAATTGGCTGAGGATTGTCGGCGATACCTGGCAGGTGAACCGATCCTGTCACGACCTCTCTCGCTCGGGGAACGCCTTGTTATCTGGGTGCGTCGCCGACCTCGAGTGGCGGCACTGTCCGGCCTGATCGCCGGCCTGCTCGTCCTCATCGCAGTCGGCTCAAGCTTGGCCTTGGTCAAGATTAATCACCAGCGAAAAGTAGCCGTGGAAGCTCAGGCGACGGCCCACCAAAAACAAATCGAGGCGCAAGACAATGAACTTCGAGCCATGCAGAGCGAAGAGCAGGCCAAAACAAAAGAACGAGCCGCGACCGCCCGGACCATGCTGGCTCTGGAATCCATACAGAAGGTGATCCGAGTTGCTCAGCAGGAACTGGCCGGCGTCCCCAATGGACAACCCATCAAACAAAAACTACTCGATATCGCCGTCGAAGCGCTCAATCGCGTCGCTGATAAAACCAATAACTCAAACAACATCGAATCTACTCGTCTTCTGGGTCATCGCAGAATCGGTCAGCTCTATCAGGAGCTGGGCCGTGCCGACTTGGCGATGCGTGAATTCACGCAGTACTTGGACGTTGCTCGACTGCGCGCGAACGCAGCGGCTGATCGCGATGAGAACAAGTTAGAATTAGTAGATGTTCTGTTGTTCGTAAGTGAGAAGAAACAAACGCTGGAACGTGACTCATCGATAGCCGAAAAACTCTTGCAGGAAACGCATGATATCTGTGACGGTTTACTGCAAAAGCAAGCCGCAGATGATTCCCAGCCCGGTTTGAATCAAGAAGCGATCCTGATTAAGAAAGCGCAATGCTGCTTGCAACTTGCAAATCTATTCTCGGCCAGCGGCAAGCCAGCCGCCGCTCTCGCGAACGCCGAACAAGCTCGCGAACTGTTGGAAGGGCTGCGTGCAAAAAAACCTGGCGATATTACTCTTGTCATCGAACTGGCACGCTCACTGCAGACCCTCGGAGTCACTCAGCGCCAGCTCGGCGAGCTGACGAAGTCGCGCGAGTTCTATGGGCAAGGCGTCGAATTGCTCGATGAGCAGCTCCGCAACCATCCGCAACATCCAGCTCTTCAAGCCGCGAAGTTGACTGCCTTGGGAAACTATGGAGAGCTCTGTTTGTATATCCCGGATTTAGAAGAAGCGGCAAAACTGTTTGAACAGGCTGCGGCTCTCGGACAATCGATGGCGACGGAGGAGTCACCACTGACGGCAGAGGTGCGACGGAATCTGGCACTCACCGCATACCGGCAGGGGCTACGATTCGAACTGCTTGGTAAACGGGAGGAAGCGGAGCAGCGCTTTCGCGACAGTCTGTCGCAGCTTACGGAACTGGCGCGCAGCGAATCTGAAAATCTGGACGAGCAAGCTGCACGCCTGCTGTCACTCGCACGATGTGGCGAAGTAGAGTCGGCCAAGAGTTTAGCCGAACAAATCCTCGCCGGACCACTCGACAATCAGCTGCGAATTCAGATCGCCAAAGCGTTCGCTCAATGTGCAGCAGCACTCCGTGAGGCAAATCCATCGCTGGCCGAGACGTATCAGCAGCGAGCCATTCATGCAATTCGGCAAGCGATTGCCAATTCGTTCCGCGACGATGTGAGTCTCAAGACCGATCCGGATCTCTCTCCCGTGCGAACAGCAGCTGAGTTTCAAGAGCTGCTGGAGTCAGGCCGATGAACTATCTCTGTGTCGCTCTGTGACTCTGTGTTTTATTCTTCCTGAATGGTCATTCCCAATCGTAGGCTATTCGTGCTTTTTGCGTTCGGCGGCTAGCGATGATTCCGGCAGGCTTAGCGCAATTCGGAACCCGAGGTAGTCGCCGCGGCCAGCGGGGTCGTACCCACTTCGAAACGCCGATCGGCACCGGGCCTCGCTACCGTCCCAACTGCCACCGCGCCGAGATCGATCCGAGCCTGTCATGGGCCCCACGGGATCAATACTCAGCTCCGTCTTCAAATTCGATTCATACCAGTCATAAGTCCATTCGAAGACATTGCCGTGAAGGTCGAACAGACCGCGAGCGTTTGGACGCAACATCCTGGTGGGGTGCACGTGACCGCCACTGTTCTTGGCAAACCAACCAAATCGTTCCAGGAGCATTGCATCTCCGCCGAAACCATACGCGGTACTAAAGCCCATGCGACAGGCAATTTCCCACTCTGATTCCGTCGGCAGGCGAAATCCTCGCTGATCCAAATTCACTGGCCAATTGACCGGAGCCCAGTCAAACTCTGGATGCTTCGCACGTGGGAAATTGGATTCATCCAGCAACTTGTGAGACGCATACGCCTGCTCGCTTTCCGCCAAACCCATCTCAGCACCAAGCCAGCGACAGAAGGCTAACGATTCATACCAACTCGGACCAAAGCCCGCGTCAGTTGGTTCTGCTTGAAACTCGTTGATACAACGCTGAAAGCCCGGATTAAACGCAATCAACTCAGCAACTGATATCTCTCGATCACAGACTGCGAACGGACGAGTCACTCGCGCCTGGCGTCGTTTTTCATCCTTAATGCGATTGGCCTCATGCCGCGCCGAACCAATGGTGTAGTCGCCGGGCGAGTGGACGATGAATGTGTAATAGAAAGTTGACTTTGGGGAGTTGGGATCTGGGCTGACATCACGATTGCTCACACCGATCTTCCTGGGCGTGACGGTAATCGCCAGGGTAAACCATTCACGATCGATCGAATAAGCGACCGGCGTCTGATCGATCTTGTTTGCGATCCCTGTCTGACCCCAATGACGCAGCAGCCAGCCCGCAGCACTATGCACTCCTGAACTGGGATCCTGCGCATACCACTCTGCAACTTTTACTAGCAAATCCTGACGGCGTGATTCTGGCAATTCCGAGAAGGAGAATTCACCGAGCGTCAGCAGTAGCGCATACCGACTACTTGGCGGGTAGCGTTCGGTCGGCGCCTGACACACCAAATCGAACAGCTCCAGTAGTCGCTCGACTTTGACTCCCAGCGGACGACAACGAAAGATGAATTGAGTCAGCGCTTCGGGATCATCGGTCACTCCCCATACGGGCTGTACCTGCTCGTATTCCTTCAGCATTAAGAGTGTCACCGCCGCACTCGCCCGGCGCTCACCAAATGAAACTCGATCGACCGCCCCTAAATCATCTGGAGGGGGCTGGCGAACAACCCCCGCTAGCTGCTCAATGATGGCCCGGTCCGGGCGTGCCGCAACGAGCGGATAGAGCACTTCGTATTGCTGCGGATTGGCTGCGGGAAGCAGACGAGCCAATCTGGCGATGTCGCTGCCCGCGTAGTCGGCCAGCGCATTCGCCGCACTGAGCCGCTCTCCATCACTCACGGTTCCGTCCTCACTGACCGCGAAAAGCTGCTCCAGCAATGGTAATAACTGCTGGCTGAGGGGTCGTAATGCTTCGCGCACAATGGGCTGAAACTCCGTGTTTTCCCGAACCAACTGCTGAGCCACGAACTGGAGATCCTCTGGCCTCCAAAATTCTGTCTTTGATTCAGGCACATAATCGGCCAATGCCAAAGCTGCTCGAAAGCGCCACTGAGGCTCTGCCTTCCCATCCCGTAGAATCGACGTTAATCGAGATGTCAATTCTGCCGCCCTGGGACGAAGCTGCTGTCGAATTGTCAGCACATAGGTGACCTTGCCCGTCAGTAACTCATCTAACAGGGGATCCACGAGTGATGGGTCATCGGTAACCGCAGCCAACTGTGCGTTCAAGCGCGCTTGTTCCTCTTTCGCCGTCTGCGGATCCATATTGAGAAAATCGTCCAAATAGCGGGCAGTCGTGGCCGGATTTTGGCGTAGATCGCGGATAATTTCTGCCAGTCGACTTGGTTCAGCGTTTGCCAGACTACTGACCAATCCTTGAATACGGATGGCTTCTCGCTGTCGTTGGACACGAACCGTGACCACCATTCCAGCGATCAGTAGCATGACGATTACGAATGCGCCCCAGATTGCCCGCCGCGCATGCACTCGAGTGGCTCGAGCCATCAGGCGACGCTGACCGTCATTCCAATTGCTCCTCTGCGTCAGCGACCAGATGCTTAGGTATTCGGTCAGCGATGGTAAATAGCGATCATCGGGCCTGCCGGTCCAAGTTATTGCTCGTTCCTCTAATCTTAATTCCGCGCGACCGCGGCGAGTTTCGCGTTGTTTTTGGGTGAGCCAATCGCGCAGCGAGGGCACCAGGTAGTCATGCGTTAACTGATAACTTGGCTCGCTCCCTTCCACGGTCACGGGCGTCAGCAGTCGTACCTCACTATCCAGAATGTGCATGAGTTCCAGGAAATCCTGTGGACGATTGCCATAGCCACTAACTTCCTGCAATTCCTTGGCCGTGCGCAAGTGACCTTTAAGTTGAGAAGCGTTTGGTGGCAAGAGCAGGCGAAGAACCTCTCGCGCGGCCTCCAGATGAAATCGATGTTGTGGCGGTGCACATCGACCGCTGAACGTCTCCTCCAAAAACGTCACTCCGATACCCGCCGTACCACCGACTTCTGCCAGCGTCTCGGGCGTCCAGGGGCGTCCTTTCATCATGTCCGCGAACAACGACAGTCGTACACAAATCACCTTGCCATCCTGCGCGAGTCCCTGGACGGATTGATCCAGAAATTTCACTTGCGCAGCGGAAAGTTCCTGGGAATCAGCGGGTAATCGCCCATAAGCTTTGCCGAACTCCATCAGCACTTGTCGAGCGTGCAACGGATCAAAGAGGTCGACCAGCGAGGCATTGCTGGCTTCCACCACCAATGACTCGAGTTGCTGCATGAATCGGTTTGCCGGAACCCAGAAATCATCCCGCACCAGCAATACGGCTTGAATTCCTCCTCCATCACATTGCCGTAAAGCTGTCGCTAGCTCTGTTTCCTGCTCGGCGCCATGTGCATGCAGCCACTGCTCAAATTGGTCGAGTACGATAAGTAGTTTGCGACCGGAGAGAATCCCCTTGCCACGGCGAATCGCGGCCAACGTGTCGGTCAACGCGAGATCGCGGGGTATGTCACTGGCCGTTTTTCGTATCGCATTCAGCAATTGCCCCTCAGTCTGCTGCGGTGTGGCTTCTAAGAAAACTCGAACCACACGATCAGACAAAGATGGCAACAGTCCCGCTTTCATGAGCGACGACTTGCCGCAACCGCTGGGACCGTACAGCAAACCCACACGAAATGTTTTGTCCGAGTCGCGTTCTTCGATCCGCATCTTCCAAAACCGTAACGATTCCGGCAAACCATGGCGATCCCGTGGACCGGGCAGCAGCTTTAAGAAAAAGTCACGATCGTTATCATCGAATGAACGCAGCCCCTTCGGCACGACTCGCTCTTCGGCCGGATGATGACTGCCTACGTCAGTGGGGATGGACCAGTGCCGCAGGTCGTCCGCCAAGTCTGCCGCACACTGGTAACGATCCGCCGTGCGTTTGGCGAGTGCTCTCAGACAAATACGCTCCAGTTCCTGAGGAACGTTCTCGTTTCTCTGTCGCAGCGGCTCGGGATCATCAAACTTGATGTGCCGCAGAACGTCTGGCCATGTATCACCCTGGAACGGACGAACCCCCGTCAGCAGTTCGTACAGCACAACACCCAGACTGAAAATATCCGAGCGACCATCGATCAGGTGACTTTCGCCCCGAGCTTGCTCGGGACTCATATAGGCCGGCGTACCCGCTAATTCTGGCTGCCTTTCGACATTCTCCTCGCGGAGTGCCAATCCAAAATCGGTGACATAGGGATTACCCAGTTGATCCATCAAGATATTGGCAGGCTTGATATCGCGATGGATAAGCTTGCGATTGTGGGTATGCTGCAGCGCGTCAGCTATCTGAGCCACGAGAAGAGCCGTTTGCTCGAGGGTCAAGACGTTTTCCCGCACATAAGAGGCCAGATCCAGGCCGTCGATGAGCTTGGAAACGACATAGCACGAGCCCTCGCTAGTTCGGCCTACATCATAGACCGGCACGATGTGCGGATGATCCAGGCTAGCCAAAATGCGAGCCTCTTCGAGATACGCCTCCACAGCGGCTGCTTCTCGCAACCGTTCAATTCGTGGCTCCTTCCAGGCGACCAATCGCTTAAGTTCCAGATCTTCGACCAACCAGACGGTCCCAAACGTACCCTCACCCAACTTGCGTACCTTGCGATAGCGAGCGGATCGATTGTCAGTCGCAACGCCACTCGGCGGAGATGCCCCCACAGCCGCTCGGTTCGGCGTGTGATTCGTAGTGACGGTGGCATAGTCGTCCGCGTTTTCGTTCACTATCGCTACATGATCCGGGGCATCCTGCGCAGTTGACACAGTGGCGTAATCGAAACCGGCTGCCACTGGGATTCCCGACTTTTCCCAGGCCTTCCTGACCTTCTCGCTAGACGCCTGAAATCGAAGCAAATAATCCGCTGGGGCCAGAGTTTCACCAGCCTGCTGCCGAATTACTAGCTCCGCGCTCAGCAGCATCTCCAAGAGGGAGTCGCGATCCGCAGCGGGAGCGACAACCAGGTAATCTTCAATGCGAGGTCGATGGCCACTCCGCCAGGCATTCTTGAAGGCCTCACAAAGCTGCGTCGGATTTTGGCCCGCTTCTACCGTTTCCGGTGCCTGTGGAAGCGACTCAGGTGACGGCAGAGACATGGGGTTCAGCTGGTAAGTGGTAAGGCAACGGGACGAAACCTGCTGCCTAAAGTATCGCATTCTACACGCGCCCAACAAGTAAGTCGAAGCTGAGTAGGCTCTTCCATCAAACTCCTGGGCCGCGACTCATCGCCCGCAGCCCGTGATAAATGACCACATCCGGGCAAAGCCTCGAAAAATTCGCTCGACACAAAACCGACAGTTTTAGTAATATCTTCAAGGCTGGCTCGCCGAATCTTAACAATTGAGGTTTCCAGCGAGCGAACCGTGGATCGTACGAAGGGTAAATGCATCGCGGGCGGATGGATCGTGGGCTGCGTGTGGACCGGGCGAGGCGATCATGAACGATATTTACGGTGGAATGATCGGCTTGCTGCTGATTTCCAGCATGGTCGGAATCCTGCTTGGACGAGCGACAGCGGACGCCACCAGCCGCACGCGTCGGCTCGGCATGCTGCTGCTCGTTCTCGCCCTGATCCTCTACACCGCCTTTGTTTGGGATCGAGTCTGGTTAACGCAACTGCTGCCCGTCTCGAATTTGATCGTAGTTGGAAATCTGTTTCCGCTGCTGGCCGCGGCACTTGCCGGGCTGATCTATCACGAATTGCGGGCGGCTGCAACTTGGCGACGCTGGCTCAACCTCACCGCCCTAGGCTCGATGAGCCTGCTGGCGATGTTCACGCCACTCATCGGTTCCCCGCCGGACTGCGGCAACGCCTGGCTGAATCAGCAGATTTGTTTACAGACGACTGATCGCACTTGCACACCCGCCTGTGCCGCGACACTTTTGCGACATCACGGGATTAACGCGACCGAACAAGAAATGGCCCAGCTCTGCCTCACGCGTGGCGGCACCACCTGGCAAGGCCTCTATCGCGGCTTGAAACGCAAGACCGCGCAGTCCGCCTGGGATGTGCGTATCGAGCAAATGGATATTCATCAACTCCGACAACTAGGTTCCACGCCCGCCATCTTGCGACTCGGGGGAGCTGGTTTTTTGAGCACGAAAAACGGTTCATTACGACAGCGCGATGAAATGGAACTGGGACTACGCTCCGGCATCGGTCACTCCGTCATCCTCCTCCGTTTCCTTAACGATCAGTTGATCGAAGTCGCTGATCCGAAGCCAGGAGTCGGTATCGAAGTCTGGACCGCCGAGGAACTCAGCCGCGTCTGGGATGGTGAAGTGACGCATCTGGTGTCGCGTCGCGGAGCATAATTCTACCAGTCGCAATAGGCACATCCCGCGAGCGTATCTCGGCGCGCTCTCACGCTGTCTCAAACCCGGCCCGCTGCTCCCGCCTCAGCCACTGGTTCGCCTCGGGATCATCCTGAAACAGTTCACGATTAGGATCCCATGTCAGCGGACGACCGACGCGCAGAGCGATATTGCCCAGATGACACGTGCTGACCGTGCGATGGGAATCAGCGACATCCGAGATCGGCTTCTGCCGACTACGCACACAGTCAATGAAATTCCCCATGTGGTTGATGATTGCGTCGAGCTTTCCGGCGCGCGGCGGGCGATCTCGATTGTCGTGAGCGTAAACGGACCAGTTGTCACGCGGAAGCGGCTTGGTGCCAAGCTGCTCGACCGGTGCACCTGTGATCTTGCCACGGTTAACAAACAGCCTGCCGGCGTCGCCGGTAAAGAGAATGCCATTCTCTCCTTCGTCGCTTACGTCAAGGGTGACTCCATTGGCGTATTCGTAGCTGACCTGAAAATCAACTGGCACGTTGTATCCATTGGGGTTAGACGGAAATTTCGCTGTCCCATGCACGCGTATGGGCCAGGAATTGATCGCCCACTGAGCGATATCCAGATGATGCGCGCCCCAATCGGTAAGCTGTCCCCCCGAGTACTCGTACCACCAGCGAAATGTGTAGTGACACCGTTCTTCGACGTACGGTACGTCCGGTGTCTGGCCCTGCCAGAGGTTCCAATTGAGATGACGAGGAGCTGTTGAGGGAGTGAACGATTTGCTTTGCTCATTCTTACCCAGCACGACCGCTACTCGCTGAAGTTTTCCAACACGACCGCCCCGCACCATCTCGACGGCTTGCCGAAATCGATCATCGCTGCGCTGCCAAGATCCCACCTGAACAACTTTTCCCGTTTCCTGGACCACGCGTATCAGCTGCTGCCCTTCGTGGATGGTGAGTGTCAGCGGCTTTTCACAATAGACATCCTTGCCCGCTCGACAAGCGTCGATCACCATTTTCGTATGCCAGTGATCGGGCGTACCAATCGTGACCAGATCGACATCCTTTCGAGCTAGAAGATCACGGTAGTCTTCACAGGCAAATGGTGTGCTTCCGAAAGCGGCTTTCGCCTGATCGCGCACATGACGATCAACATCGCACACGGCCACGATGTCACCGTAGAGCTGTGCTTTGTGAGCCAAAACACTTCCTTGATAGCGAAGACCGATCGCTCCGAATCGCGGACGATCGTTCGCCAAGCGACTGGCGTGAACCGAGATCCCAGAATGCACACCACCAAAAATACCCGCCGCGACCAGCATACTCGTGCGCAGCATGTCACGCCGCGAATCACCTAGCCTTTTTCTTTTTTCCATCATTGGGACGATTGGCTCCACCTGGGTTTTGACCGCGAGGTCGACTGGCCTGGGCGTCGTAAGCGGGATTTTCTTTTGTGGGAATCGCAGCACCGGTCTTCCGCTGCCACTCACGTAGCGTCCGCTGCAGAGCCGCCGCACGTGCAGGCATCAACTTCGCTAGATTCTTGCGTTCCTCCGGATCCGATTGCAAGTCATAGAGCTCCAGATAACCACCCTCTTCGAAGAATTCGATCAGTTTCCAGTTACCTTCACGCACCGCACTGGATGGCCCGGTTTTGCCCACGTAACAGGGAAAGTGCCAAAACAATCGCTCGCGCCCCAGATCATCTGCACCGTGCAAAATCGGTACCAGGCTGACACCGTCCAGGATCTGCTGTGGCGGTGCGGGCAGTCGCGCCAATTCGAGAATCGTCGGATACAAGTCTATGCTGGAAACGGGAACGTTGCTGACCTTTCCCGACGGCTTTACACCGGGCCCACTAATCGCCAGCGGTACGCGGATCCCTCCCTCATACAGCTGACCTTTACTGCCGTTCAACGGCGCCGTGAACTGCGCCGTGCCGCCGTTGTCCGATGTGAATACGACCACCGTGTTGTCAGTCAGTTTCCAGCGATCAAGCGCCTCCATGATTCGACCAACATTCTGATCGACCGCCGTAATGGTCGCCGCATACGCCGAATCATCGCCACGCTCCGGCCGCTCACTCGCCCCCCGTTTCCTCTCATACTTCTCTCGCAACTCGGCTTTGGGTTCCCACGGTGCATGAACCGCATGATCCGCTAAATAAACAAAAAACGGTCGCTCTCGATTTTGTTCCATGAAAGCCAGTACTTCATCGGTGAGTCGATCACTCAGGTATTTTCCTTGCTTGTCAAAATAAGCATCCTTGCCAAAACCTATCGTTTCAGGAAAAACCACTTTTCGGAATCCTTGCCCTCCCGGTGTAACCGGTCCAGTCCGCCCACGACCCAAATTCCACATTCCAAAAAATCCTGTGTTATACCCACTGGCCTGCAGCGATTCGGCCAGCGTCACGACCTCTGTCGACAGCTCAGATTTACTTTCAGCGCCCAGCATTTTGTGCCATGGGGAGCCATTGGGTTGCCGTGGATCAACCACCGTATAGATACCATGTCGAGGTGTGTATTGACCGGAAAGCAGACAAGCTCGCGTGGGCGCACAATTGGGAGCACTCGCATAGGCCTGTTGAAACACACAGCCTCGTTTTGCCAGCCGATCGATATGGGGTGTCTCAACGAACTGATTCCCCATGAATCCCACATCGCGCCACCCCATATCGTCCATCAAGATGACAATAAAATTTGGAGGCCGCTCAACTTCGGCTGTCACTGACTGGACCGTTCCACCCAGCGCACTCAGCATGGCTGATATAAGTACCAGTAAGGCCATTGTCGGTTGCCACTGTCGCGTCACCGTTATCACTCCTTTCATAGGAACTCAACGCCCTCTTACCTATCCGCTATTTCCGCTCGTGCTTGAAGGTGAGCGTGCCTTCTGCGAGCGTGAGTTCCTTAATCGCGGTCAAGAGATTCGCCCGTGTAGCTTGATCTTTCGTCAGCATGGGTTCCCGAGATAATGCATAGACCGTCAGATGGTATTCCTTGGCGCCTGGCCCTTTGCTGCACATCGGGTCATAGGTCGACTTGCGTTTATCATTGAGTCCTACACTGCCTTTCGGCGCCTAATTGGCTCTCCACCCAGTCACGTGAGCGGGAATGTTGTAGACGAGCCAATAGGATTTTTCTTGATCGGGTGCCGTGTGCCAGAGACTGACGGCAAGACACTTTGTACCGGCGGGCACATCGCTCCAGGTAACCGCTGGCGACTGCCCGTCGCCATCGCATGTGCACGCGATAGAGATGAAACCCTGTTGATCCACAGAGTTACTACTGACCTGCAATTTGGCCTTCACATTAGTCGCGGGCTTTGAGAACGTGGAGCCCGACTCGAGCTTCGGCTGTTCGCGTGGCAGTCCCTTACCCTTCCCATTCTGTGGCGGGCTCTGACCTGGTTCGTCGCGTGGCCCTCCCTTCCCCTTGCCATCCCGTGGTACGCCCTGGCCTGCCTCACCACCTCCACCCGGCCCACGGCGGCGCAGTGTGTACGTCTCTTCCGACTTCTTACCACTGGTATCCACAAACTTGAATTTCACCGAGCCATCGTTGATCAAGGTGTAGCTGACCGTACCGGACTTCCCCTGTACGTCGTACGTCAAACGATAACTACCTGGTTTGACTTCGGTAAACGCGATGATTCTCGCACCGCGTAGCTGGGTCAAAGCCGGTCGTACTCCATTGGCCCGCGGCTGAGGATCAACCTGCCCGTCGCGCTCCACCACCTCGCCAAAGAAACCACCATTCATATAGGGATATGTTTTAGTGGCGTGATAATGATAATTACCCGCTCTATCTTTGTGTCCATTGAGCCAGTCGAGCGGTCCGCAGTTGGCACATTTATCATCGACATATCCGTAAATGGGATAACCATCTAATGCATAAGCGATTGGTTGATCGTGCCCAGCCATTTTCTGTAGATGAAGGGGCGGCAAATGGTAGTGGTAGTCATCCGCTCGACCGCAGTGACCGCCAAATTCGTCGAGCTCCCCGACCAAAAATGCATCGTCACCGCGATTATTGAGTGGATTGAAAATCGGCACTCCATTAATCGCTAGTGCGATCGCTCCGCGCAGGAAATGATTCTTGGCGGAGATCGGTTCACGCGCTGGCACTGGGTGCAACGGAAGTCGCCAGGCATTCTCGCCAATGTACCTCTGAGGTAGCGGTACCTGCTGCTGCCATGCACGTATGCCGACCATCAGCGGATGATCAGGAATTCCGTTCGAGCCGACATACAAATAATCTTGATCCCACTTGAGTTGCAGGCTCTTTTCGAAGGGGCTGAAATGCTGTACCTGCAGCGGCTTCGTTGCATCCACGGCTTCTTTTTCCGGCACTGCGTCGCGACTGATCGCCATGGTTCGGTGGGGCACTTTCTGATTTGCCTCTGCATTGAGCGACTGACTGATGCGATTTGCCTGGGTCGCACTTACCCTGCTTGGACCATGTCCGCCTGGATGCGCGCATGCGTTGCGGCTGAACAGCAGGCCCGCGATTCCGAGAAACAGAGCCCTTAATTGCTGCTTCTTCATGAGGATTCCTATTCCTTCCTTTTTCTGTCGCCGCGTTTTCCGGAACGATCATCGCCACCAGTAAAGTTCGGGTTTCGTGTGGGTAACTGAGCTTTTACTGAGGTCAAATACCTATCCAGTCGCTCTCGCAACTGCCTCGCTTCAGCCATCCGAGTTTTGGATAGATCATTGCGCTCACCAATGTCCGCACTGAGATCAAACAGCAAATCGCGATCATCTTCATAGAAATGCAGGAGCTTGAAATTCCCTAGAAAGATTGCCGAGTGTGGTGTGTCGCCTTGATAGTGCGGAAAATGAAAGACGAGTTCTTCACGGGGCCGACGGACGTTTCCCTGGCCCTGATTCTTTAATAGCGTCGTGATACTGCCACCCTCAATTCCCGTCGGCAGCTGCTTCGCATCAATGCCCGCCCATTCACAAAATGACGGAAACAGGTCATATCCCACCACACGCGAGTGACACCAGGAATTCGCCTGTACGTCGGGCCCACGAATAATCATGGGCACGCGAATTCCCCCCTCCCACACGCCACCTTTCCCGCCATTGAGCACTCGTCGACCTCCGCCGCCGCCCGCTCCATTATCGGACATGTAAATCACATAGGTCTTGCCCGCCAATCCCAATTGATCGATCGACTGTAAAACCTGGCCGACGCCGGCATCAAGGTCCTCGGTAATTGCCGCGATCGAGATCTGCTTGGAATTATCACCACGCATCAGCTGCTGATATTTCGCAAGTGTTGCAGAATTTGCATTTTGTGAGGCATGTAAAGCATTCCAGGAGAGCTGGATGAAGAACGGCTTCTTTTGTGCGACACTCTTTTTCATAAAGCCCGCCGCTCGTTCCGCCATACCGAAAATATCAACGGGATTGGGCTCTTTGAATTTGAACGCTTGTTCGTTACCTCTATCGCCATCTGACTCATCGTAACCATGACGCTCGGGACCACCGCCACTGATATGCCACTTGCCATAATGAGCCGTCGCATAGCCAGCTTGACGCAGCAGTTCAGCAATCGTCACTTCCTGATCGGCGATGCGTTTAATCAGCTGCGGCTCGATTAATTTGTGCCCAGTCTCAGCGGGAGCTGCTTTGGTCCAATGAAGCTGTGCGGGGCTTTTACCTGTTTGCAAGCTAATGCGAGTGGGGGAGCAGACGGACGCTGGAGCATACGCAGCCGAAAAACGCATCCCCTGCGCTGCCAGCTTTTCCAGGTTGGGTGTGTGGTAATACTCCCCCCGGGATCCCTTAATCTCTGGATGCATCGGCACCGATAGACCAGCCCAACCTTGATCATCTGCGAGCATCAAAATGATATTAGGACGCTCGTCGGCTGCCGCCACGTCCATGAAAACCCAACCCAACCGCCAGCCTAGAAATACTGTCACACAGAGTATCAGCCGACATACCACGATTTTGATTTTCATGTCTATCTCACGGCCCAACCATTTTTGCTAACGAATGCATTGCGCCACGACCGTCATGCCTCGTGTCACTCCGCACCGAATCCGCTGATTTCTTAACGCTTCGGCTGCTTCCCACCTGGAACTGGCTTAGAGTGCGAGTCGGGGACGAGGTTATTCAAGTTCGTAAAATCAGGACGCACCTTGCCGTCGGGTGCTGCTGGGACAACGTGCCGAAAGAGAACGGTATTGTCGAGCTCGATGTCATCTGTCCAGATGAACTTGGCCCCAGAAAAATCGTGTTCGTGGAATGGCTTCTTGGGACTGACTTGCTCTTCGGTGTATTCCGTAGCTGCTTGCCAATCGCGATCGTCGAAATCGACTGCGAACCAGTTCTCAGGAACAGGCAGGTTTTCCACGCGAGGTTTTTTTGTGTCGCGATCGAGTGGCCCCCAGGAAAACTTCTTCGCCTTCCACGATTTGCTGGTTACGGTTCCATCGCTGAATTTCAGGATGAATCCGCCATCGCCAATATTGGTGTTCGCATACTCCATACCTGTCTTGGGGTCAGCATTGTCCCTTGCCATGACTGCAATCGTCATCGGATAGGAAGGCAGAGCGTCGACTGAGATCACGTTATGGGGAATGAATTTGATCGAGTCGACAGCGACTAGTTCGCCGTTGATATATAAGCTGAACCAATTGTCGGCATAAACATTGGCTTTAATTGTGTCAGACATTTGTGGCTTGCGAATTCGGCCGCCACTCTTACCTGCTGGCTTTTCCTCCGGACGCTGAGCCCAGGCCCAAATTCCAATCGTGCTCAGTGCCATTAACAACATACCCATAATGAATCGCTTCATACTCTATTCCTCCAGTTCAACCACGCGGTCGCTGCTGTGATGCGAAAAGTGCTGGTAATGGGTTGCGCCTAGATCCCGCGTTGCGATGAGCGTCATCCGCAACGTCAACTGCTCGGGGCCATACGGCATCCCGATAAATCGCAACTGACGTATTTCACCCGTATTCGCACCATAAAGGATTTCAACTCGTCGTGGTCCGCGAAACTTTGGCTTTCGATTTGCTATTAAAAGACGACAAGACTCCTTAGCCGAATCCATCGCTACCTCGGACCAGCTGGCATCAATGGGGGAGGCGGAAATCTCATAAGCGCCGGAGAGCTGCTCCAATCCATCGCGCAGATTGCTAAGTGACATCCGCTGCTCATGACCGGGGACATCATGATTGAATGTTGACCAGTCACGACTCACCCGCACCGGTCCGTCGGGACGCACCGCCCAACTCGTCTGCCCATCACTTCCTGTGATAAATAATTCACCACTTGGGAGAATGCGTTTGAGCACGAATTGATTTGCGCCACGAACATCAATCGTCGCTTGATCGATCGAAGGCTTGGGAGGCCGAGCGGATTTTAGAGACGATGATCCCCGCTGAATGTTGGCGGGATTTCCAGACTGCACTTGTGGCGAATCAGTTCGTGCCCCAATCCCGTCGCGTGGCACTCGTCGAGACTCCTCGACCACGATCAGAAATGTGCGGTCGATCGAATGAGAATGTTGAGTGATGATGCGATGCAGTTCCACAGCAGCAGCCGAGGCTTTCCCCCCGGTCAGCGATTGCCAGGGCAGTATCATTAATGCAATCAAGGCGGTCAGAACGGCAACGAGCAGCAGCGTGTCGCGACGACTCCAGATTCGCGTTGTCAGAGTTGGCAATTGCGAATCAGACGAAGCCTGCGTTATTGCGGTTAAGGGGGACGAATCCTGCAGGGCGGGCCGACGCAACTGATTTGCCAACTGATCATGAAGTCGCGCGAGTGCGACAAATTCACGCGCCACGTGAGGATCGGTCTGCAAAAAACTCTGCAACTGCTCGTGCTGCTCACTTGTCAAACCATCATCCCAATAGGACTGGATAAGTGGCATCCAAGCGTCCGAGTGAGTCGGTGGAGTATCGGAGGGTGGCGTGTCGGAGGGTCGCGTGTCGGAGATTGGCGTGTCGGAGGGTGGTGTGTCGGAGGGTGGTGTGTCGGAGGGTGGTGGCGGCGTCATGATTGCGATCCCTCCATGGTTTTGAATTCCAAGCAGGCCTTGAGTTGCTCGCGAATCCGCTGCAGTGCTTTGGCGACCGCATTGGCCGTCATTCCCATACGCTCCGCAATCGCGGCGGGTTTCAAATCCTGCTCATATCGCAAATCGATGAGTTCGCGCGAGCGACGCGCGAGTTGCTGGAGGCAATCACGAAGTTCCGCGAGAGGCGACGAATCCACTTCCGCTGATTCCATAAAGGCGGTACTGAGTGCCAACATGGTAGCCTCATCGAACACTAAGCGATCACGTCGCCGACGACGCAAGTAAAGTCCAACTTGATTTCGTGCGACTCCTAGAGCCCAGCTCAAGAATGGTCGCTGCGGCTCGTACGATTTGGCGTAGCAGTCCAGCACCGCAACCGCGATTTCCTGCAATAAATCGTCGCGGTCACGAGCCTCGCGCACGACGGAATGAAGGAAGGCAGAGACGACCGGTTGCGCCAGTGTCCACTGACGCATTGCCTGACGAGTTATCTCTGGAGTCGTTTCGTCCATCGTTGGGTGCTCAACTATACTTATCCGGAGTGACGAAATTATGACTTGGAAAAACAGAAGTAAATTGGCGCAGTGCGTGGGACGATGACGGAGCGACGAGAGCAATGGAAATTTCTGCGGGCCATCACCTGGATTGCCAAGTGGGTCGTCATCACCCTGCCGCTTGGCCTGTTGGTTGGCTCCGCCGCGGCATTTTTCCTCTGGGCACTCGATCGAGTAACTCAGTGGCAGTGGCAGCACCCCTGGCTCCTATTGCTGTTGCCCGTTGGGGGAGCGATCTCAGGCCTGCTTTACCACCGCTGGGGCCAAGCTGTTGAAGCGGGGCAGCAGTTCGTTTGGCAGCAGATCCGCGATCCCGCAGGAAAAATTCCCGTGCGCATGGCTCCCCTGGTGCTCCTCGGGACGCTCATCACCCATCTGTGCGGCGGATCAGCGGGCCGTGAAGGTACTGCCGTCCAGATGGGAGCCTGCTTAGCAAGTGAATGGGCCCGTTGGCTGCGGCTGCGCCCGACCGATTCACAGCTGCTGATGACCGCCGGCGTCGCCGCTGGCTTTGGCGCCGTCTTTGGCACGCCCCTAGCTGGCACTTTATTTGCCATCGAAGTCATTGCCCGTGGTCAAATTTCCTGGTCTGCGGCTGTGCCCTGTTTATTCGCGAGCGTGATTGGCGATCAAGTCTCGCTGGCGTGGGGGATCGAACACACGGCTTATCCACTGACCGGTGATGACTGGGCCGTTCGCTCGGCAAGCTCCGAGATCACTGGCATGGATCCGCTCCTTGTGCTGAAAATTGCTTTGGCGAGCTGTCTCTTTGGACTCGCCAGTTCACTCTTCGTGCGAGCCACACGGGCCGTGCAACAGGGATGTCAGTGGACGATCAAGCGTACTTGGCTGCGTCCCGTCGCGGGAGGCGTTCTCATCGTACTCCTCGCATCAATAACCGCTAACCGTGACTACTTGGGATTAGGAGTAAACGCGAATCCCAACGATCTGACAGCCGTGACGATTCAGACGAGCTTTCGTGCGGGTGGCGCGAATTGTGGCAGCTGGTTGTGGAAACTGATTTTTACTGCCGTGACCGTGGGCAGTGGTTTTAAGGGTGGTGAGGCGACACCGCTTTTCTTCATCGGCAGCGCCTTGGGAAACACGCTGGGGGAATTGCTGGGAGCTCCGGTCGAGCTGCTGGCCGCGCTGGGATTCGTCGCCGTTTTCGCCGGTGCAACCAGGACGCCGCTGGCGTGCACGATCATGGCCTGGGAACTGTTTGGTCGCAGTTCACCGGCAGTAATGGCCACCGCCTTTCCGATTTATGCCGCCTTGGCTTGTTTTGTCGCGAGTCACTGTGCCCAAGCTTCGACAGCAGCGGGACATTTGCATTGCGATTCAGCAAGAACTAAAGATCGTCTTGGAGCGTGATTTATGCGAGCCGCGAGGAATACAAGGAGGTGCACTATGCGGAATGAATTTATCGTTCGATTAAAGCCGGGTTGTTGAAATCCGAGCGAGTGCGCAAGCATTTGACGAGCTTTTATTGCCTTGAACTTTCAGTCCGCTTCTACAAGTCTTCTTGGCAAGCTTAACGAGTCCCGGAGCTGAGTCAATTTTCTCCATCGAGCAGCCTTCTTTGCTACGTTTGAATTGGATTGCGTGTCGGTCAAATCTTCATCGGCTCGGTTGCTGTCGAGCTCAGGTTTAACGAGTGAGGGGTGTGTTTTGAACGCGATATCTTGCGAAAAAGCTCTTGTGTGATATTTTGTTCACCATGAACCGTGGGGCATTATCTAGCTTGTTACACAAGGAGATAACCATGGCTAGACGTAATCGAAGGGACGTGATTGATGAGTCGAAACCGGGTTTGTATCACGTTTTCACTCGGATCAATCGTCGTCATTTTTTGTTAGGACAGGATCCAGCGACGGGTGCGGACTGGTCGGTGCGCAAGGGCTGGATCCGTCGGCGAATGGAACTGCTTGCTCAGATCTTTCTGATCGATGTGCATGAATTTGCCATCCTGGATAATCATTTTCACTCGATCCTGCGGAATCGTCCCGATCTGGTGGAACTGTTGTCGGACCGGGAGGTGGCGAACCGCTGGCTGCAGCTGAATCGGGCTAGTTTGCTGCTGAATGGAGTGCCATCGGAGCAGCAGATCGATGAGTTCGTAAAGGATACGAAGCGAGTGCAAAAGGCTCGGAAGCGGTTGTCGTCGATCAGCGAGTTTATGGGTTGCCTGAAGGAGCCGATTGCTCGCGAGGCGAACCTCGAGGACGAGGCGCCGGGGCATTTCTGGGGGGCGCGTTTCAGTGCGGTTCCGCTGCCGAATGACGCGTCGCTGCAGGCGTGCAGTTTGTATGTGGTGCTGAATTCGATTCGAGCCGGGAAGGCGGAGAAGGTGGAGGATGCCGAATTCACATCGCTGCATGCCCGGCTGCAGGACCATTTGTCCAAGGATCCGACTCGGCCGTTGTCGGGATGGTTGGCTCCTGTGCATGTAGACGGCGACGGCTACGATGGGATGGCGGCGGGCCGTCGAGCGTCGAACAAGGGGTACTTGAATGTCCCCTTTGCGCAGCAGTTGGAGTTGGCGGACGCGGTAGCGACGCATGAGAAGCGTCAGAAGGAGGTGCGGCGTCAGCTCAAGCCTGGGGAGATGGTGGTGGAACGGCCACTGGAGTTGCCACCGATCCTGGAGCGATTAGGGGTGAACGCCGCAGAATGGGATTTTGCGATGCGGGTGACGAGTCGGCGGTTTGATCGTGAGCTGGAGATCATGGCGGCGATGTTTGCGGAAGCTCATCGGCGAGCGAAGGAGGGGGGCGGCGGTTCCAGCCGATCGGGTTGATGCCAGCGGACGCCGCTGAGGCGTGGTAGTGGTTGGCCCGGTGTGGTTGAAAGCTGATAAAGCCTGAGGCGAGGCGGATCAGAATGTCGAGGGCGAGCCGCTGAGGTTCATTTTTCGCTCGAGTTATATCGCGAGCTGCGTGGGCGGTGCGCGCCGGGGAAGTGATTGGACCGAAAACTCGGCTAAATTTTGTCATTTAGTAACGGCCACCAGTGGCTTTTTTGTTTTCAGACGATCGATGCGGAGGTTTTGAGCGGCCAACCGTCGATCAGCGACGGCCTTCAAGAAACAAAAGGTGAACGAAACTGACGAGGAACTGACGAGGTAACTGCCACGGTGGCAGGCTAATCGTGTCGCAGGCTAATCGTGTCGCAGGCTAACCGTGTCGGCTAATCGTGTCATCGTGTCGGCTAATCGTGTCGCGTATGGGTGACTGCCACGGTGGCAGGCTATTATGAGTTCCCCGCCATATTCAACTAACACTCTCCCGACTACAGTAAACTTCACGCGTGCCATGACGCTCAGTGGCTATCCATAATCCGATCGAGAATCTGTTGGACAGGGCACCTCCACGGTCGCTCTTTGAGTATGGAAACTGTCTCTCCTCCTCTCCGCCGAAAATCTCAGCGATGGTTCCAAATTACTCTGGTGTCACTACTTGTGGTGGGAATCACCGCCGCGGTCCAATCGTGGCAGGAACGCCCTCTGACCGAGATTCGTCAACTGCTCGGCAGTCAGGAACATGACAAAGCCCTCAAGCGGATTGATTATTACCTGGCCGGGCATCCGAACGATCCGCGAGTGCTCGCTCTAAAAGCACGCACCCTAGTTGGGCTTGGCCGCGACACCGCGGCCATTCAGATCTTTGAACAGGTAGGTGTGGCGACGACAGCGGACATGCAATCGCTGGCAACGGCGTATCAGCGACAATCGATTTGGTCGCGAGCGGCGGCGATGTTCCAACAAGTGGTCGCCGCTGAGCCAGCCAATCAATCAGCACTTGAAAATCTCGCAGCTTGCCAACTGCAACTTGGCTCCTACCACGATGCCCTAGCCACTGCTCAGCAGCTCGCCGCAATTCCTTCAGCCGTGGCTCGCGGACATGCCTGGCAAGCGTTCCTCTATCAACGACTGGAACGGCCGGCCGATGCGATCTTGGAGTTTGAGCGAACGCTGGTCGCAGATCCCACCGCCGCTAAATTACCAACTCCACCCCAAGATTTTTTTCTCCAACAAGCACGTGTGTTGCTGGCGGAGCAGCGGATCGAAGAGTCCCAGCGAGCACTGGAACGCAGCTTGGCCGCTCAGCCCAACGCCGAGGCGTACGTGCTGTTTGCCAAAATCTATCTGCAATTGGAGCAAGAGGAGAGTGCGCGGGATTTTTTCCAAAAAGCGATTCAGCTCCAGCCGCTGGAACCGACCGCTCGCGAAGAGCTCGCCGCTCGAGCCTTAAAAAACTCCCAACATAATGAAGCCCAAACCTGGCTGCAGCCGCTGGCTGTTAATGGTTTGATTCGCGCTCGCACGGCCGAGCTGATGGCCGAAACCGCTCAACTAAAAGGAGATGGCACAACGGCAGGTCGCTGGCGCCAGCGTGCAACCACTCTCCGTCGTCAAGAAAAACTGGCTGCCAACATCGATCGACTACTGGCTCGCAATCCAGATTCCACCAACGCCAAGATCGCGCGGGCGCATCGTTTTGCGGCGGTCGGAAATTGGCGGGAGGCACAAGCGCAACTAGCTCCGCTGGTGCAGCAGCCGCCGGACGATGCTGCCAGCCGAGAGGTCGTCAAGCAGCTTGTAAACGCTGTCCAAGCCCAAGCTCCTCTACCACCACTTGATGAACTCAGCTGGGACTAACTTGTCCCGAAAATCGCACCGTATCAACCCATCATCAGAATCGCTGAATCACCAACGTGAGGGCGGCACCGAGAAGCATGGCGATGGGAACCGCAATGGCCAGAGCGACGGCCACCGCCAAGCCAGTCGTCCATTGCTCGCCTTCCGTGAATCGTTCACCGAAGGCTAGCATCGGTCGCAGCCGACGATTACTGTGCCGATGCGACCGTCGTGTGTCCGCCAGATTCGTACCGGCAGTATCCCCGGTACGCGAGATGCCACTCAGACTTTCCATCGCGCGGGCATCCAGCACCCGCGAATCCACGACTTGAGAATCGATCGAACGAGCATCCAGCGCACGGGAGTCGACACCGCGCGAATCTACTGCTCGCGAATCTACTGCTCGCGAATCTACACCCCGCGAATCTACTGCTCGCGAATCTACGGCTCGCGAATCCATACCGCGCGAATCTAAGGCCCGAGAGTCGAGTTCACCAGCATCGGCCAAGTGTGCGTCGACGAGGTCTGCGGTATCGACAACAATCGGTGGTGCCATCCAGCGGGCTTTGGAAAGCTGCTGAGCGGGCAGAGGTGACGATTCCTGCGCCCAAGGCTCCAGACGACTTACCACTTCCGCTGCGGTTTGCAGCCGAGCTGCAGGATTTTTTTCCATCATGTCGGCAATGACTTCCACGAATTCTTCGCTGATATTCACGTTGAATCGGCGGGGATGCCAGGGCGTTTCCTCACAATGACGGCGAGCCTTATCGCGTGTCGTGCCACCGGGAAAAGGCACTTTGGCGCAGATCGCATAGTAGAGCGTGCAACCCAGGGAGTAGATATCGCTGACACTCGTTACTTCCCGTGGCGTACGAATCTGTTCCGGTGAAAGATAGTCGGACGTGCCGACGATCTTGCCCGCGCGAGGATCTCCCTCGCCTTCATCGATATAGGATGCCAGCCCCAAGTCGGAAACTTTTGCGATGCCATCGGGCGTCACCAGGATATTCCCCGGTTTCACATCCCGATGAATGAGGCCACGGCCATGCGCGTGATCGAGTCCCAAAGCGGCATGCAGAATCACGCGTGCCGCTTGTTGCATCGTCAGTGCGCCGCGTTGGCGTACAAGTCGCCGCAGATCGGTGCCGGGAACATATTCCGTCACGAGGTAGTGCACGTTGCCATCGTGACCGGCATCGTAGGCCCGTACCAGGTGAGGATGATCCAGTTGAGCCTGCGTGCGTATCTCACGAGTGAAATTGGCAATGGAGTCGGGAGTGGCGCGATGACTTGGTAGAACCTTCACGGCACATTCCCGCCCCATCATCTTGTGAACCGCTTTGAAGACCTGCCCCATGCCACCTTGACCGATCCAGTCGGTGATCAAGTAAGGGCCCAGGTTGAGCTTGGTTCGCCCCGCACGCAGCTGTTCAACTTGGTAAGGTGTCAACAGCCCCAGTTCCACGAGCTTGGCAGATACCTGCTCAATGTCCACTTCGGTCGCAAGCCCGGGAGCAGCCGTCGCGACCGAGCGCACGGCATCAATCGCGTCCGCAAATTGCTGCTTCGTCACCAGCCCGCTGGCGATGGCCGAATTGCGAAAAGGAGTGATGGCAGACATACGATTTACGAGTCGCAGAGGGAGCACGATATCAGGCTTAGTATCATAGAGTGCCGCCGTGCGTTGGCCAACGGTCAACGCCCGAAACCTCGTTATTCCTGCGCTCCGACCCAGGCTTGCCAGCGTGGTCCCCAGGCCGCCGGTAACGGTGCAACAATCTCCAGCGGCTCGCGTCGCACCGGATGCTCCAGCCGCAAGCGCCGCGCGTGCAACGCAATGCGATTACCGGTCGCCAACTGCCGCGCCGCTCCATATTTCAAATCACCGAGAATGGGCCAGCCACGGCTACCCAGCTGCAGTCGAATTTGATGCTTTCGCCCCGTTTCCAACTGCACTTCCACCAGCGTCTCCCCTCCATCACGAGCGAGCGTGCGATAGGAAAGACTCGCCATCTGTGCCGCTGGCATACGGCCTGACTCCACAACTTCCATGCGCTGTCGAGCCTCATTCTTATAGACCCAGTCCTCGCAGCGACCAGAAGCCGGCTGCGGCGGTTGTTCGACTAACGCCCAGTAGGTTTTGTCGACAACACCCTCACGAAACTGCTCTGCTAAGCGACTGGCAGCTTTGGAGGTGCGAGCGAATATGACAACACCTGTCACCAACCGATCCACTCGACTTACCACACCCAGATAGACATTCCCCGGCTTGTGATACTTTCGTCGAATGTACTCCCGACATTCCCGCCATAAACTCGGCTCGTCCTCCGCCACCCCCATCGTCGGCAGTCCGGCTGGCTTGTTCACCACCAGCAAGTGATTGTCTTCGAACAGGACTTCCCACGACCGCACCGTCATGTTCACTTGCTCGCGCTCGGTCGCTTTAAAGTCGCTTCTATCCACTCCACGACGTTGCTTTCGAGTAGATCGAGTGGCACGGAACCACTGCGAAGAACCACGTCATGAAACTGGCGGACATCAAATTGGTCTCCCAGTTCTCGAGTGGCTCGTTCGCGAAGCTGGCGTATTTTCAGTTCACCAATCTTGTAACCTAGTGCTTGTCCCGGCCAGGCAATATAGCGATCCACTTCACTGCGAATATTGTGTAGTGCCAAGGCGGTGTTCTCGGCCATGAACTGAATCGCTTGCTCGCGCGTCCACCCTTGGTAGTGCATGCCCGTGTCCACGACGAGTCGGCAGGCACGCCACATCTCAAAGGTTAATCTCCCAAAATCCTGATAAGGATCTTGATAGAAACCTACTTCCAACCCCAATCGCTCCGCATACAACGCCCAGCCTTCAATATAAGCGGTGAAATGGGTGTAGCGACGAAATGCTGGCAGACCAGTGAGTTCCTGTTGCAGAGCCAGCTGCAGATGGTGTCCCGGGACGGCTTCGTGGAGCGACAGAGCTTCCATTTCGTAAAGAGGACGACTTTTCAGATTAAACGTATTGATGTAATAAAACCCCGCCACACGGCCATCACCACCGGGCGGCTGATAATAGGCGCTGGTGGTGCGAGGTGCGATGTAGTCCGGGATGGGACGCAAACCATAGGGGATACGAGGCAACGTTTGAAAGAGCCGAGGCAATTCGCCATCGATACGTTTTAAGATCCAAGCCACCTCTTTCTGCAACTGCTCGGGGGTCGTCGCATAAAACCGCGGATCACTGCGTAGAAACTCCAAAAATGCGGGAAATTCACCTTTAAAATCCGCCTTTTTCATCACCTCCAGCATTTCCGCTCGAATCCGCTTGACCTCCTTCAGCCCCGTTTCATGCACCTGTTCGGGAGTTAAATCAAGCGTGGTGAAATGTCGCACGCGATGCTGGTAGAAGGCCCGCCCGTCCGGCAGCGCAGCGGCAGCAATGGTCGCTCGCGCCGCCGGCACATATTCCTCATTCATAAACTTCAAAAAATTGCGATAACCAACGACGACATGATCACGGATTGCGGCGGTGCCCAGTTCCGTTACACGCGCTCGATCCGCAGCGGGGATTACCGCCGGAAAACGATTAAAGGGAGCAAAAAGCAAACTCTTCGTGACGTCACTCACCACATGGGGCTCGATCGCATCCCGATAACCTTCCAGCACCACACTCGGCAAAACCCAGCCCTGCTGCAGGCCGGTGCGCATGAGTTCTATGTGTTCCGCCACATAGCGATCAAACTGCTTCAGTCGACTTACATAGTTTTCATAGTCGCGCAAATTGACGAAGGGCGTTTGCTGCGGCAAGTCGGGAAAGGAAATGTGAAATCCAGAACGACTGGTGATGGGCTGCAAATAGGACTGAAACTTCAACTCGTTGATTTCATCACGGAGCTGACGCAGAAGAATTCCATGATTGATCCGATCCGCTGGGCTCAGCGACGCCGTGGGAAGCGATTCAAGTCGTGCGAGCAGTTGACGTTTTTCGATCAGTCGGCGTTTCTGATCCGCCAAGCCCACGCGTGGAAGTTGATCGTTGTAACGACCGTCACCAACGTGCGTGGCAAAGAGAGGATCTTCGCGCAGCTCAGATTGCCAGATCTCATCAATCAATCGATCTAAAGCCGGATCGGCAGCCGGGCAGCGTGCGAGCTCCATCACATGAACGCTGATCAGGAAACAGAAACCAATGGCATATCGAATAACGTGATTCATCTGACGGTGCATCCTGCTGCCGGCCAAGCCGATGGAATAAAAACGCGAGCGACGCGGAGCGCTGCTGACTGAGCGAGGCTTAATTGAGTAACCCGGGACGCTCGATCGCTTCGGATTCAAGCATGAGATCGATATCGGCGGGAATCTGCTGGTCACCAACCCCAAGTGTAATTGGGCCGACGATCTGAGTAGTTTCATTTTCGGAAACAATCCGCCCCAATTGACGATCAAAAAAGAGAGATCCTGAGGACTTGCCGATCTTGAGATCGCTTTTGATGAGCTTCAGTGGCACTCCCGCAGCGCCTTCAATTTCCAGTTTAACGGCAGTCGTCAAGACATCGATTTTGTCCAGTGTTTTTCCGTCCTGATTCACGGTGCCGCGGTAGGTGTATTTTCTGGTAAAGGTGAGGGACTGAGCGCTATCGAGTCGAATGGTGCTGGTTTGTTCCCAGCTTTCCCCCACCTTAATCGGCTTGGTGGGAATGCGATTCAGCAAATCATTAGCAGCCGTGCGCAGGTACTCGGGTTCGTATCGTCGCTTCACACCGTCGCGCAGAGCGCCATCGAGTGACTCGAGTGATTTATCTTGACCTGCAATCGTCGTGACACTGTTGTTGCGGTCGAACGTGCTCTTCCACTCCATCGTCGCCACAGCCTTGAGCAGCGGAGTGAGAGGGCTTTCGGTCGCCTTATCGGGATTGACGGAATCAAACGTAATATCGCCGATCGTCGGAATTTTCAGCTGTGCTTGCAATTGCCGAATGTCGGAGATGACGGTGACCGAGCCATCGGCATCGCGTTTCCCAATTCGATTACGAACCACGGAATTCTGCTCGCTGGACGTATCCTGCTTCATGCCCGCGATGGTCATGGACTGAGTGACCTTTTGTCGATTGGCGGTGGCGTAAGCGGTATTCTCGGCAAGTTTCTTCGTGAGTGTCACCTGAGCGTCGCAGGGGCGAGTGGCTACGCTGCTCAGAACGACAAGGCACAGACTGGTCAGCAACAATCGGCTGAATGAACTAGATCGCATGGTCAATAGTCCCGGTAATGATTAGAGTCGCCAGTCTGCTGACTCGACCGTCAGCAGCACCGCTGCGCCACAGCAGTCGGGTAGCGACCTGGAGTTCCTAGAATGCTGCGGATTGTACCAGCCCGAGGGCACTGGGCAACGGCTCCACGGCCATTTGATTGGCTCTGGCTGGAGGGTTAAAAACGCATGATGGCTGCCAGGGGACTGTTGGTTGGCATGCGCTGACGAGGCAAGCTGTGGACGGTTCCGCGGCGGATCCATGTTTCGCCCGCAGCCCAGTCTATCAGGTCATCATCTCCGGGCCGTCGAGACTCATGCAGCACTAAGTGACGCTCCTCAGGGCTGTAATTGCCCCAACATTCTCCCGACTCATCAATTAAGAGCGATTCCACACGCCCGTCGACAATACTCGGCATCACCTCACTGATCTGATCGAGTGCTCGGCCGCTCCGAAATAGCTGATGAAAACGCTGAATCGACTGCTCCTGAGCGGCTGCAAAGAAAGGGCTGACCAAGTGCCATGCGCGCGACTGTAGTTCGAGTGGCGAAAGATGATCGGGAGAGCCGGTTACAAAGGACTCAATGAGTTGTGGGTAATCACACACTTGACGAAAGAGTGGAGCCAGATAATCGACGGTGGCGAGGACGAGTGGAAACTGTTCGCGTTTAATAGTCTCTTGAATTTCATCGTTAATCCGCCGGAGATAGGCCAGCAGTTCGGCTTTGTTGGTGTCTTTCGTACCGCCATGACCGGACGCAATGGCACCTTGTTTGATGGAATTAAAGTGGCCACCGGAATGAATTTGTCCACCGCGTTCGCCCATGTCGAGGTTGAGAACGAGTTCCCGATTCAACTTGAGTTTCGGGAGGTCGACGGGCCGCAAGTGATCGCGATCGCCTCGGAAGAGTGTGGCGGATTTCTGGCTGATCGCGAGCACATAGTAATGGTGGTTTTCGTTCACGATCGGTATCAGGTGGCGTACATGAAAACGACGATTCACGACGGTGTAAGCGGGAACTGGCCGGGGGAGACGCAGAGCTTGAAAGGTGTCGGGAGACAAAAATACCGCTAAACCAGCGCCCCGTTCCGCCCAATAGGGCTCATCCAAAGGAAGTTGGCGTACGGGCAACATCAGCGCGCGCGCGGCAGCAGGCCTCATTCCATGAGCGATCAATTCCTCGGTCAGCTGGTCAGCGACATTCCTGAGCTGAATGGCATCATCACGGTTTTCGTGATGGCCAACGTGGGTCGGCAGATAGATTGTCACGCACCAAGTGGAACGATGTTGCAGAACTTGCTGTACTAAATCCGTCGAAACTTCGTCCATGGGGTAGCTCCTTCAAGCTGGTGAGAGATTGCGATAGAAGTCGTGTGCGAAAGCCGTGCCAATGCGGGGGTACAGCGGGCGATCAGCGCTGCGCAGGGGCCCAGTTGGTTTCGTTCCTAGCTGCAAGCTCCGTGCCGCGGCGCGACGAGCCGGATGATTTTTCTCACGCCAAGGCGCTAAGGGCGCTAAGTCTCGGAAAGTGGATTTAACCTGAGATCCTTCGCGTCTTGGCGCCTTGGCGTGATCCTTTTTTCTCACGCCAAGGCGCTAAGTGCAGGCTCTGTGGTGATCTCGACGCGCTCCAACTACAGTCTGCTAGCGGATGACCACTCGCGGTTGTTACAACAGAAGCCGTTTACAGTGGCAGATAAATAAACTGCGGGTCGTTTGTCGTTGAGGTTTTACTTTATGACTTCTGTTTTCGGTGTGATGGTGAAGCTGCGCCGGTCGCTAACGCGTGGGGCCGTCGGATTTACGTTCCTGGGACTCGGGGCTGCTTTTCTGTGGAATTGCGGTCTTCTACGGCAGCCGCTTGTGACACAAGCTGCGCGCGCTGGTGAACAGCCGAAGTCGGTCGCCCCCGCCGCTACCGCTCCCGTTCCGGCGGTTGATCCCAGTCGCTTTGAGATCACGGTGTTAGCGTCCGGGCTGCGACAACCGATGGAACTGGCCGTCGCGCCGAATGGTGACGTGTACTACCTGGAGATTGAAGGCCGGCTGAAGGTCTACGAACCACGCACCGGTGCGGTCCGCTTGGTCGGCGAACTAAAAGTTACCACCGCACAGGAGAATGGCCTGATCGGTATCGCACTTGATCCGCAGTTCGACAAGACGGGCTGGGTCTACCTGCAGTATTCGCCGCCTGATTACCCGGGTCAGCACATCAGCCGATTCTCGATCCAGAACGGTCAACTCGATTTACAATCCGAGAAGCTGCTGTTGAAGTACGAGGAACAGCGGAAGGAATGTTGTCATCACGCCGGTTCCATGCAGTTTGGTCCCGACGGGAATCTCTACATCGCCACTGGCGACAACACTCATCCGCACGGCGATTCACAAGGTTATGCTCCACTTGATGAACGTCCGGATCGAGCTCCTTGGGATGCGCAAAAATCGTCCTCCAATACGCACAGCTACAACGGCAAAATCCTGCGCATTCAGCCGCAGGCGGACGGCACGATGCGCATTCCGGACGGCAATTTGTTCCCTCGTGATGGTTCCCAAGGACTGCCCGAAATCTATGTCATGGGTTGTCGGAACCCTTGGCGGATGACCGTTGATTCCAAAACCGGTTATGTCTATTGGGGTGAGGTTGGTCCCGACGCTGGCGGCGATGGCCCTCGAGGGCCGCGAGGCTATGACGAAATTAATCAAGCGCGCCGCGCCGGCAACTTTGGCTGGCCCTACTTCATTGCCAATAACCAGCCCTACGCGACGGTGGATTTTGCGACAGGAAAAGTGGGGGAAAAGTTTGATCCGCTGAAACCGATGAATCGTTCGCCCAACAACACGGGCCGAAACGAACTCCCGCCCGCTCAACCCGCCCTGCTCTACTATCCCTACGGCAATTCGCCGGAATTCCCCGAGCTGGGCCAGGGCGGACGAACGGCCTGCGCCGGCCCGGTCTACCATTTCACTCCCAACGCCGGCTCGTCAACTGGCCGTTTTCCCCAGCAGTACGATGGGGCCTTGTTTATTTACGAATGGAGTCGCAACTGGATCAAAGTTGTGCACATGGATGAGCAGCAGCAGGTGAAGTCGATTGAGCCTTTCATGCCTGGTCAGCCCTTTATCCGGCCGATCGATATGGAATTCGGGCGCGACGGTTCGCTTTACATGATCGAATATGGAGACACGTGGGGCGTCAACCAAAACGCGCGTCTGATTCGAATTGATTACCTCGCTGGAAATCGTCCCCCCGTCGCTGTAGCAGCGGTGGAGAACAACATCGGTAAACCGCCGCTCGCGGTTAAACTGTCCAGCCAAGGCTCGTTCGACAAGGATGCTGGGGATGAATTGACGTACGAATGGCGTGCCGTCAAAGCCACCAATCATCCCACTGCACAAGCAACCGAGACCGTGCAAACGCTCGAGACCGTGCAAGCGCCCGCCAAGGTACTATCTCGCGAGCCAAGTCCTACCGTGACCTTTGCCGAAACGGGGGTCTTCACCGTGGAACTTGTCGTCACCGATAAGCAGGGAGCTAAACGCGTGGCCACAGTGCCGGTGGTCGTCGGCAATGAACGCCCACGCATTCGTTTTGTTGAACCGGCGCCCGGTGATTTCCTCGATCCTGACCAGCCGATCCCCTATCGACTCATCGTCAGCGATGCCGAAGATGGCACGAACGACTTCCAACTCGTCGATTCTCAGGGACTCGAAGAACTCCAACCGCAAGATGTGGATCGAGTGACGGTGAACGCGGTCTACGCCACGGGGTCGATTCCCGCGCCGGATGGGGGAGTCGCCGACGATGCTGCACCACTCGGTCTGCGACGCATGAAACGCAGTGATTGCTTCAATTGTCACGCGGTCGATGCACCCCGTGTGGGCCCCCCGTTGATCGAAATCGCCAACAAATATCGAGGCCAGAATGGTGCGCTAGACGCTTCCGTGCAACGCGTCCTCAAGGGCTCGACGGGTGTTTGGGGCAAGATTCCCATGATTCCGCATTCCCAACACACCGCGGACGAAGTGCGTGAGATGGTGAGCTGGATTTATAGTTTGGAACCGGCCGGATTGGTCCGTGTGTTCCGTGGCTTCGTGGGCGAAATACCGGTCGCCGCGGATGACCTCAAGAAGCCAGGCTACTATCGACTCGAAGCCACTTACCTCGATCGCGGCGCGGGTGAAATCCCAGCCCTTACCGGCTCGGCTACCCTCTTTCTACGACAGCGTCGTATCGAGGCAGAGGCCGCTGACGAAGTTCGTGGCTCTCGTGTGCTGGCGGCCGCTACCGCCTCCAGTGGGAAATTCATCGGCGGGATCGATCACGGGCACACGTTGACCTTTCGGCAGATACCGATGAATAAAGTACGGCGCGTCACCCTGGCGTTGGCTTCGGCGGGTGCTGGCGGTACGGTCGAACTGCGATTGGATAAACCCGATGGACAGCTACTCGCTACTGTCCCCGTCGAAGTGAACGGTCAGTGGGAAAAATTCTATGAGCGAACCGCCGAGCTACCGGAGATTCAGGGCGTTCACGATGTGATTGTGCGCTTCACTCATCCAGGTCGAGCGAGTGGGCTGATGAATCTGGATTGGATTCACTTCCAACGTTAGTCCGATATCCGCCACGTTTACCCGGCGTGATCGGCACCGTCCCATTCGGCCAGGAACTGATCGAGAAACGTTTGCAAAACGGCATGACGCCGGTCGGCAATTTGCCGACCGGTAGCCGTTTGCATTCGCTCTTTCAGCAGCAGCAGTTTTTCGTAAAAGTGATTGATGGTAGGCCCAGAATTTTTCTTATAGGCCGCGAATGAATCGTGGGGAGTGGGGGGAACCGTAGGATCATGCATGGCTCGCCCACGATGACCACCAAATGCGAATGCTCGCGCGACACCAATCGCGCCAATCGCATCCAAGCGATCTGCATCCTGTACCACTCGACCTTCTAACGTCGCCATTGACGTATCGACGCCCGCGCCTTTGAAGGAGAGGGAATCGATAATCGCGGCGACGTGATCGCACAACTCAGAGCTCGCGCCATGCTGCAACAGCCAGGCACGAGCAACTCGCGACCCCGCGGTGTCATCGCCGTTGTGAAACTTCCAGTCGGCGATGTCATGCAGGAGTGCCGCTAGTTGCACAACTTCCAGATCGGCACCTTCGCGTTGTCCGATGCGTCGCGCACTTTGCCACACTCGCCAGACATGCCACCAGTCATGGCCCGAACTGTCACCATGCAAGGTCGCTTGTGCAAACTCCACCGCTTGCTGCACGAGCGGACTGGCGGCGTCTGCCGACTCTACCTGGGCGGACTCAGGGATCCTATCTGCCAAAGTACGGTCGTCCATCATCAACTCGTCATTCACTTTTAGGGGGTGCGATCCACTTTTGCCAGCCAACGGGCTGAGTCCAGGCTTGCTGGAGCTGATTTTCAAAGGCGGGATTACGCGGAGCCTTCGATGAGGTGACGACGGCGCGGACATAAAGCTCGTCTCCCTGCAACTGATAGCTGGCTTTGGTACCGGTCGTTTTCGCGAAGACACGGCCGACATCAGCCGAGTAGGTGCGTGTGGCGACAATCGGCTTGCCTTCGTCGTCCACGACCGGCGTCGTCTGACGATCGTAGCCCTGTCGAGTTCCCACAAATTCAATCGTATAACTCGCCTCCGGTTCCGGCTGAACTTCGACATCAAGCGTCTTCGCATTCGCGTTGAATCGAACGTCCTTCAGTTCCACGCCGCTGGAAGCATAGAAATCGCCGGCATTCATCGCGGCGATCAGATGAGTTGGCGTGAGAAAGCGACTGCGAACCATCACCCAGCCGCGCCCGGGCGAAGCACCCCGTTCGCCGAAGTAGTTGTGCGAATCATCGGTTCCGAGACCGTAAAGCGGCGGGCTTTTCATCTCACCCACACGCAGGGTATTGGCAATGTCCCAGAGTCGCTCCATACCAACGTGCTTCTTGTCACCCAGATGATTGACACCAGGATGGCCATTATAGATTTCAAAAAACTGCTCTTCGATCACCGCCGCCAAATCCTCAGCCGTTACTCCATAGCCAAAGTTAGGATGGTTTAAGTGAGCGAGAATGGGTTGGCCCACTCGCTGACTCTGCTGCTGCACGGCGACCAAGTTGTTCTTGATTGTTTCTTGCACACTTTTTCCGCCTTGAGGCTTGATCGCATCGCGGATGTTACTGGCGTTGATGTGAATCGGTTGGTTCCCGAATCCATCCGTTATTTCCTCGCATTGCAGCATCAAGAAGGAGTCAGCTTTGTCGAATAGTGGCCGGAATTCGTTGAGTGTCTTGAGTCGAATTTGCCGCTTGCCTTCGCGCTCGCGCGTTTCAACCCAAGACGGTCCAAAGCGTTTCAGATAACGATCAAAACCGCCGATCGCTCCACGCTTCGCAGCAGCTGCCTCATCTATCCACTTTTCACCCTCGCTGAGCAGATTATGGTCGGAGAGAGCGAGAAAGTTGTATCCTTGCCGTTGATACCAGTCGACGATCATCTCAGGAAAGTCATTCCCATCACTCCACAGCGAATGCGTGTGCAGGTTGCCTTTGAACCACCGGGGCGCTGGAGTCGACGTTTCCTCTGCGGCCAAGCTTGTCGCCATCAGTCCCGTGAGCAAAACCTGAACCAGGAGTGCAGCGAGCCAGTTGCGACTTGTTATTTTCCAGCCACTGCGATGCGAACTAGAAAGGCACGACGCCTGCATGGTTTAAATCTCCTCAATTTTTGATTTCTAGATTGCTGATCATTCGACAAACATGAGTTCGTTACTGCTGAGCAGCACTTGGGCATATTGCTGCCAGGCGGCGACTGGCGTTTGACCGTCGCGGGCGAGTTGCTCGAGGAATTCACGCCCCAAGTTGATCTGCGAGGCACTGGGGTGACGACCGTAAAGCAACCTGTACGCGGTGCCGATTTGAGCCTCGATGTTTTCAGGATGAGCGGTAATTAAGCGCTGCGCCAGCGCCGTCGTTTGCTGCTGCATGAAGTTGCTGTTGAGCACAAACAATTGCTGGAGTGCGGTCGTTGTTGGTTCACGCGTAGCCTGATGGGCAACCGGATCGGGAAAGTCGAACAAACGCAGCAAATCATTGAGCTCACGACGTCGTACGGTGCCGTATAACGTGCGGCGGATATGACCGGAGTCGAGCAGCTCACGGGGTGGTCCACCGAGACTCAGGTCGAGTCGACCGGTGGCTTCCAGAATGGAATCTCGCCAAGCTTCGACATCCAGCCGACGTAGCGGCATGCGCCATAAATAAACATTGTCCGGATCGCTGGCCCAAGCAGATTCGACTCGCGTGCTGGTTTGACGGAACGTGGCGGAGGTGAGCAGTTCGCGGAGCAGCCATTTGGTTGAGCCTTCATGGGTTAGGAACTGAATGGCCAGATGATCGAGTAGTTCCGGATGAGATGGCCGATCACCTTGAATCCCAAAGTTGCTCGTCGAAGCTACCAATCCTCGTCCGAAAACAAGTCGCCAGAGTCGATTGACATAGACACGCGTACTCAGGGGCTGGGCATCACCGAGAATGGCTTGAGCCAGTTCGAGTCGCCCGCTTCCCAGTGAGAAACGTGTTTGCGGGTCGCGCGCGAGCACCGTTGGAAATCGTCGTGGAATGATGGCGCCAGTTTTTGCGGGATTGCCACGAATCTGCACGGCGATGTCTTGCGGCTGACCAGCCCGATACTCCAGTTTCGTTCGACTGGGGCCATCCGGCAGTACATGCAAACTGGCCTCCGTCATGCCAAATGCGGGTGGCAAATCAAAGTAGGGCGTCTGTCGGTGCCGAAGAATCTCCTGACGGTAATGCTCCAGTTCTCGCACCTGCTCATCGCCATTGACCTTACTCGACTCCACTGCCGCGATCTGTTTTTCCAGAGTGGCGACGGCCTGCCGAGCTTCCCGCGCCTGTCTGGCGCTGTCAGCGGGAATCGTGGGCGTGTCATCTTGTCGCGAACTCGCGAGCACACCGGCCAGCGCGTAATAGTCGGTCGTCGTGATGGGATCAAACTTGTGATCGTGGCAGCGGGCACAGGCAAGCGTTAGACCGAGAAAAGTTCCGCCCAGTGCTTCGATCTTTTCTTCCCACTCCTCCGCGACGACTTGCTTGATGACCACATGATCCAGCTTAAGCTCTTTCCAGTAGGTCGGACTCAGTCCGAGAAAGCCCAGAGCGGCATTGTCCGCCGGTTGTGCGTGGGGAAGTAAATCGGCCGCCAATTGACGAGTCACGAAATCGGCGAAGGGCAAGTCTTCGTTGTAGGCCTGCACGACCCAGTCCCGATACAGATAGGCCTTAGCTTCCCCTTCGCGCCACTGCTCGGGAACGTCACAGTAACGTGCCAGATCGAGCCAGAATCGAGCGAGTCGTTCGCCCACACGGGGTGAAGCAAGCAATCGATCAATGGCCCGTTCGTACTCGTCCGGTGCGGTCTTGTTCGCTTCAGCAAGATCTGCCGAAAGCATTGATTCCGCATCGGGTGGCAAACCGGCGATGAGCAGCGCTGCACGACGTTGCAACTGACTCACCTCAGCCGCCGGTGAACCGGGCAGCGAATGTTTTTGGCGTTCATGTTCTACCCAGGCATCGATGGGCGAGCGGGCAGTGGAGGTCGAACCAGCCTGCTCGACAGCGGGCCAGCGATGTTCGACCAGCGGCAGGAAGGCCCAGTGCTGTCGGCCCGTTTGGGGATCACCCGTCGGACGCTTGGAACCGTTGGACGATGGGGCTGAGTTGGCGGCGGAGTGTTCCGGAAACGGCAGACCACGACGAACCCATTCGGTCAGATCAGCGATTTCACGGGCGGGAAGTTTACCCGCCGGTGGCATCTCAATTTGACTGCTCCGAAATGAGATGGCCTCCACCAGCAGGCTCTTGGCCACATCACCGGGTATAGCCGCAGCCCCCGTATCACCGCCTTTGAGAATCGCAGCGCGGCTATCCAGGAGCAGACCACCACGGAGATTGGTCGAATCCTTACTATGGCACTCAAAGCAGTGAGTGACGAGGATCGGTCGAATCCGTTTCTCAAAAAAATCCTGGTCCTCGGGCGAGATTTGCGTATCGGCAGCGGCGCTAGTTGCAGGCGCGATGACCAGCCAGGCCCTCGAGTTGGTCTGGGTGCAAACGGGCAGTGGCACCAGCGTCAACAGCTGGATGAACAGGCTGGCCACCAGCACGGCAGCTGGCTTGGTGGGGAAGAATTTGCGGCGCGTGAGCGTGGAGGGCAGCATGGCGACCATTATGCGTCGGAGGGAGAGGGCGAGTTTTTTTGGGAAGGGTGAGCTACGGGGGCAGTAACACGGGGGCAGTAACACGGGGGCAGTAACA
>JBIIHW010000032.1:0-62316 GCA_044235425.1 Pirellulaceae bacterium
GGAGGCACGGAGACTCGGAGGCACGGAGACTCGGAGGCACGGAGACTCGGAGGCACGGAGACTCGGAGGCACGGAGACTCGGAGACTCGGCGGCACGGGGGGAAAGGTGACTCTCTGAGGTTTCTCAACTGGACGGACGAGCTGAGAAGGAAGAGGGAAGCGGGATCCAATTCTATCGTAGAAGCCTACTACGCATTTCCGAATCAATCACCTAAACACCCATCAACTTACCTTCGCCACTCCCCCAAAAACTCCCCGTATCTTTGTGTCTCCATGCGAGCCCATAACCCGGGTCTTCAGGCGCAACCAAAAACCGTGTCTTGGTGTGCAACCAACAACCAAGTTTTACTCCGCGTTGACGTCGAACTGATCGCTGTTGCCGACCCATTTGACCTGCATTTCTTTTTCCAGGTCTTGGTACCACTGAGCGAACTGGCGGCGGCGATCGAGCGAGGCGAGGAACATGACTTCGCGGTTCGCGATTCCGGCGTTGATGAAGCGATCGCGTAGCGCCTGTTCGGATGGCGATTCAGCGGCCACTCGAACCACATAGACCGTCGACTTGGGCTGGTTGACGGCGACGCCCACTTCACCCACTTTGAGTTTGAAGACCGCTTCCATGAATTCCAAGCCAGCGGCCTGCACATTGTCGACTCGGCTGAGCGACGGTGCGCCGGAACTGAATGGAACAGCTCCGGTCGACATGAACGAGAATTCGTTGGTGGTTTGTGCTTTTTCGGGTGCCAGTTCGGTCAGGCTGGGCTTGTCCGCAGCTTGTTTGGCGAGTTCTTCGGCGGCGGTCTGCGCGAACTTAAGTGCTCGCTGCATCTTCCACTGGCGAATGACCTCGTCTTTCACGGCATCGAATTCAGGAACCTTGGCTGGTTCCTCTTCCACTTTCCAGTAGAGGAATTCGATGTCAGGATTCTCCTGGCTCATGATTTGTTCGACGCGATAGAGCGGCACGTTGGGCTGATAGGCCACTTCGGCAAACGACACTTGGTTAAAGCTGCCGCCGGCAAACGAGAAGTTGGCCCCCTTACCGAGTTCAAACTCACCGATGCCGAGTGGATCGACGAGTGGTGTTTGGCCGTAGACGAGGTTGAGTCGTTTTGCGAGTTCGCGCGGATCGAACTCCACTTTTTCCAAATTCTGTTCTTCGGGCGTACCCTTGAGCAGCGCGTAATTGCGGTAATAGCGGGCGTAGGCATCGATTTCTTTGCGAGCCTGATCGGTGATTTTTTTCCGGGCCTCTTGTGCTTTGGGTCGAGCCATTGAGGTGGCGAGATCGTTTCGAACATCCTCGAACGGGCGATACTTTGCCGCTGGTTTTTCGACAGCAGGTTTTTCGTCCGCTGGTTTTTCAGCTGCGGGCTTTTCAGCTGCTGGTTTTTCAGCTGCTGGTTTTTCGGCCGCGGGCTTTTCGGCCGCGGGCTTTTCGTCTGCTGGTTTTTCGTCTGCTGGTTTTTCGGCAGCAGGCTTTTCCGCAGACGGCTTTTCGTCTACTGGCTTTTCGGCAGCGGGCTTTTCGGCAGCAGGCTTTTCGGTGTTTTCCGTGGCAGGCTTATCCTGGCAGGGTTTTTGCTCAGCTGGTTTTTCCGTCTCTGGTTTTTCGCCCGCTGGCTTTTCGGCGGCGGGCTTTTCGCCAGCGGGTTTTTCGGCTTCTGGTTTTTCGTCAGCTGGCTTTTCCGTAGCTGGCTTTTCCGTAGCTGGCTTTTCCGTAGCGGGTTTTTCGGCTTCTGGTTTTTCGCCAGCTGGCTTTTCCGCAGCGGGCTTTTCGGCAGCCGGGTTCTCAGGTGGCAATTCCGGCATCTTAAACTCGCCGCGGCTCACGCGCAGTTCGTATTCGGCCCGGAGTTGTTCGTCGGTGAGCTTAGCTTTTTCGGCTTCCAGGAATTGATTGAAATCGACCTTCAGGTATTCGAAGGACGCTTTGAGTCGTTGGCGGAAGCCGGGATCGGGGAAATCGGGGTGAGCGAAATTATTTTTGTGTTCGTTGTAAAAGTCGAGCGCCTCTTTGTGCGACGGCTCGCTTACTTTATCGAGGTAGTCAGCGACGGGAATGGGCAACACTTCGCATTGCACTCGGTGGTGCAAGCGCTGGAAATTTTCCCAGGCGGCGGCGGGGGAGGTAGTGGCGAGTCCGCGGCCCATGATATTGAGGACATCTTGAGCCTTCATTTCGAGGCGGAGTTCGTCGAAGACTTGCTGTGCGGTGAGTCGGCGGTTGGGGATCCCGTCGATGATGCGAGCGAAATCACCTTCATCGAGCTTTTCACCACCCAGCTTCAGCAGGTATTCCTTAACGGCCGCATCGTCGACAACGAGTCCCATTTGGTCAGCTTTTTTGGCCAAAACCAAGGTTTGTACGAAGTCGGCGGTCGTATTGCAGCGACGCAGGCCTGGGACGATTTGGCCCAGTTCATTCTGCATCACGTTGGGGATCAGCGGGGTACCCTTGCGATCGCGCGACAGTTTTAGAATGTCTTCCAGAAACCGCATCACCACTTGATGTTTGTGGCGCATGAAGGCGATTTCTTGATCGGAGAGCGAGCCATATTTCCAGTTGACCAAAACCTGCGTTCCCACCGGTGTTTGTCCGCGGCCGGTGATGTAGGAGTCGAGCCCACTACCGACGACGAAAACGAACATGATGATGACGCCAAAAATGGCGAGCAAAGTCTTCTGATGGCGACGCAAACTGGCAAAGGGACTGGCCATGACGCTCCTTCCTGGCGGGGGCATTGTCTGGGGAGAACGGCTTGACACCTATCCGTGTTGGGTCATAAAGAGTGACCACACGGACACCCCAGGGCGTCCGATTTTAGGGCGGAACCGCGTAAATACAATCCCAAAACAGCAACTCCCACCATGGCTAAGACCCCCGCTACCGGCGACGGCAAGTCGCTTGTGATCGTCGAATCCCCTGCAAAAGCGCGTACAATTGCCAAGTTTTTAGGCCGTGGATACACGGTGGAGGCGAGCATCGGGCATGTGCGCGACCTGCCGGAGGGAGCGGCCGATATTCCGGCCGAACACAAGGGCAAACCGTGGGCGCGGCTGGGCGTAAACGTCGAACAGGAGTTCGAACCGCTGTACGTTGTCCCCGCCGACAAGAAACAACACATTGCCAAATTAAAAAAATTACTCAAAGAATCCAAAGATCTCTATCTGGCGACCGACGAAGACCGCGAAGGGGAGGCGATCAGCTGGCATTTATGTCAGATTCTGCAACCGAAGGTGCCTGTTCAGCGCCTGGTGTTTCACGAAATCACCGAAAGTGCGATCCGCGATTCGCTCGCTCATCCCCGCCAAATCGACGATCAGCTCGTCCGCGCTCAGGAAACGCGCCGCATCCTCGACCGACTGTACGGCTACGAAGTCTCACCGCTTTTGTGGCGCAAGATCGGGCCGCGACTGTCGGCGGGTCGAGTGCAATCGGTGGCGGTGCGACTGATTGTCGAACGGGAACGGCAGCGCATCGCCTTTCGTTCCGCCGAATACTGGGACCTCATCGGCACATTCACCACGGAAGAGGGCAAATCGTTCCGTGCTGAACTGGTCTCGGTCGATGGCCGCAAACTGCCGCAGGGCAAAGATTTTGATTCTACGACCGGCAAACTTAAAGACCCTGCTGTCATGCTGCTGAACCAAGCCGCCGCCGCAGCCTTGGCGCAGCGTCTGGCAGCCGCCACGTTTCAGGTCGGTTCCCTGGAAGTCAAACCCTACACCACTCGCCCTTACCCACCGTTCACCACCAGTACGCTGCAGCAGGAAGCGAACCGCAAGCTGGGCTTCACCGCTCGGCGCACCATGGATGTTGCCCAAAGCCTGTATGAAAACGGCTACATCACCTACATGCGTACCGACTCGACCAACCTGGCGCAGGTCGCCATCGACGCCGCTCGGCAACTGGTGGCCAGTGAATATGGAGCGTCCTACCTGCCGCCCCAGCCACGCTATTACAAGTCATCCGTGAAGAACGCTCAGGAAGCACACGAGGCGATTCGTCCTGCCGGTCAGCAGTTCCGACTTCCCGAAACGCTCCGCGGTGAACTCTCCGCCGACCAGTTCAAACTGTTCGATTTGATCTGGAAGCGGACGATCGCCAGCCAGATGGCGGACGCGCGCGGGCAGCGCATGCAGATCACCGCCGAAGGCGACGGCTCCGTATTTCAGGTGAGCGGCAAGACGATTGAATTTGCGGGTTATTTGCGAGCGTATGTGCAAGGCAGCGACGACCCCGATGCCGATTTGGCGGACCGCGAGACGCTGCTGCCAACCGTGACGCGCGGGCAGCCGCTGAGCTGCGGGGGGCTGGATACCAAGGGACACACGACGCAGCCGCCTGCACGCTTCAGCGAAGCGTCGCTTACCGAGACTCTGGAAGAAATGGGGATCGGTCGGCCGTCGACCTACGCCTCGATCATCGACACCATCTTGGCCCGCCGCTATGTCTTTAAGAAAGGCAACGCCTTGGTGCCCACGTGGGTGGCTTTCTCCGTTTCTCGCCTGCTGGAAGAGCACCTACCAAAGCTGGTTGATTATCAGTTCACTGCCCAAATGGAAGACCTGCTCGACGACATCAGTCGTGGTGAAGCAGGGCACGTGGACTACCTCAAGCGGTTCTATTTTGGCGACGGCGAATCAGGCTTGAAGCAGACCTTAGAAGACAAAATCAAGGAAGTTGATGCGCGAACGGTGAGTCGTTTTCCGATTGGCACTCCTGAGTCGGGCGAATTCACGGAAGAGATTGCGGTGCGAGTCGGCAAGTTTGGACCGTTCCTGGAACAGGGCACGCGCCGCGCCTCCATTCCAGAAGGCCTGGCTCCCGATGAACTCACCCTGGAAAAAGCGCTCGACCTGCTGACTCAATCGCAGGTGGATGACCAGCCCCTGGGGCACTGCCCCGAGACCGGCAAGCCAGTCTACGTCAAGCAAGGGCGGTTTGGCCCCTATGTACAGCTGGGTGAATCAGGCGACGACGAGAAGCCCAAGTATGCCTCGCTGCTCAAGGGCATGCAGCCCACGGAGATGACGCTGGACGTGGCGCTGCAGTTGCTGGCTTTGCCCCGCACCGTGGGCCCTCATCCAACGTCCGGCGAGCCGATTGTCGCCCAGAACGGGCGTTTCGGTCCGTATATTAAATGTGGCACTGAAACGCGGTCCCTGGCCGCTCCCCTCGATCCGCTCAACGTGACGCTCGAACAAGCGATTGCCCTGTTGGCCCAGCCCAAGACGCGAGGCCGAGCGGCAGCTGCTCCCCGTGAACCGCTGAAGACTTTCGACAAGTCGCCGATCACGGGCGAGCCGGTACGGTTGCTGCCCGGTCGTTATGGCCCATACGTTACGGACGGCACCACCAACGCATCATTACCTCGCGAAACTCAGCCCGAACAGCTCACGCTGGAAGCCGCGTTGGCGCTGCTGGCCGAACGAGCGGCTCGAGGGCCCAGCACCCCGCGCGGACGTGGCCGGGGAGCGAAAACGGCGAAAGCTGCCCCGAAGGCCGCTCGCCGCACAGCGAAAAAGAAGGCGCCCAAAAGCTAGGGGAGAAGCGGTCGTCATTCATGCGGGCGAAAGGCTTAACGAGTGTGCTGTCAGCTCATCGACTGCTCTGGTTAACTCAGGGGTAGCGAGAGTTTGCTACGGTGGGTTTCAGTTGCGGGATCGCCGTCCGCTGCCTGCGGTTGTCAGGCGGATTCCCCCGCCAGTAGGACAATGCGATTGAGAGCAGCGCGAGTCTCTTCGGGAGCCTCATGCGGACTGATATGGCCTCCGGGCACCACTGTGGCCTTCAATCTCGGTGGCTGGCCCACGTAATCCGACTGCCCCACAACCGCTAGCGTCGGCACCGTCAACTTTTTCAAGAGATTCGTCGCGTCGTCCGGTTCCAGCAGAACCGCATCGATGACACGAGAGATCTCCTTGGGTGGTCGGACGGACAGCCGATCCTGCATTGCAGTGGAATACTCTGGGTGAGCCTTTAGAGCGTCTTTTGTGTAAAGGGACCGTGCCGCCTGTCCCGCGTAGAATCTCGGGAACACTGTCAGGAGCTTTTGCAACTGGAATCCAAGCCTTGCCAGGCCTTCGTTGCGTCTGAATGGCATATTGAAAAGGCCGAGCGCGGCGAAGCGCGAGGGTGCTCGGATCGCCGCCCTCAGGGCGGTCATGCTGCCCCAAGAGTGACCGACAGCGATGCAACGCGAAATGGAAAGCTCGTCAAGAACGGTCAGAAGCATTTCGACACATTCGTCAAGATGCCAGTCGCGGCCAACGTTGCCGCTGTTTCCATGCGCCGGCATGTCAATGTAGATATTTGTCCGTCCCGTGAACTCGGAGCCGAAAGCTGTCCATAACGTTTTGTCAAGGAAGACGCCGTGCATAAACACGATCGGTAGATTGCCGCTCCGATCGTCGACCAGCAACGAGACTTCGCCCATTCCAGTTTGAACACATTGGTCTCTCATGGCCTTCTTCATCCGATTCCGCCGAACGACCGCGATCAGCGGCTCGCGACCTGGGGCGAACAATGCCGTGGGATGTTATCGCGATTCCGCTGCCTTACCTCTTCAGGCACGTGATACTTGCTCGCCACTCCGCCCGTCAAGCCGCTCGGCAGTGCTGGCTGCCGCTCCGGTCGCGACTCGCCCTGCTAGCCTCTTCGAGGAGCGGCACGGGCGTCCTGCCGCTTGAGCGCGGTCTCTCGTGCCGCCCAAAGACGGTAGCGATCCAAGTCGGTCAGCAGGTCGCCGCCGAGCACGGGATGCGTTTTACGGAATACACGCCGTGACTACCGATGTTTCATCCGTTCACTCCGCTGGGATAGACCTGAACGTATCCCTGCTGCCTTACGAGGACTGTAAAGTCAGTTTTTGGGTGCCTTGCCACGCCACTACTCGATACACCTCCGTGCCGAACAAACAGAACAGGAGACGGTTTGCCTTTGATGGTTTCTGTGCGCACGGAGACGCGGAGCTGGCGGCATTTCGGTAGCGGGCCGGCAGCTGATCTGCCTGATTGGCGAGTGGTGCGAGGTTGACGAATCGGTCGATGTCACTCGTTAACGACGGCGACGGCTTCGATTTCGATGAGCCAGTCGGGGCCGACGAGTGCCGCGATGCCCACGAGGGTGCTGACTGGGGGATGATCCGCGGAAACATAACGACTGCGGATCTCACGAATAATGGGTACCTGCTCCGGCTTCAGGCCGACCACGTAGAGATTCGTTTTGACAACGTCACGAAATGTGGCACCGGCCGCCTGCAAGGCAAGTTCCAGGTTGCGAAAGGTCTGTTCCGTTTGCGCTCGCAGATCGCCCCGACCGACCACTTCACCACGCTCATTGACCGATACTTGCCCCGAAATGTAGATCGTCTTGCCTCCGGTTACGGACGCCACATGGGTCCAGCCATGGGTGGGACAAAGTGTCGGCGGGTTGAGGTATTGGATTTCCATGCCAGACTCACGTGAGGGGTTGTCAGGGGACGGTTTTATGCGGTTACCGCGTGCGATAGCATAATCGACCAGTTAAGCAACGAGAAACGAGTTATGAATGTGCGCGGTCATGAAGACACTTCCGAGCTGCGATTCAGGCTCTTGATTCGTCCCCCACGCGAGGTGTCGCTGGGGGGGATGCTCACCAGTAACTTGCTGCTGATTACTGTGGGGGTTTTGTTAAGTGCCGGCCTGTTTTCGCTGCTCCCGATCACCACGGCAGTGATTGCTCTGCCAATTAATTTTTTGCTGTTCGCAGGCTGGTCTGACCGCATGTCGAATCCGCAGTATGCACAGCGCTGCGGGATCCTCTATTTTCTGCTGCTGATGCTGCTGGCTGCACTGGTGACCATCGTGGGCCGTCAGCCGTTCTCGTTCCTGCTGGGCTCGTTCGTGACCTCAACTGCCTGACCTCAACTGCCTGACCTCAACTGTCTGACCTCAACTGTCTGAATCTGGAGTTCGATCTGTGATGAAAAAACTGTGGCTATTGATTAGTGGACTGGTGAGCTGCTGGGGGGCGGAGTGGGTGCGGGGTGAGGACTGGCCGCAATTTCGCGGTGGGACGGCTTTAAGCGTGGCGGCGGGAAGCACGTTGCCTGCCGCTTGGAAGGAAGCTCCCCAGCCGGCTTGGCGAGCGGCGGTTGAGGGGAGCGGCTGGTCGCAACCGATCGTGGTGGGCGAGCGCGTATTTGTGACGACGGCGGTGTCGAAATATGGGAAGCCGAAGTCGATGATGGGCGGAGTGATGGATTTGAGCACGATGGGGAAGGCCCCGAAGCCCAAAGATCCCGTCCAGTGGCGACTCGTCTGTTTGTCGCTCGCTTCCGGTGAGATTCTTTGGCAACAAACCGTCGCTGACTCCGTGCCTGCGTTTGGTAAACATGCCTCAAATACGTTTGCGACGGAAACTCCAGCGGCTTCTGCGGATACGGTCTATGCCTGGTTTGGTGCGGCGGGTGTCCTGGCGGCGTATAGCTTAGAAGGCCAGCAAAAGTGGACGAAGTCGCTGGGCACTCAAAAGATCACGAATGACTTCGGCACCGGCTCATCGCTGGTCCTCGATGGCGACCGGCTGTTTGTGCAGCTCTATCACGATGACTCCGCCACGCTGCTCTGTCTGCAGGCGGCGGATGGAGCGGAGCGGTGGAAAACCGAGCGGGAAAAGGGGAGTTCGTGGGCGACGCCGATCATCTGGAACAATGCGGGAACCCGGGAACTTGTCACCGCCGGTAAAGGCTCTGTGATTGCGTATGATCTCGCCAGCGGTGCGGAGCGTTGGCGGTACGCGGGACTCGACACGTCCTTCTCTTGCTCCGTCGTAGCGGACGACAAAGCGGTTTATTTTGGCACGTCCAGTCCGGGCAGTAGTGCACCGATGGCCGCCATTGCTGCAGGACACACAGGCGATCTATCGCGGACCGAAAGCAATTCCCAGCCGGCCGCAATTCTATGGAATGGCACGAAGAGCGGCGCGGGGATGCCATCCCCGGTAATCGTCGGCGACTTCATTTACTTTTTTGGTACCACGGCAACTTGCTACGAGAAACGGACGGGAAAAGAAATCTATCGCAAGCGTCTGCCCGGCGGCACGCTCGCGGCCGGCTGTCCCGTCGTCGTGGGTGACAAGATTTATTTGGTGAATGAGCTCGGGAACATCCTGATCATCGCGACCGGGCCGCAATTCGAGGTCGTCGCGGAACTGAAGACTGGCATGAGCGGTGAAGTCTACTGGGCTACACCAGCTGTCGCTCGTAATTCGCTCCTCGTGCGTTCTTCGGATGCGATCTACTGCTATCGTTAATCGTCACAGAGGATTAGCTCACCGCCATCGCGAATGCGGTGGCGTGCGAACGGCAGTGCGAGATACTGATTAGCACTTGGGTGATGCCGAGCTGCCGAGCGATCTCGGCGGCTCCACCCGCGAGCGTGATTTTTGGCTGACCGCTCAGCTCGTTGGTGACCTCGATATCGGTCCAGGCAATACCTTTCGCCCAGCCGGTGCCGAGTGTTTTTAGGACCGCCTCCTTGGCCGCCCAGCGTCCGGCGTAATGCTGAGTGGCGGCTTTGCGACGACGGCAGTAATCGATCTCCTGCGGCGTGTAGACGCGCGTGAGAAATTCTTCGCCATGGCGCTCAATCATCTGCGCGATCCGCAAACATTCGACGATGTCCGTGCCAATGCCCACGCAGTTCATACTCGCGTCACTCCTCGCCTTGTGCTCCCGTCAGTTGTCAGTTGACATTTCGTCGCACTCAACTCATCTTCAACCCGCACGCTTCCTGGGCACGACGCAGCACTTCACTCGCCTTTTTCCGCGCTCGCTGCGCTCCATCGCCCAAGATTTCACGGACGCGTTCTGGGTGAGCGGCCAGTTCCGCTCGACGCGCTCGCGGTTCCGCAAAGTAGGCTTCGGCGGCGTCGGCCAGGGCCTTTTTGATTTGGCCGTAACCGAAATTGCCACGTCGATAAAGATCGGCCATTTCTTGTTGCTGGGCCTGGGCGGAGAAGAGGGAAAACAACTGGTAGAGATGATCGGAATCGGGTTCCTTAGGCTGTTCCATGGGACGATTATCCGTGACGATACGCATCACTTTTTTGCGAGCTGCCGCTTCTGGCTCGAAGATCTCCACCGTGTTGTTGTAACTCTTCGACATCTTCTCGCCGTCCGTGCCGGGGACTCGAGCTGACTGGGCCAGAATCTTGGCTTGGGGAATCACAAACACTTCGCCAAACGCATGATTGAAAGCGCGGGCTAGATCACGACAGACCTCGATATGCTGTCCTTGGTCCTCGCCCACCGGCACCACGTCCGCGTCATAGGCCAGTATGTCGGCGGCCATCAGTACCGGGTAGGTGAAGAGTCCAGCGTCGGCTGAGAGTCCTTTGGCCTTCTTATCTTTGAAGGCATGGCAACGTTCAAGCAGACCGAGCGAAGTGCCGGTCATGAGCAACCAGCAGAGTTCGGATACCTCGGGAACATCCGACTGGACGAAGAGCGTCGCTTGATCAGGGTTGAGTCCCAGGGCCAGCAGATCGAGGGCGGCTCCCAGCGTGTAATCGCGCAGCAGGGCGGGATCGCGGATCGTCGTCAGAGCATGCAGGTTAGCAATGAAGTAATACGCTTCATTGCCATGCTGCAGGTCGATGTATTGCCTGATCGCGCCGAAGTAATTTCCCCAGTGCAGGCGACCGGTTGGCTGAATCCCTGATAACACACGCATAAATCCGCTCACCCTATCTTTAAGGTCCCCACGACATCCTGTATGCGACGGGCCTGCAATTGAGCCAAGGCCAGCGGCAATTCGTCGATCAACCGCATCGACAGCGTAGGATCGACGTAATTGGCCGTGCCGATCTGTACGGCCGTCGCTCCTGTCACCAGGAATTCCATCACGTCATCGATGTTTGTGATTCCGCCGATACCGACGAGCGGCGTGCGCACGGCGTTGGCCACTTGATGCACACAGCGCAGGGCAATCGGCTTAATTGCCGGTCCACTCAGCCCGCCCACGACATTTCCCAGGAGCGGACGCCGCTGCCGCCAATCGACGGCCATACCCAGCACGGTATTAATGAGACTGATTCCGTCCGCGCCACCCGCCTCGGCTCCCTTCGCGATATCCACGATGCGAGTCACGTTAGGGGTGAGTTTCGCCAGCAGCGGCAACTGGCAGGCACCGCGCACTCGCGTGACCACCTGCTCACACATGGCCGGGTCCGCCCCAAAATCCACTCCGCCACTGACATTGGGGCAGGAGATGTTCAGTTCGAGCGCCGCGATGCCCGGCCGACCATCCAGGTAAGCGGCCATCTCGACAAACTCGTCCAGCGTCTTGCCGGCTACGCTGACGATGATCGGTGTGGTGAGGCTGGAGAGATAGGGCAAGTGATGCGCGACAAAAGCTTCGATGCCGTCGTTGTCGAGTCCGATGGAGTTGAGGAGTCCGGAGGCTGTTTCCACGGTGCGCCAAGGCTTATTGCCGGGCCGTGGTTGGCGCGTAATGGTTTTCGGGAGAATGCCGCCGAGTCGGCTGAGGTCGACCAGTTTTTCCATTTCTCGGGCGTACCCGAACGTGCCCGAGGCGACGAGGATCGGATTGGGAAGTCGCAGGCGCCCAATCTGCACTGCTAAATCGGCCACTGCTAAATCGGCCACTGCTACATCAGCCACTGCTGTCGGGTTGTTCATGAAGACCAAACACCAAGCACGAGAGGTACAAACGGGAAACGGGACCGCGGAAACGGGACTGGAGATCGTATAACTCGCCGTCGCCGCTCGCAATCGGTCGGCGCATGACAACGCCCCTGCCCCGACGTAACTCGCCTCGCAAAACGACTCCCTGGTCGCCGCGCGCAGCTTCGCCGGTCAGAGTTGACACTCGTTTCAGTTCCGTTGCGGTCACGGGCTGCTGAGACTTATCGACGCCCCACCGGGACCCACGCATGAGTTCCACGGGAAGGTTCGTTTCAGCCGATCAGCAAAGCCCTCAATGACTTACAACACGCCACCATGGACACGCTGCACCGTCATATGATCTGGCATATCGACGAACCAGAAGCGTTCCCATTCCAGCAGCAAAGCGCGGAGATCTTCCGACGTGAAGATCAACTGCTGAGTTCGCAAGACGGGGTCGCCCGAGTAGATCGGTACGGCACAGCCTACGCCCATGCTGACCGCGAGACCCAAGAGCGCCGTAAAGATGAGCCGACGCATGACATATCCTCCATGACAAGCTCGCCGGTCACTCCTAACAAAGAAATGACCAGCCAAGAAAAGTGAATCCATTCACCAACCGAATCAACCAAAACAAATCCAACCAACCTCGTGATCCTGCGAACCAACCCGCACCAATCGCCCCACTAACCTTCGGACTCGGTACCCGGTGCGGGTGGTAACCGAACTCCACTAGCGGCCTGTCGCAGCCGAGCCGCCTCTTCCTCCTCCAACAGCCGCACCTTCTCTTCCATTTCTTTGCCGGGTTTGAAGGTGACGACAAATTTTTGTGGCACATCCACGCGTTCGCCTGTACGCGGGTTGCGAGCTTTCCGTGCCGCTCGCTTCTTCACTTCGAACACGCCGAAGTTCCGTAGTTCAATCCGCCGTTCCTCGACCAGTGTTTCCACGATGGCATCAAAGGTCTTCTGTACGATCTCCTTGGTCTTCAACTGAGTCATCCCGATCGACTCGGAGATCGTTTTCACGATTTCTTTTTTGGTCACGTTGCAACTCCCACGTTGGCCCGTCAGCGAGCGCCTAAAACTAGCCAGCGTCACGACATACAGACTAGAGCTAAAAATGTAGAGAGCATTGAAAAGCGAGTCAAGGTCAAAGGCTGAAAGTAGTTACCTTCCCAGCAGTTCACTTGTTAGCTCGCCAAGCTGCCTAAATTTCGTAGTTCCTCAAGCACGGTCGCTCCGGTCCGCTCGATCGCACCCCGATTATCGAACGTTTCTTCGATTTACTTTAACTAACCGGCAAATTCTTCGGAAATGGACGAGTCGCATGGTTTTTTTGGGGGGGAGTGAGAAACAGAGGAACCGAGGGCCCCGGGCTGTAAGCCTCTGACGTTACACCCGCATCACTCGCCGCTGCTCCTCGATCTGCTCGATGGTGTAGAGCTTACCCTCGCCGCTGCCGGGGCAAGCCTGACAGGTTCGAGCCCATTCTTCTGGGTTGCGTAGGTTACTGTCCCAGAATGGCCAAGTGCGACATTGACGGGGGCGGGCTTCGTAGACGGTGCAGCCCCGCTTTTGGTTATCGAAAAAGACACAATCGCCGTTGGAGTACTCACGCAGGCTGCGGCGCACCCCGACTTGCCGGACATACTCCTCTTCAAACGCTTCTGGCGAGGCGGCTCCGGTCAGTTTTGCCAGCGCATTGATCTCCTCCTGATTCACCCAGACGTAGCCCGGGGCACCGGTGCAGCAGTCACCGCACTGGGAACAGGTGAAGCGGAGTCCATCTTGATACCAAGGCTGCTTTGTCATGATTTCCATCTCCGCAGATTGACCCGAGTGAAAGTGATTTACGAGGTGGCGCCGGTGAGTGCTCGGAGGGCTTCGATGGCGACCGTCACTTCCCCCTCGGTCGTGGAATTTCCAAAACTGAATCGTACCGTACCGCCGCTGTCGAACGTGCCGACCGACCGGTGGAGGAGCGGGGCGCAGTGGAGCCCGGCGCGAGTCTCCACACCGAACTCTCCATCCAGCAGCCCCGCAAGCTCTTGCGGATCGTACCCTTCCACCTGCAGACTGACCACCCCCACTCGCCGCTCAGTTGTTCCAGGACCGACCACGTGCACGCCCGGCAGCCCCGCGACTCCGTCCAGAAACTGCCGACTGCGCTGCGCATGATGGGACTGAATGTGTGCGACGCCGAGCCGTTCGACTTCGCGCACGCCGGCTTCCAGGCCCACCAGTGCCGGTACATTTAAATTGCCCGCCTCAAAGCGATCTGGCAATTCCGCCGGTGGTTCTTCGCGTTCACTATCGCCCCCACTGCCACCTTGTCGAATCGGTTGTAACTGCGGTTCGGCACGAGCTCCCACATACAGACAGCCGGTACCGAGTGGCCCGAGCAAACTTTTGTGGCCGGGAGCGGCGATCAGGTCGGGCCCTAAGGAGCTGACCTGAAGCGGCCACTGGCCGACACTTTGAGCAGCATCGACGAGCAGCAGCACTCCGCGCCGGTGACACTCGGCAGCCAGTGATTCGATGTCGTTGACGGCACCAGTGACGTTCGAGGCGTGGACGACGGCGACCAGCCGCGTGGAGGGACGAATGGCCGCCAGCAGCTCCGCCACTTCCACTCGCCCATCGCGTCCGCAGCGCACATGATCAACGTCCACGTTTTGTCGACGAGCGAGCCAGGCGAGTGGCCGAAGGACGGAATTATGTTCGGCGGTGGTTGTGACAACATGGTCACCGGGTCGCAGCAGCCCATGCAGAGCGAGATTGAGTGCCTCGGTGCCGTTGCTGGTGAAGACGATTCGCCGTTCGTCCGCCACACCGATCAGGCGCGCGATTGCTTGACGCGCAGCCGTAACGCACCGCCCCGCCTCGACCGCGCGCAAATATCCGCCGCGTCCCGCCGCTGCGCCTTGCTGGCGAGCGTACTGATCCATGGCCCGGTAAACCGACTCGGGTTTCGGCCAACTGGTCGCCGCATGATCACAATAAATACGACTGGAAGTGATACGCATCGAAGTTCCGGCGGTACGGATGACGAGTGGTATTGGCCAGTGTAACGCGAGCAGGCCAAGTTAGTCAGGCTGGGTCGGAGGGATTGCGCGGCAGCAGAAAAATCAGGTTTCATTCGGCGTTCCGTTCGGCATAGAATACCGGTCCGGAGGGTGGGATCCAGAGGCTGTCGGCTAAGTGCCAAAGGAGTAGCAATCATGAGACGATGGGGAACAACCGAGCACGAGCAAGGCGAGCGGGGCGGCCGTGTGCAACGCGTTAAAACAAGGGGCGCCGGAGTGCAAGGCATCCGCGATGTACGTTGCGCAGGCATGCGGAGTTGCGGCGGTCGTGGTGCCCGCCGGGTGCGGTTGTTGTCACGAATGGGAGTGGTTCTGCAGTGCTGTCTGCTGTTCTTCATGACGCTCGAATGTCACGGCCAAGATGAGGCTCGTCCGGGTCCCAGTGGGAATGGCAAGCAGCGCACGGCGATTTTTGCAGGCGGCTGTTTCTGGTGCATCGAAAAGGACTTTGAAAAGGCGCCTGGCGTGATCGATGTGGTGTCTGGCTACACGGGCGGGACCACCAAGAATCCGACTTACAAAACCTATACCGGTGGTCGGCACCGCGAGGCCGTCATGGTGACCTATGATCCGACCAAAGTGACGTTTGCGGGGCTGGTGGAATTCTTGATCAAGCATATCGACCCGGTCGACAAACGCGGCTCCTTTATCGATCGGGGAGTGCAATACAGTCCTGCGATCTACTTTGAGAATGAGCAGGAAAAGGAAGCGGCGGAGCGTGTGATCAAGGCGATCAATGCGCTGAAAGTGTATCGAGCCCCGATTACGATGGCGATTGTTCCTCGATCCGAATTCTATGCCGCCGAGGAGTACCATCAGGATTTTCATGTCAAGAATGAGGCGAAGTACAACCTCTATCGCACTCAGTGTGGTCGTGACCGGTTCGTGAAGAGCATCTGGGGCGATCGCGCGAATGAGCTGACGTTACCCGGAGCGTATCCGGAGGGGGTCCAGCCATCGAAGCCATAAACGCCGGTTGGGCGAAGTGCGGTGATTCGATTAGAATGTTGTCCGCGGGCGATTCCGTCCAGTTTTCGTTTTCCTTGGCGTTCGTGAGCCGGTTGCAGCCATGCTCTTCCCTCTGCACTTGATTCGATCGATTCGCGTTGCCGCTCTGCGCTGCGGGATTTGGTTGCTAGTCATGGGATCGTTGTTCCAGGAAGAGAAGGCAGATGCAGGCTGTGGCGATTATGTGGTAACGGTGCGATTGACGTCGGGAGTGATTGCGTCCTCACACACTCGAACACCGCTGCAGGTATCGCATTCGCGACGCGGAAAAGAGCTGTTACCGCGTTCCACGGATGACAAGCTTCCGTGCGGCAGTCCAGTTTGCCGAGGCATACCGGCGGGCATTCCTGAGCCGCTGAGTGATTCTTTCCTCATTCAATCGGATCATCGGGACCGGGCAGTGATGACCGCCCAGCCGTGCGATGCTGTGAACGATGGTCGCTTCCTTCGACCGCAATTCATCGTTCCTGCCACCCGGTTCCGACCACGGGACATCTTTGAGCCTCCACGCCGCATGTGCTGAGGACGGCAGTTGCGCGCCCTCCGGGGGGTACGCGGCGAGAATGATTAACCGGTGACAGCCCTTCGTGCGCTGCGCCTTGGGTGTACCAATCATGGACACTCGTAATCCATTCATTTCTTTTGCTATGTAGGATCATCATTCATGAAACGGTTCTGTAATCGTTGGGAACGAATTCGAATGTTTGTCGGGGCCACGCTGCTACTGCCCTGTGTTTGGACCAACTTGGTTGCCAGGACGTCGGCCGCAGATGGGGAGAAGGGGGCGGAACTAAAGCGAGTGGAGCCCAACGCCGCTGATCAGCCGCGCAAGACCCCCGTCACCCGCGAGGCGATGAAGGAGTATCTGGAGGATTTGAAGGATCGTACGCCGCGCATTCCTCTGCCACCGCTGAGTGACGAGGAAAAGAAGCAGGAGGCTGAGAATCCGCGGCAATTCGGCTATGAGGGGCGTTTGCGTAAGACCTATCTAGGCGATGCGATCAATGGCTATTTGACGTTTGGTGGCGCACCGGCAGGCGGCTTCCCTAATTTGCAATCGACGGCACGTCTGAATCCACAAGATCCCGCCTTAAGCTTGGATTACGGCTTCAAAGTGCGGATGTTCTGGATTGCCGCTCGTGCCAATAACTGTCAATACTGTCTGGGGCATCAAGAGTCTAAACTGCTGGCAGTCGGGATGTCGGATGACGAAATCGCAGCGCTCGACAGCGATTGGATTATCTTTCCAGAAAAGGAGCGAGTGGCCTTTGCACTGGCGAAGCGTTTAACCCTCGAACCCCATCTACTCACCGCGAAGGATCTCGACGCTTGTCGTCCGTTTTACTCGGACCTGCAGTTGATTGAGATGCTGGGCTCCATCGCCGGCAATAATGCGATCAATCGCTGGAAGGAGGGAACGGGAGTTCCGCAGATGCGCGATGGTGGCAACTTTGGGCGTACCGGGAAAAACGAGCATTCGTCTTATTTGACGGTGACTTCCGACAAGTTTGCGACGAAGAAATCGACCGTGGTGGCGTTTGACGCTGGTGCTCTGTCGCCACAAGGCGGCGCCGCCACGTTCTGCAAGCGACCAGCTCTACTCACGGGTGATGCACTCCAGGAAAAGCTCCGCTGGGCCACCTCGAGAACTCCACAGCTGCCGCTGGTCGATGAGGCCAAAGCGCGGGAGGTTCTGGGCGATTCCGCCAGCTCGGGCACCCTGCCGCAATGGCAGCGATTGCTCGCGCATTTCCCCGTCGCGGGTAAGCGGCTCGTTGGAGCGGTACTGGCCGCTCAGCAGTCCGACGAGTTGAGTGCGAAGCTGCAAGCGCAAATCAACTGGGTGACCGCTCGACAAGATCGCGCCTGGTACCTGACGGCGCTGGCACAGCAGGAACTAAAGGCCGCCGGCATCGACCACGCGCGGATCAGCGTACTCGATGGCGACTTGAGCAAGGAAATTCCGGCGCTCGAAGAACGCGAGCGCTGTTTGATCCTGCTGGCCAAAAACCTCGCCTCTTCCCCCATTGTGTTGACGGATGCCGAGGTCGCGAAAGCGATTGCAGTGGCGGGCCCACGAGCGGTAACGCAGACGATCAACTACACCTGTTATCGAGCGGCACTGAATCGGATCACCGAAGCCGCGGGATTAAGTGCCCAGTAGCGCTGCGTCTCGGAACACTGAGGCATGAGCACAGAGTTATGAACGCTGGAACGGTGGAACGGCGGATGCGTGCGAAGAAGCACGCATCCGCGGGCCGTTCAGCAGCCGTCCGATCCAGGTATTTCGTACTGCGAATTGATAGCTGATCAAAAGCAGCAGAGTCACGGTGCCACAGAGCAGCAGAAACTTTGCTCCGGAGGGAAAGATCCAAGTCGAAATCAGGAATTGGCAGTACATCACGACGGGCATGTGAGCCAGATAGAGCCAGTAGGATGAATCGGACAGATACCGAATCCAACGTCGCTCGCGGGAAAAGAAGTAGTGAAAGAGACCGATCATCGCGAATGACATGAACCACGCATAACTTACCTGCAGCAGTGTAAAGAGAATTCGGCTCGCGGTGGTCTCCGGGCCTCGAAGGATGAGTCCAGCGGGAAACAGAAGCAGGAGTGCGACCGGTAGTTTCCAGCTAAAGCCGCGTCCTACCAAACGCTGCGTATCAGCCGCTCCAAAGTACAACGCTCCATAGGCGAAGAAGATAACGTAATAGACGAATACAGCCGGCAGCGGCAACAAGCCGAGCGATGTATCCGGGCCGTAAGAGTTCTTATTGGCACCCATGAAATACTGTGGCACGGCCGTCAAACCGATCAGCCAAATGTATCGCAGGTTGGAAGTCAGGAGCGAAACGCGCAGTGTGGGTATCCGAAAGATGTCGATTAACTTTACGACGAGCACAAACCCACAGACAAACCAGCACAGAAATGACAGAAACCAAAGATGATGAAAGACTGGATAGTAGAATAACCGTCGCAGCCACACGGAGAGCCACGGAAAGCTGTCAGTCGATTTTGGCTTTATCGCGGTTGTCTTCTGTTCGTTTCTCACATTCAGGACACCGCGGCGATCGGCATTAAGGGTCAACGAGGCCCGATCGTCGGTGGCAGCCTGAGCTAAATCATCGGGGTTCTGGCGCCGCGGTGAAAGGTTCCGGTTTTCGTTGGTTGCTGGAGATTTTTTCTGCTCAGCTGCCGGCGTTGGCGCGAAGGTGCCGCGCGATCGAACATACGAGGCAAGCCAGACTTGCAGAGGAATAATTGTGACCAGAGCCAACATCATCGGGACGAAAATTCGCTGAAAGCGATGGATGATAAGTGCCCAGATACCGCGTTTTTTCCACAACATCGCCGTGAAGAAACCGCTGACCAAAAAGAACAAGGGCATCCGCCAGCCATGAATTGCTGACAATACGACGCCATAGAGGTGACTGGCTTGACTATCCTGAACGCCCCAAACCAGACCCAGCCCCGGAATGAATGATAAGGTCGCATGCACAACGATGCCCATTAACATGGCGAACGCTCGCAAGGCATCCAAATCGTGGAAACGTGAATCCGTTGACATCATCCGCTCTTTAGTGGCTGGGGGTGGCGAGCCTTATTTATCTGGCGCTGCAGGCCACCACTCGCATCGGAGACCCCGTGTTGGCAAAGTCCAATGGGTCCTAGTTTTTCGCCTCATTGGGTGGTCGCATTTGTCTCGCGTGGTAGGACAACGGAACTTCTACACGAGATCCCGAAGGCTGGCCAAGCCGACTGGTTCGCGGCTGGTGAGTGGTTCGCCGTAGCGAGTGCCAATCATTTTGCCCCAGTAGGCGGCTTCGTCCCGCAAGCGGTCGAGAAACGTGGGTGGATCAACGGGTCGTCCGGTCACGAACTGGCTTTGATAGCAAGCAATCGCTGCCAGCTTTTGCTCCCAGTACGCCGAAATGTCCAGAATGAATGCCGGCTGAATGATCTGGCGTAAATGCACACAGTAATAGTGGTAGACGCGCTGCGGATGAAACGGCTCGCCGGGTAAATCGGTTTTGGTGAGCTTAGCCCAGAAACGAGCTGCCTCGATCAATTCGGTGGCGGCCCAGTGATCGGGATGAGCGTCGACCCAGTAGGGCGCCAGTAACCAGCGCGGTCGCAACTCGCGGAGGATTCCCGCCAAGCGGGCTCGAGCTGCCAGATCGGGTTGCAAACTGCGATTCGTCAGACCAAGGTTACCGCGGTAATCCAGCCCCAGCACCGCCGTCGCGGCCGCCGTCTCCGCCGCCCGAATCTCCACCGACCCATGCGGCGTCGGCTCGCCGTTGGTCAAATCCAAAACACCAACTCGCATCCCATCCGCTCGGCAACGCAGGATGGTGCCTCCAGCGCCCAGTTCAGCGTCGTCAGGATGGGGAGCGATAACGAGTAGATCAAGCGGTGGCATGGTCATGGGTGAGTGAGAAAAAAATGTAGGATCCAGCGAAAGTTTTCGCAGGATAGAGCATATCGTGGGACTCGTGTAGTGATTCAAGTAAACGGGAGCCGTTTTTAGGGGGGCCATCTGGGGTTCATGTAGGTTGGACGCGGCTATCCGTTACCAACCCCGAACCTAAACCTGAACCAGCAGCCCGGATTCGCGTGCCGTTCGAGTTCGGGAACGCAGAACGGCCAGATTCAGAAGCGATCGACCTGCAAGCCGCCGCTCGACTTGTCATCCCGCGCGCCGTTCTCGAAGAGGCAATCCAGGTGTCGGGGCCACGCGAGTCATTCGGTGGCAACTCCAGCCTGCTCCCTGGAGGAACGGCGGGTGGCGGGACTGCTGCTGGCCGTTGCCGTGGCTTCGATTCCGGTTGCCTGGCGTCGACATCGCTACGGCAAACAGGTGATTACTGCCACCGTCGTTGCTGTCATACTCTGCAGCGGCTGGACAATCGCCAAGGGAGATTTAGGCCCTCCCGGAAATCATCGTGGCTCTAAAAAATATCCTGACTCTTACTTCGATCCAGGAAATCCTTCGGGCCCCGGGAAAGGCCGATCGCCGAGTGCTGAACTGCCGCTGCTATTTAACACTAGCCCGACCCGCCAGCGAGGCTGTTTTTACACCTTCGATCTTGACGCTTAAAACCAAGATTGCTATTTACCCGCCGCATTCTTTTTTTCGATGGGCAGCAGAGCGTGACTCCCGAGTTGCGAATCTGCGGCTGAGTGACATGCGTTTGTCGTTCGGGGTGAGTTCAGTTCTTTTTGGTGCGAGCACAGCGTGCAATTTCGTCTGGCCACGAAACAAGTTGCAGCCTGCCTGATCTGCCTGAGTGCGGCGTTGATGACCGCGCCCAGTTGGGGTCAGCGTGTCGCCATGCCATCACCACCTCCGACCACCTCCGGCCCCGGGATGGTTCCCGTCGCTCCGCCCGGGACCGCACCGAGTGGGATTCCGGCGAATGCGGTCCCCTACGGCCCAGGCCCCTACTCCTATCCGCCGGTCGGCAGCGCACCAGGGATGATGCCTCCCAGCGGTGCTCCACCGGGATACTCGTACCCTGCACCGTCCGGTGCCACGCTGGGAGCACCGACGTTTGATCCCTATTCCAGCACCATCCCAGCCACTCCACCTTCCTCCTTTGGCCCTCCGGTCTACAGCGGCAATCCGACAACGCCCAGCCTGTTTGGGAATCCTCCTGCGACCGCCGCCCCGTTTGGCACTTCACCCTACGGTGCGGCACCTTACGGCACTTCACCCTACGGCGCACCACTCACAGGCGCACCCCCGACCGGCACGGCTCCCTTTGGGTCGACCGCTCCACCAGCAGGCCCTTTTGGCACGTCACCCTTTAGCACAGCTCCGCCTGGTACGACGCCCTACGGAGCGAACCCGTACGGAGCAGCCCCATACGGAGCAGCTACCGCCCCTTCCGGCGGCTCGCCTTGGAATACCATGCCACCTCCCGGCGGCTATCCCACCTACCCGAACTACAATGCTCCCACGGGTCCTCCCAGTGCTTTGTTTCCCAACGGCTTCGGCGGCAGCGCCGGCAAACCTCCGCTGCGACTCATCGATAACTGGCGACTGCAAGATAGCTGGGTCAACGGCACAAACGATCCACTGGACGTTGGCATCCATGACATTCTCTTCGCCACGACGCTGCAGTATCCCAACTTCTTCGGCAGCGGCTCACCGCTTACCGCCACCCCCTACTTCATCCTGAGCTTGTGGGATGGCCCTGGCGTAGGAACCCCGCCGCGCGACCTGCCGGGAAGTGCCTACGCCGCGCTCGTCGACGTCGGCTGGAAATCCAATCAGCAAAACCTCGCGGGAGTAGATCTCTCGGTGGCGTTAGGGGCTTACTCGGATTTCGAAACGCTCACGAGTGACAGTTTGCGTCTGACCAGTTTGTCGTATGGCTGGATCCGACTCACACCGCAAATCATGCTCAAACTGGGTGTTGATTACATCAATCGTGTGGATTTGAAGTTGCTACCCGCCGTCGGTCTGCTGTGGGAACCAACGCCCGACATCAAGTTCGACATCTTCTTCCCACGTCCCAAGCTGGCCTTTCGGATGACGCAAATGCAGGGTGCGGACGTGTGGCTCTATGCGGCCGGAGAATATGGTGGTGGCTCCTGGACCATCCATCATCCGGGCGGTAACTCTGATCAGGTCGATATCAACGACATTCGCATCGGTGCGGGCCTGGAGTGGATTTCGAGTTTAGGCTTGAAGGCCCACTTTGAAATTGCCTGGGTGACGAGTCGCGAGGTGGTCTATCGGTATAACCCCACCGCCGATTTTTCGCCTCCGGATAGTTTTATGCTGCGAGCGGGAATTGCTTTCTGATGAGTCGGCTCACGTTCCACTCGCAACTCTGCGGGCTGTTCCTTCTTGCCATCTTTTGTTTGCCATCCAAGAGCGGTTCAGCTCAGGACACCGCTGCCAGCAACTTCGAGCGTTTGCCGAGCGTGCCGGACTTACGCGCCGCGCAGCGTTTTCCTACGGAGCAGCGTTTTCCTACGGAGCAGCGTTTTCCTACGGAGCAGCAGGAAACCGAACGGCGCGAGCAGCGACGGGATCAGCTGCGGCAGTTCGAGCAACCCGAGTGGCGGTTAGCGGCGGGGCCGACTTACTTGCCTCAACCGCTGCCCCAAGACGATGATCCCGCCGCACCTTACTTTTTGCCGCCGGCCGTCGAAGATGATCAGCTACTCATCGGCAGCGGCCCGCAGCTCCGGGAATTCAAGAGTGGGTTCTTTCAGAAATTCTCCCTGGGTGGAACCTGGATTGCCCGCGACGGCAGCTCGGGACTCGGCATCGTCGAATCCGAGGCCTTCGTCACCGTTGCCGTTCCCGCACCAACTCGCCAATGGCCGATGCTGATCTCTCCGTACCTCAACATCCGCTCGCTTGACGGACCAACGAGCGTCGATGTTCCGGCCACCCTGTACGAGACCTACGTGGACTTTATGTGGGTCCCCCAGCTCACCGACCGACTGCTTGGCGTCGTCGCGGTGACGCCGAGTGTCTACAGTGATTTTCAGCAGGGAGACGGCAATGGCTTTCGCTGGCAGGGCAAAGGCCTGGCGCGCTGGGACATTCTGCCTCAGCAACTCCAACTGCTCGCCGGAGTCCTGTATCTTAACCGTCAGGACGTTCGCGTTTTACCAGCCGGTGGTCTAATCTGGAAGCCGAATGACACGCACAACTACGAGCTCCTGTTTCCGCGTCCGAAACTGGCAACACGCATCCGTTATGGCGAAACCTGGGCAGACTGGATCTATGTGGCGGGCGAATTTGGAGGCAATTCGTTCGCCATCCTGCACCGTGATCGCACTCGCGACCTCGTTACCTTGCGCGATTGGCGCCTGCTGCTCGGAGTGGAGCGCAAACTCGACGGCGGCGCGGGCCTGCGAGCCGAAGTGGGGCTGGTCTTCAATCGCCGGTTGGAATTCACATCCGAGCTTCCCGACGTGGAACTCGACAGTACCTTACTGCTGCGACTGGTTGGAACCTTCTAAGCTCACGCGGGCGGCGTGGAATTCGCTCAGTAAAACTGGCTCCCTGGAGCAGCGTGATGATTGAAGTCCGCAACCTGGTGAAAACCTATGACGATCTGCAGCGTGGTCCCTATCAGGCGCTGGCTGGAATCAGCTTCACCGCTCGTCCTGGCACGATCTTCGGGCTCCTGGGACCGAACGGCGCGGGCAAGACAACGGCGCTGCGGATTCTTGCCACCTTACTGCAACCCACCGCGGGTGACGTGCTTGTCCAAGGCATCAATGTTGCCGACCGCCCTGCCGATGTGCGGGCTCGGCTTGGCTACGTCGCGGTGAGCACGGCGATCTACGATCGCATGACCGCGCGTGAGATTGTTGACTATTTCGGACGCTTGAACGCCGTCCCCGAACCGCTCTTGAAGGAGCGACGCGAAAACCTTTTCACGCGTCTCCAAATCCATGAATTCAGCGATCTACCCGGCGGCAAGATGTCGACCGGCATGAAGCAGAAAGTGTCGATTGCCCGCGCGCTCATTCATGATCCCCCCGTGCTCATCTTCGATGAGGCGACGAGCGGCCTGGATGTGCTCGTCGCCCGCTCGCTGCTGAAAACCATCGCCGAACTGCGCGCCTTGGGTAAATGTATTATCTTCAGTACGCACATCATGCGCGAGGTGGAACGACTGTGTGATGAGGTGGCGATTCTGCATCGCGGTCATGTCTTGACCCAAGGCACGCTGCCCGAGCTTTACGCGCGTCACGGCCAGACTGATCTGGAAGAGATCTTCTTTCAGCTGATCAGTGAACATGACGGCTCTGCCGAGCCGCTGGCGGGAGCAACCACCGGATGAACATTCGCCGTGTCACGCTGATTTTCAACCGCGAACTGCGCGATCAATTGCGCGATCGTCGGACACTCTTCTCGATCATGATCATGCCGCTGCTGCTCTATCCGCTCATGGGCGGCTTGTCGCTGCAGCTCACTCACTTCTTACGTGACCAGCGCAGTAAAATTCGCGTGCTGACCGTCGCGGATTTCGATCGCCCTCCGGCACTCTTCGCCAACCGACAGCAATTCGCCGGCGAGTGGTGTCCGTCTTCGGAAGCGAAGCTGCTGGAATTACGAGCTGATCTCGTACCGGAATCCGGCTTAAACCTCGAGCAACTCACGCAAGACGCGCGCCGCGATATCCGCAATGGCCTGTATGACATGGTCATCTATTTTCCACCCGATTTCGGTCAATCGCTGGACGAGTTTCGCGAGCGTGTGAAAGGAGAGCGGGAAGCGGCTGATCCGGGCACTGGCATTGAAACCAGTCAAGTGCCAGCTCCCGTTATGCTGGCGGATGAAGTCAGCGAAAAATCTAAACTCGCGCTGCGGCGCGTGGAACTGGTTTTGGGACGCTGGCGGACCGCCGTCGTCGGTGAAACGCTCAAACAAAACCATGTTTCGATCGCCGCCACTCAGCCCTTCCATGTGCGCAAAGTTGACTTAGCTGAGGATCGCACTCGTCGCGCCGTCATCTGGTCGCGCTTGATGCCGTTCATGATTCTCATCTGGTCCATCACCGGTGCTTTCTATCCGGCCGTCGATTTATGCGCCGGCGAGAAGGAACGGGGGACCATGGAAACGTTACTCAGCAGTCCAGCCAGTCGCACCGAGGTCGTGCTGGGGAAACTTTTGACGATTTTTTCGATCAGTATTCTGACCGCACTGCTGAATATGGTTTCGCTGGCGATCACGGCGGTGATCTTTTTGCAATCCATGGCCAGCGGTCCGAATTTACAAGGAGTCTTCGCGCCACCACCGCTGCTCGCCTATGTCTGGGTGTTCGTCGGGATGTTGCCCGTGTCGCTGCTGTTTAGCGCCTTATCGCTGGCCGTGGCCAGTTTTGCACGCAGTTCGAAAGAGGGCCAATACTACCTGTTGCCGCTCCTCTTTTCGGGACTGCCACTCATGTTGGCGGCACTGATACCGAGTATGGAATTGAACTTTGGCACCAGCGTCATACCGGTCACCGGCTCCATGCTGCTCATGCGCGCCCTCATCGATGAACGCTACCTCCAGGCCTTGCAATATGCTCCCTTTGTGACCGCCGTGACCGTGCTGAGTTGTTATTTAGCGTGCCGCTGGGCCGTCGAGCAATTCAATAATGAGGATGTACTGTTTCGCGAAAGTGAGCGGTTTCAATTGGGACCATGGCTGAAGCGTGCGTGGCGCGATCGACGAGCGACGCCGGCCTTCAGCGCCGCTCTCTTCGGTACCCTAGTCATCCTGGTAGCTCGTCTCGGTCACTCGTTCACTAGCAGTAAGCTGCCGACAAACTGGTCGGAATTCTGGCAAGCGACGGTGGTGAGTCTTGGCGCGTTCTTTGGAGTGGGCGCGATCCTCCTCGCGCTATTGTTCGCTCGCGATCTACGTCGCACGCTGTCGCTGACGAACATCACCTGGCACCACTTGGCTTATGGCCCCGGCCTGGCACTGCTGCTACACCCACTGGGAATTGCCATCGCGACGCTCGTTCAGCAGGTCTATCAGATGAATGACCAGCTGGGTGAACAGTTGCAGAAACTGGAACATATTTTCACTTCGGCCCCCAACCTGGGTGCACTGCTGCTGGTGATGGCCGTGACACCGGCGATTTGCGAGGAACTTTTATTTCGTGGCTTCGCGCTTTCGGGGCTGCGCAGCAAAGGACATCCGTGGCTGGCAATCGGTATCAGTAGTTTGCTGTTCGGAGTGGCTCATCAGGTGCTGCAGCAATCGATCACCGCATGTTTGCTGGGTGTCGTGCTCGGCTACCTGGTCGTAAGCCTGGGCAGCATCTGGCCGGCGATCCTGTTTCACGCTACGTATAACAGTCTGTCGCTGCTGCTGGTGTATCGAGCGGCAACGTGGAGTGAGCGATTTCCGCCGCTCGGCTGGCTGGTGAAATCGTCGTCTGAGGCTGGCCAGGCGATGACGGTAAGCTATCGCTGGCCGGTGATCGCTCTCAGTCTCGTGCTGACGCTGGCTATCGGCGGACGACAAATCTGGCTCCATCGACGACAGCACCTTGGGAAAGTAACGGAGCCAAAGCGTCCCAGCGACAGCCAATCACACCTTGATGTGAGCTAAATCAACGTGACAACAAACGGTTCAGCAGTGAACGGTGCGGCAGTGAACGGTGCGGCGAGGGACACGACGGTGCGACGTTATCGAGCCCGCTGGGTAATTCCCGTCGCGGCACCACCACTCGAGAACGGCGTTGTAACCATCGCCGGCGGCCGCATCGTGGCACTCGACTGCTCCCCAGTTCCTCAAGCGGGAAACCTGTTCGCAAGCGGCGAGCAACTGGGCGGCCAATCTGCTGTCGTGGACCTGGGTGATGTGGCTCTCATCCCCGGACTTGTGAATGCTCACACCCACTTGGAATACAGTCAGCTTACGGCTCCACTGGGTCAGCCTGGCCTGAGTTTCGCGGACTGGCTGGCACAGGTGATTGCGCGTCGGCGGGCGGCGGCGGAACGTGCGACACGGCAGGATGCGGCCGCCGAACAGACGGCCCAGCGTGCCGCCGCCGTGCAGCAGGGAATCGCGGAATCGCATGCCGCCGGTGTGGTCGCTCTGGGCGATATCGCCAGTCCGGGCTGGTCGCGCGCTTGGTACGCTGGCGACGTGCAGGTCACGCTCTTTCAGGAATTACTCGGTCTGGCCGCCGGCTCCCAGACCGCTCTGCACAACCTCGCCGCCCAGCACCTCCGTGAGCTGCCCGCGAGTGAGCAAACGATAAGTGAGCAAACGATAAGTGAGCAAACGTTCGGTGAGCCAGCGCATGCTGGGCAGCTCTTACTTGGCGGACTCAGCCCACATGCTCCGTATACCGTGCGACCGGATCTCGTGCAGCACGTCACCACCTGGTCGCGCGCGGCGTCGATACCGGTCGCGATGCATCTGGCGGAATCGTTCGAGGAACTAGAGATGCTCGCCGCTCACAGTGGGCGATTGGTGGAGGTGCTGAGTGAATTTGGCGCGTGGGATGCCGCAGCGATTCCGCGGGGAATTCGGCCGCTCAATTACCTGCAATGGCTCTCGACGGCCTGGCGAGCACTAGTCGTCCATGGCAATTTTCTGCTGGCGCAGGACTGGCAGTTTCTGGCTGAACATCGAGCGACGATGTCGGTGGTTTACTGCCCACGGACGCAGGCCTATTTTTCGCATGGCGATTATCCGCTCCTCGAACAACTCGCGCTGGGTGTCCGAGTGGCGCTGGGTACCGATTCACGGGCCACGAATCCAGACCTGTCGCTGTGGCGCGAGATGCAGCTGGTATGGCAGCGATATCCGCAGCTTGCGCCGCACGAGATCCTTCGCTTGGGCACGCACGCGGGTGCGGAGGCTTTAGGAGTCGACCACGACTATGGCAGCCTGCTACCGGGCCGCCGCGCCGAACTGCTCGTCGTGCCACTGGAACATCCCACCTCGGACTGGCAAGAACAGCTGCTCGCCAGTACGCCTCGTCGACTGCCATCCTAGTCTGCAACCCATTCTGGGCGGGAGACTGGCGACCGCAAACCGTCTTGCCTTATAGGCGGCAGTTGGTAATCGGCATCTCGAGAATGGCCCGTGCACCGATGGCTTCAAGCTTTTCCATTACGTCAATTACTTCCTTGCGTCGCACCATCACTTGCACGGCGCACCAGGTGGAATCCTCCAGCGAGTTGACGGTGGGAGACTGAAAGCCGGGTGCAATCTTCTCTGCCTCCGGCAAGCGGGGACGCGGAATGTTGTATTCCAGCAGGGAGTAGCTGCGTGCGATGACGACGCCCTCCAGCCGACGGACGATCCGCTGAGCGGTATCTGCGTGATGCCCGCGACGGTTTTGAATCAGCACCGTTTGATAATGCCCGATTTCGGTGAGGATGCGGAGGCGATTGGCGGCAAGTGTGCTGCCGGTTTCGACCAAATCAACAATTGCATCCGCCACTCCCAAGGTAATCATGATCTCGACGGAACCGGTGAGCGGAACCAGACGCACGCGGGCGCCATGCTGAGCGAAGTAGGTGGTCGTGACGTTTCCAAAGCTCGTGGCGATGCGGCAACCGTTGAGGTCCGCTGGTTGCCGCGCGGGTGAGTCGTCGGGCACGCAGACCGCCAGTCGACATTTTCCCACGCCCAATTCCAGTTTCGTATCCAGCTGCGACGCCACCTCGGCTCCCGCTTCGCAAATCAAATCGCTGCCGGTGATGCCCATATCAATGGCACCTTCGGAGCAGAGAATGGGAATATCCTCCGTGCGCAAAAAAGCCACTTCCACCGGCATGTCGCTGACGCGGGCGAACAGAGTACGTTCCTGCCGCCGATAGTTGATGCCGCTTTGGGCGAGCAGTTCACCCGCTAGTTCAGACAATCTCCCTTTACTGGGAATGCCGATACGTAACATCTCAGAACCTGTTTTGCCGACCGCCATGCAGAAACTCCTTATGCCTGAGCATTGTGATTGCGAGCGGCCTTTTCGTCGATGCCGGAAACACCGAAGCGCCGTTGGAGTTCGTGAGCGACATCGGCCAGCGGAATGTTGAGATGGCCCAGGAGCACGAAGAGGTGATAGATCACGTCTCCGGCTTCATAGACGACGTGGGCTCGCGCGGGCGTTCCAGGCTGATCCGCGGCCGGCTCGCCAGCCGCTTCCACCACCTCCCGCGCCTCCTCCAAAATCTTGGCACCAATCTTGGGAACGCCTTTTTCAAACAAACTCGTCGTGTACGACTTAGCGGGTGGATTTCGCTTGCGATCCTCGATCACCGCCATGAGGCGAGCGAACACGTCTACTTCAGCTGATTGCATAACGGAGAATGGTGGGGGGGGGGAGGAGCGTGGTCAGTGGGGAGCAACAGTGGGTCGCAAGCTGCTCGGAACGATCCAAACAACACCCGCTCGGCGCAAAACCTTAGCCGCCTATACTAAGTCCCCCGCCAGTCCCTGACAATAAGGAATGAATGATGCCGCAGCAGCCGCTTGAACCTCCCGGTGAGGAAACGCGGACCGAAGAAACGCGGACCGAAGAAACGCGGACCGAAGAAACGCGGACCGAAGAAACGTACGTTGAGCAGCCGAGTTACGAGGAGACACCCGTAGCCGAGGCGACGGAATCATTCCCGGCACTCCTGGACGCCTGGTACCTCACCGGAGCGACCGCCAGCGGCAAGACGCGGGTAGCGCTAGAACTCGCCGAACGCCTTGGTGCCGAGATCATTTCGCTCGACTCCATGGCAGTTTTCATCGGCATGAACATCGGAACCGCCAAGCCATCGGCCGCCGACCGCCAGCGAGTGCCACACCACCTCCTGGACCTGCTACCGCCGTCCCAGGAATTCAGCTTGGTCGACTACTTGCGTGCGGCGCATCGAGTGGCAGCGGAGATACGCGAGCGTGGGCGAGTGCCGCTGTTCGTCGGTGGCACGCCGCTGTACTTGAAGTCGCTGCTCAGAGGACTCAGCGGCGGTCCCGCGGCGGACTGGAATTTTCGTGGGCAAATTCAGGAGGAACTGCAGCGCGTCGGGGAGGAGCGCGGTCTGGCGCTGCTGCACGACCGCTTGCGTCAAGTCGATCCGCTGGCTGCAGCCAAACTTCATCCACGCGATAAGCGGCGAGTCATCCGCGCCCTGGAAGTGAACTATCTGACCGGTCAGCCGCTCAGTCACCAGCAGGTACAGTTTGACGAAGTGCCGAACCCGTCCGCTGGCCGAGTCTTTGTGCTGACGTGGCCGCGGGAGCTGCTGCTGCGGCGCATCGACGAGCGCGTGGACCAGATGTTTGCGGAGGGACTGATCGACGAAGTACGGGGATTGGTAACCCAGCATGGTTCTCTCAGCCGCACCGCCCTCCAGGCAGTCGGTTATCGAGAGGTGCTCGAATTCCTGCAAGGTAAGCTTCGGCAGACTGAGATGATCGCCCGCGTAAAAGTTCGTACTCATCAGTTTTCCAAGCGTCAGGAGACCTGGTTTCGCGGGCTGGCAGAATGTCGTCGAGTGGTGCTGGGCGAGCCGTTTGATGCGGTTCAGGCAGCGGAACAAATCCTCACCGAGTCGCAGTAATCAGGCCCTGGTGACAGCCAATTTGATTGCCTATAATCTGCCGCTTCTCACGTTTTAACCGATCGGTATGAGAGGCCCAGACGATGAAAATTCATGAATATCAGGCCAAGAAGATTTTCCGCGATAACGGCGTCGCGGTGCTCGAAGGCCACGTAGCGCGGACGCCTGCCGAAGCAGCTGCCGCCTTCACGCAGCTCAACGGTGCTCTGGCAGTCGTCAAAGCACAAATCCACGCTGGTGGACGTGGCAAAGGGACCGTGATTGATAATCCGGCCCAGCGCGGCGTGCAGCTGGTTCGCAGCGCCGCCGAGGCGGCCGCGGTCGCTGAAGGTCTGATCGGCAAGAAGCTGGTCACGATTCAAACTGGTCCCGCTGGTCAAACCGTCAATCAAGTGTTCGTGGAAGCAGGCTGTGATATCGCTCGCGAACTCTACCTGGGTGTGGTGCTTGATCGAGCCGCTGCCAAACCCGTGCTGATGGTGTCCAGCGAAGGTGGAGTGGAAATTGAGAAGGTGGCCGAAGAGACTCCTGAAAAGATATTCAAGGAGCATTTCGATCCTCATGTGGGATTGCAGAGCTACCAAGTCCGCAAGCTATGTCAAAAATTAGGACTGAGCGGTGACACGGTTCGCAGCGCCGAAAAGTTTATGAAGACGCTGTGCAAGGTGTTCGTGGCTTACGATTGCAGCCTGGTCGAGATCAACCCGCTCGTCGTCACCAAATCCGGGCAACTCGTGGCACTCGACGCCAAAGTAACCTTCGATGATAACGCCATGTTCCGCCATAAGGACCTGCAGGAACTGCGCGATCTGTCCGAGGAGGAGCCGGCCGAAGTACGAGCTGGCCAAGCGGGGCTTAGCTACGTGCGACTGGAAGGCAACATCGGCTGCTTGGTCAACGGCGCCGGCCTGGCGATGTCCACGATGGACATCATCAAATTGCATGGCGGCCAGCCAGCCAACTTCCTCGATGTCGGCGGTGGTGCGAATGCGGCTCAGGTTACCGAAGCGTTTCGTATCCTGCTCTCCGACCCCAATGTGAAGGGCGTTTTGGTCAATATCTTCGGCGGCATCATGCGTTGCACGACCATTGCCGAAGCGCTTTTGGAGGCCTACAAGACCGTGGGCTTCAATGTGCCACTGGTGGTCCGGCTGGAAGGTACCGAAGTCGAACAGGGCCGCAAGATTCTGGCTGATAGCGGTGTCAATATTATCGCCGCCGAAGGATTGACGGATGCCGCGAAAAAGATCGTAGCCGCCGTCGCCTCGTAACCACGTGACGCCCAACTGCGACTGGTTCGCCCTGGGTGAATTTCTGTCATCAACAGCTACCTGAACACCACCAATCACTGAAAACAAACAACCATGAGTATTCTCATCAATAAAGATACGCGAGTGATTTGCCAGGGGATCACGGGTCGTGTGGGTGAATTCCACACGAAGGGATGCCTGGAATATGGTTCTAAAATGGTCGGCGGAGTGACGCCGGGCAAGGGCGGAGAGACCGTGCAAGGCCTGCCCGTGTTCGACACCGTCGTGGAAGCGGTCGAGAAGACTGGAGCGAACGCCACGATGATTTTCGTGCCGCCCGCCTTCACCGCAGACGCAATCCTCGAAGCACTCGACGCCGGCATCCAAGTGATTATCGCCATCACCGAAGGCGTGCCCGTACTCGATATGGTGCATGTTTATGAAAAGGTACGCAGCAGCAGTTCGGTGCTCATCGGCCCCAACTGCCCAGGCGTGATTACCCCTGGCGAATGCAAGATCGGGATCATGCCCGGCTACATTCACAAACCGGGATCGGTGGGAATCATGAGTCGCAGCGGTACGCTGACCTACGAAGCGGTCTGGCAGACGACAAATCTGGGCCTGGGCCAAAGCACCTGCGTGGGACTGGGTGGTGATCCGATCGTTGGCACTTCGTTTATCGATCTGCTCAAAATGTACCAGGCCGACCCGCAGACCAAGTCGATCATGATGATTGGCGAGATTGGTGGTACTGCGGAAGAAGAAGCTGCCGCATTTGTCAAAGCAAACGTGACCAAGCCGGTCGCCGCCTTTATCGCTGGTCGTACCGCCCCTCCCGGCAAACGCATGGGACACGCCGGTGCGATCATCTCCGGCGGCAAAGGCACAGCGACCGAAAAGGTCGCCGCTCTGCGAGCTGCCGGCATCGAAGTCGCCGACAGCCCCGCCGACATGGGCGCCGCGATGAAGCGCGCCATCGAGAAGTTCACGAAGTAACCGACTCGATCGCGGGTGGAGACACTGCGGGGACAAAGATGCGGCTTGATTTCGCACTGTCCTCGCGGCTGGCGACATCGCGGGAACAAAGACGCGGCTGGGTTTCGCACGGAGCGACGAAGCCGCAGAGCCTGACGGAAGGCCGTCCAACCAGGATGCAGTCTTGGTCCGAAAACCGCACGTGCCTCCGTGCGTTACGGGTCCGTCGCCCAACCGGCTCCGATCAGCCGTTCCATTCTCTTGTGTGTCGGCAGGCAATCAGGAGCTGCGCGGGCCGACGGCGGCTCTCGTTTCCTCGAAGTAGCTGACGAGGCTGTGACTGACACCTTGCTCGAATCGCAACTGAACCCGGTGATGGGGTCGCAAGAAATGGTCGCTCCGCCGCAGCACCGGTGTGACGGGAACTCCATCGATCACGACGGCCGTCAAAAGCGACTGGCCCTCTGGCATCACAACCGACTCCCACTGTAAGTCGCAATGGCGCCGCAAGACTTCGCCCAGGTAGGCGCCCCAGAGTCCCGTGAGCTTGGTGATGTTCTCGGGACTATGGCCACCTCGCAGCGCATACTTCACCGCTTCAAATTGCCGCTCCAATTCGTGCAAGCTGGCTTCGCTAAAGTCGAGTTCCACGACGAAGAATTTGCGTGTGAACTTTTGCGCGGCCAACGCTTCCGTCAGCATTTGAGCGGCAATATCGGACATGCTCGCGAACTCCTTCCTTCCGACCCTCTTCGAGCGACCCTGTTAGATCTTTAGATTACCACAAGGTGTACCCACCATCGATCACCAGGGAGGCACCTGTCATATATCGCGAGGCATCACTTGCCAAGTAGACGGCCAGCGGCCCCAAATCCTCGGGGCGACCAAAATCTCCCATGGGAATATTCGACTTGAATTTCGTAATCACCTCGGGATGTAACTGCGACCAGCGAATGTTGGGATCGGTCATGAAACCGCCGGGCAGGATCGCGTTGACGGTTATGTGGTGCGGTGCCCAGTCGGCGGCGACCGCGCGAGTGAACTGCACGATGGCAGCCTTCGCCGTCTCATAGTGCCGGCCGGCGATCCCGCGGCCTGCCACCAGGGCATTAATGGAAGCAATATTGATGATGCGGCCACCCTCCCCGCGCTGCAGCATCGCTCCCCCCAGCACTCGAGTGCACACGACGACGCTGGTGAGGTTCAAATCCATGAGTTGCCGCCAGTTTTCGAGCGACATTTCTTCAGTGGGAATATTTTGGCGACGTCCTCCCACGTTGTTGATCACAATGTGGATGGGGCCGAACTGTTCCAGCGCGATCTTACAGATTGCTTCGCAGCGCTCGGGATCCGATACGTCGCCGACGATCACGTCCGCTCGCTGACCACACCCGCGGATTTCTTCGGCCGTGGCATCCAGAGTTACTTGTTCGCGGCCCACGAGCACGACATCCGCCCCTGCTTCGGCACAGGCGATCGCCATTTCTCGCCCTAATCCGCGGCTTCCTCCGGTGATGAAAAGTCGTTTTTGGTGCAGTCGGAAGCGATCAAGGACGGACATGGAGCAGTTTCCTGGGGGAAAAGGACTCGAAATCACGGAAATGGGGCAGCCGTTGCCCGCATCCATAGCATCCGGGACGCTGCTGCTACCGAAAAACGCCACCGAATGTTTTTAAAAATAATCCTAAGGTCTTATCTTGCAAGACCATGAGGATCTTAAGCTGGTTTTTCTTAGGGATTGGCACGTCACGTGCATCAGGGAGGAAACGTTGGAGTGTGGTAGGGCCACGAACTGAAATACGTTGGATCCACTGGCTTCCGCCTGGTCAGATGGATGCCTGCTGGTCCTGGGTGGACGAATCTCGTCCACCCAGGCCAGGGTGTCCCCGACGATGATGTTTTCGGCCATACTAGTAGGCGAACTTCCCACAACAAACGGCGGAAGCAAACTTAAGGCGAGGATACTGAGCATGAAGAAGATTGAAGCAATCGTTCGCAATCACAAAGTGGATGACATCAAGAACGCCCTCGTGAAGGAGGGGTTCCTGGGGATGACCATCACGGAAGTTCAAGGCTACGGGCGGCAGCGCGGCCACAAAGAAACGTACCGCGGTGCCGAATACCAAGTGGATTTCGTGCCGAAAGTGAAATTGGAAATTGCGGCGAAGGATAACGAAGTAAATCGAATTCTCGACATCATTGTCTCGGCCGCTCGCAGCGGTCAAATCGGTGACGGCAAAGTCTTCGTCACCGACCTGGGAATGGCGGTGCGTATCCGCACCGGCGAGACGGGCGAGTCAGCCCTGTAACAAATCATGAGCGCTGGGGTCTCTGGAGGTGAGAGACGACGCGAAGCGGCTCGGTGGGGTAACCCGCCGAGCCGCTGTCGTTTCTAGATCACGACACGGGAGCAGACAGAGACACGGATTGGTTTCGCGCAGAGACACAGAGGCAAAGAGGTCAGGGCGCTGAGCCGATAGCGCAAAAAAAAGCTGCCGGGTTGAACGTCCCGAGGCCGGCATGCTTGATGCCGATCTCGGGATCCGCGTTCGCGGCCCGACAGCCATCATTCGATCAATGGGCGGCACAGGACTCGAACCTGTGACCTCCACGGTGTGAGCATGGCGCTCTAACCAACTGAGCTAGCCGCCCGAATGAATGAGCCCAAAGTGTAACGCTCCTGCTGCGGCTTGGCTAGCCCTACGCCTGAGCCGAATTCTGTTCGCCACTCATCGGTTCCGCCGGCGGCGGTTCAAACCGGGGAGCACTCGCTTCCTCGTAGTCGTCATAGTCCCGTGGGGCCGGCTTACTTGAGCGACTGGCAGTTTCATGGGAGTCGGGCGCTTCCAACTGCGAATGAAACTCGCTCAACCCGCGCTTAAACTCGCGGTAACTTCCCCCCAGCGATCGCGCCACCTCGGGTAACCGCTTGCCAAACAGCAAAATTGCAATCACGCCGACAATCAAAAACTCGTGCCAAGAAAGTCCCATCATGATGCTGGTACCTCAAACTGCAAAATTCTCTCTCGGAAAGGTGAACGGCTTAGTTTTTCCGGTCCGACGAGCTCGCATTGTCCCCATCTTCCTCGATCCCGCTCACCCCCTTCTTGAACTCCGTGACGCTTCGGCCCAACGACCGCATCATGCTCGGCAACCGATGGCCAAACAAAACCAGCGCGATAATCAGAACAACAATCAATTCCCAGTGACCTAGACCAAACATGTTGTAACTCCCGCTTAACAAATGTCTTGAATGACACGCAGACCTAGTTCGATCGCTCAGCTGAGCTGCTTCGAGCCACCTGCACGGGGCAGGCACGAATCAGCGCCAGAGGCGAGAACCTGAACGAGCGGCGAAAGCGGGAAAAAGCCCAGCGGGGCTGATCCAGAACCAACTCGTTGCTGTCGTCGACGTGCACCGCAGGCTGACACCTGAGCGACCTCGTCTCGACACCTTTGCGATTCTATCATCGGACCGCGGCAAGTCAAACCCCGGCGCGAGGGGACCAGAGTGAGGATCGCAGGCCGCCACGCAACTAGGTACCGCACTGCCCGGAAAACCCCGATTCAGTCCGGGAACCGGACGTGAGAACTTCCGCTGGCAGACCGAGACCTCCCCCGAGCTACTCGCGTGATCAAACGCTGGCGACCAGTTGCCGTGTTTTCGTTCGAGCGGCGGACGTGGGGGAGAGTCCGAGTTGTGCGGCCACGGCACGACGCATGGCGGCCGCCGAGCCACGACCGAACTCTTTTTGGCTCATCCTAAACAGCGGATAGCCGACTCGACAGAGCAGATGCCGTGGCTGAGAGAACGCGAGAATGTCGTACCAGACCTGATCGCTTGCTCGGTCCCATTCCACCAGGAAACGCTCTTCACCGCGTCCCATGTGACCGGGGAGAGTGCCGTAGGCGAATCCGAAGCGATAAACGGGGCCGCGGACCTCCGTGACGTAGACAATGCGGCAGGAATTCATCCACCAAAAGCCACACTTTTTCGCCACAACCGCGACCAGTCCGCCGGTTTTAATGGCAGCTCGACTTGGACCAGTCATCATCCACGGCAAGCGAAATTGATCCCAGCTCTTGAGGGCCTCGACGGCCGCCTCATACACCGCCTCGCCACTGCCCAGTTCCACGCGTGTGTGATCGATCCGATAGCCGGAAGGAGGTTCACCCGCGGTAGCCCCAACCTGAGGGTACGTGAAGTCCAAACTGGCTTGAGCTGACAAAAATCGCTGAATGGCTCGCTCGTCAGGCTGTCTCAGCAGGTACATGACACCGGTTCCTCACACCGAATGAGAAAAGGTCGTTGGATCCGTCGATAATCACTACATTCGTCGAAAAAATCGATTTCGGTCACCGTAATCTTCGAACGCAGGTAGAATAGTGGGTAACGCGGTGATTGTCACCGCTTGAACTCTTTGCCATACCGCAGCCAACGACCGGCGGTAACTGACCGCAGCTATTTGTCGAGCTCACGTCCCTCACCACGCATCGATGTCCCAGATTTCTACTCCCACTGCTGAAAATTCTCCGACCGATTCGGCCGACCGACAGCCCACGGTGCTGCTCACCGGTGCGACCGGCTATGTCGGCGGGCGGTTGCTGGAGCGTTTAGGGCAGTTACCGCTGGCGATTCGCTGTTTGGTGCGGTCGCCCGATAAGCTTTCAGCAAGTCGATCCAAGGTCCGCGGACCGCTGGAAATTCAGACAGGGGACATACGCGACCCACGGGCTGTGCGCGAGTCGCTCACAGGGGTCCAAACGGCCTATTATATGGTGCATTTGATGGCGGCCGCAGGAGGTGAGGACTTCGAGCGTCAGGACCGCGAGGCGGCGCAGATTTTCGCGAACGCCGCGCGGGAGGCTGGCGTGCAGCGCATCATTTACCTGGGCGGACTCGGCAATTCCGCGGATCCACATCTATCGCCGCACCTGCGTTCGCGGCATGAAGTGGGATCGATCCTCCGCGACTCGGGAGTGGAAACAATCGAATTTCGAGCTTCGCTGGTGATCGGCACGGGAAGTCTGTCCTTCGATTTAGTGCAATCGCTGACCAACCGGCTGCCCATCATGCTCTGTCCCAAATGGTTGACAACTCCGACGCAGCCGATTGCCATCCAGGATGTGCTGGAATACTTGGTTGCGGCGCAGAGTCGTCCGGCAGGTTCGAGTGCAATCTTTGAAGTGGGCTGCTCTGATCAGACAACCTACGGCGGAATGATTTTGGAGTACGCGCGGCAACGCGGACTGCGTCGGCATTTAATCTACGTACCGGTACTGACTCCCAATCTGTCGAGCTTATGGTTGGCACTGGTCACGCCCACGGCCTTCACCGTTGGTCGACATCTGATCGAGGGTTTGAAGAATCCCACGATTGTGACGGATCGCCGAGCGTTATCCGAGTTTACGGTGCGGCCGATGTCCATTCGAGAAGCGATTCAGCAGGCGATCGCTTGAACGCCAGGCCACCAAGCATCACAATCCAGCTATGGCTGAATTGACTCACGAACCAATCGATACGCAGCGACTGCTCGCCGCCGCAACGACCTCCGCGACCGGGGCAACTCTGCTGTTCCTGGGTACCACACGGCAGTGGACTCATGGCCGCGAAACCCTGTGGCTAACCTATGACGCTTTCCGCGAGATGGCACTGGAGAAATTGCGGCAACTGGAAGAGCAAGCACGCGAACGTTGGCCGCTGGTAAACTGTCAGATCACGCATCGTCTGGGTCGAGTGGATGTGGGGGAGGCGAGTGTGGCGATTGTGGTGAGCAGCCCTCATCGTCATGACGCGTTTGTGGCCGGTGAATGGCTGATTGATACGCTGAAACAGGTGGTACCGATTTGGAAAGAGGAGCATTGGTCGGACGGGACGACGGAATGGGTGCATCCGGGCGCAGAGCGGCAAGTTTAACTGGGGATGGTTGATGGATCCTTTTTCCGCATTGGTGGATCGCTTCGGTCGACGGCACACCAACTTACGCGTCAGTGTGACCGATCGCTGCAACATCCGCTGCTTCTACTGCATGCCGGAGGAGAACGTACAGTTTCGTGCGCGGGAGGAATTACTGACCTACGAGGAGATCACGCGGTTTGTCACGATCGTGGCTCGTATGGGCATCAGCAAAGTGCGTCTGACGGGAGGTGAGCCGCTGGTGCGTCAGGACCTGGATCGTTTGATTGCACAGTTGGTGGAGGTGCCCGGCATCTCCGATCTGGCACTTACGACGAACGGTATTTTGTTAGCGGAACAGGCGGAGTCGTTGAAGCGAGCGGGCCTGGGACGGCTCAACATCAGCCTTGATACGCTGCGCGAGGCGACCTTTCAGCGGATTTCGCGGCGCGCCGGAATCGACCGCGTTTTAGCGGGAATTCAAGCCGCTCGCACCGCCGGTTTCACCGCGATCCGGTTGAACTGTGTGGCGATTCGTGGGATCACGGAAGACGAGTTAGTACCACTGGCGGAATTCGCACGGGAGTGGGATTTTGAGCTGCGTTTCATTGAATTCATGCCGCTGGACGCCGATAACGCCTGGGATCACTCACAGGTGCTCACCGGCGCTGAGATTCGTGAGCGCATCAGTGCCAGCCTGGGGCCCTTGCTGCCAGCCGCTCGACCTGATCCCAGCCAGCCCGCCGTTGACTACGTGTTTGCCGATGGACGTGGTCGGATTGGGCTGATCAATCCCGTCAGCCACCCCTTTTGCGGCGATTGCAATCGGCTCCGAATTACGGCCGAAGGGCAAGTGCGTAACTGTCTGTTTTCCACCACCGAGTGGGATGTGCGGGACTTGCTGCGGCAAGGTGCTGCGGACGCTGAGATCGCAGCCTGCGTGCGCGAAGCGGTACTCGCCAAGAAGCCAGGCCACGGAATTGATTCTCCTGACTTTCTGCAGCCGCAGCGAGCGATGTATCAGATCGGCGGTTAGCCAGCTGCCAGGGGCTCATGCCAAGGCGCCAAGTCGCTAGGCAAGAACGCGGTTCAATCGGAAATTTTCGTGGGTCGCTACCCCGAAGACCGAATGGTCGCGGATCAGAGCGGCAGCAATTCCACTCCCGTGCCGGGCAGTGCAGAGAAACTGCAGCGACCACGTTCGATCGTGACTCCGCTGGCGATATCACGTGCCAGCAGCAAGGCCCCGTCCATGTCGACGTAGTCGAGTTGCGGCAGCAGCTGCGCGATCGCCGAAATACCCACGGTCGACTCCGTCATGCAGCCCACCATAACCTGCAAACCCAAACGACGAGCGGTTGCGATCATGCGCCGGGCGGGAGTCAAACCACCGCACTTCACCAACTTGATGTTGATCCCGTGAAACAGCCCTCCACAGCGTTCCACATCGTTCTCCACAATGCAGCTCTCGTCCGCGATGATCGGCAAGACCGACTCCGCTCGCACTTGTCGCATTTCATCCCAACAACTCGCGGCCAACGGTTGCTCAATAAACTCCACATTCAATTCTTGTAACTCGCGGGCATTCGCAATCGTCTCAGCGGCTGTCCAGCCGCAATTCGCATCCACTCGAAACCTGGCACTCGTCGTTGCTCGCAATTGCCTTACGATTTCCAAATCATGAGGTGTTCCGAGTTTGATTTTGTAGACTGGCCAATCGGGGAACTCGGCCATTTTCGCCACCATACGGTCGACCGTATCGATCCCGATCGTGTAATTGGTCAGTGGCATGTGTGCGGCATCCAATCCCCAGAGCCGATAGACCGGCTGCCCGTGCAGCTTGCCCCATAAATCATGTGCCGCTTGATCGATTGCACATTGGGCAAAAGGTTGATCGGGCAATATGCCTCGCAGCGTCTCCCAGAGCTCTGCCGGATCACTCAACGTGGTGCTTTCGAGCAGCCCGCGAGCGGATTCGATCGCCGCCACCAAGCGTTCGCGCGTCACTCCATAATAGGCGTTCGTCGTCGCCTCACCGTAACCTGTCCATCCATCCTGCTCCAAGGCCACAATGACCGTCGGCTGCACCGCAATCGATTCGCGTGAAATCGTGAAGACATGGCGCAGCGGTAAATCGAACGTCAGGATTTTGAGTTTCACGGTGAGCAGCTCCACTGCCGCCATTCACCACGTTCGCGAAACTGCACAATGGCCTCGACTAATTCCTCCGGACCATCCCGAATCACATCGCAGACCGGCAAGCCAAACTCTGCTCGCATTCGCTCCCGTTCCGCTGCCGCCTCCGCTGCGGTTACGCGCCGACTATTGATCGCAATTCCTAATATCCGACACGTGAAATTGGCGTTTGACATAGCCTCATAAAGTCCCAACAACTGGCGATGAGACGGGATCCTGACATGACTCACACCGGTCACCTCGGTTCGTCCCATTTCATAGACATAAATGAGCCCATGCGGAGCACAGCCATGCAGCAGACTTAACGTGACTCCCGAATAGGACGGATGGATGAGGCTCCCCTGCCCTTCGATTACCAAGACGTCGTGATGCTGCTGTGCGAGCACCATTTTTTCGGCGGCACCGGCGACGAAATCGGCCACGACGCAATCCAGCGGTAAACCATCTCCCTCCACCATAATGCCCGTCTGTCCCGTCGCGATAAACTTCGCATCGATGCCCCGCCGCTGCAGTGCCTGCGTGATCTCCACCGACGTCACCATTTTTCCGACGCTGCAATCATGTCCGACAGTATGAATCCGCAAGCAATCACTGCTCAGCCCCTGGCGACGCGCAATCTGTTTCTCTTGATTGCGACGCACGTCGATCAGCTGACTGCCATGTTGCCGAGCTGCCGCTACAAACTCTTCGTCCTCCGTCAGAAAATCATGTAAGCCCGACCAAATCGTCCAGCCGCGCTGAATAGCTCGCAAAATCACCGCTCGCCAGGCCGCTGGAATCTTACCGCCGGGCGGAGCGATCCCGAGCAACAGCGTATCGGCCGCCGGGACTTCATCGAGCGAAGCAATCACGGGTAAATCCCCGCCCACACCCAGCAGCTCCTGCGTCGTCCGTCCAGCCTGCGTGCTGTCCAAGAGTGCCAGCACTTCCGAGCGTCGATACCGAATCATGCAACTGGCCGTTTTGGCGGTGTGCGGATTGGTATGACCCTCCGTCAAAATGATGATCCGTCGATTCATGACCTCTTCCTTTATCCTCTTGGCAACCGAGCGATCACGCTCGTGATGTTGTCGCGCCCGCCACGGGCCAGCGCTCGCTCGATCAGCTGATCGCAAGCCTCGGCAGCTGAGTTGGCCGCCGTGAGCGTTGCCAGCATCTCTGGCCCCGTAACGAAATCGCTGAGACCATCCGTGCAGAGCAGCAGTTGATCACCGCGTTCCAAACTCATCTCTCGCAGTTCCGCCCGCACCTCGCCCTCGGTTGCGCCGAGCGAGTTGGTCAGCACGTTGCGCACGCGTTTGACGGTCGCCGCGGGTGCGCCGCTGCGAATTAAATCCTCCGCCAGGGTATGGTCCGTCGTCAGCTGCTGCAGCTCGCCTCGCCTCAACAAATAAACTCGTGAATCGCCCACGTGCCCCAGGAACACCTGCGAACCCCACGCGCAAGCGACCGTCAGGGTGGTCCCCATCCCAGCCAACTCGGGATTGATCTGTGCCTCTCGCAGCAAGTTTTCATGTAATTCCTCGACGCATTCGCTGAACAGGGGCGCAAACTGCGAAGCGTCATGCATGGCCAGATCGACTAACCAACTGACTTGCGTGTTCCCACGGCGACGCGCCGCCGTCAGCGCCAAACGACTCGCCCAGACTCCTCCCAGCGCTCCCCCCAGCCCATCGGCAACCGCCAGCACATGGACAGGAACGGCGCGTAAACGCTGCAACTCCAGCGGTAAATTTGTTTCCAATAATCCCGCCGCGTTTTCCCATTTCAAGGCAAGATAATGATCCTCGTTCTCGACTCGCACCAAACCTGCATGCGATCGACCTGCAATATCCCAGAGTGTCAAATCGAATAGCTCTCGCCGCGCCGCTGGCTCGCGGTTTTCTCGATCCCCCCATGGCTTCGCCTGAGACTCACGAACACTCTCCTCAGCCGACATCCGCCGCGTTTCATCCAGTAGCGGTAACTCGCTTGGCTCCCCGCCTGTACGAACGCTCGACCTCGCCTTACTCGAGTCCCCTGCATCTAGCTCACTTCGCTCACCCTCACTCATTGCCCATCGTCCCTTCTCCCCAACCGAGTCGCTCAAAGTTTCGATTCAGCCCGGTATTCTATCGCCTCGCACCGCCTTCGCGCCAGCAAATTGAACAACAAAAACCTGGTTAACTTGTCGGCCGCATCGTCGAAAAGAAACCACTCCCCCGTCAATTGCACTTTTGGGGCGGGCCCTGTTGGGCACGATTTAGGTGGACTTGGGTGGTGGGGCGAAGTGGGCGCTGTAGGTGTAAAAACTGATCTAGTGGAAAACGAGCTGTCCGGTTACATTTCCCCACCAGTAAGTCGGTTTGGAGGGTCCGGTTGCACAGGGAGGTGCATATGTCGGGCGAATTGATTCGCTTTATTCACGCCAGCGATTTCCACTTAGAGCAGCCGCTTTACGGCCTCGATGCAGTCCCCGATCATCTGCGCGAATGGCTACTCGAAGCGCCCTACCAAGCCGCGACTCGAGTATTCGACAGCGCACTCGCCGAACACGTGGATTTCCTTATCCTCTCGGGCGACATCCTTGATCCACTCCATGGCAGCCCGCGAGCCCTGGCCTTCCTCACCGAGCAGTTGCAGCGATTGTCCGAGCGAGATATTGCTGTTTACTGGGTGGGAAGCGAGCAGGATTCTCCTGAAAACTGGCCCTCTGTTGTGCCACTCCCAGACAACGTCCATCATCTCTCCGCCAATCGCGTACAATCTATCACTCATCGGCGTTCCGGCGAAGTTTCGATCGGAATCATCGGTGCCAGCACGCGCGAACATGGCCCCGCTTCACTTACCGATTACCATCCGGACAGCCTCGACCACTTCACGATTGGTATCTGGCACGGACTTACCGACGCCGCGGTGCTTGCCCGACAGCCGCTCAACTACTGGGCACTGGGTGGTGAACATCAGCGTAAAACCTTGTTCAGTACTCCGCACGCGGCTCACTATCCTGGCTCACCGCAAGGTCGTTCACCGGAAGAAGCGGGCCCTCACGGTTGTACGCTGGTCAGCGTCGACCCGGATGGCAAAGTGCGCATGCAGATGCTCGCCACCGATGTCATCCGCTGGCACGAAGAACGACTGAACGTCACGGAGTCCCAAACCAAATTGGATCTGCAGCGTCTGCTGCGTGAACGCACCCAGGCACTCGCCGCCGAAGCGGGCGATCGTGCCTTGCTCCTGCGCTGGCAACTGCAGGGCACGGGTCGCATGAGCCTGGCGCTGCGCCAAGGAGATATGGCCGCCGAGTTGCTGCGCGAGCTTCAGACCGAGTTTGGTCATCGTCGCTTTCCGATTTGGACGACCGGTATCGACAGCGAACCACCCGTTACCTTACCGGTCGAGTGGTACGAAGAAGATTCGATTTTAGGCGACTTTTTGCGTTCCGTTCGTGATCATGAATCAGGTAAACATCAACCGGTGGACGTTAGCGACTACCTGCGTGATGAACCGGAAAATGGTGTCATCCGCCGACTGCTAGTGATCCCCGATCTCGCCACTCGCACGCGTCTGATGCGTGAAGCAGCGGTTTTGGGAGTGGATTTACTGCGCGGCGAAGCGGCGCTGGAAACGTAAGGTGCTGGGAGGGCTCAACGTGAAAATCACGGATGTAAAAATTGACGGCTTTGGAATCTGGTCGAACCTATCCGTACGTCGCCTGTCAGGTGATGTCACCGTGTTCTACGGTCCCAATGAAGCGGGCAAAACAACGCTCATGCAGTTCATGCGCGCTGTCTTGTATGGCTTTTCACGGGAACGTCGCGGTCGCTACCTGCCCCCTGTGCATGGCGGACACGCCGGTGGCTTGCTCGAACTCTCCTCACCACGCGGAAACTACGAAGTCCGTCGTCACCTGGGACATAACGACGCTCCCGAATCACTCGGACATCTGGAACTGCTGGATGAAGGCGGCAGCCCGCTCGGCACGCATCAGTTGAGTGCTATCCTCGGTGGTGTCGATGAATCGATTTTCACCAATGTCTTTGCGATCGGTCTCAAAGAGATGCAGGAGCTGGGTGCTCTCAATGACAGCGCCGCCGCTGACCATCTCTACAAACTCACCAGCGGCCTCGATCGTGTCTCCCTAATTGATGTGGTGCGCGATCTCGCTTCCGCTCGTCAGGATCTCATCGATCGCGATGAAGGACTCGCTACCTTACCACGACTCTTGCAGCAGCAAATCAAGTTGCAAGCGGAAATTGAGGAGCTGGCCACACGCGGACGTCGTTGGCCGCAACTTCTCGCCGAGCGTCAAACGCGCAGCGAAGAGATTGACCGCGTCGAACGCTCCATGTCAGATCTCCAGCGACAAACCCATCACTACGACGTGCTGCTCTCCGCCCGTGACAAGTGGACCCAGCGGCGGACCCTCGAAGATCAACTCGCCAGCCTCGGTACGGTAGCCGAGTTACCCGTCAATGCCCTCGAACAAGTCGACACGATCAACGCCCGTCTGCGTAAGCTCAAGCGTCGTTTACATACCTGCCGACAACAACGCACCACTCTCCGTGAGGAGTTAGCCAAGCATGTTTGCAATCGTAACTTGCTGGCTCAAACCGGACGCATACAAGCTCTCGGTGAACACACCCCGTGGATTACCTCGCTGGAAGAAGAAGTTGCCCGTCTGACGGCAGACACCGTCGCGCTGGAACGAGAAATCGAAGCTCGACGTCCTCAGATTGATACCCCGGCGGGTAGCTCTCGCTCTAAACTTCCCGAGATCACGTCCAAGACCCTCTCACTGCTTCGCGAACCTGCCACTCGCCTGAACCATCTCCTCAAACTGGTTCAGCGTACGCAGCAGGAAGCCAGCGTCGTCAAGCAGCGCAGCGAACAAGCCCTGCAGCGAGTGTCAAGTGAACTGCAAGATCTGGATGAATCCAGTCTGTCAGCCGCTTTAGAGAAGGCCGGCGCGCGAGTCGCTCAGCTGCGACGTCGAATTCAAGTTGAAGAGCGCATCGAACAGCTCAACCTGCAACACAATGATCTGGAAGGTGAAAGCAATGAACTGTTCGACGGACAAGTCATGCCTTTGGAACGAATGGTATGGCTCTTCTCGTCCTTCGTCCTGAGCAGCGTCCTGATCCTGGCAGGTGTTTTCGGTGGCATGCTGTGGGGACTCTCGTGGTTCCTCGGCCTGATGATGACCTTCATGGGTTTTGTCGGCTTGGGCGCGTCGATCGTCTGGAAACTGGACTGGGAACGTAATGCCGAGCGAGAATGGCAATCGTGTGAACGTCAGCTGGAAATGCTGGAACAGCAACTGGACGAAGCCAAGGCCGAACGATCCGCCCTGGATGAACACCTGCCAACCGGTGGCGGTCCCCTCGATGCTCGACTCGCTCACGCCGAACGTCAGCTCCAGCAGCTCGAACAACTCGCCCCCATGGATGCGCAGCGCCATGAATCGGGGCAACATGTCGATGCAGCCGAACGTCGAGCGGCAAAGGCCAACGAAGATCTCAAAGATGCGCGACGCAATTGGCAAACGGCACTGAAGGCGGTCGCGCTACCAGAAACGTTGTCGCCGCACGACGTCCGTCAGCTGGCACGTGGCTTCCGCACCGTCATCTCCATTCGCAAGCAACTCGAGCAGCGTCGCGATGACCTCGACGCGCGACGCCGTGAATTTGCCGCACTCGCCGGTCGCGTCAACGAATTGTTTGTCGAGCTGGGAATCGTGGCCGACAGCGATAGCCCACCCGCTCAACTGAAACAGCTCTCGACCGTACTCGTCGAACAACAGCAGATCGCCGAACGACGTCGGGAAGTGCAGCGACAATTGAAGCAGTGGCACGGCCGCTATCGTCAAGCGAGCAAGGGATTCGACTTCGCCACTCGGCAACGTCGGCTGCTCCTGGACAAGGCGGGAGCGAGCGATGAACAACAATTACGCATGCTCATCGCACGTCAGCACCAATCACAGCTACTGCGCTCGCAGCGTGATGAGCTCAGTCAGCAGCTGCGCAGCCTCCTGGGTGATATGTGGAGCGACGAAGCAGCCGCCGATGAGTTTTCCGCTTCTGGGAATGATACCCCTGAGCAGAAACGCTTGCGGTTGACCGAACGACATCAGCAATTGAAAGCGGAGTTAAGCCAGCTGCATGAAGATCGCGGGCAGCTGGGCGCGGAAATGAAAGCGATGATCGCCGGCCGCCGCTTGGATGAAGCGAAACTCGAACTAGGTTGTGTGCAGCAGCAAATCGAAGTTGCCGCTCGACGCTGGCAAATTCTGGCGGTCACCGGCCAGTTGCTCGAGTCGGTACGTGGTATTTACGAAACCACGCGACAACCCGAAACGCTCCGCGAAGCGTCACTCTACCTGCAACGGCTCACTCAAGGTCAGTATGTTCGCATCTGGACCCCGATCGAAGAAAAAGTACTGCGAGTGGAAGATCACCACGGTGTCAGTCTCTCACTCGATAAACTCAGCAGCGGCACTCGCGAAGCTGTATTCCTCAGTTTGCGACTCGCCCTGGTCGCCGGCTATGCGCGACGCGGTGCCAAGCTGCCTCTGATCCTGGACGACGTGCTGGTGAATTTTGATTCCAGTCGAGTGCGAGCGGCGGCGTTGGTCCTGCGCGATTTCGCTCGCCAAGGCTATCAGCTGCTGCTCTTCACGTGCCATGAACACATCATGGAAATATTCCGCTCGATTGACGCTGAAATTCGCCTGCTTCCCGGTCGCGACGGATCGTTCTCCGATTGGGAACGTCCTGAGCCGGTAGCGGCCGTGACTCCCGAGCCGGAATTGGAACCAGAACCGGAATTGGAACCAGCGATGGCGGCTGAATTGGACCTCGAGCCGACACCCGATGAGCCGGAATGGTACGAGACGATTGATGAGCCGGAATTAGAACCCGCCATCGCTCACATGCCGCCCCAGGAAGATCATCACGAACCGACCATCCGTTTCCCCACGCCCGACTTTGAATATCGACTACGCGAGCCAGAACCAGTTGCCAACTTCGATTCCCTGGTGACATTGTTCACGATTGCCGAAGAGACCGCTGAGGAAACTACTGAGGAACCAGTGCTGGTGGCCAGTGACCCAGCGCCTGCTCCAGTTGTCACTCCTACCGCTGTCGCTCCACCTCGCCCGCGGAAAGTGGTGAGTGCCCCGGTGGCGGAACGCCGCTTCACCTGGGAATCACCCGAAATGTACTGGCGCGAACGGGACGACGAAGCAGTCGCCTGAACCGTTTCCGTCCCTCCGTCACTTACCAGCCCAGCACCTGGATCTCCGACAAGCCGGAATGCATGTCGGTGGTCCAAGTGCTTTTCGCTTGCAGCCGCACGTAACGAGCTCGCGTAGGTGGGATCGTGATCGTGGTTCCAAAATCAGCGACCTGGGCCGTTTGTGCCACTCCGGCTGCTGGCGGTACCACCGCTGTCGTGGCGGGCGTCAGTTCCGATGGATTATCACTGACAAAGAGCTCGACTTCCTTCCAGCCGCGCTGAGTACCACTGGTTTCATTTAGATTCCAGATCCGGACGGCCGTCACGAGCCGCTCTTGGCCCAGATCCAACAGCACCACGCCCCGCTGAGCGATCGGATAGCGCCACATCGTTTTGGGCTCCACCGCATTCCAGACACCATCCAAGAGTGCGGTCGCCGGACTATCGGGAAGTTCTGCTTCTACCCGCGCGATCTTAATGCCACTGATCGGCTGCGCCGTGATTCGTCCCAGCACGGTCGCCAATCGCCTCGCTTCCAGTACCACCGGTGCGGCCGCGGCAGGTGCGGCCGCGGCAGGTGCGGCATTCGGCGCATTCGACTGAGTGACAGGAGTCACTCCGGTCCAGCTATCTAGGCGCTGGAAGAGTCCGGCGAGTGCGTTTTCATCGGCGGCTTTGAACGCTGGTTGTCCACGTCGAGCGGCGAGATCCTGCTGACCGTGGACCAAAATGGCATGAGTGGCGGCTTGCAGCAGCAGGGGCAGCGTCGCTTCGTCCGTGTCGGGTAACAGGCGAGCGGCCGTGACCAGAGTCGATGCGGGGGGATCTGCCACTCCGGCCAGAGCTTCCCACGCGGCGCGACGCTGCTCAACCTTCTTTGTCTGTGCGGCGAGCGACAAGAGGGCCTCACCGGCACCCGAAACTCCTGGTGCGGTCAGCTGCTGCTGAATCACGGGCCACAGCGTTTCCTTCGTCTCATCCTTAAGCAGTTCGATGTACTCCGGCAGCACGATGTCGGGTCGTTCGAGCAGTCCGAGTGTCTCGATGTAGTTTGCTGCCTGGTCGGCGGACTGGGTCGCGCGCAGTGCATCCAGCACCATGCCGAGTGCGGTGTCGGGGTCCAGCAGCAATTGGGTTTGAGCCGCCTGCACATCTTTCCGCTCGGCTGACCCCAAAAGCTGAATCCAGGATTTAAGTTGCCGCCGAGCCTTGCGAACGCGTTCGATTTCCTCTGTCAGTGTCTGCGCTTCGGCACGCTGTTCGTCCGTGGGACCGCGCGTGAGCACGTCGGCCAGCGCACGCTGCGCCTCATCAAGTCGTCCACCCGCGATCAGCTGTTGTGACTGGGCCAGGCGAGACGCGCGCTGCTGCGCCGCGAGTTCGGCACGCTGGTCTGCGGCCGCCTGCGTTAGTCGCTCGATCGCCGCCGCTTGCTCTTCGCTTTGCCCCTGTGTCGGCAGTTCCGCCAGGGACTCCAGCGTGGCGTCCAGCGATTCCCAATCGCCCGCCGCCTGCTGCTGTGCCGCTTGGGTGAGCAAGTTAGTGCGGCGCTGATTCGTCTCCGCCTGCAAATCATTCGTCGTAGTTGCAGGAGGCAATTGAGCATTTAGCTCTGCGGTGGCGGATTGAGCGGACTGCGATTGAGCGGACTTTGACTGCGTGGACTTTGACTGCGTGAACTGCGGGTTTGCGCTCTGCGAGCCGGCATTTGCCTGGTCGGGATCCGCCGGAACGGGATTCCCCTGGGCGCTGGGCTGCTGCACCCCATCGGGCTGCGGAGCGCAGCCGCAGGTTCCCAGCCACAGGAGCGAGCCGACCAGCGAAACGAGAATGGATCGCAGAGGGGAGCCTGGGGTTTGCAGTTCATTCGCCGTAGGTGTCGGATAACTCACGCAGATACTCCAGTGCTTCATCAAGTTCGGGCGCGGCAGCTCCCGGCTTTCGTCCTGCTCGGTCGCAGCGCGCCAATAACACCAACTCTTCGTAACTCTCGTTTTGTTGTAATCGTCGCCAGGCTCGAAAGCCAATCTTTTCATCCAGGACTAGTTGAGCATCCATGTGGTGTTCAATCAACCAATGCGTCCGCGGCGTGATATATCCCTGCAGGGCATCCAGTCCCGCCTGCACATGATCCGCGGCATCGATCGCTTTGCCGACATCGTGTAGGAGCGCCGCCAACAGAAACTCTTCGTCGTGCGGCAACTCCTGGCAAGCCAGTTCAAATACTTGCAAGCTATGGTAGAGCGCATTTTCTTCCGGATGATAACGTGGATTCTCGCGTACATATTCCAGCGGCAACAGCAGTGACTCGTAAACTTGAAAGCGATCAACCTGCTCTTCGACATCGGCAACGGCTTCTTCGAGTGCGGCGGGGGTCTCTAAATCGTGATACTCCTGCCGCAACAGTTGCTCCAGCTGCGCGATCGTCGCATGCTCCATCCGCTTACCCGTGATCGAACTCTTGAATGCCACGCGCACCATGCGGCTGGGATAGACGGTGAGTTCCAGGGGAAAGCGATCCCGCACATGGATGTGAATGAAGATCCGCTCTTCATCTTTTTTTCGTACCCGCTTGTGCTCCACGTCATAGACTTTGCCCTCCTGATCCAGGATCGCCGTGATCGCTTCCAGGCTATCGGAGAACAGGTGAATGTCGATATCAGAACCGCGGCGGATGTGTCCCGTGAGTACACTGCCGATGAGTCGCGGGTGAAAGCGTTCCAAGTGACGCATGAGATGGAGTGCTTCGAGGCGCATGTCGCGGAGGTTTTCCGAACGTTGAGCGCCCTCCGTGTAGCGCGCCATCGCTTGAATCTGATCACGAATCTCGGCGTTACTAGGCAAATCCGCCGGTTTCACCCAGCCGCGCTGATTGCGAGTAAAGGCGCGCGCGGCTTTCATTTTCGCGCGATAATACTCGCTCTCTTGCCGCTGATACATCAAGCGAGCGGCTTCCCAGGCAATCTTGCGACGTAGTTTGCTCTGCCGTGGATCATCAGTCATTAAGGTTTCGCTTTAGCCGTCCAAGCGGCTGGGTTCTGCGCTTGCCCCTGATTCATTTTGCTGGCTCGAGCCGCTTCCATAAAGGCGAAGATTTCGACTGTTTCCTCGGGAGAAACCGGCACGGGGCCACCCTTGAAAAACTTGGCCATTTCAATGGCGATTCCTTCGTAGCCCATGTATTTGTCGTTCGTCGGAGCGACTCCCTTCACCGGCACTCCATGCCCATACACACCCGCGATCGACACGCCCTGTTCCCCGAACACCGTCGCACTGTACTTGACCGCTCCCTGCTTGATCCCTCGAAACGTCCCCACTCGCCCGTCATTCCAAGTCGCAGTAATGACATCGGCCTTGTCCGTCGAAACGCACCGCACCGATTCAACGCCTGGGCCCATAATCGCGTACAGTGTCTCGATGCCGTGCAAGGCATGCCAGTAGTAGTCGGAATGATGAGGTACGGTGGGACAGCCACCATAGACGTCGCAGCCCACCACCTTTCCAACCTCCGGATGATTCCGCATACCGCTGAATCCCGGACTGAAGCGGTGCTGTGAACTGCTCCAGAGCGGCACTTTCGCGTCCGCCGCTAGCCGCTGGATCGCCAGCACCTCATCAAACGAAGCAGCCAGCGGCCGACCAACAAAAATCCGTTTACCAGCCTGCACGGCGGCTGCCACCAGGTCGCGATGACGACGACCATCCAGCGGCATGATCATCACCGCATCACAATCAGACAGCACATCCTCGACTCGATCAACCAATCGCACCTGAAATGCCACGATCTGCTCTTTCCACTTTGGCAACCCCTCGACACTCTCCGGAATATCCGCACTCGGTGTGCCCGGATAAGCCGCGGTGACTTTAAGTCCCGCCAAGTCGCCTGCCGCCTTTGGATCATTGAACAACTGCGCAAAAGCGACAGCTTGATAGTTGTCCAGTCCCAGCACTCCGACCCGCACCGGGGCTTTTTCTTGAGCAGATGCCAGAGGCGGCCGAGCGACCAGCGGAAAAAAGAAGAGGGTCGTAACAAGCACAAAAAAGCGCAGGCGGTAATCCATGGGGTGGCTCGCAATCAAGCGTGGTTCAGGACGGGTTCTGTGTTACAAGCGCTAGCAGTGTAACGACGCGTCGAGCGGTTTTGAACCGCGACCCCATTTCGTGCCAACAAAAACTCGCTGCAGCGCAAAGACAGGCGCGAGTGTCAGGACGCAGGTAACGGAGAGGGATCGGCAGTGCGACAGCAGTTGATGAAAATCAGACGCCCGGCAAACGACTCACCGGAAACAAACCGAGCGCCATGCAGCTCATGACGCTCGGTGCCGTCTTCGATCACTTCCGACCGACCGCCTTAGCCCCACATTTGAGCTAAGTCTGCGGCTAGATCGTCCAGCACGTCTTGCAGCACGGTGTCGGCAGCTGACTTGAACACAAACGGCTGGGGAGCGGTCGTTTCCGGCAGCACACTCGCCGTCACCAGCGACTTGCTCTCCACGACGCTCGTCACGGTTCCCGTGGACGACGATCCGGCGGCTGGAGCGATAGAGCTACTGCCGGGCAGCGTGTCCATTCCAACCAGGATCACTCCACCGAGATCTGCCGTTGCAGTGACCGACGACAGCGTCGCATCACTCCATTCCGCTGCACCTTCACCCTCTCCTTCACCGTTGGCTGGCTTGTTCAAGAAGTTGCAGACCAGCAGTGCGTCGATCGCGGACAAGAATTTGTCGGCGTTCACATCGAGATAGACGCGAGCCGCTCCACCCGTTCCCGTCTCGCCACCTCCACCGGATACCAGCGCTCGGGAGCCGAACGAGTTCATGTTGTTGATGATGAGCAGGGCGTCGATTGGAGTGACGAAGCCATCGTTGTTCACATCCAGTGGATTTGCGGTGTTCGTGTATTCCGCCTCTCCACCTCCGGCAGCCGTGATGGTCAGCGTACCACTCAGCGACGACGGCGTCACAAAGTAGTTGATCTGATCGATGGTCACCGGCGGTGCTGGCGGGTTGAAGAGCAACACATCATGTAGCGGTGAGGCGTCGGCAGGATTGGCGGAATAAGTGAACGTGCCCGGTTTGTCAGCCTTGAAATTGGCGGCGAACAGCAGAACCTCATTACCTCGCAGCGGCGTAGTACCCGTTTGGAAGGCACCCACTTCATCCAAAAGACCGGGGATATCCGAGTTGCCAGACTTGCCGTTGCGATAGTTCGGATCGAAGAAGAAGCCCGTGGAATCGGCCGAGTTGGCAACGAATGAGGCGACGTTGAAGTTGTAAATCACGTCGGTATAGGCCGCGAACACACCGAGACGGTTCGTGTTCGGATCACCATCTCCATCGTCCGTTCGCAGATCCTTCACGTAAGCACGAATCTGGAATGTCGAGCCTTCTTCGACCGTCGAGATTTCACGGCTGGCGACTGGATCCCAAGCTGCCAAGCGGATACTCACTTTGTCATTTGAAGCCAGATTTGCAGCGGTGCCCGCGAAGATAGTCGCTCGAGCGGTGCTGGTGTTGCCGGCCGTATCACGAATCGTGTAGTCGAACTGCTGCACTCCCGTGAAACCCGTGCCCGGAGCACTATAGATCACCGTCTTATTGTCGGCACTACGCGTCAAAGCACCCTGGAAGGTACCGACCGGCGTGACCGACGAAATGATGATCGGAGCGTTGATACCCGCCAAGTCGTTATTGAGCACCTGCAAGGTCGTCGGCCCCGTAGCGGTTGCCGTCAGACTGTCATCAACCGCCTTAAACAGCACGCTGGCAGGATTCCCGATGAACAAGCTAGTCGAACCATACGTGATCTGCTCATATCCCACCGGCGGCGTCGGTGGCTCAAACAGCAAGCAATCGTGCAGTGGCAGATTGTCCGCCGGGTCGGCCGTAAACGTCGCCTGACCTTCCGCATTCGCTCGCATTCGAACCGTGTAGAGCAGCAGGGCGTTTTGCGTGAACTTGGGGTTCGTGCCTTCGAACGCTCCCACCTCATCGATCAAGCCAGGCGTGCTCGTCACTCCCGATTGACCACTCACAAACGGCCCACCCGGGAAAGCGGGATCGGCGTTGAATGTCACCGGCCCCACGATCGAGACCAGGTTGTTGGAATAAAGCGTGTCGAAGTAAGCAGCATAGACGCCGAGTCGATCCGTTGGGGCCCCGACCGTGTCATCGGTACGCAGGTCTTGCACGAACGCTCGCAGTTCAAAGTCTTGGCCCGGTGCGATCACGGTGATCGGGTTGCCGTTCAGGTCAAACGGACGCAGCGAGATGCTCATCACGTCATCCGCCGTGGTGGAGCCGATGTGCATCGTCACCTTGGCGGTACTCGTCTTCGGCAAGGGACTCGAAGCATCCGAGATCGTATAAGTGAACTGCAGGTTACCGGAGAACGAGGTCGACGGCGGAGTGTACTGCAGGAGCTGTCCACCCGAGGTAATCGTGATCGTGCCTTTGCCCGGGTCGGGCTGAGTGACACTGGTGATCAGAATCGGCCCGTTCTTGCCCACGATGTCGTTGCTACGTACATCGAGCGTTTGGATCTGAGCGGTCGTCCGCGTGAACGAGTCGTCCACGGCGATTGGATCATTCGTCAAGCTCTCGACGGCCACTGTCACCGTCGCCGTCGAAGTTTTACCCGAGTTGTCGGTGATGGTGTAGGTGAACGAGTCATTCCCGATAAAGCTCGATGAGGGCGGCGTGTAAAGAATCACGTCGTCCGATGGATTGACGGTGCCCTTATCAAAAATCACGGCCGTGCCGGACTGCTGCGTCGGATTGGAGACGGATTGAATCCTCAGTCCGCCCTGTGAACTCGCGAAGTCATTGGCCAGCACGTCGATCTGATTGTTGTTGCTGGCTTGGTTCACATTAACGCTATCCGCGTTGGCGATCGGCTGATCGCTGATGACCTGTACCTGGTAATCCTCGATCTCACCCGCCTGTGCCATACCTGTAGGACCAATGTTGCTCTCGTAGCCATAGCGGAAGCGAGCGTACGTGGTGCCGGTCTTGGCACCGATCGGCACGGGGAAGGTGAGCGTGTAGGTGCCTTCGGAAAGCAGCCGGTTCTTGAAAATCTGTTCGCCCGCATCCAGCCAGTCGCCATCGCCATTGAAGTCGACCCAGCCCTGCAGAGCACCTTCCGGCGAGGAACCGGTGGTGACTGTCACCGTGATCGAAGCATTCGCACCAGCGATCAGATTGGAGTTGAAAATAATACCGTCTTCATCGTCGACGCCCGTCGTGTCATCGCCTTGCGCGTTGGCTTCGGGCAAGCCATCCGCTTCCGCATCCGGTTCCACGCCCAGCGCCACACCCGTGGCCGATACCGACGGCGGGCCGAGATGGAAATTGGCGAGCACAGCCGAGCGACCGCCGTTGTCCTTGAGCAGCGTGGGATAGGGCGCCGGTGCATCACCAAAGTCGAACACCACACCGTTGTTGCCGAAGTTGATCCCCGAAACCGTCTGGCCCGCGACCAGCGTCACCACATGCTCAAAGCTCTGAGCTTGCCCCGGGAAAATCTGAGTCCAGCCGGGCAGCGGCACTTCGCGAACCGCATAGGTGCCGAGCTTGTTGGAGCGAATCAGGTACTGACCATCGGAACCGGTTGTCGCCGCTGGTTCCCCGATGTCGATTTTGTCGTTGCCGTTGACGTCCACGTACATCGTGAAGCCCGCCACAGCCGTCTCAGTGGGATCCTTAATCCCGTTCTTGTTCGCGTCATTCCATTTGGTACCGGCGACAAACGCATCACCCGTCGCCCCGCCACCGCCGCCACCACCACCCCCGCCGATGTTGCCGTTGGTAGGAAGCAGGTGGAACGAACCCCATCGAGTGCCATATCGAGTTTCACCTAGACCGTACATGTTGTAGGTCCAGAAGGTCGCCTGATCGACCGGATCGAGCACGGTGGCGGCATAGTCGCCCCACCGTGAAGTGCTCCCAGTCGCACCATAGGCGCCAACCCCCGTGGCGACCGCTCGCGCGCCGCGCATCGTACCTGCGGGATCCGTGGCCGCTCGCACGGCGTAATAAGAGCCGGCGAACATGCCCGGCCCCGAAGCCGAAAAACCAATCGCCATGTTACCGGCCGGATCGACCGCGATCGAACCATAGGAAGTGTGGACGTTCGACCCGACATCCTCGCCACCTATGTTGCCTTGATCGGCCAAGGTGAGCTGGGAGGGATTCGACGTGTCGATACGGAACCAGTGCAGCGTGACTTGATTGGTATCCGGTCCGCTGCCAGGCAGAACCGGTGCGGTAGCATAGAGCGAGTTGTTGCGCCAGACAGCATGCAACATACGACGATCGCTGAAATCGAGCAGCGCTGTCGTACCCCGCTGCGGTACGGGCGGCAGGAACTGCGTTGGCAATCCAGGCGACACCGTATTCAGCGTATCGTCAATGTTCCCCACCTGAACCGTTTGCGTGAAAAACGTGGGATTGTTCAGCGGGTTGTCGACGCGAACCGTCAGCACACTTTCGTTACCGCCCGACGAAGTGCCGTTGTAAGCAATCAACCACGTGCCCGTTTTGACTCCGTTCGAAATCGTCGGACCTTGTCCGAACATCTGAGCGGGTTGCAGCGTGAATCCCGCACCCGCCGCCGCCGTTCCCGCCGGGTTGTAAACATTCGCAGCGGAAATTCCGCCGTCATACAAACCGCCCTTGCCCAGTCCTTTGTCAATAATCCAAAGTCGCGAGCCGCCCATCGCCGCCGTCGCAGGCGCATCACTAAACGGGAACATGTTGCCGGTGATGTAAATCGCCTGCGAGTCGATCGCGAGACCGGGATAGTCAAACCACTGCGACGCCCCGCTGATGTTGAGCATCGCGTTGATGGATTGGTACCGCCACGATCCGTTGGGGTCACTGTCGTCACTGACCGCCACCAAAATCCGCGACGCATTCACCGCATCGCCGTTGCCGACATCCAGCAACTCCAGCGCAATCACGATATACCGACCACTCTCTGCGTCATACATCGCCTTCGGATCGAAGGGGCCCGTGCCGGGTGCCGGAAAGAGCGGCGAAAAAAAGTTCGTCAAGCTCGTGTGAGCCTGAACTTCGCCCGTCTTCGTGAACCACTGAATCGACTGATTGATCACGTTGAGCACATGATTGGGACCCACCGCGCCATGATTGTCCGGCGGTTCAACCGGTAAACCATTGTTGTTGAACGTGTTTTGGTCCGAATCAATCGCCTCGATGACCGAATCGAGCGGTGGGGAGAGGACCGCCATGAGCGAGCGATCTTCGAGGGATTCAAATAGCGAGCGTCGACGAGCGTTTTTGCGGGATGCGGCCTGCCGCTTGAGACGTTTGCGTCCTACCGACTCACCCAGAAGATTGTGCAACCAAGAGTTCACGTCGTAACCCCTTTATCGTCAGACGATTCCGGTGATTTCTGCGGGCCGGTGACGGTCACGTTCAGGGGCTCGCGCTACTGCTACTCGTCGTAGCAATCCACGCAGCTTCCCATTTCGTCACATCAGGCCAACTGCAATTCCCACGTAGTCTAATTAGGCCTACCAAGCGTTTCCACAATTTTGCAATTCTCGTCCGAAAAATGCCTTGACGATTCCAAAACCAGGCCTCCAGCCTCGGCTGTCACATGCATTTTTCCTGAAAATCACCGCTTTCGCGGTCCATCCGGACGGTCCGCTGCTTTCCCTTTTTCGACCGAACAACACTCTGGAAACTAGTGAAAAGAGTGAGAATCGGCGCCCTGCGGGCTTTACGGAAACGGTCGTCGGCATGCCTGCTCGACGATCCAGAGGCAGAATTGCCTACAGAACCACCGGCTGCCAACTCCATCCAGCTCGCCAGGTGCTTGTACCATCGGCCCGCACGACGCGAAAACATCGTCGAATTGGTCCGCAGCCGCACATCCCGAACAACCCTCCTTCCCCCCGCCACTCGTCAACCTCCCCCTGACCGTCTTATCTTCACGCCAATTCTCGTTCCAACTGGCGTTGACCGGGGCATGTGAGGGAGAACACGGGGGAAAAGGGAGGGCGCTGGGGATTTTTTGATCAGGGAGGGAACGGGGATTTTTAAACACAGAGGCAGTAGAGGGCACCGAGAATGAAAACTCGGTGCCCTCTGTGACTCTGTGTTTTACTAAATGACTTGTCTGTTTCAATAAACGACTTCGCTGCTGTGATAAACCGTAAACAACCTCTCCCTTCGTCTCCATCAACGCACCAAGCCCGCACGATCGTGCGGGCTTGGTTATTCGTTTGACTGCTGGTCGCGAGCGGTGTCGGTCAGCCGGTGAGCATGACCTGTCTACCAAACATATTCCAGACCTGCCGTCCAGCCGTAGTAGAAGATATTGCCATTGTCGTTGAAGAACGAGGTACGGCGAGCAGCCAGAGTGGGATCGGTGATGAAGGGAGGCCCCGAGTTGAAGTTTTCAGTGGCCAGAGCCACACCGTCCACTACGATCAGGTTGTACCCGCCGCGGAAAGTCCAGTGGTAGCTCGTGCGGTACACGATGTTGAAGCTCGCTTCACCCACGAACGCCACATCATCGCTGCCCGTCGTTTCAAAGAATCCGTTGGGGATCGTCGTCGCAAAGACGCGCGTGTTCTGGTGAGCGTGGTTGCCGTAGACACCCACTTTACCCTCCGTCCCGACACTCAATCCCGGAATGATCGTCGCCCAGATGTCGCCACCCAGCTGCAAACCGGTAAGCGAGTTATTGGTGCCGACGTCGTAGTTGAGAAAGGCGCCCTGGGTGGGCAGGTTGGAAGTGGTGTTGTACGAGAAGTCTTCGACCACCTGGAAGTAGCGAACACCCGCCAGGTAGGAACCTTGCAAGCGAGGGTTACGGCCCTGCCAGCGTCGGCGGAGAGACAATTCGTAGCTGTTGAAGTTGGTCGAGTAGGCGATCTGCTGGAAGTTCGACCGATCCGTTTCCGTGAACCCGAAGAGCGGATTGGTACCGTAGTCGCTGAAGACTGAGTAGAGGTTATTGTTGCCGGTGATGGACGCTTGCGACGCGTGATTCACGGCACCGACATAGCCAAACTCGATATTGCTTCCCGCTCCCACTTGATAGGCCGCACCGATGCGGAAACCCCACTGCGGATCGAAGCTCAGATTGTCCGTGCTGAGGCCAATACCACCGATGGCATCGACGCCGATGCCGGTGAAGTTGACTTGCCGCGACACATCGCGGCGAAAGTTCACCGCTTCCGCTCGCACGTCAAACCAGCGCGGCGAACCAATGCCGCCCTCCGCGTAAGGCAGGATATAGCTGAGAATATCGTAGCCAATGTGACGTCGGCCAAAGCCTCCGCCGTAGCCATATTCACCCTCCCCGTCCATGAAGTAGCCCTCTTCCATGCCGGGTCCTTCACCCACCCAGCCCTCGGGCCCCATCGCCATCGGCTCGGCAGCTCCCATGCCAGGCGCCCCCATACCCGGTGCGCCCATACCGGGTGCACCCATTCCGGGTGGTGCCGGAACCGGCCCGCTGACCACCGGCGGCCCGTAGGGTCCGGCAGGTCCCGCGGCCATCATGGCCGCCGGTTGCATGGGATAGCCCATCATGGGAGCGGGTGATCCCGGGTAACCACTGGGTGCGGCCATCATGGGCGCCATCGCGCCATAACCGCCACCCGGTGGTCCATAGGACTGAGCCCTCGCTGGACTGGTCGCCAGCAGCAGGACTGCACCCAGAAGAAATGGAAGCGCCCCTGGTCGATGCATCTTCATTGCGTTGATCTCCGCGACCCTTTCAAGACGTTTTCTGGTTGTCACCATGTCTGAACATGGGTCGAGCGTGAATCGATTCATTCCGTCAACTTGTTACGACACGATAAACCGGCAGTTTCCGTACACTCGCTACCGACAAACTAATCGGCACTCTCAGGCATCCACTCGCGTTCTTTTTTGCAAATAATTTCCCCGACTGGCACAATCGGCACCACCAGCACCCCTTATCACCCCTCCGGTTGCTCCCCATCCGATAATCTGGAAAATCCGGGCGAAATGCGTCGCCAGGAAATTACGAACCGGATAAACTTATATCGATCGTCATTCGGATCATCCTCGATAGCCGTCCGTCGTCGCCTTTCATCTAACTCCCTCCCCCCACCTGCCATGCCTGTTACGACCACGTCCGAGCTGCTGGATGCCCTGCAAAAGACAGGCCTGCTGGCGGATGAAACGTTGGCGCGGGCCACGCAAGTCGTGACCGCCGAATCCGAGCCCCGTCAGGCCGCTCGTCAGCTCATCCAGGAAAAGATCCTCACCCACTGGCAAGCGCGACAAATCCTGGCCGGTGTGACCAACTTACGACTCGGTAAATACAAGCTCCTGGACGAACTCGGTCGCAATCTCCTGGGACGTATTTACCTGGCGGAACATCACCAGCTGGCACGACGCGCGGCCGTGACACTTCTCAGCCGCCAGTTGTCCGAACGCCCCGGCGCCGTCCGCAAATTTCTCGACCGCGCCCAGGCCGCCGCCGCCCTCAATAACCCTCACCTCATCCAAACCCTCGACGTCGCCCAAGAAGCGAATCGTTTCTATGTTGTGTTTGAATTCGCCGAGGGGCGAGATTTGGCGGAGCGGCTGCGCGAGGATGGCCCCCCCGATGTGCTCGTCGCCATCGACTGGCTCCAACAAGCGGCCGATGGAGTGGCCTATCTGCACGATCGCCACATCGTCCACGGTCATCTCTGCCCCAAACTCCTGCTGGTCGACGACCATGCCGTCGTCCGCCTGCTCGACCTGGGCGTCGCCAAACTCAGCAAACAGGCCCGCGCCGCCGCCGAGGCAACCGATCCCCAGCAACCGCCCGACCCATTCGCCGATGAACGCCCAGCTCAGCCCCAGGACGACGTACAGGCCCTCATCGGCATCCTCTACCAACTGCTGACCGGCAACGAGCTCCCCGCCGCCGCCTGCGACGAGGCACACCTCCAGTCGCTCGAAGCTGCCGTGGAATTGCGGCTGGCAGGGAGCGGCACACCCCTGGCGAACCTCTTCCGTCTCTGGACAAACTCCCGCTCGCCCAGCAGCACACCAGCCGACACCAGCACACCAGCCGACACCAGCACATCAGCCGACACCAGCACATCAGCCGACACCAGCACATCAGCCGACACCAGCACATCAGCCGACACCAGCACATCAGCCGACACCAGCACATCAGCCGACACCAGCACATCAGCCGACACCAGCACACCAGCCACCCCGCTCACCGCCGCTCAGATCCGTGACCAGCTCTTGCGACTTCATCAGCAGCTCAAACCGCCGCCCATTGCCGAAGTACCGGTGTTGTCCGTCGGCGAGGAAGGCGATCAGGATGCCCCAGCGGAGGAACTCGACCCGGCTCTTGATCAGATTGTGAGCGAAACCGACGTCGACTCGCTGTTGCTCTCCACCACTCGTCCCGACGGAAGCGGCAAGCGACGCAGTCCCAGCAGCGTTATTCGCCGCGATCATTCGAACCGCGAATCGGTCATGGCCGACGAAGAGCCCCAAGCGCAGCTCCTGTTACGCTCTCCCAAATCGATGAAGGGAAAGGGCGACGCCCGCAAACGCGGTGACCGTGCCGCGGGCAAAAAAGATAAGGCCAAACGTAGCTCGGACAAAGACGCAGCGGGGGGAACTAAAAAGCGCCAAGTGCTGCTCATCGCGGTTGTAGCCAGTTTGGCCTGCGTCCTGCTCCTCGGCGCTGTCACGCTCGGCATCGTGCTCGCCCTGTCACGACAACCCAGTGGCCCGCCCATCGCACAAAATCAGCCCCCCGTCAACACTCCTGCTGACCCATCCAAAACCGCCATCACGAAAAGTAACGCTGACGATACCGGCGACGGCGAGATCCCCGACGAACCGCCCGTGATGGACGATTCGTCCGCCACCGCAAAGCCCAGCGCTCCCCTCATCAAACCCAAGTCGCCCCCACCCCGCCCCCCCCCCCCCGCGGGGCCCCCCCCCC
>JBIIHW010000033.1:0-61084 GCA_044235425.1 Pirellulaceae bacterium
TACGGTGTCCGCATGGCCTTCGGCCATGCCGTCGATCCATAAGGAATCGCGGAGCGATGGCATTTGATAGCCAGGCGGGTAAACCAGCCACTCAACGTCCCACGAGTGCGCTCGACCGGTCTTCCTAAGCGGCGGAGCCGTGGCATTCGTTAGCCGGGCGCGCCAGCGCCTGCAACGCTCGCCCAATAAACCCTTCGGAATCGCGGTGTCCTGGTTCACCCGCAACTGGAATTTCGGTGACCGCGAGTTAGCGACTTGGTGAGGGCATCCTGCCATTCGGGTCGCGGCCTCGTGCCACGAAGGTTTATCGCGTGGGTGCCAATCCCGAAGTGGGAAGGGCGGCAGTCCGCACCCTTGGCGAACTGCCGAACCTTCGGTCTTGGCCCCTGAGTCGGCGCGCCTTAGGACGGCATTGGGTCGCTCCTCAGCGTTGCCCTATGCTCCGCTCAGGCCGTGAGTCACGGTAACCATCCATTTATCATCGGGCAACCGCTGGCTGGGCAGCTCGGTTTGGTTGTCGTCGCACGCGAGCTTCCTCCAGCTTCTGATCGCGTTGCTCGAGGATCATGTCTCCCAGGCCGTTCGGTTTATCCGCTGACCGGCACCTTGTCGCTCAGATGACGCCGCACGATAGCCGCCTTCCGCTCGTCGGAAAAACACCGTCGTTCACGTTCGATCGATTCGCTCATGAACAAGCTCCTTAGAGTTATGCTAACTCAAGAGCTCGTCAATTCCAGTTTCATGAGGGGCAGGACAATTGCGGGGTCGATTTCGTATCAAGGATATACCAATTTGTTTTGCCTTTCAGGGCGACGTCCCCCTTTTCCTCCCTTGGAAAGCTTTGCGCCTGGGCGTGAGACAAGTTGGTAATCTCACGCGAATTCAGGAGTCTCACACCAAATGTGCAACGTAACGGAATGGTCAACCCAGATGGTGCTATTGGATTGCCAAAAAACGACCGCAGCTCGGTCGTCCTCGCACACTCAACCGGATTAACGTCACAGCCCCATCGCCTTCAAAAGGCGACTCAGGCCCATGCTGAGACTGCTACCTAAAACATCGGCCAATCCAATATCACCCTCGGGACGTGGTTGCCAATCGTCCGGTATGCGGCCATCAATCCAAATACTCCGAATATCGTCAGTGGTCAGAAACAGACGCCCCGATTCGTCACGGCGACCAAAGACCTTCAGAATCGAGGTCAGCTCCACCGTTTGTAACGCTGTCCCATGTAACCCCTGATCGTGCTGCTTCGCAAAATTTGCCGCCGCCGCAAAGTGCTCGGCATACATTCGGCCTTGTACGCTGAAATCCAGCAGACGAGTTTGCAGCTTCTCGATATCGACTTCAGGATCCCTGACTCCCGTGCTCCCGGTATGGTCGAGATTCGAGTTGTGCAAGGCGAACAGATTAAAGGAGCCCGCAATCTCGTCGGTTTTGTCGGCCTGTTTCTTCAGAAGACCACGCAGCCGATCATGAACGCCAACGAGCAACAGCGCTTGATCCAGCTCCGCAATCGAAACATTCCCTGCGGGATCGGGATTTAGTAGTCCATGATGGTAGAAACAGAGAAGTGCCGGACAGGGAATCTTTTCCCCGTGAGCACGGCTCCGCCAGGGATGCTCGCTCGTAAACGACTGTGACGATTGGTCACTCGTTGGGAAAGATTCATTGACGGCCATCTTCAGGCTCTCCTTGAGTCGCATTCTTCACGTATGCATCAAGCCAGACGTGATAACCAAACATAGCAAGATGAGTCATCCAGAAGCAATCTTGTTGGATTATGAAATGGCTCATCCGATTCATGCAGACGCGCGCATAAATTTTTTAACGTGCCTATTACCTGGGTCAGTCGTGGGCTTGGCGTCGTTGGGGCGGGAGTTGCGCGGCCAAGCAGCTCGCCAGGTAACCGAGGAAATCATGGCTTCGACCGACACAGGGTCGGTCGGGAGCTTGGGTCGGCCGTGAGCTTGGGTCGGTCGGGAGCTTGGGTCGGTCGGGAGCTTGGGTCGGTCGGGAGCTTGGGTCGGTCGGGAGCTTGGGTCGGTCGGGAGCTTGGGTCGGTCGTGAGCTTGGGTCGGCCGTGAGCTTGGGTCGGTCGTGAGCTTGGGTCGGTCGTGAGCTTGGGTCGGTCGTGAGCTTGGGTCGGTCGTGAGCTTGGGTCGGTCGTGAGCTTGGGTCGGTCGTGAGCTTGGGTCGGTCGTCGTCAACGCTGTAAACGGCAGCAGTTCAGGTGGAGCTACCACTACCCCATCAGCTCGGTGATCGGAGTGGGATCGGTTACGAGATGCGTGGGGCGGCCTTCTTGGGTGTAGAAGAGCATGTTCGGATCGATGCCCAGTTTCCGGTAAATCGTCGACACGAAATTCTCGGGCGATAACACTCGGTCGACGGCTGAATAACCGTTCCGATCGGTGGCTCCCACGATCACTCCACCGGGAGTGCCACCACCGGCCATTAACACGGACATTGCGTTGGCCCAGTGATCGCGTCCGGGAGTCGTAGAACCGGGCAAGGTCGAAATCGCAGGCGTACGACCAAACTCACCCAGCATCACCACCAGGGTGTCTTGCAACATACCGCGCTCATGCAAATCTTGAATCAACGCCGAGACGCCACGATCAATCAAATCGGCGTGCTTCGGTAACTCCGTGAACACGCCCGAGTGATGATCCCAGCCGCCATCGTTCAGCGTGATGAACGGGACACCGGATTCCACTAAGCGGCGGGCGAGCAGGCAGCGCTGGCCGAATGACGTTCGGCCATACAGGTCGCGCACCTTGTCCGTTTCAGCCGCCAGATTGAAACCCTGCTGAGCTTCCTTCGAAGTCACGAGGTCGAAACCTTGCTGATAGTACGAGTCGAGAGCGGTGACGGGATCAGCGGCCGCTTCTTCCCGCAGGCGCGGCAAGCGATCGACCGTTTGACGCAGATTGGTGCGCTGGGCGAAGCGAGTGGCTTCAAGTCCGGCCGGAGGGGACAAGTCACGCACTCGGAAATTCGGATTGTTGGGGTCATCCTCGACCACAAACGGCGCATACTTGCCGCCCAGGAAGTTCGGCCCTCCCGAGCGCGTCATGCTGGGAATGGAAAAGTAACCCGGCAAGCTGTTAGGGCGACGAACCTGATGAGCGACCACGGATCCTAAGCTGGGATGAAAGCTCACGAACGCTCCGCAGCCGACCGGAATCCGCGGTGGTCGACCAGTCATCATGTAGTGATTACCAGCTCCATGATTGCCCTGTTCGTGGCGAATCGAGCGGATGACGGAGAATTGATCGGAGATGGCCGCCAGTCGCGGCAGTGTCTCACAGAACTGCACCCCCGGAATTTTTGTCGAGATGGGGGCCATTTGACCGCGAATTTCGGCGGGAGCATTGGGCTTGGGATCGAAGGTTTCAAAGTGCGATGGCCCGCCATCCAGCCAAATCAGGATGCAGCTCTTGGCCGAGGGGCGGCGAGCCGCGGGAGACTCGGCCGCTGCCGCTTGCATCTGTAACATTCCCGCCAGGCTACCACCAGCAAACGCACCCAATCCGAACTTCAAGTAGGTCCGTCGATTCATCCCCAAGTCGGTCAAGTCGTGCCGCATCGCTGGTTTCTCCGCCGTGAAGCTTGGTAATGCCCACTGCCCACCTGCAGTCGGGCAGTTTTGAGTGGGCTGAGTATACCTCAACACCCATCAGTGCTCAATGATGACTTATCGGCAGGTCAGTGGCAAGAAAACAAACCAAAGCGGAAGGAAGAGCACCGGTAACTGATTACCGGTAACCGGTTGGGGCGCTTTCAATTCCAGAGTCCACGGGTGACATCGCGAACTTGCTGCCGACGCGATTCCAGTGTGGCGGGCGATTCCTGCTCTTCGGGCCCACTCGTCCCCGTGCGGCGACTGAACAAGGGGAGAATATCCGGGGCGAGAAAACGCGTTAACTGGGCGATGCCGTATCGGTCCATCCGCGGCCCACGGCGAGCTTGATAGTAACGCAGAGGGTGACAGACGAAGAGTTTGTTTTTGGCGCGGGTGAGACCGACATAAAACAAACGACGTTCCTCCTCCACTTCAGCCGCATCGCCGGTTGCCAAGTCGGAGGGAATGTTGCCATCCGCCGCGTGAATCACATAGACCGCTTCCCACTCCAGACCCTTGGCAGAGTGGAGCGTACTGAGGACCAGGTAATCGTCGTCCAGGGATGGGTCTTGAGCATAATCCTGAGTGCTGGCGGGTGGATCGAGTGCGATCTCGGCCAGCATCGTCCCCCGGTCATCAAATCGCGAGGCTACCTGCTCGAGTTGTTCGAGATCCCGTTGGCGCGGCGCGAAGTTGTCGTAACGCCGCTCGAGTATGGGTTCATAGAAGAGACGAGCGGCGTGCATTTGAGGGACCAGCACAGTGCGATCGGCCTCCTCCAAGCGTACCAGCAGCGTCACGAACTTAGGCCAGACCTGGCGACATTCATCCGGTACTCGCTGCTTCTGCCACACGTCGAACTTACCGTTCCCTTGATGGAGTTCCTGCAAAAGTCGCTGCGCATTTTTCGGACCAATACCCGGCAGCAGCATCAAGGCACGTGAACCGGAGATAACGTCGCGAGGATTTTCCACGAGTCGCAAGATGGCGAGCAGATCTTTGACATGTGCTGTTTCCATGAACTTCAGTCCGCCATATTTGACGAACGGAATCTTCCGCCGCGTGAGTTCGGCTTCGAGTAGCACACTGTGATGAGCGGCGCGGAAGAGCACTGACTGATTACGCAGGCCCAAGCCCATTTCCCGCTGCCGTAGAATTTCGGTCACCACGAAGTCCGCTTGCTCCGTTTCATCCAGGCACTGCACGAGCTGTGGTTTTGCTCCGTCCGCTTGCTCGGACCAGAGATTCTTGACGTAGCGCTCCTGACTTCCCGCAATCACCTGATTCGTCGCGGCCAGAATCGGCTGAGTGCTGCGATAGTTTTGTTCCAGCGTGACTTGTACCGTACCGGGATACTGCTGGGGAAAGTCGAGAATGTTGCGGATGGAGGCAGCACGAAAGGAATAAATCGACTGCGCGTCATCGCCGACAACCGTTAAACCTCGTCCGTCCGGTTTGAGAAGTTTAAGGATCGCTGCCTGCAAGAAATTCGTGTCTTGATACTCGTCGACCAGCACACATTCAAACCGCTCGCGAATACGTGGTCCGGCCCGCTCATCCGCCAATAGTCCATGAAAGAAGACGAGCAGGTCATCGTAGTCCAGTACCGACGATTGGTCTTTACGCTGCACGTAAAGTTTGAAGAGCCCCTTCAGTGGCTCGGCGTGCTCCAAGCACCAAGGGAAGTGTCGCTCCAGAGTTTTTTCGAGTGATTCCTGGGAGTTGACGCAATGACTGTAGATTGCCATGCAGGTCCCCTTACGAGGAAATCGCACGTCGGTTTTCGCCAAGTCCAGTTCCGTGCGCAGCACGTCCATGAAATCTTCGGAATCACCACGATCATGAATCGTGAAGTTCGGTGCGAGTCCGATGAGTGGTCCGTGAGCGCGCAGCAGGCGCGCTGCCACGGCGTGAAATGTGCCCCCCCAAACTCGCTGCACCAGCGATTTCCCAGCGGAGCTTTCGGCTGGAACCGATCTGTCGGCATCGGTCGAACTGCCGCTGTCGACAGCGGCCGGCCGATCTTCGGGATGACTGGCCGCACGCTCGATCTGGCCGATGAGCCCAGCGACTCGGCGAAGCATCTCCGCTGCCGCGCGCCGTGTAAATGTCATCAGCAGAATTCGACTGGGGTCGACGCCTCCATAGATCAGCCGAGCAACTCGATGGACCAGGGTTTTGGTCTTACCGGTTCCCGCGCCGGCGATGATGAGCAAGGGCGAGTCGCCATGCGCGACGGCGGCGCGCTGAGCCGCATTCAGTCCCTCGAAAATAACCTCCTCGTTCACGCTCCATCTCCTTACCGTACGGAAGGCCCTGATCTTCAACTTCCGCACGGTCTGGATTGTAGCAAATTTTTTGTGCGGCCACGCTTCCCTGCGGAGTACAACGCAGTGGCACTCGGCCATTTTTCGGTTCATCCGACTCCGGCGCGCGAGCTTCCTCGGGCTCGGCGACCGCTCTGCCTCCGTGTTTCATAAATCCAAGCTACATAACTCCAAGCCTTCATAACTCCAAGCCTTGTAGCGCCGGTGAAGAATGGCCATCGGAGACTGAAAACCCAGAGCAGGCCGAGTGTCGACAGGGCTTGTTCCGTGGGATTGTTGGAGGCCTGGTGCAGGTGTCCAAGGGGCAAAAAATAGCCGCTGGCGACGTGGTTCCACCAGCGGCCACGGCCGCAAACAGCTTTTCGATCAAGGACGTCTACACGCCAGCGGGAAGGATTCATTTTTCGAGCCCGCGCCCGCGCAGGCGCCCGCGCAGGCGTGAGTCGGATGAGCCTATTTTTCTTGTGTGGACTTTTTCCGCGCTTGAGTTTCGATCGGGGCGCGGCACAATACGGCCTCGACTTCCTCCATCAATTCGTATGACCAAGGTGAATCATGCAAGCGGAATCAAGCGGAATGGATCGACGTGGTTTTCTCGCGGGATCGGTTGCGACGGGTATTGCCGTGCATTCCATGTTATCGCCGCGAGTCGGCAAGGCCGCCGCGAATGAACGCGTGAATCTCTGTGTGATTGGGGTGCGCGGCCGAGGTAACGGAGTGGGACAAAACTTCGCTCGCCTGCCCAATGCACAAATCACCCATATCTGCGATGTGAATGAGCCGCTCTTGGCGGGATATGGCAAAGTAATCACCGACATTCAAAAGTCGGCTCCCAAGCCAGTCGTAGATTTGCGCCGAGTGCTTGATGACAAGTCGGTGGATGGCATTGTCGTGGCCACTCCCGATCACTGGCATGCACTCGCCACGATTTGGGGGTGCCAAGCTGGAAAACATGTCTACGTGGAAAAGCCCATTTCCCACAATGTCTTCGAAGGTCGACAAATGGTGGCGGCCGCACGCAAGTATCAGCGTGTCGTCCAAGTGGGAACTCAAAGTCGCAGCGCGCCTCACTACAAGGAGGCGATGGATTTAATGAAGGCGGGAACGTTGGGGCGAGTTCACATGGCGAAGGCCTGGAACAGCCAACTGCGTCGGCGAGTGCCGGCGGTGGACGACAGTCCCGTACCTGCCGGATTGGACTGGAACATCTGGCAGGGCCCCGCTGCGGATCGGCCGTTTAATGCGAACCGCTACACCTATGGCTGGCGCTGGTTGTGGGACTATGGCACCGGCGACATGGGTAACGACGGGGTGCATGACCTTGACATTGCCCGTTGGGGACTTGGCGTGGAAGCTCCTGACGAAGTGCAATGCACTGCGAGCAAGCTGCAGTTCAAAGGTGACATTCAGGAAACCCCTGATACGCAGATTGCCACGTTTACCTTTCCCAAACAGGATGCCATGCTGGTCTACGAACAGCGACTCTGGTCTCCCTACTTTCAAGAGGGATATGAAAATGGAGTCGCCTTTTATGGTACGGAAGGCTACATCGTGATTGGTCGACGCGGGTGGAAGTTCGTAGAGAAGCGCAACAAAGTCGCATTCGAAAAGAACGTCGACTTCTCTGATCTACCTCATCAAGTCAACTTCCTGGAATGCATTCAAAACGGAGGCACTCCGAATTGTGATATTCAGGAAGGCTACTATTCGACCTTGCTGGCGCACCTTGGCAATATTTCCTTTCGAGTGGGACGCTCGTTGAAGTTTGACGCCGAGAAGCTGGCCATCACCGGCGATAACGAAGCCACGGCGCTCCTGAAACGCTCCGGTCGCAAGGAATTTCAGATTCCCGAACAGGTTTAGCGGCTCAACCGGCTCATCCGCGCGGTCTTTCAAAAAACGAGTCTTCCGGTTTCTTGTGGGCGCGCTCGATCGATTGGAACGAATCGCGGAGCGATGGAAGTCGATCGCCAGGTGCGTATGCGCCTGGCCACGAGTGTCACGGCTCCGCCGTTCAAGAAGACGGATAGATAAATCTCTCCTCTGGCTCTCGGCCAGACTCGGATTTGTAAATCACCCAGCACGCAGGGAACGATAGAGCTCGGCGTGTCGAGCGACCATTTGCTCCACGGAGAATTCGCGTGCCATGCGAGCGCGCCCTGCTGCTCCCAGTTGGGCCGCCCAATCCGGGTTTTCCAGGAGACGCTCAGTCTTGCGTGCCAGTTCCGCTCGGTCACCAACGGGAACGAGGTAGCCCGTCTGTTCGGGTACCACGAGGTCCCGGTTGCCGGGGATATCGGTGGCCACGCAGGGGATGCCCCATGACATCGCTTCCATCAAGGCATTGGATTGCCCCTCATACTCACTGCCTAACCAAAAGCAGCTGAAGTGAGGCATGAGCCGCGGCACATCCTGACGCTCGCCCAGGAACAGCACGCGATCGGTGATTTGAATCTGTCGAGTGTAACGCTCGAGACGCCAGCGCAGCGGTCCATCGCCAACGATGAGGAGGTAGGTATCGTCGTGGACACATTTCAGCAGATCGGCGGCCCAGATTAAGTCCCGCTGTCGCTTCTGCGGCCACAGTCGCCCGACGGTGCCGATCAGCCGCGCGTTCGCGGGCAGGTGGAGTTCGCGCAGTAGCTCCTGGCGCTGTTCGGCCAAACGCGGTGGATCGAGGAATGCGGGCACGTTGATGCCGTTGGGGATGACGCTAAATAGTTTCGCACTAATCCCCTGGCGGACATAGAAATCGCGGACTCCGCTGCTGTTCGTGACCACCCGCCGGGTGTAGCGAGTCAACCAGCGATCGATCGCGAGTTCATGCCAACGTTTCCACGGATCGACGCAGCGTTCTCCGGCGATGATAGTCGGCACGCCCGCACGCTGCGCCGCCAGTCGACCATAGCTATTGGCAGCAAATAGCCACGTGTGAACAATCTCGGGCGCAACGTCCCGAATGTGGGCCAGTAAACGTCCGTAAGCGGCAGGATCCAACTTCCAGCGTTTGCCAATAATCGTGACGGGTACGCCTGCCGCACGCAGGTTATCTTCGAGTGGTCCACCGCGAGTGAGACAGCAGACCCGCACGTCAAACTCAGCGCGCGGCAGCCCACTTGCCAGCAAAGTCAATTGCTTTTCTGCTCCATTGCGATCCAGGGTAGGAATGATGAACAGCAGGCGAGTGCTCATGTCGCACGTTTGCGGGCTTGTAGTTCGCGAAATAGATCCAGATGCATTTGAACCGTGTTCGATAACGTGAATTCAGAGACGACTCGCTGATACGCAGCGGCTACGAGTGGTTGTACCAGATGTGGCTGAGCGAGTGTCTGGCAGATCGCAGCGGCCCAGGCTGGTTCCTGGCCCAGCGGCACGAGTATGCCATGTTTTCCCGATGTGATCAGCTCGCGATTTCCCGGAATATCGGAAGCAACAACGGGAATCGATGCCGACATCGCCTCCAGGAGCGCCAGCGATAGGCCCTCCTCGGTCGACGGTAAGATAAAGACGTCCGCCGCCTGCAGTACGTCCTGGACATCATCGAACGCTCCCGGCATGATCACACTCCGACGAAGATCCAAATCGAGGATCGTTTCAAAGAGTTCTTCGCGATCTGGTCCTTCACCGATCAGCCATAGCTGGGCGGTGCGAAATTGTTGCAGCACCAGTGGCCAGGCATGCAGTAGTTCGAATAGTCCTTTGGCTCGATGCAGTCGACCGGTATAGACCACCACCGGAGTTTCCGAGGTTGTGACCATGTCAGGATGGCTGTCCGAAAGGATAGCGCGAGCAGCTCGGCGTCGGTCGGCAGTACGAGGTTCATAAAGCGCGACGGCGTTCGGAATATAGTGGACGCGATCGGCCGGATAGTCCGCTGCGAGTAGTTCCTCGCGAATCCGCTGACTAGGCGCGATGATCGCATCGGCGAGCTGACAGCGGCGACGAATCCGCTGACCAAAGCGGGCGACTTGCTGCCAATGACAATCGCCCGATTCTCCGGCCCCCTCCGCTCGTAGCACAACAGGAATCTTCTGCTGACTTAAAGCTCCCAGCGCCGCATAGGCATCATGTTTCAGCATCGACACATAGACAGCATCGATGGCGGCGCGATGTTCTTTGAGCCACCGAGCGATGCCAACCATGTAGCGTACGGTGCCCCACCAGCGCTGCATCGGCATCGGTAAACGCACGACTGGTACATCTTGATAGTAGAAGGGCGAGGGCCAGTGTGGATCCCATTGAGCGGTGAGTACGGTCGTGGGAGCGCCGGCTTGATGAAAGTGAAAAGCCAAACGAGACATGTTGACTTCTGCACCGCCCAGCAGCGGCCAATAACGGCGCGAGATCAGGGCCAGGCGTGGATTCCTCATGCCCCGTCACCGTCGGTCCCATGCACGGTCGATGCTGGACCATCAAGCACTGCGAGGTAGGGGAGGTGGCGATGCACGTCGTCGTGATCAAGCCCATAACCAACGACGAACTGAGCCGGGATCGTCGTGCCGACATAGTCGGGGCGATAAGTAACTTCCTGACAGCCCTCTTTGAGTAGCAAAGCTGCGGTCTGCAGCGAACGCGGGTGGTGCGTTGAAAGTTGCTCAAGCAATCGCACCAGCGTATGTCCGGAATCGAAAATGTCGTCCACGATCAGTACATGACGACCAGCGATCTCCGGCAGAAAACTTGTCTGCAGCGTCAATTCACCGCGTACCGTTCCCGCTCGATAGCTACTGGTTTGAATCGAACAAATCCGGAGTTGTTTGAGGAACTGCTCGGGTGCTATGGCCGAGAATTGTCGCGCGAGATCGGCGAGAAACATAAAGCTGCCAGTCATGACCGCGAGAATCGTCAGCGGCCGGTGTTCATAGTCGCGAACAATTTTTTCCGCCAGTTCGCGGACCACGGTCTGGATTTGCTGATCCGTCAATAAGATTTTCACTCGCTACCCCGATCTTGAAGCGATCGTCGCGCGCGACCAACGGGTGCGACGGTGACAGGCATCCGGCATAACTTTCGAGAACTCTTCCGGTATTCTAGAATGATCATCAGCCGCTCGAAAGTGTGTTGCCCGTACCCGTTGTTAACGCCTGGTACGGCGATGATTCCAGGAGGTCGGGGCCTACCGGGCGACGGTGGATCGCCGATGGGAACAACTGGCAGTAGTGAGGCATGTAATGCAGGCTTGGGAACGAATTGAAATACAGGCTCCCGTTGGCTGGTCCGACGTGGAGATCGCCGGCCACGCGGGTGAACTGTTCATTCCCTCCCATCGTCATCCTCACGGATTGGCCGCCATCTATCTCCATGGAGTGCATCTCCAGCGGCTGGCCGATCAACAGCAATTCACCGCAGAACTAGATCGACAAGGGCTGACTGTAATCGCTCCCCGTACCGCTCGCAGTTGGTGGACAGACCGGATTTGTCCGGAATTTGATTCACAGCGCACCGCCGAACGCTACCTCGTCGTAGATGTCTTGGCATGGGCTCAAGAGCATCTCCATGTCGCTCCGCCACAATTGGCACTGTTTGGAACAAGCATGGGAGGTCAGGGGGCGCTGCGCATCGCCTACAAGTATCCGCAGCTCTTTCCGGTCGTAGCCGCGATTTCACCGGCGATCGATTTTCAAATTGGTTATTACGACGACGATAGTACCGTCCCCACCATGTATGCTGATCCCGAGGCCGCTCGACAAGATACCGCCACTCTGCACATTCATCCGCTTAATTATCCGCGCCATCAATTCTTCTGCTGTGACCCGGCCGACGCGCGCTGGTGGGATAGCTCCGACCGCCTCCACATGAAACTCTACTCGCTCGGTGTGCCACACGAATTTGATTTGGAAACGACGGGTGGAGGGCATGGATTTGCGTACTACAATCGCCAAGCAGAACGCACACTCAAGTTTCTCGTTGATCGTTTGGAACAGGAGCGGCGACGGCTGCCGTCAAGTGGATCATGATGGATAAGAAATGTATCCTGGTGGTCGAAGATGAGCCCCATTTGGCGGTCGGCATTCAATTCAATCTGGAGGCAGAGGGCTATCATGTGATCTCCGTCGGCGATGGTCCCAAAGCACTGCAGGCCATCGAAGCCAATCCGCAGACCGATCTGGTAATCCTCGATCTCATGCTTCCCGGCATGAGTGGTTACGCGGTCTGTGAAGCGATCCGCGCCGCCGGCAATGATGTGCCGATACTCATCTTGAGTGCTCGTACGTTGTCGGAGGATCGCACGCGCGGATTTGATGTAGGAGCCAATCAGTATCTATCAAAACCATTCGAGCTCGATGAATTGATCAGTCGCGTGAGAAATCTCTTAACGCATTACAAGCGAGGGGCACCGCCTGCTAACGGTATGCCCGCCAATCATACGCCCGCCACTCCACTACGTGATCGTTATGCCTTTGGTGATGCCACGATCAATTTCACAACTTTCGAAGTTCAAGTGGCCGGCCAACCCGTCCAAATGACGTCGCTCGAAATGAAACTCCTGCGCTATTTCATCGAGCACGAAGGACGAGTCATTCCCCGCGGGGAACTGCTGGAAAAGGTCTGGAATCTACCCAGCACGATTGACACGCGCGCTCCCGATCAATTCTTGCGACGTCTACGGAAGATTTTCGAGCCCATACCGGCCGAACCACGCTATTTCTTGACTCTCCGCGACTCCGGCTACCGCTTCGTCAACAGCGAGCAGTCGCGGGCTCGCCCCGCCGAGTAAAGATACGGGGTTTGTTGCGCACGGAGAGATGAGTTGGTTTCATACAGAGACATGGGGTTGGTTTCGCACGAGGATTGTTTAATTTAAATTATTTCGTATCTCATCGTTTATCAGTCCTGAAAAAGGTTTTAGGTCGATGATAGGAAGTTAATTATTTATTATCTTTACCTTCGTGCCTTTGTTGCTTTACCTTCGTGCCTTTGTTGCTTTACCTTCGTGCCTTTGTTGCTTCGAGCGAGACAATCCCCGTGTCCAGTGTCCCAGTGTCCCCGTGTCCCAGTGTCCCAGTGTCCAGTGTCCCCGTGTCCCAGTGTCCCCGTGTCCCAGTGTCCCCGTGGGCCATCCCAGTGTCCCTGTGCGTAACAGAAACGCTGGTTCTTCAAGCCGGGGTGGGTAGGACGTCGACGCTGACTTGAAGGGTATGGGCGCCACCGCCCAGGAAAACGCCTTTCAGAGGGCAGACGTCGGCGTAATCGCGGCCCCAGGCGAGTGTGATGTGTCGAGTGCCGCTGAGGTGATTGTTGGTGGGATCGAAATCAATCCAGCCGGCACCAGGGCAATAGAGAGAGAACCAGGCGTGTGAGGCGTCGGCGCCGATGAGCTTAGGCTGACCGGGGGGAGGGTCGGTCAGCAGATAGCCGCTGACGTAACGAGCAGCCAACCCGAGTGAACGCAGGCAAGCGAGTGCGACGTGAGCGAAATCCTGGCAGACTCCTTCGCGGCGCTGGAAGACATCGCGTGGTGAAGTGTGACTATCGGTTGCTCCGGGCACATATTTGAAGTCTCGATGAATGCGATTCATCAGTTGTATGGCTGCGGCCAGCAGGGGGCGACCTGGAGTGAACGACACGAGAGCGAAGTCGCGAGCTTCGGGCCAGAGGCGGATGTAAGGCGATTCAAAACGAAACGGCAAGACGGGGATCAAGTGGGAGTCGGGAGCTTGAATCAGGGAATCACGAGCGAGTTCCCAGGGGACGGTGTGTTCGGCAGCAGGCCAAGTCGGCTGTCGCACCTCAACTACACTGCGCGCCTCGATGACCAGCTCTTGATGAGAGTTCTCCAAATTAAAAAAGTCGACTTGATTCCCAAAGAAATCCTCCCAGGGATGCTGGGCGGTGGGAGCGGGCAGGATGGCAAGCTTGGCTGTTCGGCAGGTTTGCCAAAGGGTGCTGCGAGGACGCAAGTGAGCCTGATTATGAGCCAGTGACACGCCCATTTCGTAGTGATACCGAGTGTGATGACGGATGTCATACACGATCGTCTCAGTGGCAGGTCGAGTGGTGTCTCCGGGCTGCATGGTGGCTTGTTTCGTCAAAAGGAAAATGTCGGATTCAATTGTCGGGAGGGACCGGTGTGGGTGAGATATTTTTCGGTAATCGTATTCGAGAGTTGTCGGAGTTGCTGAGAGAGTTGATCCAGAAATCGCGTAAGTGCATCCCGAGCACGATCCGTATTTTGCTCACCAAACGCATCCACATCACATAGTCGCAGGGAGGCTTGTGCGGCCAGCAGTAATCGGCGTTCTTCCTGATGCGTCAGCGTGGTATCGACAGCGGCCAAATCGCGAACGTGATCAGCGAGAGTGCTGAGCTGAAAACCGACCGCGCGCGGATTCGTCTCATCGAGCAGGATCAAATCCAATACGGGCGCTAATTGCAAGCTGGTGAGATAGCGATAGCGATAGGTCATTGTGCTGTCGGCAATTTCCAGAATCGCTTCCAGAATCGGCGTCAGTTCGGCATCCTCCACCACGGTCTGTCGCACGAGATGCAGGGTGTTCAAGGCTCGTTCCACTCGGCGGCCCATATCCAGAAATCGCCAGCCAAGTCCGCGTGTCATGCTCTCGACACTCAAGCCACTTGCGGCCGACAGCAAGGTGAGTAATTGATTGAGCAGCAGCAGCACATCGGCGGCGCGAGCTTGGGGTTTAGACCAGGGAAACAGGGAGTTCAAATCGATCTGATTAATAATGCGCCAGAAGTCAATCGATAGTCGATCCCGTACGAGTGCGGCGGTCCGTCGCAGGGCTTGGGTGGTGGACGAAAGTCCCAGGGGACGCTGTTCATCAAAGACGAAAGACATGAATTCCGCTCGCAGTTCCCCCTGCAGTCCGAGGGTATCTGGTGGCGGGTCATGGGGTGGTATCGCGGTTGTCGTACTGGTGGGAGAAGAATCGTTGATGGCGTGGATCAGCAAACGAAGTTCTGCCACGCCGACGGTGCCCGATTCATTGGACAAGCGAACGACGATGCTGCGGAGGTGTCGAACCAAGCCTTCAGCGCGTTCGAGATGGCGACCCAACCAGAAAAGATTATCGGCGGTGCGACTCGGCAGATCATTCACACTGCGTCGCAATTCCACGGCCGCTCGACGGGGCGTCAGTAAGCTAATGTTCTCGACGGGTTTGTCACTTAGGATCCAGACATCTTTGCTTGCTTCTCCGGCGGCCATGGATTCGCCCCAGAATGATTCGCTGGCTGAGACTCGCGAAAGTCCGCCGGGCATCACTTCGTAACCGTCACGGCTGGCTACCGCAAAAGTGCGCAAGCCAACTCGCCAGGGCTGCAAGGCTTTCTCCGTCCAGACCGGAGCGGTCGAGCGTTCTAGACGCTGCTGACCGACGAACTGTTCGGGGTGTGCGTGAATTCGAGCGATCAATTCGGTTCGCTGGGACCGAGTGAGTTGCCAGCCGAGAACGGGGTCAGCCGCACGATGGCGCAGTGCAGGTCGGATGATCAGTTGTTCGAGATGATCGACGACGTAAAGACAGTCGGACGGACGACCACACCACCAAGTTGGAACGGAGGACAAGCGCAGTTCTTCACCGAGTAGCGCATGACAGATTTCGGGGAGAAAGGCGAGCAGTGCGGGGGCTTCTGTGATACCACTTCCCAGAGCGTTCGCCACAGCAACTTGTCGACTACGCACAGCTTGAACGAGACCGGGAACACCTTGCCAGGAGTCAGGGCGCAGTTCGAGTGGATCGCAATCCTCATCAGCCACTCGACGTAAGATCACATCGACGGGCAGCAATCCGCCAAGAGTTTTCAGGTAGACGGTTTGGCCACGAACGGTCAGGTCACCGCCCTCCACCAGGTTGTAGCCGAGATAGCGTGCAAGGTAGCCGTCTTCGAAGTAGGTGGAGCTGCGTGGTCCGGGAGTGAGCAGCACCACGCGAGGATTGTCGCGATGACTGAGCGCGAGATCGAGCAGTGTTTCGCGAAGCGTCAGGAAGAATGATGCGAGACGTTCGACCTGCAGCGATTGAAATTCCGTCGGTAGAATGCGCGAAACGATGAGCCGGTTTTCGAGAGCATAGCCGGCACCCGAGGGACCTTGGGTCCGATCTGCGAGAGCGACCCAGGTGCCGTCGGCGGCACGTGCCAAATGTGCGCCATACAGATGCAGATGACGCTGGCGGGGCAGTGGCAGGTTGTGGCAAGAGGGTAAGAAGCCTGTGGGCCCAAAAAGAATTCCGGCGGGTAATACGCCATCGCGCAGCAGGGACTGCGGACCATGGATGTCTGCCAGGAGTCGATCGAGGAGCAGAGCCCGCTGGGCGACACCCTCGGCCAGTGGATTCCATTCCGAGCGGGGGATGAGCAGTGGGATGGGGTCGAGTTCCCACGGTCGATTGGGGCCTTCGGGGGCTCCAAATACGTTGTAGGTAACGCCGTTCTCACGCAGCGCCCGACGAGCCTGTTCAACTCGCTGTTGCAAGCCGAGCGTGCCAAATGTTTCCAGGGCGCGTACCAGCGGGTGCCAGGACGGGCGCAGGCCGCGCTCCGTCGTCAGCAACTCGTCGAATGTTCCGGGGATTGGTACATAGCCGGAAAGCAGTCCGCCTGGAGACGAATGTGCCTCCACCGTTCCGGTTAATCCATTCATCATCAATTCCTAGCTTCGTTGATAGCTCCCTAAATCGGCGTACTCCGCCGGCTGTCGCAGATCCAACGTGAAAGGGTATTCCTGATTACGTTCGGGCGAGGGCAGTCGCAAGGGGCCGGGTGAATGGCCGATGGTGAAAAAACGAGCCGCCCGCCGACTCTCCGCTTCATACGCATTCACCGGGAACCGCGCAAAATTTCGGCCACCGGGATGAGCGACATGCCACGTGCAACCTCCAAGTGATCGCTGATTCCAAGTATCAATCAAATCAAACACCAACGGCGTGTGAACTCCAACCAAGGGATGCAGGCAGTTCGCCGGCTGCCACGCTCGAAAACGTACTCCAGCTACATATTCACCCGTGGTGCCGGTGGGCTGCAATGGGACTTGGCGTCCGTTGGCCGTGACGACGTAACGTGAATCAGTCAGCCCGGTCACTTTTACTTGGAGACGTTCCATGGAAGAGTCGACGTAACGCACCGTCGCGCCACCTCCAGGTTGTTCACCCAGTACCGGCCAAGGCTCAATCGCCTGACGCAATTCCAGTGTTAAGCCCTGTTTGGCGATTCGTCCCACGAGAGGAAAACGGAATTCAAAGTGCGATGTGTACCAGTCCTGACTGAAGTCAAATCCGGACTTTCTTAAGTCGGACAGTACGTCTGCAAAATCCTGTGCGACAAAGTGTGGCAGCAGGAAGCGATCATGCAAAGCCGTACCCCAGCGCACTAAATTCGCCTCGTAGGGATACTTCCAAAAGTGTGCCACGAGGGCTCGCACGAGTAGCTGCTGCGCCAGGCTCATCTCATGATGCGGAGGCATTTCAAACCCGCGGAGCTCGAGTAATCCGAGTCGTCCGGTCGCTGAATCTGGCGAGTAGAGTTTATCAATACAGAACTCTGCGCGATGCGTATTTCCGGTTAAGTCGACCAGCAGGTTGCGTAGAATTCGGTCGACGAGCCAGGGGGTATGTCGAGCGGCACCGGGCAATTGATGCAAGGCGGTTTGTAATTCATAGACCGCTTCCTGACGGGCTTCATCGACCCGAGGAGCCTGACTGGTCGGACCAATGAAGAGTCCGGAGAAGAGATAACTGAGTGCCGGATGGTTATGCCAGTAAGCGACCATGCTTCCGAGTAGATCGGGGCGACGTAGAAACGGGCTGTCACCCGGCTGCGCACTGCCGAGCACTAAATGATTGCCGCCACCGGTCCCGGTGTGGCGCCCGTCGAGCATAAATTTTTCGGCTTGTAGTCGTGAGGCACGAGCGGCTTGATAAATCGTGGTGGTGTTTTGGACCAGTTCACGCCAACTCGTTGCGGGCTGCGTGTTCACTTCGATCACGCCCGGATCCGGCGTTACCTTGAATTGTCGCAGACGATCATCGTGAGGCGGCTCGTAACCTTCGATTCGCACCGGCACGCGGCACTCGGCGGCAGTCGCTTCGATGGCGGTGACGAGAGCCAGATATTCTTCAAGCAGTGACAGGGGCGGCAGAAAAACATGCAGGTGTCCCGCGCGGGACTCGACACAGAGTGCGGTCCGTACGAGTTCTCCGGGAGAGTGATCGGGGCGCTGATCTGCGATTGGATTTGTTCGTGGGGGAACTGTTTGGTATGCGGTTAGTGGCTCACGACGCTCGAAGGGATCGCGTGGCCAGATCGTGGGGGTGGAGGGCGAACTGGGGCCGCCGATGGAGTCGAGTGGTAGGCGTAAGCCGAGCGGCGAGTCACCGGGAATCAAGAAGAGATGTTCCTGTCGAAGAAGCCAGCGACCACTTTCAAATCGTGGACCACCGCGTCCCTGCCAGCGGGCGCGCAGCGGCAAGCAATAGCCGACCACGGCACCGAGGCCACGGTCCAAAAGCTGCGCCAAACGCTGGCGCTCGGCACTATCCTTCAAATCGACAAGGAGCGGATCGGTATCACTGGGAAGTCGTCGTTCGCGCCAGAGGTAATACCAGGCATCTTCGTAAGCGGGGACGATGTGCTGAACACCAACCTGCAATCGCTGAGCTAGGGTCCGCATGAATTGCTGTGCGGTCGCTGGAGCGGGGTTCGCCGGGGAATCATCGCGAGCGATCCAGCGAGAGTCCTGCCAAATGGGAGTACCATCGGTCCGCCAGTAGCAAGCGAGCGACCAGCGTGGTAGCGGCTCGCCGGGATACCACTTGCCTTGACCAAAGTGCCACAAGGGTCCTGGTGCGAAGGTATCGGAAAGTCGTTCGAAGAGATTGCCAGCCAGGCGGCGCTTGGAGGTTCCCAGTGCCTCGGAATTCCACTCTGGTCCCTCACTGTCATCACTGGAGACGAACGTCGGTTCGCCTCCCATCGTCAAGCGCACATCCTGTTCGCCGAGGATCGTATCGACATAGTCACCCAGTCGAACGATCGACTGCCAATCCGCTTCATGATACGGCTTCGTAACTCGGGGCGTCTCTTGCACACGCTGAAGTCGCATCGAGAAATCAAATTGCACTTTGCAGGGTTCGACCGCACCTGTCAGCGGCGCGGCGGAGATTGGATCGGGGGTAGCAGCGAGCGGCAGATGGCCTTCCGCCGCCAGAAGTCCCGAAGTGGGGTCGAGTCCGATCCAGCCTGCACCGGGTAGGTAAACTTCGGTCCAGGCATGAAGATCAGTAAAGTCTTCGGCTGCACCGCTGGGACCTTTCAGCGGTTTGGTGTCGGGCTTGAGCTGAATGAGATAACCCGAAACAAAGCGCGCGGCTAAACCTAAGTGACGAAGGGTTTGCACGAGCAACCAAGCGGAGTCACGACAGGAACCACTCCCCAATCGTAACGTCTGCTCGCAGCTTTGCACGCCTGGTTCCAGACGAATGAGATACTTGACTCGATCATGCACATAGCGGTTCAGATCGACCAAGAAATCAACTGTACCGGACTGTTTATGCGGAGCGCTCCTGACAAAGGCCTGCATTTCTGCCGAGGCTGGTGCGAGCGTCAAATAGGGTTGCAAATCGCTGAGGAGTTCTGCGGTGTAGGAGAAAGGATAGCGGACCGCTTCTGGTTCCAGAAAAAAGTCGAATGGGTTGATGATGACTAGTGAGGCTATCAGGTCGACATCGATGGTTAGTTGTCGAGTCGGCTGGGGAAAGACGGCGCGAGCCAAAAAGTTTCCATGCGGATCCTGCTGCCAATTCAAGAAATGTTCTTGAGGTTGGATCTGCAGCGAGTAACTCAATACCGGAGTGCGACAATGGACGGCGGGTCGCAGGCGAATCGTCTGTGGACCGAGCGTGATCGGTTTTTCATAGAGGTAGGTCGTGCGATGATGAAGAGCGACTTGTTGTGACATGGGATCTGAAGCTGCTGAGCGGCGAACGAGTGAAGTGGCTGGGAAAGGAGTCGAGCGGGGCGTTGGAGCGAGCAGAACGTGGGAGTCAGTAGTGCGATGAAGCGGGGCGGATCTCGCGGGCTGAGCTGCGATCGGCTACTACGCTACTACGAGTCGGTCTTTACCGCGAAAAACGTGTCATGCACCGCCTGGCCAACTTCATTCACTCGAGACTGAAATCGATCAATAAACTCATGCAGTCCAGCCGTAATAATTTCGTCGATATTGGCATAGTCGAACTCGGATCGCAGTCGACCGAGTCGCTGCTCGGCCGGATTGTGATAGGTTCCATGTAGGCCCCCTGTGATGCTCAGCAGCGACTGCTCAGAGCCCAGCAAGCAGTAATGAACTGCGCGCGGGAATTCCCGGTCCAGCAGCAGGAATTCGGCGACCAGAGTCGGAGTGATCCGACCTTGCACTTTTCGATAGGCCTCGAGGGCGCTGGCCGATTTCAAGACGGCCGCCCATTGATTGGCTTCCAGCGACGAACTGATATCGGCGGCGGGTAGATGCAAGAGAAAATACTTCACGTCGAGAATTCGTGATGTCTTATCGGCACGTTCGAGTAGTCGGCCCATGCGCCGAAAGTGCCAGGCTTCTCCTTGTGACATGGTGGCGGTCGTAGCACCTTCCAGCGTGTAGGCGGTGAGCCGCAAAAACTGGAAAAAGTCATACGGCATGTTCGTGACCTGAGATGGGCTGGTATTGCGCACCAGCAGAAAGAATTTGTTGAGTTCTTCCCAGACCGACTCGCTGAGCATTTCGCGCACGGTACGCGCATTTTCGCGTGCGGACTTGAGGCAGGAGAGGATTGAGTTGGGATTTTCTTCATCAAACGTCAGGAACTGAATCACATGTTCCTGCGTCGCCTCACCGTATTTGGAATAAAACTGCGACTGATCGCCGGTCGTGTAGATGAGTGGATCCCACTGAGATGCGGATTGCGGCCCCAGATCCAGCGACAGGTTTAAGTTCACGTCGATAAAGCGGGCGACATTTTCCGCCCGCTCCACATACCGCGCCATCCAATAAATCGAATCCGCCACTCGACTTAACATGTTGTTTCTCGTTCTAGACTGTGACTCGGGGCGTGCCATTTTTCAGCACCCACGTATCTTTGCTGCCACCACCTTGTGAGGAGTTAACCACGAGCGAGCCCTTTACTAAGGCCACTCGCGTCAAACCACCAGGCAGAATGAAGATGTCTTCTCCGTAGAGAATGTAGGGACGTAGATCAACATGGCGGCCCTCGAGTTTGTCGCCCACAATCGTCGGCACGCGTGAAAGCGAGATCATTGGTTGGGCGACATAATTGCGCGGATTCGCTTTGATCAACTCTTTGTAGTGGTCGAGTTGTTCACGGGAGGCACGGGGGCCGAGCAGGATGCCATATCCTCCTGATTCATTCGCCGGCTTGATGACCAGCTGATCGATGTTTGCCAAAACATGCTCGCGTTCTTTCTCGTCGGCACATAAGAACGTTGGTACGTTTGGCAGAATGGTGTCCTCTCCCAGGTAATACTTAATCATCTGCGGTACATACGCATACACCGCTTTGTCGTCGGCAATTCCGGTGCCTGGGGCATTTGCCAGCGCCACTCGACCAGCACGATAAACATCCATTAAGCCAGCGACCCCGAGCATGGAATCGGGGCGGAAATTCAGGGGGTCCAGAAAAGCATCATCGATGCGACGATAAATCACATCGACACGCTTGAGCCCTTGTGTGGTCCGCATTTTGACATAACCATCACTCACCACCAAATCCGAACCCTGCACCACTTCCACGCCCATCTGCTGAGCGAGAAAGCAGTGCTCGAAGTAAGCCGAGTTGTAGATACCTGGTGTGAGCACCACGACCGTGGGGTCACCCTTAGCGGAGGCGGGGGCGATGTACTGCAGCATCTTCAGCAGATGCTCGGGATAGTCTTCGACCGGTTGAATCGCCAAGCCTTGGAACAATTGCGGCATGGTCCGCTTCATCACTTCACGATTTTCGATCACATAAGAGACGCCTGACGGACAGCGCAGATTGTCCTCCAAGACATAAATCTGCCCGTCCGTATCGCGAATCAAATCCGTGCCCGTGATGTGGCACCAGATACCCCGCGGCGGATTGAGCCCCGCGCAGGGTTGTAAATAATTGGCGGCCGAGCGCGCCATGTATTCGGGAAAAACTCCATCACGCACGATCTTTTGATCGTGATACATGTCGTCGATGAAGAGATTGAGAGCGGTGATTCGCTGCCGCAGACCAGCCGCCGTGGTTTTCCATTCCTGGCTCTCAATGATGCGCGGAATCAGGTCAAACGGCCAAATCTTTTCCGTGCCAGCTTCATGGCCATAGACGTTAAAGGTGATGCCCATATTCAGCAGCGTCGTGTCGGCAGTCTTTTGTCGACGAGTCAATTCGCCGTCGGCCAACTGCTTCAGTCGCCACGCCAGCCACTCCGCACGCGGCCGAGGAGTGCCGTCTTCCAAGAACATCTCGTCGTACAGTCCACCCGTGTCATAGTCGGAATAGCGCAGGTTGAGCTCAGAATTCGTCATGAGTTGACCGGGGTATGTCAGGATGGGAGGTGAAGACGAACACCCAGATTGCGCAGAAAGCAGGCGAGTGCTGCTCGCCTGGTGTGCACCGATGGCGAGTTCACGCGACTTTTTCTTGGCGATCTGAGTGATAGTGGAGAGAGGGGCAAACGGTGTGCCGAATTAGGATGCGGCGTGGTGTTTACCCGGACGAAATCCGGAGAGGCAGGATTTCAGGGGGAGGTGGGGCGTGGGGGGAGGAAAGGGGGAGGCGTGCCAGGATTGCCGCGGCGTGGCAGCGATTCCTCGATCGTGTTCAGGTTGATGTATTTCGCCTGATCCACTTGCACTCGGCCGTCACGGCGCCAGAGCAAAACGGAGCGTGCGATGGCGTCAGCCTTACTCGACTCCGCCCGCGGTTTCTTCCAGAACTCCGCGTCCGTTCCACCTTGGCCGGCCATGATGATCAGGTCTTTCGCTTGGGAGTAAGTGACGCGTGCGGCTCGAGCGAGAAATTTTTGTCCTTCGATGGTGGCATTGCCGGTCGCTTCAAACTCCAGACCGCTTGGTGTTGTCGGCAGCGTGCCTGCCATTTTTGAGAGAGCCATGCGTTGGCAGAGCAGCGTGACAGCACTGTCGGGTAAGGACTCGGGGCGATTGAGATCGAGTTGCTCGTTCCAGCGACCGACGGGGCCGTGGATCGCCCGCACTTGCTCTTGAAATTCCACCGACTGGCTTTTCGAACTCCCTTTAACTTGACCGATGAAGTCGAGGTACATGTAGGTGAGGCGAGCGGTGGCGGCGGCGGCGCTGGCTTCCTTTTCCAATCGCGTGGAACTAAGCCAACCTGGGCCTTCGCCGAAGATCTCCTCGGTCTGATGATTGAGAGTCAAGTTGCGAATTTGCATCCGATCGACGGAGGTGATCACATCGGACATGGTCGTGCGGCCATCGAGAAACACGTTGCCGCTGAAGCCGATGCTTTGTAATTCGACATCCTTGTCCGCGGAGGAATCTGGGCCGGAATTGCCTCCCGAAAAATTCACTCGACCTTTGAGCATCACGTCGAGTTGTCCACCGGTGATCAAGCTTTCGAAGATCTCGCCGGTCGACAACCGATAAGCACCACGGACTTGTACATCCTTTTGAAAGCGTGCTGTTTGGCCGTCGAAGTCCAGTCGTCCTTTCCAAGACACGAGGATTGGGGCCGGAGCGCTGGTGGCTCGTTGCAGCTGAGTGGGGTCGAATCGCTGAGGCTGATTAGGGTCGCTATCTGGTACTCGGGGTGACTCCAGCGGATCGCGGTTTTCAAACAGCACTTGACCACGGGCTCTTGGGCGTCCTTCCAGGGGAGGCAGAGTCATCTGGCCGGCGTCATCGATCCAGACGCGGTTTTCCTTTTGATTGAGTGCCACGGTGCTGCTGACCATCGTCATACCGCGGGCACTCAGGCGAGCGGGTTTGCCGGTGACGCGCAGCGTTGACTGTTCGGTGTCCACATCCTTTACCGTGAGTAGCTCGCCGGTGACGAGCAGCGGGTCCGTAACATCGGGTTGGCCAGCCACTTCGCGAACTGCGACTTCACCTTGAATCGAGATTTCATCGACTCGATAGCGTGGTCCGACGTGAGCGACTTGAACTCGCAGGAGATTACCGCGCACATCAAACCGTCGCTGGTCTGTGTTAGTCTCGGCTGTGTTTGTCTCGGCTGTGGACTCGCCGGAGTTCCCAGTGGGCCCGGCGGAACGACTACCTGTCGACACGGGACGAACGGCGCGTGGCGAATTCAATTCTGCTGGCTCGCGCGTGAACCACGCTTCCAGTCGTTCCGTGCGACCCTGCAAGCCTGGACCTTGGAATTCCACTTCACCTTGTGCGAGCAAGCGATCGAGATCATACGAGTTCGAGCTTGGCGACTTCGCTGTATCAAACTGGGTCAACCAAGCATGGAATTCGGCCGCTCGAAATTCGCCCATTCCGGTAGAACCAAAGGAGGCACCACCGGTGAGAGACAGAACATGTTGTGCGCCGACGGGACGGAGCAGCAGTTCGCGTCCCCAGGTAGCGGACATAGTCGCGGCTTGCGGCTCGTTACTTGTGCGTTGCATGCGACCAGGCCCGGAGGCCCAGGCACGACCGAGTCCTTGGCCCGAGGGTGTTAACTCGTACTGAATGTTCGGTGCCTCGATCTGCTGATTGCCGTACTGCAGCAGTGCCCCTTGTTGATCTTCCAGATGGAGGAGTTGGCTGCGCGCGTTGTACTCCAAGCGTTCCCCACGCGCCAGCGCTTGCAGGCTGGGGAATTCAAAATGAACGGGTTGGCCAATGGCGACTAACCGATCCAGTTCAAATAGATGAGCGTTAGCGGGATGATCCGCGCGTGGGATGGCGGCGGCGGTCACTGCCGGAGACTCGTGGGAGTCCCCAGGACCAGCGGGGAGGCTCGTGGGCTGGCGACGAAAATGCAGACGCAGGATTTCACAGCGCAGCACATCCTGTGCATCAGGACCGGCGGGACGTGTGACTTCGACTTGATCTTCGAAAGACGCGAGTTGTTCCAGGAGGTCGATGCGAAAGGGTCCCTGACAGCGAATATCGAGCGGGCCACGCTGATTGCCGCTGAGGGAAAAGGAGGCTGGTCGAAGTGGATTGGTAGAGTCCGAAGTGCTGGTGGGTGGGGCGGTGATTGCCGGCTGTTTTTGGTCGTCGGCGGGCAGTTCCACATGGATCTGATCGACATGAATGAGTTCGATGAACTTCACGGCACCCATCATCGAACTCAGGAGATTATTCGGATCGGGGTCGGCATGGGGCTGGAGCGTGATCGCCAAGTCTCGTCCCTTCCCCCACGTGGCACCGAAGCGGAACCGCACGTCGGCGGTCGTCCAGACCTGCTGCTGATCGATCTGAATATTCTGGGTGATGAGTTCCAGGTCGTCGGCCGCGCCCGCTTGGCTTTCGGGCCGCCGAATCGTGATTTCGCCAGGGAGATAGCCGCCGATGAGCGAACCGAATTGGGCACGTTCGGGCTCCGAGTCTTCATCGAATTGCAGCACCGCGCCGCCGGGAGCCGTCATCACGACATACGTGTCGTTGGAAAGTTGATCGGCAGGCTCGGTGGTCGACTCGGGAGCGGGCAAGAGCACGACGGAGCAGGGATTGATTTCCAGGCGACGATCGGGGCGTGGTTCCCAGTTTTGAAACAAGAAAATGGCGCGATCCGTTTTTACCACCTTGGGTGAATCCAATTCCCAAGATCCGGCGGGGAACAAATCGCTGAGATAGTTCAGTTGACCTTGCTGAATGGCAAACGATTTGTTGGTGGAGGTACTGCTGCCGGTGCGGTCGGGAGAGTTCGAGTTTTGGGCGGCAGTGCCTTCGTCGGCGAGACGACGCTGGAGTGGCGGTTCGACGTATGGGACGACCGTCAGCAGGTACAGGCCACCGAGGGCCAATACCACGAGCAAGCTGATTCCACTCCGGCGAAATGCGTCTTTCACAGACCACTCAACCGGCAAGGTATTGATAAATCAAATCGTCCCATCGCATTTGTGCTTTCAACAGTTGTTCGATCGCTTCGCGGACCGCACCGTTTCCGCCCGTCAGGCTGGTCACGAAACCAGCCGCTTGTTTTACTTCCGGAGCGGCATCGGCGACGGCAATTCCGAGTCCGACGGAGCGCATGACCGGCAGATCGGTCAAATCATCTCCGATGTAACATACCTGCGCCGGTGATAAATGCAGTTCACGACAAATTTCCAGAGCGGCAGGCAATTTGTTTTCAAATCCTTGACGGATGATATCGATACTCAGTTCTGCCGCGCGAACTTTGACGATATGACTGTTGCGGGCGGTGAGTAAACCGAAGCGATGACCCGCTCGCCGCCAGAGTTTGATGCCCAGTCCGTCCCGAATATGAAACCGCTTCAGCTCAATCCCTTGATTGTCAAAAATCACTCCGCCGTCCGTTAATACGCCATCGACATCCGAGAGAATCAATTCGATCGGTTGGGCAAGCTGTTCCAAGGTCATCAATTCTCCCTTTGGCGAGCGGAAAGAGGGATCGGCAGAATAAGTGGGCCGTCCGTGTGCGGTTCGGGTTCGGGTTCGGTCTGCTGGGGGAACCAGGACATTAAATCTGTGACATCGATGAGTCCGACGGGCGAGCCATCGGCTGCGATCACGGGCAGCTCGCTTAGCTTGCGATCGGCCAGCAGTGCGATCGCTTCACTCACGGCTGCTCCATCAGGAATGGTGCGCGGATTGCGAGTCATCACTTGGTGAATGGGACCATCGATGGCGGCATCTTGTTTACGTTCCAGCAGTCGTGCCAGGTCGCTATCGGTAAAGATGCCGGTGAGTTGGCCTTGGGGGTTGAGCAGCATGATGGCGCCTGTGCGCCGACCTGGCCGGCGCACCTGAACGAAGATCTCCCGTACCGTCGCCGTCTCCGCAGCAACTCGGCAGTCCACGATGGGACGCATGATGTCATTTACTTTGGCGAGCTTTCGGCCCAGGCTCCCACCGGGATGGAACCGGGCAAAGTCGCCGCGTCCAAACCCACGGACACGGCTGACGACGAGTGCCAGTGCATCACCCAGGGCGAGCATGGCAGTCGTGCTGGTGCTCGGCGCTAAACCGAGCGTGCATGCTTCGCGCAGGGTGCCCAGATCGAGTGTGATGGTCGCGGCTTGCCCGAGGCGACTGTTTGGTTGACCGGTGATCGCCAGCACATGGGTACCGAGCTCGTGCAGAGACGGAAGCAGTCGGACAATCTCCTCTGTCTCGCCGCTGGCCGACAACACCAGCACCAGGTCATCGCGGTGAATGCGACCCAAGTCGCCATGAACCGCCTCACCCGCATGCAGAAAATGGCTGCGAGTGCCGGTGGAGGCGAAGGTAGCGGCCAGCTTTTGACCAACCAGTCCCGCCTTCCCCATGCCCGTGACAATCACACTGCCACGACATTCGACGATCAGGCGGATGGCGGCGACGAACTCGTTGCTCAATCGTTCGGCCAAGTCAGCGAGAGCCGCGGCTTCCACGCGCACGATTTCTCGTCCCCATTCCAAAATGGCGTGGCGATCGATCCCTGTTGTGCAGGGCGACTCATGGTTGGAGGCCAGGGAGGCGCTCGAGCGATCGGACATGGCTGGTCATCCTTGACGCCACGGTGAGTCGATGGGGGAAGTTAAAGGATGCGCGTCGTCCGTCACGCCCGGCCCGAAAACTCAGCCCGAGGCGCAACACGGAACTTTGGCGCGAGCGGTATTGAACCACAGATGCCCCAAATTGCCCAGATCAAAATGCGCGCCGATGGACCCCGGGGGACGGAATGGATCAGGTATTAGTCGAAGAGTTGCAGATTCATTTGCTGCAGGTGCCTAAGTCTCGGGCCACAGCTCGTACTATCGATAGCCTAACTCCAGGTTGCAACCTTCGCTCAACTCCAGGTTGCAACCTTGGCCTGTCCAAGACGCTTGCTTGTTCGAAACGCCCGTCGGTCTGAAAACCCTACAGCCCGCGTTTGCTCATGAACTTGCTGGCATGGCCTGCTTGCCCGAAGGCCACCATTCGCTCCATGCAAACCTTCTTCATGGCGTCGCGAGAAGGCTTCATGTAATCGCGCGGATCGAACTTGTCTGGGTTTTCCCAGAGCACTTTACGAATGGCGGCGGTGATGGCCATCCGATTGTCGGTGTCGACATTGATCTTACGCACTCCATGCTTGATACCGCGCTGAATCTCTTCGACCGGTACGCCGAAGGTTTGCGGCATCTTGCCACCGTACTTGTTGATTAAGTCTTGCAAGTCTTGTGGCACGGACGAACTACCATGCATCACAAGGTGGCAGTTAGGCAGTAACTTGTGAATCTCTTCAATGCGGCCCATCGCCAGCACGTCGCCATCGGGCTTCCGCGTGAATTTGTAAGCTCCGTGACTGGTGCCGATCGCTACCGCCAGGGCATCCACGCCCGTCTTCTTCACGAAATCAACCGCCTCGGCTGGATCGGTGAGCAGCTGGTCGTGCGACAGAGTCCCCTCCGCTCCATGACCATCTTCCTTCTCGCCATGCCCGGTTTCCAGCGAGCCCAGGCAGCCCAGTTCACCTTCCACCGAGACGCCCAGGATGTGAGCCATGCGCACCACTTCCGCCGTCACCTGGACGTTGTAATCAAAATCGGCCGGCGTTTTCCCATCTTCCTTGAGTGATCCATCCATCATCACCGACGTAAAGCCATTCTTGATCGCACTCAAGCATGTCGCGACGCTATTGCCGTGATCCTGATGCATGACAATGGGAATTCGAGGGTAAAGTTCCACGGCGGCCAACATCAAATGACGCAGGTAATTGTCTTGTGAATAATTACGAGCACCGCGGGAAGCCTGAATGATCACGGGAGAATCGGTCTCTTTCGCCGCCTCCATGATCGACTGAATCTGTTCCATGTTATTGACATTCAGCGCCGCCACGCCGAAGTCGTTTTCCGCTGCATAGTCCAGCACGTCTCGCAAAGGTACCAATGGCATTCCAGCTACTCCTAGCACAAAAATGAATTTCTAAAGGCGGCTCCGTGCGGCGAATTATCACCGGAGATTGCCTGTTCGACAATGGCCGACCTTAGTCCACGAGCGACGTTAACGGTTCTTCGTGGCTCTCGGGTGTGAACAAGTCATCCAGTTGCGTCTGAGCCAGTCGAATCAGCAGAAAACGATGCTCCAGCACGCCATTCGCCGTCTCGGCAAAAAACTGACGACCCAAACCTTTCGGTTCAGTAACACAGCTAATCACCAGCGTTTGACCGGGCTGCAGATTGGGCTGAGTCCTCAGCGTTTCAACCACAAGTCGATCACGATTCATATCGAGTCGGAAAGAGCCTTCGTGGGCTTGGCCAATCCAGCGTTGCCGCGGTTCGCCATGTTCGATTTCTGGGGTTAGTTCGAGGATAGTGCCGCTACCTTGAGGCAGTGGTCGTACGGAAAACAGACATTGTGCTCGGACTAACGTTTGGCCGCTTAAACGTCCATTCTGTGGTAGGAGCACGATCAGCGAATCCCGCACTTCGGTCGTGAGAATCTTACCTCGCTTGCCGGCGCGATTCTGCAGTCGCTGCTCACCACCCGCGATACTTGGGCCCGCCGAACTGTCACGATCCAGGTCCGCTCTTGCCGCCCGCTGATCTGAGAGAATCTGCTGGAAATCAGCCGGTAACTGCCCTGAAATCACTCCACAGCGAAAACCATTTTCGAGCCACGCTTGACGAGCTTCACGCGGCCAATGTTGTTCATCGACTTCCTGCCAGAGCTGTTCGATCTTGTCGGAACCGGCAGGTAAACGTAGCGTTACGACTTCCAAGACGACGCTGTCGGGGGACATTTGTGGACGCGGTAAGCGCCACGACGCGCCGCTCCCGTCGCTGGTATCCAGACGAGTGCAGCCGAGCGTGAGGGATGTGAGCAGTGCGAACATCCAGACGCCCTTGTGGCGTAGCTGCGGACGGCTCTGCGATCGGCAATCAGACGTCTCCGCACCGCGGGTGGCGGCGATCGCCGTCACCGCCAGCGATTCGCGCGTGGCGGCCGAGACAACCACCGCTCGCCTCGGGGCGTTTTGCCGAAGAGTGAACATCTGCCTGACGCTGGGTTTGATAAGGAACGATCCAGTGAAAGAAGTCAACCAAGAGCACTACCAGCGCGGACAATAGAAGTGCGTTCGCGGGCCGTCAACACGAAAAAGTGTTCGTTGGCCACCCCTGGGGCTGCTTAAGGGGCGGCGACCTCGGGTTCACTGAGAGGGTCGAGTGCCAGGGCGGCGCGGTAGGCGGCGCGGGCTTTGTGGAAATCAGCCAGCGCGTCAATTTCCAGCAACTGGGCTTCAATGGCCGCTGATTCCTGAATCGCCACTCGCAATAAATCGCTGTCTTCGGCTTCAAATCGTTTGCGTTCCGCTTCTTCCAGCCGCAGGGCGAGCACCGTGTTACGCTGTGCTCGTGCGACTCGTTCGTAGGCGGTAACCATGCCCGAAACAGCGTCTTGCACCTCCGTGGCAATCTTGTTCTCCATGTAGCGGCGTTTCGCGCTGAGCTGTGCCAGTTTTCCTTGAGCGGCGATGATCTGCCCATCGGCCTTGCGGCGTTGCAGGGGAACGTCAAACAGCAGGCCGGCTTCTAAGGCAAATGGGCCCATCGAATTCTTCTTATCAATCGGACCGCCGACATCTTTTGATGCTTCGACGACGGCGTTGAGCGACGGGAGCCGCTGATTCTGTCCAGCCGCTAAATCAACCTGCACCTGCTCGACCTGTAAATCCAGTTCCCGGATTTCCGGTCGTGCGGCGAGAGCATCTTGCACGTCGAACTCCAGCCGTTCTCGCTCCGGCTCCTCGGGCTTGGGAAAGCGACTTGGCAGCAACGCTCGAGACGGCATTTGTGGGTTGCCAGCCGCGTCACGGAAGAACAGCGACAGCTTGATCGCATATTGCTGTAACTTTCGCTCGGTTTCCAGCAGCTTTGCCTCGCGAGACGCGATCAGACGTTCGTTCTGAACGAGTTCGATCGGAGCCAAGTCCTCGCTCTTGACGCGTTTCTCATACACCCCGTTACGTTCCACCGTGACTCGCAGCAATTCCCGCTGCGCTTCGAGGGCCAGACCGGCGGCGACCCACGACCAATAGGCGTCGGCGGCGATCAGTGTGTATTCCAAGATGCGTTCTTCAACGAACGGATCAACTTGCTGACGCTGCAACGTGGTTTGCAAAACCTTCGCGCGGCGTTCATCGATGGAGCGATCACGCAACAGTGGTGCGATCATACCAACTTTGAATTCACCACCATCATTCGTCTCTCGTTCGCCGTAGTACACCGGAAAGTTGCCTTCGCCGAGTCGATATTGACCGTAGACGTTGCTACCTTGCCATAAACCTTGTTCTAGTTTCACCAAGTTACGGTAGGTTTTGTAGAAGCCTTCGGGAGCTGACATGCTCTCGGCTTTCACCTTTAAATCAAACTCGCCCCACGCCGATGTTTGCTTACCCTCAGCGATTTCCGCTTCGCGCAGGGCTGCTTCGAGTGCAGGAAAGGAGGCGAAGACCGCCTGGTTCACCTCCAGGAGGGATAGTGGTTCACGCGGTGCTGAGGCTAAATCGGGATCCAGTGCCTGCGGTGGGCGAGAGAGTACCGGCTGGTCTGCGCGCGGTGCCGGCAGCTCCTCGTAGTTCGAACTTGGCTCTTGCAGCGCGACAGGCAGGATCGATGGATCGATCGAGCGACCGGCCGACGACTTACCCTGCTGACTGGCTCCGGGCGACTCCGAATGGAGTGCAAAATGGACCGGTGATACTTGGGCGTGAGTCGGCTGATGGGCTGCATGCTGCGTCGCCACCTTCGCCGCTCGATCTGCCACGATGGGCTCGCGGTCGCTGGGGGGGCGCGTGAGCCAGCCCCGCGCCGCCGATTCCTGGTAAGCCGTCGCGGTGGGGCCGAGCGGCGCCGCTCGGCAGCCCACAAGACTCATCATGATTGTCGCCAAGCTCAGCAGTTTGCCGCTCTGCGATTGCCGAAAATAAGGGTGACAACTCATTTGGGCAGCTTCACCTTCTTTTTATCCTTTTCGCCATCCTTGGCATCACCGGACTTATCTCCGTCACCATAGACGGCGGGGAAGCCGTTGAGTTGACGCCAGATTTCGTAGCCCAGTGACACTTGATTCAGCAGTACCCAGCCATTGGCGCGAACGCCTTGTCGCAAGAGCTTGGATTCCGGCCAGGGCTCTTCATCCAGCGGTCGCACCAGCACGCGAAACTTACCCTTGCCGTTGTCGGCCGCATCGACTGCCACGATCTTGCCGCCAAAGGTTCCGTGTGCGGCACCTGGCCAACCCGCCGCGAACTGAATCGCCGGCCAACCTTCAAATTGCAAACGCACTTCACGATCGACGGTAATCAGCGGCATATCGTTGCCATCAATCCACAACTCCACCGCTCGATCCAGCGTCTCGGGAACAATCGTGAACAGCGGATCGCCTTCCTTCAGCATGTCGGCATTGTCGTTGGCCATCAGCCGCAAGATGATGCCGTCGCGCGGAGCCACCACCACTCGACTTTCAAACTGTGCTTGCTTGCCTTCGATTTCGGAGAGTTCTTTTTTGACCAATGCCACTTCGCCCAGTGCTTCCTGCTGCATGGCACGAGCGTAGTCCACTTTCGTCTGCGCCTCGCGAGACTTCTGCTGGAGTTCGGCTTGTTTGGCGCTCAGGTATTTCATCGATGCTTCGACGTACTGCATCGCCGCATTTCGCTTGGCTACTGCTTCCTCGTAGCTGCGACGATCCTTTTCAAAGTTCACACCGGAGGTGAGTCCTTGTTCTTTGAGCCGTTTCTGACGCTCGAAATTAGCGCGCGTTTGGGCCACGGCGGCCTCCGCCGCATCCACGCCATGTCGTTCGGCTTCGAGCTTTCGAGAAGCCTCTTCTACGAGATGCTCGCCAGCTTCAATCACCATCTGCCGCGCTTCGCCTAGGTCGACAATCTGACGTCCGTAGGTTTCCGCTTTGGTGGTAGCGAGCAGCAGTTTTTCGCGAACTGCCAGAACTTGTGTGTCGAGTCGCTCGGCACGTGACGGATCGATGTCGCGCAGTTCGAGGATTGTCTGCCCTTTTTTGACTTTTACGCCCTCCACGATGCCATCGCCCCAGCGCACCACGCGGCCGTAGATTGGCGATTCAATTGTCTGCGGGCGTTCCGTCGGATGATAAGCGATCACACGACCGTTGCCCCGCGAATTCTGTTGCCACGGTACAAAGATCATGCCGATGATGGTGAGCAACAGCAGCATCAAAACAAACATTCCCAAGCGGCGAATGCGACGCGGAGATTCCACTTGACGCAGCGCCGATAAATGGAAAGTCGAAGTTAAGGGGATTGTGGCCATCAGACACCTACCTTGGCGGTCGACCGCATGGCGGAAACACTGTTCGCAGTGGGCAGTGACGCAGGACCGTGGGGCGGAGTCAAGTTCATCTGGTGGTCGCAGCGTGAAGCGAGTTCCTCACGGCTAGTCACCAGCAGGATGGACGAATGCCGACGCGCGTCGAGCAAAGCTTGCCAAACCATCTGCAACCGATCATTGGGTAAATCATCGAGAAGGCCATCAATGAGCAAGAGACGCGGCTGACTCGCCAGTGCTCGAGCCAGCACAAGCCGCGCGGATTGACTCGCCGATAGCGGATCACCGCCACAGTGCAGTTGAGTTTCCAGCCCAGCGGGTAGTGTGATGACTTCGTCGAACAGCCCGACGGCGGAGAGTGCGTCTTGCACGCGCGCCAAATCGATGCCACTCCGATTAAGGTGCACGTTCTCGGCGATGGAGCCCGAGAAAACATCGCCGCGTCGGACCAGCGATACCTGCTTGCGCAGGGACTCAGGGTTCAAGGACCGCGAGTCAAATCCGTCAAATTCAATGCTGCCTTGCCACGGTTCGCGGACCGCATAGATAAGGTCTAGCAAGGTAGATTTTCCGGCTCCCGGCGCGCCCGTGATGGCTACAATCGTGCCTGGATTTACGTCGAGCGACAGGTCGTCAAGGCACAGACGCTGGCGAGTCCAGCCGAAGGTCACTCGGCGAATTCGCAGCGCTGCCGGCTCCGGGCGAATCACAGCCGCAGCGCCCTGGTTGCGCTCGGTGGGCAGGTCGAGCAGGTGCCCGACTTTATCAACCGCGGCAAGCAAGTCGTAAAAGCTTTCCATCTGCTTACCGAACTTCGCAAACGAGCCCAGAATCACGGCTACGATGAGCTCGGCGGCGACTAACTGGCCGAGCGTGAGCTGGCCGTCGAGTACGAGCCAGCCGCCGATGCCCAACAGCAACGAGCTGCCGACCGCTTGTAAGCCAACGGAGAAAATGATCTGCCGCATCAGCACTCGAAAGTGCTGGCGACGAGCTTGCAGGTAGTCGCTGGTGAGATGATCGGTGACGGTCAGTGCCAAGGCCGGACCTCCGGCGCCCTTGAAGGTGACATTGCAAGTGGCAAGCTCTTCCAGCCACGCGCCCACCGCATATTTTGCTTTCGATTCCGCAATTGCCGTCCGCACCGCTCCACGCCCCAGCGCCAATACCAGAACGGCGGCGGCGACCAATAAGAAAATGTCAAAGCCGAGCAGGTAGGGGTGATAGAAGGCCAGCACGGCCATGCCAATCGTGGTTTGCAGTACGACGGTAATACCGTCCAGCACCAAGGTGGCGGATGATTTTTGCAAGGTCATCACATCAAAAAAACGATTGATGAGCTCGGGTGTGAGATGATCTTCCCCGGCTCCAGCTTTAAAACTCGGCAGTCGCCGCGCGAGGTCATCCACCACTCGCACAAAAATTCGACGCTGAATGATTTCCACCACGTAGGCCTGCAGCACTCGGAGCGACGCCGCAAAGGCGAGAAACGTCAGGAGCAGCAAGCTGAGGATAAAGATCGGTTGGATCAGCCGACCAAAAGCGACCGTGTTCACTAGGGACTCAACGGCCACTGGTGTGGCGAGTGTGAGCAGTCCCACCACACCGGAAAAGAGCGCCACCACACCGATATCGCCCAGCTCAGGACGCAGCAGACGTCCGAGTCGACGCAGAGGGGACGGGTGATCATGCTCGCCACCATGGCCACCACCTGAATCGTGCCCCGATCCATGTCCATGTCCATGTCCGTGGCCACCATGGCTCGAATGGTCATGGTCCTGATCGAGATGTTCGGCCAGTTCACGCGGCGTCATCCATTTCGAGGATGATGACGCCGGCGCAGCGGGGTTCGCTGGATCCGCCAAATTCGGATTTCCAGCGGACGTGCCGGCGGAGTGAGAAGCTGGTTCGGGAGTCTTGGAATTTTGCTTCATTGTGTTATTGTTCACTCGGGACAGGTGGCCCTAAAGCCCTGGCCGATTACCGCATTTCATCACGAAAGCTCACCGCCTGCCGTTCTGGACTCTCGGTCTGCGCGATCCGCTCGCGCGGCCCTTGCTGGAGGGCCTGCGAGCCAGTTTAGCTGCCCCAATCTCACTCGAACTGCTTTATCGGTTGGCGTCCGGGCCTGAGAACATTAAATTTTAACGATTGGGCAAGGGTTGACGAGTGGCATCTGGGTGGCCTTACATTTTGCCGCTGGTTCTGTACCTGGTGGGGACCTCACTTTTGAGCTCCTTTACCGAGCACAGCGCGGCTGGTTATGCGATTGGTTACGCGGCGGTCGCGATCGTGGTGGCGATCAGTTTATTTGGAGCTCTGCGCGGGCGTGACTTGGTGCGGCCCCATCGCCACGTAGGTGCCGCAGTAGCCGTCGGGCTCGTCGGCATCACCCTGTGGATTGGGCTATCGAGTTTGGGTGTCGAGCGGCAACTGACGCAGTGGCTGCCGTCGGTTCTGCAGCCCAGCGACCGGCCTGGTTTTAATCCTTGGAAGCAATTGCCAACGGCGAGCTGGGCGGTGGCTTTTTTGGTGATGCGACTGGCGGGACTGGCCGTTTTGGTACCGGTCGCCGAAGAGCTCTTTTGGCGTGGATTTCTTTGGCGCTGGCTGCAAAACCCCGCTTGGCAAGAGCAGCCGATCGGGCAGTGGCACCGGGGCGCTTTTTGGGGCGTAACGGCACTCTTTACGCTGGCCCATCCCGAATGGTTGGCGGCGGCCGTCTACGGCGCTCTGATCGGCCTCCTGCTCGTTTGGAAACGCGATCTCTGGCTCTGCATCGTCGCGCATGCGACGAGCAATCTGGTGCTCGGCGTCTATATCCTACTGACCCATTCCTGGCAGCTCTGGTAAGCCGGCGCTCGAGCCGAGTCGCATCGGGGGGCTCCACCACGCGGCACTCATCATTTTCTGCCACCCCTAAATGGCGGTAATCGATTAGCTTGATAGAGTGGTTTTCGGATCGGTTTGCACAAAATTCAGGCAGTGATTGCCTTTTGTGCGCGCAAGTCGTTGCTAATTTTGAACTTTTGTCGACGGGGCCGCTTGCAAGGGGGCGGAAAGTTCTTAGACTTCGCTCGGTACGCAAGGCGGGTTGATTGTGGAAGAAGGCCGAGCGTGATGGGAATTGGTCGGTTGGGTTGGGGTTTGGTGCGTTTGACTGTGTCGCCGCTACGGCGACGGACAAAACCGTAATTCATTTCAGGAGTGGGAGAAGGCCAGTGTCATCGTCAACGAAGTACAAATTGGAGTATGTGTGGCTCGACGGTTATACCCCGGAGCCGAACTTGCGGAGCAAGACCAAGATTGTCAAGGACAAGCCGGGATCCGTGGCCGATCTGCCGCTGTGGGGCTTCGACGGCAGTTCCACGCAGCAAGCCGAGGGGAAGAGTTCGGACTGCACGCTCAAGCCGGTCGCGCTCTATCCCGACAGCACGCGCAAGAACGCTTACTTGGTGATGTGTGAAGTGTTGCTGCCCGATGGTACGCCGCACCCGACCAACTACCGAGCTACGGTGGAAGATTCGGCCGATCTGTGGATTGGGTTCGAGCAGGAGTATTTCTTTTATCAGGATGGCCGTCCGCTGGGGTTCCCGGAGGATGGATATCCGCCGCCGCAGGGTCCTTACTATACCGGTATCGGCTACAAGAATGTTGGCTGTACCGCTCGTCAAATCGCTGAGGAGCACATCGACATCACCCTGGATGCCGGCATCGAGCTGGAAGGCATTAATGCGGAAGTGGCGAAGGGACAATGGGAATTCCAGATTTTCGGCAAGGGTTCGAAGAAGGTTTGCGACGATCTCTGGATGTCGCGTTACCTGCTGGTGCGACTCTGCGAAAAATATGGCGTCGATGTCGAATTCCATTGCAAGCCGATTCGCGGCGACTGGAACGGTTCGGGCATGCATACCAACTTCTCGACCGCTCTCATGCGTGAAAAGGGTGGCAAGGAGTATTTCGAAAAGCTGATGGGTGCTTTCGAAAAGTATCGCGACGAGCACATCGCAGTGTACGGTCCCGACAACCATCTGCGTTTGACCGGGCTGCATGAAACGCAGTCGATCGATAAGTTCAGCTGGGGTGTTGCTAACCGTGGTGCCTCGATTCGGGTGCCGCACAGCTTTGTGAACAACAGCTACAAGGGTTACGTCGAAGATCGTCGCCCCAACTCGCAGGCCGATCCTTACAAGATCGTGTCACGGTTGTTGAAGACCATTGCCAGCGTCAGCTAGGATACCTTCCCAGCCGACACGCAACTCGAAGAATCCCGAGCGAGCCGCTGCGACGAGATCGAAGCGGCTCGCTTTTTTTGCCTCAGCGGCATCCAAACATTGGCCGGAACTGGGTGCGCGTGTGGTGCTTCCACTTCACCGCGTTCCTGACAGGCAGAGTACCGTGATGCATGAGGCCAAAAATACTGCTCGTTCACTCGTCAAAATCACCGCAGATGGGAGCGTGCAGAAGTGGTATCGCGGCACCGATGCTGCCAGCCGCTTTGAGAATGAACTGCGAGTGCTGAACTATTTGCAGCGGCGGGGCTGCGGCTTCGTGCCTCGAGTGCTGGCGTATGACCGGGATACGTTGCTGCTGGTGACGACCAACTGCGGCCAGCGCGTGCAGCAGATCAGCGACGAAAAACTCAAGTCGCTGTTTACTGAACTGGAGACCTATGGAGTGCGGCATGACGATCCATTTTTGCGGAACGTTACGTACCGGCTGACGGATGGGCGCTTCTGCATCATCGATTTTGAGCTGGCGACGATTTTGGATGAAGCGGCGAGTGCTCACGAGAGCGAAGCAGACGAGGAGTCACTGTTGGGGACGGTCTCGCTGGATGCCGTCAACTTGCGACTGGCCGAACAGGCTCGCCAGCAGCAAACTCCCTATTTGCTGCGCTGGTCGGGCTGTACGGACCGCGGTCGGTTCCGTCCCAACAACGAAGATGCCTTTCTGTCGCTCTCCTGTGATCGCCGCGACCTCTATTATCTCGGCCGGACCGGCGAAGCGCCGGCCTCCGAACTCGATTTTGTGTTTGGAGTGAGTGATGGGATGGGCGGTGAGCGATCCGGGGAGTTTGCCAGCCGCTTTGCGCTCGACAGCATCACGCGCGTGATGCCACGACGCTTTGGGTTGTGGGCGGAGGTACGACACACAGGAATGCGTGATTTATTCGAGGAGATTTTTCAGTCCACTCACCGCCAACTCACGAGCTTGGGACGCAGTTACGAGCAGGGGCGGAATATGGGGGCGACGCTGAGCTTGCTCTGGTTTGAAAACGGTTTTCTGCACTTTGGTCATCTGGGTGATAGTCGGATTTATCATCTACCCAGTGGTGGCGGCATCCAGCAGCTCACGGAAGATCACACGCACGTCGGCTGGTTGCGCCGGCAGGGGAAGCTCAATGAGCGCGAGGCTCGTCAGCATCCGCGGCGCAACGTGCTGACGCAATCGCTGGGAGCGGGAGCTCAATATGTACACCCGCATCTGGGCGAATGCGCCTATTCGTCGGGCGACTTTTTTGTCGCGGTGACGGACGGAGTCACGGATGGGCTCTGGGACCGCGGCATTGAAGAGCTGGTGCGGAATCCACCGCCCAAATATCGCGATTTACCGATCGCCGATCGCCTCGTCCGCGCCGCCGTCGACGAGTCGGGCCGCGACAACGCCACCGCCGTCGTCGTCGAAATCACCACGGACGACACCGCAGGTCGTGGAGCGAAAAGCCCGAGCCACCGCTAGCTGCGCGCTGGAAGAGTTAGAACGTCGAGCGACCTGGTCGAGCGACATCTTCGAGCGACATCTTCGAGCGACATCTTCGAGCGACCTGGTCGGTCGCCTTCCTCAAGGCGACTAGCGTTTTCGCCGCTTGGAATTAGCTCTGGTCGTTAACGCATCGAAAACGTTTTCTGGTGAACCAATTCGGCGGACGAATGTCTCTTTCTGTAGCAGTCAAGGAAATTTGAGGAAGAAATGATCGACTGTCGAGTTGGAGTACATGCTTCATCAGCGAGTGGACGTGGGTTCGAATCCCACCGGCGCGACTTAAAGATCTGTCTACTGCGCCGTAGCTCAGCGGCCGAGCACTTTCTCTGATTCAAAACTTCGTCGATCGTTTATAGGAATGTTCGCCTGGGAGCGGACTCGGTCTCCAAAGCCGATGGACAGTGTTCGAATCACTGCATTCCTGCTGATCCGGCCGATGGAGCTCGATGGAGAAAGTTGCTCTCAAGCCCTTCTCCTCAGGCAGCGCTCCAGCGGCCTGAACCGTGGCCCCGCCTGCTTACCAGCGTCCTTCGAGGCCGAGGCTGGCGCCGTGCAGGAGCACTCCACCGCTGCTCACCACCGAACTGCTGGTGGTACCGGGGAAACTGGGGCTGATGTAGGTGAAATCCAACTGATCTGCCGCCAAGGCGAGTCCTTCGAGGAACAGCATGTTATAGCCTACTCGAGCGGTCCAGTTGCGGCTGATCGGCAGTAGCATTCCCGCATTCAGCTCACCCAGAAACGAGGCCACATTGCGACGATCGTACACCGGTGGTCGCAGATAGGTGACGGGATTGGGAGTCGGGAAATCGGTGACCGACTGCGTCTGCGAATTGGCGTTGGCAAGCAGGCCGGTCTTACCGGTGGCGTACCAGCCGACGCGGCCCCAGGTAATTTCTCGACGCAAGCCGAGCTGCGGGCCGAGCATATTGTTTGCCGTGTTGATGTGATAATCACCATAGCTGTCCGCTCCGTCCGGCGAATGAATATTCAGATACTCCTGATAGTTGATGTAGCGCAGGCCGACGAGCACCGACCAGTCGCCAAAATAACGCACCCGATTCCACTCCACGCTCTGCAATTGGTTGCTGGTTGTGAGCGTCATCATGTCCGAGTTCTGGAAATTGATGGAGGCAAGTCCGAGGGCACCGGGCAGTGCGAGGTCACCGGTGCAGATGGCGGTCGTCGAGCCTTGGCCGCCGAACAGTCCAAAATAACCACCTTCCCACCCCGTGCAGCACTCGTGGTCAATCATTCCTAATGTCAAACGCGGTCCAAACAGCATGGCGTTGTTGACATCGCCCGTCGCGATCGCGGTGGAACCGGGGATGTTGTTGTTTGTCGTGCAGTTGCTGATCACCGCCGGACGACTCGCCGCGCCATAGCCATTCTGGTAGAAGAGCGATTCCAGAACACCATAGTACGTGCGGGAGTAGACTGGATCGTTCACGACATCTGCCATGGGTGGCACGACACTTGGCGGCAAAGCCGCCGGATCCGCTCCACCCGCATGGACCCAGTACAGTTCTTCCGCGGCGCGTCGAGAACTTCCCGCTCCCATGCGTCGTGCTTCCTCCGCGAACGGATCGGGCACCCCAAACGACTCGACGGGTGCGAGCGTGCCTCGCGCTGAGCTCGTGGTTGGTGCGGCGCTCAAGAGCGGATCGGCCGCAACGGCCTCCGACAGCAGTAATCCCGAGAGGGCCAGCGATCCCAAAAAATTCCGTAAAGATGCGCTCCAACGCATAGTAGACGCTCCGCGAAAAGAACGAGACAAAGATCGTTTTGGGTAGCAATCCATTGCTGCCGCTCGATCTTAAAATCAACCGGCTTCTGCTTACCAATTCGGAGCGTCAAGCAGGATCGATATAACCGAACCTCCGGTGGTAACGCATTTTCCGAAGATCCCGTGCGCGTCGTACGGCTTGGGTGAAATCTGCCCGTTAGGTGGAATTGGTGAAATGGGCAAGATGGTGGTTCGAGGCGAGATTTGCGGGTGGACGGGGCCAATTCGATCCCTGCTGGGATGCCGGCTTGCCCGCCTGTTCAACCAGGGCTCGGCCCGCACGACGCTCGCCGAGCGTTTACTGCCAATCGCAGCCGAGCGTTTACTGCCAATCGCAGAGGGAGTCGACGTAGTGAGCCGAGCCATCGCGGAGCCAACCGTCGAGTTGGGCGGGGTGTTTGAGCTGTTGTCCGCGAAGAATTGGGACGGCGATAAATCCACATGTTAGCTCGGGGAGCGAAGTCATATCGCTCCAAAGCTGCTCATACTGCGCGACGGGAAAGATATCTTCTTGACCTCGGCCCCACCGTTTTTTCACATCTTTGAGTGTCACGTAGGTGGGAATCCGCCTACTTACTCGACGCACCGCTTCGCTCACGGCGGCGGCATCGGTTACCTGCGAGCGGGTGAGGGCGAACAGGTCAAGCAGGGTGTCGAGGTGAATCCAGGTGGTCATGGAATTGTAGAGTGGCAAGCGAAACTCGTCGTCTTCGTGCGGCATGGCGAGCCCCTCGAGAATGCGTACCTGTCCGTTGACGCGTGCAAGGCCACCGCCCCGATCATCGACTCGCCGCTGGATCACTTCAAACGTCAAACAGGCTCCGCTGGCAATGTGGGCACCGAGCAGTCCGGGATCGACATGGGCCCCGAGGGTGTCGACGTTGTGCAGGAGCAGGTATTGCAGCTGCGGATGCGTGGTCAGTAGCTGTGCGAGTGTGCCATTGAGCAGCAGATTGGGGACTTCATACCAGTGTCCGACTGGATGCAAACACTGCTGAGGCAGGTTGTCGACGTAGTCGTTTCCCTCACCTTGCTGGCGAGCCCATTCGAGCAGAGCGGCGCGTTGGCTGGCACGCAGTTTCTCGCGCTGTGGGTCGAGTGTTTGCTGAGGCAAGTTCTCCCATTCAAAGCGGAGATCGCGCGTCATGGGAATGGTGCGCAGTCCGACGCTGCGGCCGGTCGAAATGATCACGGGGCCGGGGTAGTCGTAGGATCGGCATTGTTCCAGGTGAGCACGAATGGGCTCGTCGGTGAGGTAGCCGGTGGTGAACACGTGGGGCAGGGGACGACCAGCCAGCTGGCTGGTGCGACGTGATTTGGCCAGGTGAACTTCCAGGAAGTTTCGATGTCGTCCGCGGAACTTGCAAAACGGATGCAGTGCCTTGACGACGCCCGCGCCTTCGGTCCAGCGGCTTCCGGCTCCCGCGGCCAGCGAGATGACGGCCACCTGTCCCTGCTCGAGTGCGGCTGTTCCGAGCGCCTGCCACTGGGCAGAGGGTGGGGAGGTGCGCAGGTCGATGTAATCACCCGGCTCCACCGGTTCAATCAGCGTGGTGGGAGGCAGTCGATTTTGTGCCAGTCCGATTCGTCCTGAGCGGAGGTCGGAACGGAGTTGTTCCTGATGACGCTCATCGAAGCCATAGCGGTGGAGCCAGCTCTGGAGCTGCTGGTGGTTCGTCGTTTGCGTGGACGAGCGTGGCAGGACGCTCTGCAGTAACTGATGAGCGGTGCCGGTAGGCATCTGGCCGCTGGCGAGTGAGTTGCCGAGTCGTCGCAGTTCGAGTTGGGTGAGGGGCGATAGGTCGCGTTGTCCGGAGAGCAGCCACTGCGGGGCCAGCAGGCTGTAGTAGCCGCTGGAGAGCGCCGCTTCTTCGCCGGTGAGCAAGTCGGCCCAAGTGCCGCGATCGTTGACGGCAAACGTGAACACGACGGGTTCCATGGCAAAGGGCAAGGCATGCTCGAGCTCTTGTTTCAGTTCGCTCATGGTGGCAGCGAGCCAGGCGTGGGCGGCCGCTTTGCATGCGGGATCAAACAGGAAGCCCATGCCGCCACCGGCCATTCCGCCGAGCATCAAAAAGCCCCAGAAATCCGCGCCGAATCGTTCGCGCGCACGCTCGATCAGCAGGTCGGTGAAGCGGTTGGTTGTCCAGGGAATGATGGACTGCAGCGGGCCGGAGAAGTTGAGGGTCGTCCAGTGGGCCAGGGTGCGTAAATCACCAGCCCGCAGGGCGGCCAGGATCTCATCGAGGTATGCGATGGCGGTGCTCCGAGCTTGCCATTCGGCTTCGCCGCGGAGTAGATATTTTTCGGTCACCATTTCCAGGATTGGGCCGACGTTCTGGGCTAGTCCGCCATGGACGAGCACGAGGGAGTCTTGCAGTTTACCGCGTGTTTCTCGGGAGAATTCGTCTTCACCCAGCAGGCGATGACGCGGGAGAAGACTGCCGCGACTGATGCCCCACTCAGGGTCGCTCGGCTGCGCTTCCACACCATGAATTAATTTGATGCCTGGCCAGACGCCTCCCGAGTCTTGCCAGCCGCCACCGGAGCTTCCCAGCCATTCGCCAAGAATCGCGCGCGCGGCGACGATGCGGCGGTCGTTTTCGGTGAGCGGTCCGGTCAAGCTCGCGATCTGACCGGTTGCCCGCATCAGCAGCGAGATGAGTGAGCCGAGGAGGTTGGTGGAGACGGCCAGACGGGAGCCTTTGGGCAAATTGTAAACCTGACTGGCGACTTCGAGTCCCAGACCGGGGCCAACCAGTCGGTCGAGTAATTCGGAGAGGGCGTGGTTTGAGCCTTCCATGCCGGGCGGCACAATGCCGGCTGCGATCACGGCAGCTTTGAGCAGTCCTAGATGATCTCGTCCGAAGTCAAAGAGGTCCGAGATACGCGTGAGTTCCACGGTCGCGCCTAAATCGACGCTCGTAAGTCGCAACACCGGACGATCGATTACCCGCACAAACGATTCAATGGGCGGCTGAGGCGGCTGACCAGCAACGCCTAAATCGATGGACACATTCAGGACGCGGGCGCCATCGGGAAAATCCATTCCCAGAAAAAAGATATCGCTCCATGCACTATGGCTGAAATCGAGTCGGACGGCGGTGCGTTCGCGGAGCACGGGAAAGGGTGAGTCGTGGTCGGGCCGCTGACGTAGTTCGTGGCGGAGCGTGAGCGGCGAGTCGAGTGGGTGGCCGAGACGAAACATCCACTGATTACCGCGGACTTGACGCACGCTTTGACGCACTTGATCGGCGAGTGTTTGGAAGCCGAACTGGCGATAGGCTTGGGCCAAGCCGCTGGAGAGAGCTTCGGACGGCCCCGTGGCAGCTTGCTGACGCAGAAATTCGTCGATTGATTCGGCAAAACGCCGTTCGAGCAGATGTCGATAAGCGAGCGACGAAATGCCGCTCGGGGAACTTGTGGCCAGTCGCGGTGGTATTTCGTAGCGGTGGATGGCGGCGAGAAAAAAAAGAGCTCGAACGCGCTGGTAGAGGTTGGTGGCCTGACGCCGAAAATCGTCGAGGGTGCGGGTGGCGTCGAGCAGTGTTTCCAGGGACTGACCGGCACAGGCAGCGGCCAGTGAACGATGCCGGACCGCCGGATCAGACGACGTGAGAATATCGAGGAGCGATTCCATGGCGGGGCAGCTTCCTGTTTAACTGGCGGAATGGGAAGCCGCACCGCTGGCGGTCAGATCCAGGAGCTCGGTCAGAATCTGATCCCGATCTCGACCACTGAGGGAAATCGCGAGTTGGGCGAGCAGCAATCCATATTTCATGCCGAGGTCGTAGCGGGTGCCTTGCACATGCAGGGCCAGGTAGCGTTCTTGCTGTGCGAGTTGCGCGAGCGTGCGTGAGAGACTCACTTTTTCCGTCGTCTGCTGCAGCTGATCGGCCAGTATTTTGAGAACACTGGGCGTGAGCACGTGCATGCCGAAGTAGCAGAGATAGTATCCGGCTCGCAGTCCCGCCGTGATTAATTCCTGCTCCGCTTGCGTCGGCGTGGGCTTCTCGAGGACGCGGGCGACTTGATAAAGCTTGTTGTGGCCGGCGACCAGTTGACCGCCAACCGCTCCGAAGTAGGGCAATTTGGTTTCGCGTGTCGCTTGCACGGCCGAAATGCAGCAGTGACAGTCGCGAAAGGCATTTACCAGTTGCCGTGCGCAGCGGTCTTGGGATTGGCTTAAAAACACATGATCGCCTACCACGTGCAGAAACGGTTCGTCGCCGACGAAGGCGCGACTGAGGTACAGGGCTTGGCCGTAGCCGAGTGGCGCGGCTTGTTCGACGAACTGCAGATCGGCAGCGTGCGGGCCGGCGGCACGCCGATATTCCGTGGCGTCACCGGGCTGAATAATCAAACAGATGTCTTGAATATCCGCCGCTCGCACTTCCTCTAAAATCAGCTGCAAAGCGGTTTTAGGCTGGCCGTCGCGATCGACGAGCTGTTGCAGAGGCAGCGTATGCTGGTGCGGTGCTGCCGTGGTAATAACCGCTCGTCGCACATTCATCGGCGCTGGGCTCCCGTGCAGGTTTTGGGGCAAAACGAGAAGATGGGTGAGTATAGTTCGAGGAAGCTGTTGTCGCCACTATCAATACGATGGCGGAGAGGGCACCCGCGCGAGCGCCAGCAGGCTTGTTTTCAGCGGAGTTCGGGGCGAAAAGCAAAATACCAGACAAAGTTGCTCAGGGCCCCTGTTGACTTGCCGATAAAAGGGGTCTACATTCTGCCGTTTCCCATCTGGCGAACTGGCTTCGACTAGGCGGCGGTGGGAATGAGGTAGTGGGAATGCGGCAGTGGGAATGCAGAGTGTAAGTCGTTTGAGTGGCTGCTTAGTCGGTACGGTAAGTAGGCAGACGGTAAGTTAGGTAAGGAGATTTGCTGTGGCTGGTGCACCGCACGAAGTGATTCGAATTCGCATGGAAGCTTATGATCATGCTGTTTTGGATCAAAGTGCGTTGGAGATCGTGGATACGGCCAAGCGAACTCACTCTGAAGTTCATGGTCCCATTCCGCTGCCAACTCGCGTCGAACGATACACGGTATTGTCGGGTCCGAACATTGACAAGAAAGCTCGTCAACAGTTCGAGATTCGAACTCACAAGCGTTTGATCGACATTGTGCAGGCGACTGCCAAGACGATTGAAGCCTTGAATAAATTGAGTTTGCCGGCTGGTGTGGATATTAAGATTAAGGCGACTTCGCGATAGGTTGGTTGATTAAAATTCTCGGATAAATAACCAAGAGCCCTATGCACTGGATGCTGAGCGGTTAAACTGTGGCCCCTTCGCTACGTGAGAGATTGAGTGAAGGGTGCTGCTGATTACCGCAAGCGATAGACGAGGCAAATAATCATGGTCAAGGGATTGCTCGGCCGAAAGGTCGGGATGACGCAAGTTTTCGATGCAGCCGGCAAAGCGTGGCCGGTAACGGTAATTGAGGCGGGTCCCTGTGACGTGCTGCAGTTGCGTACGGAAGAGCGTGATCATTACACCGCCGTGCAGCTTGGTTTTCTGGATAAGCCTCGTCGTTTAGCGAATCGCAGTGAGCGTGGTCATGTGGCTGTTCTCGGCAGCAAGCGTGCTCGCCGCCGTGCCGCAGCGGGCGTAGAAGCCCCGAAGAAAGCGGATTGTGAGCCCAAGCGATTTGTGAAGGAATTTCGTGGTGACGTCGCCGGCGTCGAAGTTGGCCAGAAGGTAACGGTCAATGTCTTTGATGGCGTCAAGGCGGTTGATGTGACGGGTGTGACCAAGGGCTGTGGCTACCAGGGTGTGATGAAGCGCCACGGGTTTGCTGGTCAACGAGCGAGTCACGGTGTGAAGAAGGTGCACCGCAATATGGGTACCAGCGGCGGTCTGGCTGCGTGGCGCGGTGGCGGTCGTCCCAAAAAGGGCAAGAAGATGCCTGGTCAGTATGGGAACGATCAGGTCACCGCTCGAAATCTCCAGGTGGTGCGAGTGGATGCGGAAAATAACTTGCTGTTGGTGCGTGGTGCGGTTCCTGGCCCAGCGGGCGGTATGGTTGTGATTCGCGCGACAAATAAGGTTGGGTAATTCAAACGGGTTGGCTGGCATCGGTTGGTTTGTGCTGGCACTAATGTGGGGTTGATAGTCATGGCTGATTTGCCGATCTACGATCGGACGGGTAAAGAGGTCGGTAGCTACTCAATTGATCCGGCGGAACTAGCTCCACGGATCAACAAGCAGTTGCTACACGACGTTGTCGTGATGTATCAAGCGAATCAGCGTCAGGGCACCTTCGCCAGCAAGGGGCGTGGTGAAGTGGCTGGTTCGACGAAGAAGATGTATCGCCAGAAGGGAACGGGTAATGCCCGTGCCGGTTCACGTCGAGCGGGAAATCGCGTGGGTGGTGGTCATATCTTCGCCAAGAAGCCGCGAGACTTCTCCTACCGATTGCCCAAAAAGGCCATTCAGCTCGCCACTCGTATGGCGGTCGCTTCCAAGATTTTGAAGTCCCAAGTGGTGGTTGTTGACGACTTGGCATTTGCCGCTCCGAAGACCAAGGAGATGGCTCAGGTTTTGAAGGCTTTGAAGCTGAGCGGGCAGAGCACATTGGTGGCAACGGCGGCGGCTGATCTGAACGTCTATCGCAGTGCTCGGAACATTCCGGGAGTGGCGGTGTCACCGGTAAGTGATTTGAATGCTCTGATTGTGTTGCGACCGCGCAAGCTACTCGTAACGAAAGCGGCTCTGGATGCTCTGCGAGCGCGCGTGGCCGCCAAAACGGCGGTGGCATCGTAAGCGGCAGTGGAGCTCGTAAGTGAGGAGTGGGTGAGATGAGTGAACCGGCAAAAGGCCCTGAACTGCGACCCGACCAAGTGCTGGTCCGTCCGTTGCTAACGGAAAAGGGAATGCACAAGTCGACTCGCAACAATCAATATTCCTTTGAGATCAATCCGCTGGCGACGAAGCTGGATGTGCGACGCGCTGTGGAAGGAATGTTTAATGTGAAGGTGGTTAAGGTGCGGACGCAGAACCGCAAGGGTAAGCTGCGGCGCCACAAGTTCAAAACCGCTCACACGCGGGATTGGAAGAAGGCGGTCGTTGAACTGATTGAGGAGCACCGGATCGATTTCTTCTAAACCAGTAATCGATCGGATGGAGTGGACGTATGGGAATTCGCAAATATCGACCGACATCGGCTGGGCGACGTAATGCCAGCGTGAGTGATTTCAGCGAGTTGACGAAGGGTGCTAAGCCCGAGAAGTCGCTGCTCAAGCCACTCCCGAAGACGGGCGGCCGCAATAATCAAGGCTTCATCACGGCACGCCATCGTGGCGGCGGTCACAAGAAGCAGTATCGAGTCATTGACTTCAAGCGTGACAAGGACAATGTTCCAGCTCGCGTGAATTCGATCCAGTATGATCCGAATCGTAACGTGCGTGTGGCGCTGCTGTTCTACGCGGATGGCGAAAAGCGTTACATTTTGGCTCCCGAGGGTTTGAAGGCGGGTGATACGGTCCAGAGTGGTCCCGAGGCACCTCCCAATGTCGGCAGCTGCTTGCCGCTGCGAAACATCCCGCTGGGATTGACGATTCATGCCATTGAAATGCTGCCCGGTACGGGCGGGTCGCTCTGCCGAGCGGCTGGGATGGGTGCGGTGCTGATGGCTCGCGAGGCGGGCTGGGCACAGGTGTCGTTGCCGAGCGGTGAAATTCGACGTATTCCAGCGGCCTGTCGGGCGACGATCGGCAAGCTGGGTAATGCCGATGACATGAATGTGGAGTACGGGAAGGCGGGCCGCAAACGCTGGCTGGGGCGACGTCCTCATGTTCGCGGCACGGCGATGAATCCAATCGACCATCCGCACGGTGGTGGTGAGGGCCGTACCAAGGGCGGTCGTCATCCGGTCAGTCCGACCGGTAAGTTGGCCAAGGGCGGATTCACGCGTAAGCGTCGTAAGCCTTCGAACAAGGCGATCATTCGTCGTCGTAAGTCGCGCCGCTATGGCGTGTTGAAGTTGAAATAAGTTTTGGTGAGCGGTGCGGGGGAGCCGAGTGGCTTCGCTGCCGGTGGGTGAGTCGGGAAGTTGAGCTGGGGGAACGGGGAGTAAACCTTGTATGGGTCGTTCATCAAAAAAAGGTCCGTATGTTGACTTCAAGGTCTACAAGAAGGTCAAGGCACAGATCGACGCGGGTACGCCCAAGACGCCGATCAAGACCTGGGCTCGTGCTTGTACGATCGTGCCCGAATTCGTCGGCTTTTCGTTCGATGTTCACAACGGCAAAGTGTTCGTCAAGGTGTTTGTGACGGAAGACATGGTCGGCCACCGTTTGGGTGAGTTTGCTCCGACTCGGACCTTCCGCGGACATTCGGGCAAGAAGGTGGCGACGCCAGCAGGTAAGTAGCAGTCTAGGCAGATCACAATGCTTCATGGGGAGCTGGGTCTGTCGAGTGTGAGGGGAGAGACATGAGATTTAACGCAAGTCATCGCTTTGCTCGGATCAGCCCGCGCAAGGTTCGTCATCTGGCGAATCTGATTCGGGGGAAGTTCGCGGACGACGCCCTGAACCTGCTCAAGTATCAGCCGCAGCGTGGAGCTCGGATGCTCGAAAAGGTGATTAAGAGTGCGTTGGGAAACGCCTTGGATCCCGATCAGGCGAAGGGTGAAACCGTTGACCCGGATGCTCTGGTGGTGGTTGATTGCCGGATCGATGGTGGACCCACGTTCAAGCGGATTCGGCCTCGAGCACGTGGAATGGCGTTCTCGATCAAGCGACGAATGGCTCACATTAAGGTGACGTTGGCGGATGTAATTTCGGAAGACAGCCAGCAGGATTCGGAGTAGGACATGGGTCAGAAAGTCAATCCAATCAGCTTTCGTACGGGGATCATGGTCGGCTGGAAGAGCCGCTGGTACGCGTCGAAGCAGGAGTTCTCGAATCTTCTGATCGAAGATCACAAGATCCGCAACTTCATCAAGAATCATCCGCAGAAGACACAGTATCGCAGCGCTGGGATCGATCGCATTGAGATCGAACGAACGCGCGATGAGGTCAAGGTGATGCTCTTCGTAGCACGGCCTGGCCTGATCATTGGAAAGAAGGGGCAGGAGGTGGAGTTGCTGCAGGAGGAGCTGCAGAACTTGATCGGCCGCCGCGTGAATTTGAAGATCGAAGAAATCACTCGCCCCGAACTGCAAGCACAGTTGGTGGCGGAAGAGATTGCGATGCAGCTCAGCAAGCGGGCGAGTTTCCGACGCACGATGAAGAAGGCGATGGAACTCACGATGGATGCGGGTGCACGTGGGATTAAGGTACAGCTGGCGGGCCGCTTGGGTGGAGCGGAAATGGCGCGCCGGGAGAAGGCAATTTTGGGTTCGATTCCGCTGAGTACGCTGCGAGCGAAAATCGATTATGGTTTCGCCGAGGCGTCTACCGCTCAGGGTAACCTGGGAATTCAGGTCTGGATCAATCAAGGTATGTACGAAGGAGATGTGACCGATGGCACTAATGCCGAAGCGAGTCAAGCACAGAAAAAGCCAAAGAGGACGTATAAAAGGTAATGCCACGCGTGGCAACCGAGTCGTCTTCGGCGACTACGGCTTGCAAGCGGTCCAGGGCGGCTGGATTAAGGCACAGACCATTGAGGCGGGGCGTATTGCGGCACAGCAGTACATCCGCGGCGAGGGTCGCCTGTACGTACGCATGTTCCCCCACAAGTCGATCACCGCTCGCCCACTCGAAACGCGAATGGGTAAGGGTAAAGGTGAGCCGGCCCACTGGGTGGCCGTGGTGAAGCCGGGATCGGTGTTGTACGAGTTAGGTGGAGTGACGGAGGAGCAGGCCAAGATGTGCATGGCCCGATTGGCTCACAAGATGCCAATCCGAGTCCGATTTGTGAGGCGGCGCACGGCCTAGCCGAGCGAGCCGGGAGCGACCAGAGACGAGATGGGAGCAGGGGGAGACGCGAAAGCGGATGCCACTGCGGGTGGAAGCCAGGAACTACGACGATGAAGATAGCCGACCTTCGCGAGATGAGTGACGAGCAGCTTCAGCTGAGTCTCAAGGAGACCGTGGAGAGCTTGTTTAAGATGAAGATCAAGTCACAGACGGAGCGGTTAGATACGCCGAGTGAGATGCGTCGACATCGACGCACGATTGCTCGGATCAAGACGCTGCAAACGGAACGCCAGAAGAAGTCCTAGAGATAACGAGCCATGCCAAAGCGAGTGGTAGTTGGAGTAGTAACTCGAGATAAGACGCCGAAGACTCGGCGCGTCGAGATTGGTCGTCTGGTGCGGCACAAAAAGTACGGCAAGATCATTAAGCGCCGGACGTTTTGTTATGTGCACGACGAGAAGAACGAATCGGCTGCCGGTGACACGGTGGAGATTGTGGAATCGGCGCCACGTTCACGGCTGAAACGCTGGGAACTGGTGCGGGTCGTCGAGAAGAGTCGAGCGATTAACCTCGCCGCTCGGAAGGCTGCCTTGACGTTGGAAGGTACCGAAGAGAGCGCGACGTAGGCGACCGGATTGTCGACGTTGGTGAGTTGGCCAGGATTACCAGGAACGCCGCAAGGCGACGGGATCAGCAGTCATGATCATGCAGGAAACACGCTTATCGGTGGCCGACAACACCGGAGCGAAAGAAGTCATGTGCATCAAGGTGCTCGGCGGGTCGCGACGACGTTACGCGGGCATTGGCGATGTGATTATGTGTTCGGTGAAGAGTGTGGGTGGGGCTGGGAGCGATATCAAGAAGAAGGCGGTGGTCCGGGCGGTCGTGGTTCGCACGAAGCAACCGACGCGCCGAGAGGATGGCAGCTACGTGCGGTTCGACAGCAACGCCGTGGTGATCATCGATAACGACAACAACCCCAAGGGCACTCGCATTTTCGGCGCGGTAGCTCGAGAGCTGCGAGATAAGGATTTCACGAAGATCGTCAGTCTCGCGGAAGAGGTGGTGTGATGCATATCAAGACCGATGACAAGGTACAGGTGATTTCCGGTGGTGACCGGGGACACACGGGTAAAGTAATCGCGATTGACCGAGAGGCGGGTAAGCTGACGGTTGAAGGTGCGAATAAGGTGTACAAGCATGTCCGGCGCAGTGCGAAGAACCCGCAGGGTGGTCGCCTGAATCGCGAGATGCCGATCTCCGTCTCGAACGTGCTCTTGGTCTGCCCGCAGTGTGGCAAGCCGACGCGAACGGGTGCCCGGCTGACGGCGGATGGAGTGAAGGAACGGTACTGCAAGAAATGTGATGCGGGAATTGGCACGATCGCTCCGGCGCGTACCAAGAAGTAAAGAGGTTGGCTAAAGATGGCACACAAGCCGCGATTGCAAGAACGATACGAGAACGAAATTCGGGCCGCGCTGGGCGAGAAGTTCGGCACCAAGAATCCGAACGCCGTGCCTCGTTTGCAGAAAATCGTGATCAACATGGGCGTGGGCGCAGCAACTCAGGATAAGAAGTTCCTGGAGGTAGCGGCGGAGGCCTTAGGGTTGATCGCGGGACAACGACCCATTATTACGAAGGCGCGGAAGGCGATCGCCGGCTTCAAGCTGCGTGAAAACCTGCAGATCGGCTGTAAAGTCACTCTGCGACGCCAACGCATGTACGAATTCTTGGAACGACTCGTGTCGCTCGCGCTCCCTCGGGTGCGCGACTTCCGCGGCGTTTCCCGGAAGGCCTTTGATGGCCATGGCAATTACAGCATGGGTCTGGCGGAACAGTTGGTGTTCCCCGAGCTCAATCCCGACAAGTTCACTCGCGTGCAAGGCATGAACATCTGCTTCGTGACGAGCACCGATAGTGATGACGAGGCGCGGGAGCTGCTGCGATTACTCGGTATTCCGTTTCAGACGGAAGAGCGAGGGAAGGGAGCGGCTTAGGCCGCGTCGCTGGCTGGAGCTGGCGGTCGGATGGGCGGAATACGGATGGGGTTTGTGGATTTGGGTTTGGGATTTGAGCTTGAGGATTGTGGTTGAGTGAGTGGCTGGAAGGCGGCGTGTGCCGTTCCGGTCCGAGTAGCGGAAGCGGGTTGGGCGGAGGGCTCACCCGTAAGTTTTAGTTTTGCATACAGGGTCGAAACCCGTGGCGAGTAAATCAAAGCGAGCGAAGGCGTTACAACCGCCGAAGTTCTCCACCAGACTGCGACGTCGCTGTCGTCTATGCGGACGACCGCGAGCGGTCTATCGGAAGTTTGGGATCTGTCGTATCTGTTTCCGCAAGCTAGCGGATCAGGGGGCAATTCCAGGCGTGCGCAAGGCGAGTTGGTAGCGAGGGGATACGAAGATCATGTTGACTGACCCGATCGCCGACATGTTGACCCGGATTCGTAATGCGGTGGCTATTGAGCGACCGTTTGTGGATATTCCGGCGTCAAAGGTAAAACGCGGCTTGGCTGACGTGCTGAAGCGCGAAGGCTATATTTGGGACTGGGAAGAAGTCTCAAGCGATGTGCTGCCACAACTGCGCATCCAATTGAAATATGGACCAAGTGGGGAGCGGCTGATTCAGCACGTGCGTCGGGTTAGTTGCCCGGGCCGGCGGATCTATCGTAAGTCGCGCGATCTCCGACCCGTGCTGAACGGCATGGGGATTACGATCATCAGCACCAGTCACGGGGTGGTGAGCGATCGTGAAGCTCGCCAGCGCAACCTCGGTGGCGAAGTGTTGGCCGAAGTTTGGTAAGGCATTAGCAGGTAAAGGCGGCTGGATTAGCAGCCGAGGTGGATCATGTCGCGTATTGGGAAAAAACCGGTGACGGTGCCTGCGGGTGTCGAAGTCGCCGTGCAAGACCGTACGATCAAGGTCTCCGGACCGCTCGGAAAGTTGAGCTGGGAACATCATCCCAACGTCACCGTGCGGGTCGAGGGCAAGGAAGTGCACGTCGAGCGAAGGGATGAAGAGCGATTGTCGAAGTCGCTTCACGGTCTGACTCGCTCCCTCGTCCAGAACATGGTCGATGGCGTGAAGACTGGTTACGAGAAGAAACTGGAAGTGCAAGGCGTCGGTTACGTCGTGTCGCTGCAGGGTAAGACTCTGGCGCTGCGAGTGGGATTTGCCAACGAAATCAAGCGGCCGATCCCTGAGGGACTCAAGGTCACCTGTCCCGATCAGACGCACGTGGTCATTCAGGGCTGTGATAAACAACTGGTCGGACAGTTTGCAGCGGAAGTGCGGTCAGTCCGAAAGCCGGAACCGTACAAGGGCAAGGGTGTTCGATACCAGGGCGAAGTGGTCAAGCAGAAGGCCGGCAAGTCGGCACAGAAGTAATTGCGTTGATCACCGACGAATTGAAGAGAGCAGGGTAGGGGACGAATCGTGGATAAAAACAAACGACTCTATGGCGTGCGTGAGCGTCGTCGCTTTCGCGTTCGGAAGCCGCTCAAGGGAGACGCCTCGCGTCCTCGCTTGACTATCTTCCGCAGCCTGAAGCATGTCTGCTGCCAGGTCATCGATGATGCCTCCGGTCGCACACTGGTCTCGGCCAGTTCCCGCGACAAAGATTTACGCGCTAAGGTCGGCTACGGCGGTAATAAAGCCGCTGCTGAGGCGATCGGTAAGGCGATTGCCGAACGCGCTTTGGCGGCAGGCATCAATCAGGTCTGTTTCGATCGTGGTCACAATCGCTATCATGGGCGAGTGGCGGCGCTGGCCGATGCGGCACGCCAGGCAGGCTTGCAGTTCTAAGGAACTGAGACGAGCGAAAAAGTAGTAGGATAACGAGGGCGATGAGCGGCCTGGGACCAGTGGATGGGGCTGACGAGTTGCCGGTGGAAAATAGTATTCGGATCGTGCATCGAGGAATCGAAGCTGGAGATTAGCTAGCGTGTCTACAGATTCAGGACGCGGCGGTGGTGAGTTCATTGACCGCACAGTCGCCATTAAACGTTGCGCCGCAGTCGTCAAGGGCGGTCGTCGCTTCAGCTTCGCTGCGATGGTGGTCGTGGGGGACGGAAAAGGTCGAGTGGGTTGGGGGTATGGGAAGGCAAATGAAGTGCCACCCGCCGTCGACAAAGCGACCAAGTATGCCACCCGCCGCCTGGCGAAAGTGCCCTTAACCAATGGTACCATTCCGCATCGCGTGAGTGGTCGCTTTGGATCGGCTGAAGTGGTGTTGTTGCCAGCTGGACCCGGTACCGGCGTCATCGCAGGACCAGCGGTGCGAGCCGTCTGTGAGTCGGCGGGAATCACCAACATTCTGACGAAGAGTCGTCGCAGTAATAATCCGGTGCTACTCGTCAAGGCGACGATTGCGGCCTTGCAGAATTTGCGCACCCAGGCGGATGTCGAGCGGTTGCGAGGAGTATCGTTGTCATGAATTTGCATGAAGTCAATCAAGGCATTGAGAAGCACACAAAGTTGATGCGGGTCGGTCGTGGTACCGGTTCGGGCAAAGGCAAAACTGCTGGTCGCGGCGGTAAGGGCCAAACGGCTCGGGCGGGCTACAAGGCCTTGTCAATTTTTCAGGGCGGTGGCACTCCCCTGGTCCGACGCATTCCCAAGCGTGGTTTCACCAATAGCTTCGCACTCACCGTCGTCTCGGTGAACGTTGCGGATCTGGATCGTGAGTTCGCTGCGGGCGATGAAGTCACCCCAGAAACACTCGCCGCCAAAGGCCTCATCAGCAAGCGACACGATGTCGTGAAGATTTTGGGCGACGGTGAACTGACCAAGAAGCTAAAGGTTTCCGCTCATCGCTTCTCCGCTAAAGCGAAGGAGAAGATTGAGCAGTCGCAAGGGCAGTTGGTCGTGATTCCGCCCCGTACGCCGGTGGCCGACAAGCAACGAGCGGCCCGCGAAGCGGCGGGTAAGAAGACCAAGCCGGTCAAGTAAGACAGCATCAGCCGCCGGCGTAAGTCGGCGGTTTGCGTTTCGTCACCGCAGGATTTTCTATCGATTACAGGACGGATCGAGGCCATGTTTGAAAAGCTACGAGTCGTACTCACGATTCCTGAGCTGCGTCAGAAGATTCTCCTGACGCTGTTGATGCTGGCCATTTATCGAGTGGGGTACTGGATTCCGGTGCCGATCGTCGATCAAGCGGCGGTGACCAGATTCTTCAGCCAAGACCAAGGCGGCTTAGGAAAGTTTTTGCAGCAGGTCTCAGTTTTCAGCGCCAGCAATTTGAATCAGGCGACGATCTTCGGCTTGGGCATCATGCCCTATATCTCTGCGTCGATCATTCTGCAGATTCTCGGATCCGTTTGGAAGCCCCTCGAGGAACTCCGCAAGGAAGGCGAAACTGGGCGTAAGAAGCTGAATGAATACACGCGCTACCTGACCGTCGGCCTCTGCATTATTCAAAGCTACTTTTACGTCCGAGCGTTGATGGGCGGCGGTACGGACGGCTCCGGATCGATGATTGATGCGTCGTTTTTGACCAACCCACCAGATCCCAAGTCACTGAGCTTTGGCTGGCAGCTGGTCACCGTGATGACCATGACCTGCGGTACCATCTTCTTGATGTGGCTCGGCGAACAGATCGACGAGTTCGGCATTGGGAATGGGATCAGTTTGCTCATCATGGCCGGTATCTTGGCTCGTATGCCCGACGCACTGCAGAATCTGTTCCGCAATGCAGAAATGAAGCTCACCGGCGAAATCGGCTCGGCGATCGGCCTGGAGACGATTATCATCCTCGTCATTTTGTTCGTCGCTGTTGTGGTGGGAGTGATCTTCATTACACAGGGCCAGCGTCGCATTCCTACTCGCAGTGCCAAACATGTGCGTGGTCGACGCGTGTTCGGCGGCACTCGACAATACCTCCCGCTGCGGCTCAACCAGTCGGGTGTGATGCCGATCATTTTCGCGAGCAGCTTGTTAATGCTGCCCTCTTTGATCTTCGCATTCCTCGGCAATTGGTTTCCGAAGTACGGCAGCTTTTTTAGTAACATCAAGGACGTGTTTTCGCGTGGTGAGTCGTTCTTCTACAACTTGTTGTACGTCGCCCTGATTTACTTCTTCTGCTACTTCTGGACTGCGATTACGTTCAATCCGAAAGAAATGTCGGAGAACCTGAAGGACTACGGCACCTTTATTCCTGGATACCGACCGGGTCGGAAGACGGCGAGTTACCTGGAAAAGGTGATGCTGCGAATCACGTATGTGGGTGCTGGCTTCCTGTCGCTTGTGGCGATTGTCCCCACGATTGTGTCCGCGTTTTTGGGTGTGGACTCGCAGATTGCCGCATTCTACGGTGGTACCGGTCTCCTGATCGCGGTCAGCGTGGCGTTTGATCTTGTGCAAAAGATCGATAGCCATCTTGTCATGCGTAACTACAGCGGGTTACTCGAAGATTAAGCGATCTGCCGGGCCCGAGATGGAGCTTGCAGCGGCATGTTCATCGTGCTATTCGGACCTCCCGGCTCAGGTAAAGGTACGCAGGCCAATCGGCTGGTTCGGCATCTAAATATTCCTCACCTATCCACGGGTGAGATGCTGCGCGATGCAAAGCGGCAGGGTAGTGCCCTAGGCATGACCGCTGCCAGCTTCATGGATCACGGACGCTTAGTGCCCGATGATTTGGTGGTGGGTGTCGTCAGTGAGCGTCTGAGTTTACCGGATTGCCATGGCGGCTGCCTCTTCGACGGCTTCCCACGAACGGTCGACCAAGCCCGGCTGCTCGATCAAGAGCTCGCTCGCCGCCAGTCTCACGTGGGGCTGGTGATTAATCTGCGCGTGGAGATGAAGGAGCTCGAGCGGCGGATGCGCGATCGCCGCAAGAGCGAGCATCGTGTGGACGATACACCGGAGACGATCCAGCGACGCATGCAAGTTTTTCATGCGCAAACAGCACCGGTGCTGAACTACTATGAGACGCGGCAGCTGGTCGTATCGATTGACGGCCAGGGCGGCATGGATGCTGTCTATGAGCGCATCTGTGCGGCGGTGGAGCAGCAGCGCGGTTCGGCGACGGTTCGCTGAGCGAGCCTTCGCAGGCGCGAGGCATCTACGGTGAAATTTTGCACCGAAAAATGGTGTCAACGGGTGATTTTCAATCCTTGACGCCGACTGTGCACTTGTTAACAATGCGAACCTTACGAATTTTTGAAGCCCGAGCATTTTGTGACTTTAGTGTGATGGAGTAGGCATGAAACGATTGCAGACGATCTTCTTAGCCGCGATGGCGGTGTTTTGTGGTGCTGCGGCGTGGGCAGCACAGGTGACTGAGGACACGGCGGCGAAGACAGCCGATCATTCCTTTCGCTATTTCGCCTTTTTGACAGACGATGCTTTTTCGACCACTGAGCGAGTGCTGCTGTTCGTGGTGCTGGGTGTGGCCTTTGCGGGTTTGGCCTATGCTTGGGCGCTGATGGGACAAGTGAAGTCGGCGGATCAAGGCAACGCGAAGATGCAGGAGATTGCCGCTGCGATTCGCGAAGGCGCGGACGCCTATTTAAAGAAACAGCTGGGCACCGTCGCGATCTTGATCGCGGTGCTGGTGGTGATTTTGTTTGTCTCCAAGGCTGCCTCCTCGCCGCTCGGTATGAGCGATCCGTTTGCTTGGGGGCGAGCGGGCGCATTTTTGATTGGTGCGATCTTCTCGGCGCTGGTCGGCTTCGTTGGGATGCGTTTAGCGACGACGGGTAATTTGCGAGTAGCAGCGGCGGCTCAGGTTGGTTTTGGTCGCGCTTTGATGCTGGGCTATCGCACGGGCACGATCACCGGCATGCTCACCGATGGCCTGGGGCTGCTGGGTGGCACGGTTATTTTCATGGCGTATGGCGAACATGCGTACGAAGCGCTGTTGGGCTTCGGTTTCGGTGGTACGCTGCTGGCGCTCTTCATGCGAGTGGGTGGAGGCATCTACACGAAGGCGGCCGACGTGGGTGCGGACCTGGTGGGCAAGATTGAAAAGGACATTCCCGAAGATGATCCTCGCAATGCGGCCACGATCGCGGACAACGTGGGCGACAATGTGGGTGACTGTGCGGGCATGGCGGCGGACATTTTCGAATCGTATGAAGTGACGATTGTCGCAGCGATGATTTTGGGCTGGGCCAGTTTTGGTCACAAGGGCGTGTTGTTCCCGATTCTCGTGCGAGCGATTGGGGTGTTTGCGTCGATCATCAGTACCTACTTGGTGAAGGCCGGTGATAAGGGCTCAGTGGCCCAGGCGATGAAGTCGATCAATTTCGGTTTCATTGTGGGTTCGATCTTGTCGGTGGTCGGCTTCATGGTGCTCGGCGTGTTCTACTTGAAGTTTGACAAGAGCATGGTGCCCAACGAGGCGACGTGGACGAACATTGCGAGTTTGCCGTGGTATTACAACTTTGGCATCGAGGGACTGGATATGCGTCCCGCGGTTACCTGCTTGATCGGTGTGATTCTCTGCGTGCTGCTCAATCGCACGACGGAGTATTTCACGGGTACGGAGTATTCGCCGGTACGCGGGCTGGTGCGTAACTGCTCCACGGGCCATGCGACGAACATCATCGAAGGTTTCTCGGTGGGGTATGAGTCGGCGGTCTGGACTGCGATTGTCCTCTGCTTTGCCATTTTCACGTCGGTGCTGGTCTACTCGGGCACGAACGCCATCTTCGTGGCGTATGGAGTGGCGATGTGCGGCATCGGCATGTTGACGCTCACCGGTAACACGATTTCGATGGACGTGTTTGGTCCGGTGGCGGACAACGCCAACGGCATTGGCGAGATGGGTTATGACCGCAAGGCGATGGGCGAGGAGAAGTATAAGGAAGCTCGTCAGATTCTGGCCGACCTCGATGCCGTGGGCAACACGACGAAGGCGGTGACGAAGGGCGTGGCGATTGGTTCCGCGGTGATCGCGGCCGTGTCGCTCTTTGCAAGCTTCATTACCGTGATTGGTTCGGGTGGTCAGGGTGAGGAGCAAGCGATTCCGATTTCGCTGTTTGACAAGGTGGCGGGTCTGCTGAGTGTTTCGGATCCGAAGCTCTTCATCGGCATGTTGATTGGTGGCGGCGTACCGATGCTCTTCTCGTCGATGACGATTCGCGCGGTTGGTCGAGCGGCCTATTTGATTGTGAATGAGTGTCGAGTGCAGTTCCGCGACAAGGAGATTTGGGCGGGCACGAAGAAGCCGGATTACGGTCGAGTGGTGGAGATTTGCACAGCCTCGGCGCAGAAGGAACTGGTAGGTCCGGCGCTGCTGGCTGTGTTTGCTCCGGTGCTGGTCGCCTTCTTGCTGGGACCGATCGCACTGGCTGGTTTCCTGGCGGGCTCGATCGTGGTGGGCCAATTGATCGCCTCCTTCATGTGCAACTCGGGCGGTGCTTGGGATAACGCCAAGAAGACGGTGGAAGATGAGCCACGCGACTTGGAGCGGAACACGGGCAAGGGCTCGGAGAAGCACAAGGCATCGGTAACGGGTGACACGGTTGGCGATCCGCTCAAGGATACCGCTGGACCGGCAGTTAACCCGCTGCTGAAAGTGATGAATATGGTTTCGATTCTGGTGGTGCCGATGGCGTTGGTGTACGACAAGGGCGTAGTGGAGACGGTGAAGCAGGGAGCGCAAGCGGTGACTGAAAGCGATCCTGCTCACACTCATTTCACGCTTCCCGAATCGTTTGCCGCGAAGCCGATTGATGCAATGTTCTTGATTGTGGTGGCGATTTCGGCCGTCGCTTTGATTTGGTCGGTCTGGCAATCGAAACGCGAAACCGGCAGCGACCAGTTGTAAAACGTCTAGGTCGACTGTCACAACCGATCTCACCTCCGAGCCGCATCCGACGCCCCGCGTCGGGTGCGGCTTTTTTTGGTAGCAGCAGGAGTTCGTTGCTCGGATGAATGAGGTGGTGGTCGAGCAGATGAGGCGGCAAATTTTGCCGAGTCGGATTGTCGCACAACTTGGCTAGCAGGGATTAGATCAGGCGACCGTGGATTCGACCGCTTTCGTTTCCGCATGGCTAAAATGCCGGTCCATGCGAGCTGGCACGGGGGAGCAGAGTGTCGGATTACCTAAATGAGGCGGTCGCGTGAATGGTGGAAAAGGTTGGAATGGTGGAATAGGTTTGAATGGTGGAATAGGTTTGAATGGTGGAATAGGTTTGAATGGTGGAATAGGTTTGAATGGTGGAATAGGTGGGTTCCTGGGTTTGAACAGGCACCGAGGTAAGAGGACACCCGGCCCGGAGGGCCAGCTACATACCAGCCCATGGCAACGCCATGGGTAGGCAGGGTGGCTCGCG
>JBIIHW010000034.1:0-60857 GCA_044235425.1 Pirellulaceae bacterium
AACGTGTCGCATCGGGCAGCGAGCCTTCATGTCGCACGACTTTCCAAGTCGTGAAGCGGAAAGTTTACCGCAGACATTTACGAGTGCGTCCGACGCCCGGTAACCGAGGAAGTCACTGCTTCGCCCGACACAAGGTCGGGTCGGGAGCTGACGTGTCGCATCGGGCAGCGAGCCTTCATGTCGCACGACTTTCCAAGTCATCTAGCGGAAAGTTTACCGCAGAGGGTTTACGAATGCGTCCGCCGCCTAATGAATCCGGCCTGTCGTCCCGCTACCGATCGACGGAAGGGACTGCTAATACTGGAACGTCGCGTCGACAAACAGCTGCACCATCGTGTTGGCATTGCCGTCCATCTGCCGGTAGATGTTGTCGAACCCTTCTCCTGGCAGGAGCGCTGCGATACCGCCCAGGAAGATCACATTGTTGTTGAGTAGCGGACGATACTCCGCGCCTAAACTGACATCCACACCAATGAACGGATTGATCGACGATTGAAACAGGAATGTCTCCAGCGTCTCCGTGTGATTGAACCACAAGAAATTGATGTTGTGAATCAAACGTGCTTTTGGCGTGATATCGGCGTCGATACCAAAGTTCACCAGCTGCAAACCGGGATTCACGAAGTTGGGCTGACCTTGGGCTTTACTGGAGCGGAGATCGACAAGCAGGCTATTACGCTGAGTCAGATTGACGCCCTGCAAGCCGATCTGCTGGCGCTGCCAGTAGCTAAATGCACCGCCGGCGAAGGCTGGACCATCCATGATCGATTCAAAGCCACGTCCCCGCCCATCTGTCGGATTGCCATCCCCCGAGGCGAAGAAATAGGAAGTGCGAAAGCGCATCCAATCCCGATCGTACGACAATTCACAGGCGCCCATGAAAGCATCGATCGTCAAGTCGCGGCCAGCGATTGGGTTGAGCGTATCAGTACCCAGCACATAGTAAGCGGCATGGGAGATGTTGAAGCGATTGATGTGACCGTCGCCGGCAAAACCTAAGTAATGAGACTGCACTTCATGCGGCGCGAAAACTCCCGCCGGATCCGGTCGCACCAGAAAGTCGTTGTCGTTGAATTTAAAACTTGGATGGTCCACGTTGTAGTGATAACTCGCTTCGACCGTATACCCGGGAAAGACAAAGTCCTGCCGGTAGTAGTTCATGATTACCGTGTTGGCATGACGATCGTCGAAGGTATTTAAACCGCTGTTGGTATCTTTTTCCTGGTGATCAAACCAGATCACATTGAATTGATCACGGTTGGCATTGCGTGTGCCAAAGAGACGCACGGCACGATTGGTATCGGCAAACACAAAGCCACGAAAATCACTCACAAATGGCTGCGATCCCGCTCGCACCGAAGCAAAATCATAGTCGGGACTGAGGTCCGCCAACTTGTATTCAAAGAACCATTCCTCCAGCGCATAATCGCCCTGCAGACGAGTTTTCCCTTTCCGCACATCGGGATAGACGACGGCCAGTTCCCCGACGGAGAGATAATTCGAGTTTAAGACGCTGGTAGCCTTCACGCGCCAATCGGGTGGCTTGAAGGCGCCGTTGCCATGCGTCAGATCAAAACCCACCGCCAGGTTTTGATTGAGGAAGAACTGGTTAGGGTCACCAAAGTTCTCCGCCTGACCCGGATCGCCTGTGCTCTCAAACGGTGTCGTCGGTGTGGGAACTTGTCGGTACTCCAGCAGCAGATTCTCGACGACGTTGATCGACAAAAAGGTGTGCTGGCCCAGAATGGGATAATCGCCCTTAAGCACGTTTTGGTGATAGGGATCCCACCAGGCACCAGGCCGATTGGGATACTCGAAAACCCACGGAAATCCCTTCCCGTACCGATCGTAGTCAGCGAAGCCAATCCGCCAGCGATCTTCGATCGGAATAAAGTGCGAACTCGTCGCTCGCTCACGTGGCAGAATGCCAGATGGGCCGGTAAATCCCAGCGGTGGATCAACCGGCCACTGAATCCATGGATCGTCTTCCTCTACGTAACCGGTCCAGGGCACAAAGTGCTCTTCCAGCGGACTGTTGAGCACCGGTGGGCCGGGTGGCCGAACAGGTGCATCCTCGATCGGTGCCAGCCGAGTTACGACAGTGTCCGGTGCCGTCACGATGGGTGCGAGATTCTCGACCACCGGCGCCAATCCCTCGACGATCGGTGCCAGGCGCGGCGCCGCTGGTTCTTCTCCCAGTAGCCAGCGCGGACCGATCCCGTGACCTGCCGTTCCTTCCAACCAGACTCCCGAAGCCGTGATCAGCGCCGCGACGGATCGCCACCAAAGTTTGCGGCGTGCTGGCCGGTATCCACCGAAGCGGCGGTTTCGAACTTGGAGGTCGGCTAGCGTCACAGGAAGCTTCTTTAAACGCCTAAGGTTGCCAGGGAAATCGCGGTACGATCAAGCAAATCACATCGTATGTACTGCCTGTAACGGTCGTATCGGCTATGCGGACGATCAAGGTTAGGCCGATGTGTTGAAAAAAAACGTCCGAAGGAACAAATAAGCGATTTTGGCGACAAATCCGCCATTTCTGCGAGAATACGCCGGGGATCTAGCGTAACTGGAGAGTTTGGAGCGACCGTGATGAGCGGGAAATCGAATTTGAATCACACGGCACGACGACTGCTGCTGGGCGTTGAACGACTCGAGCGACGCGAGTGCCGGGCGAGTGATATTGCCCCGGGGTTAGGGCTTCAGGAGTCCCCCTTCGCCGCCGCTTGGTGTTTTCCCGTCGCTCCCGGCGGCACCGCGGCTGCCGAGGCAGAAATGCCTCCAGCCCCCGCGGTCGATCCCACCATGAATGTCCTCACCGACGGCGAAGTCAAAATTCTGCTCGATCGAGCCGCCGCCGCATCCGCTCGCCAAGATGCCATCATCGCCGTTCTCGACCGCAGCGGTCGCATCCTGGGAGTCCGTGTTGAGCAAGATGTAGCGGATCGCTTCGCCGGCGACATTCACAAAATGACATTCGCCATCGACGGCGCCGTGGCGGTCGCTCGCACCGCCGCTCAGTTCGCTCACAACCAAGCGCCGCTCACCTCGCGCACAATCCGCAACCTCAGTCTCTCGGATGTGACCGAGCGAGAAGTGGAATCAAACCCCACGCTTCCCAACCCAGTTGATCCCACGAACAACAATCCGTGGGACAATTCCCAGCCAGTCGCCAAAACCTATGGCCCCGGTTTCGTCGCTCCCATTGGAGTCAACGGCCACTTTCCCCAAGGCATCAGTTTTACTCCGCCCGTCGATCTGTTTGGGATTGAGCGTCAAAGTCGCGACAGCCTGGTGCATCCCGGTGCGGATGACCTGAAGGGTACCGCCGACGATATCGCCTTAGCTGGCCGGTTCAATATTCCCGCGACCGCGTATGCTCCAGGGAAAACCCTGTTCGCTCCGGAATCCTACGGCGTCGTCTCGGGCTTGCTGCCGTACGCTCAGGGACGCGGCTTCGGCACTCTCCCCGGTGGCCTGCCGATCTACAAATTTGTGCAAGACAAAACCACCGGCACGTTCGGTGCACTTCCCGAAATGGTCGGCGGCATTGGCGTGTTCTTCCCCGGACCAGACGGCTACGCCACGTTCGAACAGAATTTCCAGCCTGCCCTGACGTTGCCAGGCGGCAAACCGCAATCGGATTATGACCGCACAAACGCTCCGCTCGAACTGGAAGCCGAATGGATGGCGTTCGCCGCCGTCGGTGGGATCCGAGTGTTCAATCCCACGGGCTCACGCTATGGCGATGGCTCCGTCGGTACGGTGGGAGGCATCAATCCACTCCCCAACTTCGGCTTGCCCTTCGGACGTATCGACCTGGCAGGCATTACCCTGGAGGTCTACGGACCCAATCCCACTCAGCAAAACCCGCTCCGCGGTTTTGAAACGCTGATCCTGAAGGGCCGTACGGTCGGTGAAGAGAATGTGACCGATGGGAATCGCGACGGTGTCAACGCCATGATCGATCCCCTCGCGCCAAATCCCTATCTGCGCTTCGGAATCACTCCGCCCGATGGCTGGATCGTGCCACCACGCGTCTCACCCGACGGTTCGAGCGATCTGACGGTAGCGGACATTGAGAAGATCGTCATGGATGGAGTGGCGAAAGCGGATCAAACTCGAGCGGCCATTCGCTTGGATCTTGTTAACCTGGTCAATGGCCAGCCCGCACCCGGTCCTCGCACCCGCATGGTCCTGGCTGTGGGAGATCGTAGCGGCAACATCCTGGGCCTGTTCCGCATGCCCGATGCCACAATGTTCTCGATCGATGTGGCGGTTGCCAAAGCTCGTAACACCGCCTACTACGCTAATCCTGACCTGCTGCAAGATCTCGACAAAGTCGACGACGACTTGCTGGTTGCGGCCAATCAAGCGACGGTCGACGAACTGCTGCAAAGCAACGCATTCCTCGACGGACTCAACAATCACGAAGCGGATCTGTTCTTGGATGGGAATGGCCAGGTGCCCGCAACACCTCCCACCGGCACGGCCTTCACCAATCGCACCTTCCGGTTCCTGGCTGAACCCAATTTTCCATCAGGCATCGCGACCGTGGTACCACCGGTTTTCTCCAGCCTCGTCACCATCGGTGTGAATCAGGAAACCGGTGAGAATGAATCGCTCAATCCCGCGCTAATCCCCAACGCTGCGGATTTCAGCAGCGTGTTCGGCTGGACGGCCTTTCGCCATGGACGCAACTTCCGCAATCCAGCGAATATTGGAAATCAGAATGGAGTGGTGTTTTTCCCAGGTAGCACCGCTCTCTATCGCGGTAACTCGCTCATCGGCGGGTTTGGGGTGAGCGGTGATGGCGTCGATCAAGATGATGTCGTGACGGCGGCTGGCCAAGGTAGTTTTGCTCCACCGCTGACGCTCCGAGCGGATAGCGTGTTCTATCGGGGCGTGCGTTTGCCATTTCAGAAGTTCAATCGTAACCCGCTGGGATAAGCGGGGTGGTTTCGAGGAGGAACAAGGATGTTCACGCTGCTCACGCTCATGGCCGGTCTGCTCGCCGCCGATGCCTCGCTGTCCGATGCTCCTGTCACCAAGCCGCGCTCGCCCTATGGGGAATGGCCGCAGCAGGGGATGCGCCCCGTCCGGGACAAACAGGCTGACATGGAAGATCTCACCACACTGCAAGCCGCCATGATCAGCACGGCGTATGGCAAGCAGCCATGGCGTGAACAAGAACATCGGTGTGCCGGCAATCCCACAGATGTTCGCCCACACGCCGCTCCCTCGAACTCCTGCCGATACATCGGCTACGCCGTGGGTGGTGGAGCAATCGGGCGCGGCGATCTCTGGCACGACGAAGATCCATCCTCCCAGCAGCGTCGCTTAGACGACGGCACCTTCGGCTGGGATTACCTCGGTTACCTCGGTCGCAAACGCATCGCCCTCTCCTGGTCCCATCGCCGCCTGCAAAGTGGCATCGGCGCCTACGCCACCGACGGCCCTAAAATCTTCCACCACGAATAGCTCTCGGGTTGGAAGATTACTGGCGCTTGATCAGGTCGAGTAGTTCTTCGCCTTTGACGCGATGAGCGGCGTTGTGAGGGCAGGCATAAACGCAACTCACCTCTCGCCACTGGTTACCGACGTAGTCGCCGCACAAATCGCAGGTTGTCGCCTGGAATTCAACGATCGCTCGCCGCTGCTCGCGATCATAACGTTCACTGCCGTGCATGTTGATGTTGCCATACGGGCAGTTGTTCGCACACAAACCGCAACCAATACAGTTGTCCTCAATCTGGATCTCGATCCGCCGTGAATCGACGCCACCATCCTGATGCTGAATCTTCAGTGGGCGATGAGCGCTATACGGGTCAACGCGGTGAATGGCATCCACCGGACAACCGACCAAGCAGTACGGATCGGTGCAACTCCGACAGGAACTTGCCACAAGCCATTTATCAAACCGCAGGCCCTCACGAATCAAACGTGTAATGCCCTGGTGAGTGTCGGAACAAGCCTTCGTGCATTCGTCGCAGCGAGTGCAAGCTTCCAGGTCCAGCACGAGAAGTCGCTGAGCGTTGAAGAGCCCCTGATCGGTAAATTCCGCCATGGCCGGACTGGGGGCTCGCATCGGCTTGTTCTTGTCATCCTTATCCGCTTCCGCCAGATAATTCTTCGCCTGCTGAATGAGGCGACTCTTAAGCGTCGGCACACGGGCCAGCAGCCGACGGAACAGCGGCGCATCGATTCGTACCAATGTGACATCATCGAGTGCCGTGCACGTAGTCGTGCGGCGATTACCGAAGCGTCCCCGGAATTCCGGTGGAATCGCTTCGCGAATTTCATCCCATTCCGCCAGCAGCGCAATTTCACCGAACGAACGATCGGGCCGCAGGTAGTCGAGCACACGTTCGTGACCACCATAGGTCTGCGAAACTTTTACGTGGCCGATGTAGATCATGTAAAAACAGTCCGCCGGTTCTCCCTGACGAAAAATCACCTGCCCGGGTTCGATATGGAGCAGTTCCACGCCGCGTCGAGTTGGTCGCACCGTCGAAGTACCCGCCATGGCCGAACTGGAACCAATCAGACTACGGCTCGAACTGCTCAAGACCGATCGGTTCGCACTGCCGATCAGCGAGCGGCTCGTCGAACCACTCAACACGTTCGACTCATCGGTCGCTAGTGCATCATGATCTTCCTGCTCTTCCGCTTTGAGCAAATCATCGCGTCCCAGCAATTCCAAACAGGTTTCACGCTCGGTGGCACTCAGCCCCTCAAAGAGCGAAGCCTGTTTGACGGCGGTGTTGAGTGCTCGGGAGCGATAAACCGTGTTCAAAATATCGCGGGCACCAGGATTACGCTGCAGCGCGAACAGAATATTGCGGCGGACCTCATACACCTCCCCATCACTCAGCGCCCGCACCGTGGCACTACGCGGATAGAGATTCAGGATCGTCATTTCACCCAGAATGACCGCGTCAGCCCCCATCGTAAAGGTCGGCTCGCCTTGATCCCAACCGGGCAGCATGCGACCATCCGCGCCGCGTTTCGGCAGCCAAACACCGAATTTCCCTGAGTTCAAAATGAAGGCGGTCGAACCGTAATCGCCTACCTTACAAAGCTGGTCGCCCTTCTTCACTCGCCACCGCACCAGCGAGCTCTGATTCCACTGCCGATAACGCCACGGCAACGTCCGTAGCAGGTCATTCTGTTCCATGTCCGTGGGCGTCACGGCCGAACGACCCGGCAACGCAATTTGAACTCGATACCAATCCGACTCCACAGGATGCCGGAACGTCAAAGCCGTGGTCGGACACGACAACATGCATTCGCCGCATTCCACGCAATTCGAATCGCCCATCGGCTTGCCTAAATCAAAGCTGATGTGCGCTGAATACCCCTTCTCCGCTCGTCCAATAATGAAATTCTGCTTGACGTCGCCGCAGGATCGCGAGCAGCGATCACAGAGAATACAGGCGTTGGGATCAAACCGAATCAGCGGCGAACTATCATCCACCGGGCGTGGCACTCGCTCGCGACGACGATACCGACTGGGATCAATCCCCAGACGCCCCGCATATCGGTCCAGCAGACGTTCTAAATCGCTGGCCGCAGATGACAATCGCGACGCACTCACCGCGTGCGACGGCGCGCTATCCAGCACATTGCCTTCGTCGACGGTCGGCATGATCGGCTGAGTGATATGGTCCGCCGCCAGCAGTTCCAGCAGCACCTTAACACTCGCTTCGACCTTCCCCCGCTGCTTCGCATCCGATGACTCCATGGTGTAAACCACCATGTTGTCCTCAACCGGCTGGATACACGCTGGAACCAGCTTCTCCTGCCGCTTGGGCGTGCGTTTCGTGGGATCCTTGCGATCGATCTCATACGTCTCGACCGCCACACTACAAACGCGACAAACACCCACCGGCTTCAAATGATCTTGATGACAGAGCGTCGGAATCGGCGGCGGTGCTTCCGTCTCAGCCAAATCCAAAGAGGACAACGAACCGCGCGACAAGAGCGAACTCATAATCCCCGACATCGCCGGTCGATCTGGGTTCTGAGCAAATTCCTTGATCTGTCGCAGTTTATTAACCGCATCCAATATCGTGGTCGCTCGCGGCAAGGTGCGGCCCGAAGCATCCTGATAGAGAATGTTTCCCTGCGCATCCGTGGTCGGTACCGCCCGCGGTACGTTGATCTCCTCGCCGTCAATCGTCACCGTGACATACCGCGTATAGTCCTCTTCCGTCTTCGACACAACGCGAATCAGTTGCCCCTTCATATCACGGGCAAACAGGCCTTCTTCTTCCCAGGCATGCGACAGTTCGTCGAAATAGAGTTCATTCGCCACGAGGACTACTCCTAACTACCCAAGACCTAAACTCATCTGAATCTAACTCAACTCACGTCTCGCACACGGCATTCGCCTCGACGAGACTCCTGTTTGTCGACTCGGAGAGTCGACCGACAATGTCGCCCGACTTTCCAAGTCGGTAAGCGAATCCCGCCAAGGTACGATTTGACTCGCACGCAAGTCGACTCGGAGAGTCGACCGACGATGTCGACTCGGAGAGTCGACCGACGATGTCGCTCGACGGCTTGTCTTACATAATTGCACTGGAACTGGCACTGGACCCCACGCTGCTACTGTTACTGATGCTACTACTACTGCTACTGCTACTCGAATGACTCCGCAAATAACGACTCACATCCTGCGGAAAATGCGCTAGCAGCGACTGGATCGACTTGGGTACCGAAGTTCCCAATCCGCATATCGCCGTGTCCGCCATCGCCTGTGCCAAAGCAAAAATCTCGCTCTGACTACGATCCGTCAGCCGATCAATGTCACTCTTCGTTAACTTACCACCCGACAAGTCTTCACAGAGCTCATAGAGTTTGGTGGAGCCGATCCGACACGGCACGCATTTGCCGCACGATTCAGCTTTATAAAATCGCAGACACGCTAAGGTCTGATCGACAAGGTCAGTCTGCTCGCCGTAGATCACAATCGCGGCGCCCAGCATGATACGAACTTTACGCGTCACTCCGATGTCGAGCGGCAAGTCGCGAATATCGAATGCCGTTGATTCGGCCGGTATGAACTGCTTAATCGTGTCGCGAACACCAGGGCTAAAGGACTCCAGTGGCATTACGGGTGGTAAAAAACCTCCCGAAGGTCCCGACAGCGCCACCGCTTTTAAACCCACTCCGTCCTTCATGCCGCCCGCATACTTGTCGATCAATTCCCCCAAGCGGATGCCGACGGGCACTTCGTACACACCGGGTCGAGCGACATCGCCGGAGATCGAGAAGAAGCGTGCCCCGATGTAACCGGTCTGCCCCTGCTTCACATACCATTCACCCGTGCCTCCATCTTCCAGCACGATGGCGGGCACCCAGGCCAGCGTCTCCACGTTGTTCAACAGAGTCGGCATGTTCCATAGGCCGTTCGTCTGCAACTCCGGCGGCCGATTCCGCGGCTCCGCACGCTCGTCTTGAATCGCCTGCACCAGCGCCGTCTGCTCACCACAGATGTAGCCACCGGGACTCACAAAAACTTCCACTTCAAACGAAATCCCAGACCCCAAGATATCGCGCCCACACAAGAAACTATTCCGCGCCCACTCGATTTCTTGCCGCACCGCTTCAATCGCCTCTTCATACTCATGGCGAATGTAAATGAAGCCACGTTCCGCTCCGACCACCAGCCCGGCCAGAATCACTCCCTCGACGACCAGGTGAGGCGTGCGCAGCAGCAGTTCGCGATCCTTAAAGGTCCCGGGTTCGCTTTCATCGCCATTACAGACCACATACTTTTTGTCACCCGTCGCCTCGCGCACCTCCGACCACTTCTTGAATGCTCGACCACCCGCACCACCCATGCCCAGCAGCTGCGCTGTTTTGAGCGATGTGATGACGCGCTCGCGTTCCGCATCCCCACGCCGATTCGGTCCCGCTTCGACGATGAATCGACGCACCGACTCGTAGCGACTCTCCCGCTGCAACTCGCGATAAGGATCAATCCGCCATTCTTCCGGCTGCTGCGGCAGCTCGTAGCCGATATCCGTATCGTTCGGTACGCTCTCGGCACCGTGACCACTGACGATCTGCTTCACTCCCGCCACGGTTTCTTCGACCGATCGTCCCATCAAGGCATACACCTGATGAGGCTCATGTGCATGCACGCGCACGGCACACGCTCGATCACAGCGTCCCAGACATGAGACGCCTTTGACCACCACTTGATGTCCCAGCGACTGGGTCGCTGCCGTCAGCGCCGAGAGGTACTGCGCGGAACCGCGTAGCTGGCACGCCATGTCGCGACACACCGACACCTCATAATGCGGCACTTCATCCTTCCGCTGCTGCTCCTCCGCCTCAGAAGCGAACACGCGAAAGTGAGGAAAAAACGTCGCCACCTCATGGACTCGATATAGCGGAATCGCTAATCGCTCCGCCAACGCTGCCATTTGCTTTCGCGGCAAATAGCCGTGTTGATCCTGGATCCGCAACAGCTCCTGCAAGATCATGGTTTCTCCGTCTCCGCGCGCGAGTCGGCCAGCTCTACCAGAACCGCTCGCAACGCTAGCAGCGGTTCCCGTAATCGGGCCGGATCAAATTCAGTGGGTGAATCGTAACGAGCGAGCGGCTGCCCGTCGTGCTTTTCTTGAAGTGCCTCTTGATATTGAGCGAGTGCCTGGGTGAGCGAGCTACGTAGGGCAGTCGTCGGCCAATCCGCCTCCAGCGCCCGCACCGCAAACAGAAAATCGACCGCCTCATCCCAGCCGCGATTCCAGACCAGGGCTGCCGCCGACGCGGGCTCCGCTTTCCCCAGACTGCGATCTAGCAGCTTCACGAGCAGCTCCGCTTGCCGCGGCAGTTGCGCTCGAGTGACGACGGGAAGCGGCATCTGCAGCTGAGCCTCCAAGCGAGCCGCCAGCACCCGCTGACGCTCGCCGCCCACGGCCGGTATCGTCCCCAGAAAATCAGGGCCCAAAACATCAGGGCCCAAAACATCAGGGCTTAGAACATCAACGTCCCGCCGTGCCGCGGAAGGCGTCGCCCCAGGTGCAGTTCCGTCCGCGCCCTTCGCCGCTCCGAACAGTAGCAAGTTTTCCAGCGGCCAAGCCGCCAGACGGGGAGTCGATTCGCGGCGCGCCAGCCGCGCCACTCGCACTTTGGGCTGCTCCCAAGTACGCAGCGCCTGATGACAGTCGAAACACTGGTAACCGGCAAATCCCAAGCCGCCACCGCGGCTCGCCGCAGCCGGCTGGCCATCCTGAACGGGAGCCGTACTGCCGACCGTCGTCGTCGAAGCAGCTGCCTTTGATGCTTGAGCTGCCCTTGATGCCGGAGCTGCCCTTGATTCCGGAGCTGCCGGAGCTGCCGTGCTGCTGGCCGGCGTCTCCGCTGCTGCCGCCTTCGGATTCGACCAGCGAATCTGCGGATCCTGCACTTCAAGGTAAAGCAGTCGGCGAGCATGCTCGGCTTGCCCCTGACGCCAAGCATCCAGATGCGGAGAGCCTCCCGTCGTCGCTCGATAACGCTCGTCGGACCGAGCTCGATTCCAGTGCGTCGGTAAATTGCTGAGGTACGTGTCCAGCTCGAATCGCAAGCGTGGATGTCCGGCAGCAATCAAGTCATGATTGACCTGATCGACGGCTTGATCATTTGCTGGTTGACCGACGTGACAGCGGGCGCAAACCTGAGCCGCCTGCTGACGGTCACGCAAATCAAGAAAGCCGGTGCTGTGTGCAACGCGGCTGCGCTCCGCTCCCGCCTCGGGCCAGCTCCGCAGATAATGCTGATGGACCCAGTCCGTCGCGTCTCCGTGACACGCCGCACAAGTAACGCCCTCGAGATAGCTCTCTAACTTCCGCTGAAACTTAAGTTCGGGCGCCGTGACGTGTGCGGGCGCCGGCGCCCGGCGAGCGGCCGGGGGCCCGTTACCGGACTGAGCTGCCTGTGCAAATCGTGCCGCAGGGCGTAGGAGCGACGAATGGCCGGAGTCGGCCGTGGCATGACAGGTCAAACAGCGTTGACGCAGAAAGGCGTCATAGGCGGTGGCATCCATGTTTTCTTCGCCGCGCAGCTGCGGCTCGAGATTCAAGTAGATCTCGCGGGCACGCGGTGTGAAAAGCAGTTCGGTCGCCCGTCGATGCGGATCGTCAACCGACCACGCCGTATGGGAATTCGTCCAATCACGCGTCGGTTTATTCAGAGCATCACCGTGACAGGCAGTGGCGGAACAGCCAACATTCGCAGCCGCGAGTTGGTGAGCAATCTTCGGCTCGGCGGTCACGGCCGTCGGTGCAGTCGCGGCCGTTGTTGCCGTCGGTGCAGTCGCGGAGGGCGTTGCTGCCGGTGCCGTTGCGGCGGGCGGCGCCGGTTCACTGGCCAATTGCCAGCCGTAGCCCCCCAGCACCAGAAGTCCAATCGCCAGCAGAATCACCACTTTGCGGCGATTGGCAGGTTCACGGCGCATGGGCGCCGCGGACCGATGTCCGACGGGCGGCAACTGAAACTCAGCGAACGACCGCATCTCAGGACCTCGTCGTCGAAGTTACTGCGTCACCGCCGTGATCCGTCGGAGCTGCCGATTTGGTGGTGTCGGGCCGGGTGGTGGCCGGCGTCTTAATCGCCGGGTCGCCCATCCAGTCGCTACCGCTTTTTCGTTTCAGGAGCGGCAACGCATGTCGCGCTTTGGCTCGTTCGCCCGGTGCGAGATAGGCAGAGTGATAATCATGGCACTCGACGCAGTCACCGCTGGCTCGGGCCGTTTGTGCCGCCGTCGCACCATGGCAGCGGCGGCAATTATCGATGTCTGGAATGATGGGCGTGGGATCATCGAGCGGTGGTTTTCCCGACTTGTCCGCCGGCCACAAAAAGGCCTCCGCCGTATGACACTCGGCACACGCAACGGCGCGATGAGCGGAATGATCAAAGCGCGCCGCCTGATACCAGACCGATGGTATCGCGGTCGGCAAAATCTCGCGCAATCCCGGCTGCGATTCCTCGGCCGTCGGATACAAGTGACATTTGCCACACTGCTGTTCCTGCAATTTGCTGAGAACCTGCTGCACTTTGGGAGCCAAGACTTCATCACTGCGGGCTTTGGTCAACGCATCATCATTTTGTCCGGGAATGGAGCGCGGGGGCTTGAGAGCGGAGTTAAGCTGCGCGAGCTCCGCGTCGCTGGCAACTGTGAGGCCCCAGACCAAACGACTCACCTCGGTCGCCTTTAGTCCATGAGCTATTCGTCCACTGACGACTCCTTGCTCTTTTGGAATCGAGACGGACAAATCCTGATCGTGGCACATGCCGCAGTGTCGTTCATATTGAATCGGCAGCATATACGCGCCGCTGGCTGGAATCGCCGGCGAGTTACTCGCACCGGTCGTACCCACTTCATCCGATTCGTGACAGAAGGCGCAGTTGAGCTGAATGACGGTGGCGGGGTCGCTGTCTGGCTCATAGCCCATGCGAGTCCAAAGCGAGCGATCAATGCTGGCCAGCGTTTTGGCGGCTCCAGTTTTGGCATCCGCCGCATACTGCCCCGGCAACTGGTGCAGTCGATGATTGAATTTCAATTTCCCTGGATCGCCAGCTTTGAGGGATCGCGAGCTGGGATGCTGGGCCAAGGAATTCACATTGACCGGTGTCACGCCCGCCGTGATGTCGACCGTGCCGGCCGCCACTTCCAACAGGTCTCCATCCGCTCGTCGATGCTGTTCGATGTCTGAATGACAGCCTAAACAATGACGATCCGCCATGCGACGCAGATTGAAGGTACTGCCTTGATGATCCCGATGGCAATTGGCGCACGTGTCAGCTGCTCCCAAGACTTGTCGCGGATGATGCAAGGAACCTGTGTGGCATTGTTCGCAGCGATCCAGTTGTTCGGGGTGTGCGTTGAGCCCTCGAGGGCCGGCTTTGAGCGCCCCGACCCCACTCTCCGCCCCCATGCCGGCAGCAGAGACCAATTGCGTTTCCGAGCTGTCCGCGCGGGGTCGATCGAGGCCTAGCAGCTGATTGAACCAGCGCATTCCGCGTGAATCCTCGCGCAGCGTTTTGCCCGGCTCATGACATTCTTCACAGCGATCATTCCACGGCTGATGAGCGGCTGTGACCGGTCCCGGTGACATCGCTCCGCGTGCCGGCAACCAGCCCAGCCACTGTCCTCCCACCACCACATACGCGCTGTAAGCGAGCGCGATAAGTCCGACGAGCCAAGAAATCCGCCACTTGGCTTTTTCCAGAGGCGTACGTTGACGGTAATAATCGAGCGGGATGCGGCGAGCACGCTGCTTGGCGGATTCTCGTTCCGAATGCTCCGAAATCAGCATGGCAAAAGTTTCCTAGTTCCCCAACCCAGATCAGTTGTAAATCAAGGCGATGACGATGTGAGCGAGCAGTAAAATCATCAGGCCTACCGACAATGGTAAGTGAATCGATAGCCAGCTATGAAGCCAGAAATGAATGCGACGCTGAGTCTGATGCTGACGACGGCGCAAACAGAGTTTTTCGATCTGGTCAACCGCCGTTGCCACCTCCGGTCGCACTCGACGCCGCAAATCGTCAAAGTACCAGTTGATCCGCTGAGCGGTGGAAAACTTCTCACCAGCGGCCTCTCCCGCACTCAAAAACTTCAGCACATCATCGCGCACCGCGCGACGTAAATCGGGTGAATCGGCATCCCGCGGAATCGATTCCGCGACGCGCGGTGAACGACTTACCATCGTCCCCACTCGCCGTGGAGCTCCCACACGCGCAACCTCCGGCTCGACCGCCGCCGCCGCAGTCCCCTGGGCAACACCAGCCAGCTGCTGTTCCCACTCGCCCCAAAATCCGTCAGGCCCGGAGCCACCGTACAGCCGCGCCAGTCGCAGCGCGTCCGCCGCAAACTGTCGTCCCACCTGCTCGATTTGCGAATAAATTGTTTCCTCGGGGACCTGAGTGGTCATCAGACGCGGCAGAATGTTTTGCAAGAGCAAACCCGCGATACCACTGCCGATGACGACAAGGAAGGTGATGCCGAGCCAACTGGTAAGTCCGCCGCCAAGCTGAAAGCCAGAATGCAGAACAGCCAGGGGTAAGACGAGCAGTCCGAGCCAGATATGCGCAGCCATCCAGGTTCGGGCGTTACCGGTGGGAATGCCGAAGATGCGCCGACGAGTACGAAACCAAGTGGTTTTGCGAATCACTAAGGCAAACTCGAAGGCGCACAGGAGAGCGGAAACGATACCCAGAGTGAGACCGACGCGCGAGCCGCCGCCTGGTGGTCGGTCCAGGCCGCGCCATTCGGCCACATACCAGGCGATCGCGCCGCTCAAAACTACCAGCACAACGAAGAGCCAGATCCGGTGAAGTCGCGGCAAGGTTTGTCGGTTGACGAGCACGATCGCATTTCCCGTAACGGCGGAACTCCGCCAGATTGATCGAATTCAATAACGAGCACTCAGCACGCCGGCCAAGCGGTCGAAAAGCACCCCTCGGCGTGTCCGCCAGACTCCCGAGGGCCGTTCAACTGTAATACCGACTTTAGGCCTATGTCAAACTGCGCCGGTTAGTAAAGTGGCTGGCAAACCGCGCGGTTTGTACGGCATTCGCCTGATCTCGTACTTCTCTTCATCGACCGACGACCTGTCGCGCCACCAATCTCGCCGCCAGACGCTCCCCAGCTTACACAATCGAAAAAACTCGCCTTGTGGGGTTGAGCGGCTTTCAGTATTTAATCGCCCGCCGCCGTGGTTCTGCGGCTGGCCGTGGAAGATTCGTGGAGGATTCAGCCTTGTTCCGAGCTCGTCGAGGTACCGCTGACATGCGAAAACGTCGCCGGCAGGCGATTTGGGCATGTCTGATTTGGGGTTCGAGTGGCCTGGTCGCTTCGGCCCAGACACCGCGCGAGGAGCGTGCTGTGGCAATTCCTGAGATCAATCTGGGCCCACCCGTCACCACCACTGCTGAAGCTGAACAACGCCCGGTCGTCATGGATGTGCAGATCCGCGGCCAAAAACAGGTCTCGCTCTCCAAAATTCAGTCCTACCTGCGCACTCGAAAAGGTCGCGAACTGGATGCTGAACTGCTCCAGGGCGACGTCCGTCGGCTCACCCACTCCGGACTCTTCCGCGACGTCCGCACCCTCACTCAAGATGTCGACGGCGGCGTCGTGGTGGTGTTTGAGGTATTCGAGCGACCTGTGATCGGCGAAGTTCTCTTCATCGGCAATCGTGGAATTCGCGACAAAGTGCTGCTCAAACAGTCCGACTTGAAGAAGGGTGAGGCACTCAATCAATTCTCGGTCGAAGAGGGACGCCGGAAGATCGAAGAATTTTATCGCACGAAAGGCTTCCCCAAGACGCAGATCACGGTGTTGGAAGGCGATAAGCCGACAGACGAACGCATCGTCTACCTTGTCGATGAAGGACAACTCGAACGCATCAACTCCGTCTCCTTCGTGGGTAACTCGATTGCCAGCGACGATCGACTGAAAACACAGATTCAGTCGAAGCCCGGATTTCTCTGGTATTTCTTCGGTGGCAAAGTCGATCGCCAAAAGATTGATGAAGATATCGAGCGACTGACCGCCTACTACCGCAGCTTAGGTTTCTTCCGAGCTCGGATCGGGCGTGAATTGGAATTTGATGAAAGCGGCCGTTGGCTCGACCTCCGCTACGTGATCGATGAAGGACCACGCTATGTGGTGCGGAACGTGACGGTCGCTGGGAATGAGAAATTCTCCAACCAGCAGCTCATGGATGAACTCGGCCTGAAATCCGGCAAGTATTTCAACCAAGGCGAGATGAATCGCGACATCACGGTGCTCCGGGATAAGTACGGCGCCGAAGGGCATGTTTATGTCGATGTACAAGCCGACGCCCGGTTCCTTGAAGAACCTGGTCAACTCGACCTCATCTACCGCATAAAAGAAGGTGATGTGTTTCGAGTGGGGCACATTAATGTGAAGATCGACGGTGAATTTCCACACACTCGGCAAAGTGTCGTGATGAATCGCATCTCCCTGCGGCCGGGCGACATTCTGGATATTCGTGAAGTGCGGCGCAGCGAACAACGCTTGAAATCATCGCAGCTGTTCGAAACCGATCCGACGAAAGGACAACCGCCACAACTGACGGTTGTGCCTCCTGACGGCGTGAGTCAAGCGTCGGCCGTCTCCGAACGACCGCGTAGTGGCAGTGGTGTGGGACCGAGTGCAAATCGTGGTGGCAACGGCAACCGGAAAGTGAACTGACGTGAAGTCGACTGGCAGACTAAAAACGATACTCACCCTCAGTGTCATCTGGTTGGCAGGGAGCGGTTTCGTGGGCGATCTGGCCGGTCGCGCGCCACAACTCTTCGCGCAGTTTCCCGGCTACTCTGCCCCCGAACGGTTTCCTCAACCGGTCTCGGGCGGACCGGTCGTCACGGCCGCACCTCCCACCGCCCCCGATAACTTTGGTGCCCCACCCGCCGGCCCCGGCTTGATTCCCGGTCCCGCTCCCGGCACCGGCGTCCCAGCCACCGATCCCAACTGGAATCTACCCGCCGCTCCGCCTTCCTATGGTGGCCTGCCAGAACCGCCCACCGCTCAGTACATTCCCGAAAATCGCTACGCCGATCTCGACGCCATCGTCCGCGAAACGCAAACCGGTCGATTTCAATTCGGAGTCGGCGTGAACTCGGATGCCGGTGTCACCGGACAAATTGTCATCGACGAACGAAACTTCGATTGGCAGCGTCTGCCCACCAGCGGCGCCGATGTGCTCAACGGCACCGGATTCCGGGGAGCGGGCCAAGGGTTTCGTATCGAAGCGATGCCGGGTAACCAAGTGCAGCGGTACATGGTGAGTTTCACGGAACCGTATCTGTTCGGCTATTCGCCCATCAGCTTGAATTTGAGCGGCTTCTTCTTCCAGCGCGGCTACTTCGACTACAGCGAAGAACGACTCGGCGGCCGCGGTGCACTCGGTTATCGCCTCAGTCCTGATCTGTCGATTGCTGGAGCGTTACGAGCGGAATCGGTCGATATTTACAACCCGCGAGTCAGCGGAGTGTCGGCACTGGATCGCATCGTGGGTACCAGTCAGCTCTATTCGGGTCGACTGACGCTGACGAGTGACACGCGGGATATTCCGTTCTTTCCGACAGAAGGTCGCTACATCGAATTCGCCCTCGAACAAGGCTTCGGCACCTTTAGCTTTCCGCGTGCGGAAGTGGACCTGCGACGCTACTACTTGATCCGACAACGGCCCGACACCTCGGGACGCCATACCTTGGCACTGGGCTTGAAACTCGGCTTCTCCGGTTCGGATACGCCGATGTATGAAAACTATTTCGCGGGCGGTTTCTCGACCCTACGCGGCTTCAATTTCCGCGGTGCATCGCCGGTTGATCAAACGGTCATCACCGGTGGTCCCTTCCGTCTGCTCGGCTCCGCCGAATACTTCTTCCCACTCACCGCCGATGACATGGTGAAGGGCGTGGTCTTCTGTGATTTTGGAACGGTGGAGTCGGAGATTGCGTTGCACTGGGATCAGTTCCGCGTTTCACCCGGCTTTGGTTTACGCATCAGCATCCCCGCTCTCGGTCCCGCTCCGCTGGCACTCGACTTCGCCGTGCCTGTCGCGCACGCTCCAGGCGACAACATTCAGAACTTCAGCTTCTTCTTCGGCTTTGGACGGTAATGTCGTGATTCCAGCTGCTGGGATCTTGCTCGGCTGAACGCAAGCCTCACCGCCGCGTTCACGACCCATGCGCCTCCGAGTCACTCGCTGATGCTCGCTCCACTGGCGTGCAGCCAGGCTAACTGCCGTGGCGTGAGTTCGGTAAGAATCTGCGACGAGAAGCGGGTCGTCGAATCGGCACGCGCCACGGGAGACAGCTCATCGGCTTGCCGCGCCGCGAAGGCCGCCCCTAACAGTGACGCGCCCCGAAAATCGGTACCTCGTAAATCCGCTCCGCGAAAATCTGATCCCTGAATGTCAGCGCCGGGAATGTTTCCGCTGGCAATGGTTCCGCCAGAAGCGTCTTCGTTTGGGCTCCTCGGATTCGATGGCTCAGCACGACTGCTTTCAGCCGTCAGCGACACCGCCTTTGACACCGAACCCGACACTGAACCCAACACTGAACCCGACACCGCTCCCAACACCGCGCCCCGTAAATCGGCGTCTACGAAGCGTGCATTGGAGAGATTGGAGCCTGAGAACTGAGCGTCACGCAGGTCAGCGCGTGAAAAATCCGAGTCCCGCAGGATCGCTCGCCGCACCACGAGCCCCTGCAGCCTGTGTCCTGCGACATTAAGTCCGCGCAGTTCACGGCCCGACCAGTCGCGAGTGGCCAGTAACTGGGCGACAAGACGACGGTCGAGAGCCGGGGCGACAAACCGCTGCTCCCGCCACGGATCTGCCTCATTGTGGTAGCCGGCCTGCGCTTCCCAGTAGCCCAGCTGATCGGTCGCCAAGAGCTCAATCCGCGTCAGCCACTTCAAACTCTTGTAGAAGTAACGACGAGGCACGATCGTACGGACAGGGCCGCCATGCAGTGTGGTGAGCGGCTGCCCGTCGTACTGGAGGGCGATGAGCGTGTCGAGCTGCAGCGCGTCGGCTAGCGGCAGCGACGTGCTATGAGCACGATCGGAGCGGGCTACGAAAGATACAAAAGCCGCTGCGGGTAACGGACCACTCTCCGCTAATAGATCGGCCAACCGCACACCGGCAAACTTCATGTCCCACTGCGACCAGCGCGTCACACAGTGAATATCGAGCGTCCGCTCGCTCCAGGGCAAAGTCCCCAGTTCCGGTAAACTCCACGTTCGCTCCTGACGTACCAATCCCGAGACCGTGATCGTCCAGGGCGAATCATCCAGGGCCGGGCGAGGTTCCCCGACCGCCGGCCACTTGCCAACGGCTGCCCACTGCTGGCCCGGTGGCAGACGATCAATTTCTGAGGGCTCTTTCATCGTCACTTTTCAAGCCTTACGATTACAACCGCTATGTCTAACGCGATCCTTAGTTGTCCTCACTGCAACGGAATTCTGCAAGTCGAGTCGTCGATGAGCGGCCTGCAGGTGGCTTGTCCCACCTGTCAGGGCGTCGTGACCGTACCGCAGCTACCCGGTCCCGGCTATCCGTCGATGGATCAGCAGCTGCCGGTCGAGTATCCGCCCCCGCCCGCTGAATACCAGCCGCCGCTTGAATACCAGCAGCCTGTTGAATACCAGCAGCCGGTTGAATACCAGCCGCCGTATGCCGGGTATCCTGCGCCGGCCCTGGAACCGGAGGCGTCATCGCTGGGATGCCCTGTCTGTGGTGGCATTTTTCAGGTGACGACTGCCATGTCCGGTTTGCAGGTCGCCTGTCCACATTGCCAGAACCCCGTGCAGGTCCCCGAGCTTGGCCCGCCCGCCACCGCACCCGCCACCACACACTCCACCGGACCAGTGCCGGTCAAAGCCAAATCTCGCAAGTCGCGCAGTCGCCAGCTCCCGCCCGCCTCGCCTCCAGCCAGCACTTCCCAAACTCCTACTTCCCAAACTCCAACTGCCACCAATCCGGCCCCCTCCACTCCAATCCCCGCCTCGCCCGCGCCCTCTTTCTCGCTGCCGCCCATCCCTGTTAGCTCCATCCCCGCTAGCTCCATCCCCGCCACGCCCTTCCCGGTCACTCCCACCCCATCGCCGCTGCCGGTTTCCTCTCCTTCGTCGCCGATATCCCCTTCGTCGCCCATCTCACCGCTGCCGCTCGACACCGCGCGACCCATTCTCGTACCGACCGACCCGTCGCACGTCGACTTGCATCGCGAAGAAACCAAAACCATCTTTCGTGGTGGGAAGAAGGTCGAGGTGCGACGACTGACTCCTGAAGAAAAAGATCAACGACGACGTGCAAAGAATGTTTTTATGATGATCTTCAGCCTCATTGTGCTCGGCATCGCTACCATCGTCCTGCTCAATAAAAAATAGTGCGACGATACTAACTCGTTCCTCTCCCGCCACACACCTGACAATTCCTCCTCACGACGCACCGCACTCGTCGCATGGCTCATTCCTCTCTGACTCGAGTTGAACATCGCCCTTGGCCAGTTCCGAAAGGGCCTTGGATCGGTCGTCAAAGCTGGCTCGATTTGCTCTTCGCCCACTGGCCCATTCCCGCTGAGCAGCTGCGACCATTTGTTCCGCCCGAACTACAAGTGCAGGAATTTCAAGGCACATCCTGGATCGGCATCGTACCTTTTCGCATGGCTGGGATCGCTCCACGCTGGTGCCCGGATATTCCGGGTCTCTCCGCGTTTCCCGAACTGAATGTACGTCTCTATGTGGAACGAGACGGTAAGCCGGGTGTCTGGTTCCTCAGCCTGGATGCGACCAAGCGACTCGCCGTCTGGGCCGCTCGACGCTTTTTCCATTTGCCTTACTACCTGGCCGATATTCAGATCGCCGAGCGTGATGGCGCATTTGAGTACCGAGCTCGACGCCCCGATACCCCGGAAGAGCAGCAATTTCTCGCCCAGTATCGTCCGGTCTCGGCCCCCTTCGAAGCGCGCCCCGGTTCGCTCGAAGCCTTCCTCGCCGAACGCTATTGCCTCTACGCTCAAGACCCGCGCGGCCGGTTCTATCGAGTGGACGTGCATCATGTGCCGTGGCCTCTGCAGCGGGCGCAGGGCACGGTGCATCCCGGTTATCTGCTCAACGCCTATGGTCTCAAGCTCACGGGCGAACCGCTACTGCACTTCTCCCGAGGCGTCGACACGATTGTCTGGAATTTGGAAAATCTGCTCGACGTTCGTTCGTAGAATCTGTCGTCCCAATGCGACGGCTCGTGTCTCGGACCACGCGCGATCAATCACAAATCGCTCAGCCAAAACCTTGGCTAGAATGCGTTTGTACATGGCGAACTTGGGCGCGGCGAATTCCAGCTTATACATGTCGCTGTAGTAACCGATTTGCTTGGTTTGCGGGACCGCCTCCAGCCGCGCCGCCAGATCATGCTCGATGAACGTCGGCGTATTGGAATACCACCAGTGCCCATTCGTTACCACGTTGGGAAATATCCACGCATAGCTGGTCAGTTCCTGATTCGTAACGCTCGCCAGCACCGAGATCGGGAATGTGACCTCCGGAAACGCATTGAATAACTCGCGATACTGGATCAACGACACTCGGCTGTCGTACAAGTCACGCCCTTGATAGACGCCCTGGGTATAAACCGCGCGATTCACACCAATCATCAAATCGAACGGTAAGCGGAATTCATCGCAGTAGGACGCCAGCGTCCAGAAAATAAACTGCCCCAGCGCTCGCCGATCACTCTCCGAGGCATTCACACCCTGCTGACATATGTTGGCTAGCGCCGTCGCCGCTCGCCCTTCACTGACCCTCGTGGGAGAAAAATCAGGCGGCAGCGAAATCGCGCAAGCTCGCGCTTGCCGAGCGACGAAATGCTGAAAGCGACTGCGAATGGCGGTCAGCAGCGAGACCAGATCGTCGACCGCATGGCCCGACACTCGTTCCAGTCGCTCGCGCACTTCCGGTTTCGCAAAATGAAAAACTAAATCGTCCGTGCGTAAGCAAGGAACGTAAATGGACGTGTCAAACCCTGCCAGCGGATCATCGAATTCGTTCGTCAAGAAAACCGCTTCAATCCCGCTGTGCCGTAGCACTTCACTCGACCACTCCGCCCCCGACATCACCTCTTTCGCTCGCTCATAGACCGCTTCCCAATTTTGCAGCGTTATCCGCTCATCCCGCAAATCAAAGAAACGCTGCGCCATCTCCACCAACCAGCTCGACTGAATCGTATTTTCCAGCGGACCCAGGTGAGTAACGAGTCGGCGCACCTTCTCGCGCGGCGCCAGGCCCGGCTCTTCAATCTCTTCGCGTCGCAAACCGGCCGAATGAGCTAGCTCCGTGTAATAGTGATAGCCCAGAATATCGGCCAGCGTGCGAGAAGCTGGTTCGAGTGCATTGATATGCGTGTGCGGATCGATGAGAGGAATGGAATCGAGTTGTTCCAGCAAACGCTGACGGAGCTCAAGTGACATGGCGACACTCTTGGTGCTAAGCGACGAGGGGTTATCGAGTACGTGGAATTAAACGGTGAGTGGTAATGGGGAATCAAGCAGGGAACGCCAACAGCGACTCGCCCATTGCTCGTCGTCCTGGCGTGGCCCCCAACACGCCCGCGCTCGACAACGACGAATCACCCCTTTCTCCAGCGCATCAACCTGCCAGTGTACCAGCCAAGACGGCTCCGCCTCCGCCGTCCTCTGCAGCTCCCAACTCCCCTGATCCCCCGGAAAGAACAGCTCCAGAAAACTGTAATCAGCGCCCACTGGCCGCACTAACCGCGCCAGCGCGGCGCCACCCGTGGCTGCCGCTGCTGGAGTGGCGGCTGGGGCCGCACGCATTTCGGCCGTGGCTGACTGGACTTGGAAGCCACTAACCTGCGGGTCGCGACTCACCAGCAGCTCGCCGGGCGGCAGTGTGGTGCGAGTTTCCACGCGCGGCTGACAATCGAGCAGACTGGTTTGCACCGAGATGATCCATTCCAGACCGACGACCGGTGAATCGTCGCTGAGCACTCGCCAATAGCATTCGGCGACCATGGTACGAGCGACATCGGCGTAGCTGGCCACCAGATCCGTTCCTCGTACGTAGTGATCGACGAGTGGCAGCTGAGGCTGCCAGGCGATGGCTCGTACCGCGCGGCAGGCCGCTTCATTCGCCGCGAACGGCCAGCGAGTCCACTCCAGCCCCACTTGGGGAGCCTGGATATTCAATTCCGCCGCACACCGCGAGTCGCTCCACCGCGCGAGCCCGTCCGACAATTTCCACATATTCCGACCACCTGCTTGTCCAAAGGGTCCGTTCAGGTCATAACAGCGCCGACTGATATCAGTTCCCGCCCACGGGAAAATAAAAAACCCCGCTGTCGCGGGCAAGGCGACAAGCGGGGCCGGAACAGAGAGCTGTTAAGTGTAACCAATCAGGCCGCAAACAAACAACGGTCTTTTGACCGGAACTAGGACTGGGTAAATTCACCAACCACTCCTGGGATCTTATCAGGCGCGGTAATAGAGTCCAGTGTTTGGTCGCAAATTATGAATCCAGCCTCCCCCTACGCTCACTTCCTGACCGTCTGCCAACAAGCCGCTCGACTCGGTGGAGCGGTGTTAATGGACTGGCGCGACCGTTTCACCGCCCGCGAGAAATCGCCTCGCGATCTCGTTACAGAGGCTGATCTTGCGTCGCAACTGGCGATCCAGAAGCTGCTTACCCAGGAGTTTCCGGAGCATCGTTTTGTGGGTGAAGAAGAGTGCCCAGCCGACTCGGGACTCCAAAGCCATCAAAATTTTTCAGCCGCCTATCGCTGGATCGTAGACCCGCTGGACGGGACCGCGAATTATGTCCACGGCATGCCCAACTGGGCCGTCTCCATCGCCCTGGCGCATCACGATCAGATTCTGGTCGGCACCGTTTTTGATCCGATCTTAAATGAATGTTTTTCCGCCGCCCGTGGCGGCGGCGCCTGGCTCAATGATCGCCCGCTCCATACCAGCCGCTGCCGCGAGTTATCGCAAGCCATGATCGCCGCTAGTTTCGCCGCCAGCGTCCCCCGCGGATCCCCGGAAATCACTCGCTTTGTCGAAATGCTGCATGAATGTCAGTCCATCCGACGTCTCGGCTCCTGCGCACTCAACCTTTGCTATGTCGCCGCCGGACGACTCGACGCCTACTGGGCCACGGCGGTTAAAAGCTGGGATGCTGCTGCCGGAATTTTGATCGTAGAAGAAGCGGGCGGCTTGGTGACCAACATTCGCGGTGGCCCACTCGATCTTGATCGCCCCGAACTGCTCGCCTCCGCCACCCCGGAACTTCACGAGCGGGCACGCCAAGTGCTCGCGCGTGCCGCGTCACCCGGGTAAACTTGAGTTTTCTTGGGCGCGCCTGAGCACTCGCGTCGATCGCTACGCTCCCCCACGACCCGTGCGCTTTCCTCCAATTCCACGGCGAGGAGATCTGCCGAGCGATGGTCGTTCATGCTATGAGAAGCTAGTGCGGTTAGGTAAACTGCAGCGGAAGGCTTTTCCTGCGGGTTCTTATCTAACCTCACTCGTTCTCGTGTTGCCTGGGGTTTATCGTGCCCACACCCGTCGCGAAAACTCGACATCTGCTCCTGCGCCCCGGCGGCCCCGTCGCGCTCGCCGCTCGACCATGGAACCGCACCGTCCGGCGCGCCCTGGCCACGCGCTGGCCCCTGGCACTGCTCCTGCCCCTCCTGACACTTAGCCTCCTCAGCGTCTCACCGTTTGCGCGCTCCAGCCAAGCTCAGGAATCCGCCGAAAAACCGGCCAGCGAAAAACCTGCCAGTGAAAAACCTGCCAGTGAAAAACCTGCCAGTGAAAAACCTGCCAGTGAAAAACCGGCCAGTGAAAAACCGGCCAGTGAAAAACCGGCCAGTGAAAAACCGGCCAGTGAAAAACCGGCGTCGGAAAAACCGCGGATTGAATTTCCGGAGTCGCGGGGCTTGCGCGCCACGTTGCCGGACGTCTTTTACTTGCGCGATGGAAATGGGCGGTTCGTGCCCGTTCCTGATTTTTCCTATGAAGATTTCAAACGACTGTACGATCTGGAAAAACGCTTCGCACCCACCGTCACGGCTCCCAAATATGTCGTCCAGCATCTCAGCCTGACAGGCACCGTCGATCCTCAGCGTGCTCAGCTGCGCTGCGATCTGCGGCTCGTACTGAAGTCCGAGCAGTGGGTGCGAGTCCCGCTGCAACTGCAAGGCGCTGCCCTGGTCGCTCAGCCGCGCTACGACGGTGGCGATTCGTTTTTTGTTGAGCGGGAGCGGGAGGGTGAGGGCTTGGTCGCCTGGATTCGCGATCGCTCCGACCAACCCCGCACTCTATCACTGGACTTAGTGGTTCCTGTGCGGGCCCTGAGCGATAGCTATCGCCTGCAGTTTCAGTCTCCGACGGCGACGACCTCGGACCTGAAACTCCTGTTCCCTGGCCCGGATGTGGTGGCTGAGATCTCCGAGCCCGCCACCCTCTTGGGACTCAAACCGCTCGCTGACCAGCGCACCGAGCTGCAGGCGGCGGGCCTGGCGGATGAAATCGTGATTAATTGGCGCGGCTCGGCACGCACCCCCGCGAACTCGGCGGCCACATTAGAAGCGAGCAGTCAGGTGACGGTGCGTGTGGAGGGTCCGCAGCGGGTGACGAGTGAGGCGCGGATTAAAGTGCGGGGGTATGGTGCGCCGCTGGAGGCATTTCGTGTCCGTTTGCCACCCGGTCTGGAATGGTTTCCTCTGAACGAACCCGGCTATCGTGTGATCCCGATTTCGGGCGTGGAAAACACCGCCATCGCGCCGTCAGGAAAGATCGTGGAAGTGATTCCTGACGCGAAGAATGCTTATCAGTTAGAAGTGCGGTTACGAGCCGTGCTGCCGCCACCGGCGACAGCGGTTGAGGAGACGTTCGAGACGGCTGGGTTCGAGGTGCTCGGGGCGGTACGTCAGTTTGGTCAGATCGAATGTTATGTGGAGGGTGATTGGTCTGTGGATTGGCAGGCAGGTCGATTTGTGCTGCCGCTTGATCTGCCCGATGCCGCTCGCTCCCCGAGAAATTCTGCCCGCTTCGAGTTTTATCGCCAGCCCTGTTCGCTGCGCGTGCGTGTTCAGCCCCGACAAACGCGTGTGGGTGTCGAGCCACTTTACGTGGTATCACTGGGACCACAACAAACTCAGCTGCAAGCCATTTTGAAATATCGAGTGCGTGGACCGGTCGCCACGCGATTGCAGATCGATCTTGCCGGCTGGCAGGTACAACGCGTCGAGCCCTCGGAGTTCATTCGTGAAGAGGCCTTAGCGCGCGAAAAGAACTCGCCGCTCGTCATTCCCCTGGCGGTGGATGGGGTGAATGGCCTGCGCGATTTTGAGATCCGCGTGACGGCCATCCGCTCAACTCCATTTTCGTCCCCTGACAACAATTCCCTGGAGCTTGCACTGCCCATCGCGGAGGGCACGTTGCTCTCGACCGCGCGTCTGATTGTGCTACCCGATCCTTCCCTCATCGTGACACCACGCACGAGCGACATGCCGGGCCTGCTCGCTCAACCCCTGCCAACCGATTGGGAGCGACGGCCATCCGAACCGTACTCCGCAGCACTCTGCTACGAATGGCGTGGCGAAGTTACTCAGCCTCGTTTTCAGGCGATGGTCGAGCGTCGTCAACGGAATTTGTCCGTAGGACTGCGCTCGCGAATTGAGTGGGATGAGCGTCGCGCGCTCGTGGAACAGCTGATGAACTATGAGATCGACTATGCCGCCGCTCGCCAGCTACCGATCGCGATCGCGCGCGAGTTGCTGCAGCCGGGAAAACTGCGCATCGAATGGGCGCGTGAGGGACTCGAGGCGGTGCCATTACGAGTGAGTTTACCGCAGCCTGATGCCGATGCACCCGCAACCGTGGTTGCGCATGTCGACTTGCCGCGCGAACAACTTGGACCGATGACTCTGCGCGTGCGCTATGAATGGCAGCTTGATGAGGCAACAGCGTTGAAGCTGCCGACGGAAGGTGCGGTAGCCAATGAGGAGACCACTTGGCGGATTCCGCTCGTCGGACCAGCCGCCGATCCCAACACGCAGATCACGCGCCATGACTTGTCGCTGACTTCAACGAGTACCGCGCAGCTCGATGTGACAGATCGTGCTTGGACAAAAACGGTGGCAGCCACTGCACTCACCGATCAGCGCGAACTCGCTTTCAGCACCAACGTCGCTGTGGATGGAGTCACGCTGCGCAGTACCACCGCTCAAACTGAACCGCCCTCCGACACTCAGATCCGCAAGGCTTGGCTCCAGACCTGGCAAGATCGCTGGGTACGACAGGATCGAGTTGCCTGGAGACTAACGACGGGTCAAAGTCAAATTGATATTCGAGTGCCACGTGAGACGCAGATGACCGACGTCCTGGTGGCACTCAATGGTTTACGCATCGCGCCGCAATCGCTAGCGGAAGGGCTGCTGCGGGTGGACTTGGGGGAGCGAGATGAGCGGCGCGAGTGGTTACTAGAACTTTCGTATCGGCTGGAGAATTCGGCCTCCGCGATTCAGCGGGCAACGATGGAATTTCCGCAAATTGTGGGAGCGGCACCCGCCGTGCGACAGTACTGGCAGCTCGTCTTACCAAGCGATCGGTTTTTGATTTGGGCACCGCAGCGCTGGACGCCGGACAGTCAGCGTCTGTCGATCTGGCCCGCCCTATGGTCTTCCGTGTGGTCGGGCGCCGATGCCGCGGACGATGCGATTCGTCGTTCCCGTCAAGCCAGTCTGGAACGCTGGGTCGATGTGCAGCCGCAAGCTGCGTTGCCGGAGGAAGCGAATGAGTATCTTTTCAGCAGCTTTGGCAGTCTTGCACCGGTTGAATTGCTCATCATCCCCCGTTCCCTGTTGGTGCTTGGCGCATCCGGGTTTACGCTGCTGATAGGCTGGTTCCTCTGGTTCATTCCCGGTAGCCGTCATCCCGCCGTCCTGGGCCTGCTCGCCGTGGCACTCGCCGGTCTCTTCGCTTGGCTACCCACGCTCGCACTGCTGCTGCTGCAAGCCAGTGCCTTGGGCTTGGGACTGATATTGGTGGCCCGACTGCTGCGAGCCCTGGCCGCTCGACCCTGGTCGCAAGGGTGGCAGCGTTCCTGGAACCGCGGCCGACCGCCGCTTCCCGTAGCTCGCCCACTCCCTCCGGACGCTCGTCGCCCAGATGGTAGTGATCGGGGCGGCTCTTCCCGTTCTCTATCGCAGACGCCACTTGCCACGGGCCTGCTGGTGATTAGTCTCTGGGCCAGCGCTGCGGACGCGGGCCCTCCCGCTGATCCGTCGCCGCAGTCGCCCGCAGCCACTCCGCCGGAACGCTCCGAGACGCCGCGATTTCGCCGAGTGCTCGTGCGCGAAGAGCTGCTGCCCGAGGTGGCTCGCGGTCATTTACCCGTGAAGCGCGAAGAGTTTCAGCGGCTTCTCGACGCCTATCGCACCGAGCCTGGTGCAACGACAGCTCCGCGATTCAGCCAAATTGATTGGTGGGCCCGTTGGGAGCGAACGCAGTTTGTGGATGGCCGCGTGCGACTGCGAGTGGAGAATAAGGAAGCGGCGGCCGGCTGGGTTTCCCTCGAGCCTTGTCGCTGGCCACTGCGCGACTTGCAGTGGACACCCGCCCTTGAGGCGCAACGTGCGGCCACGACACCGCTGGCTGTGAACCCTGTGGTGGGTGTGCCCGCCGATCCGACCGAGCGCGCGGCAGGCATACTCGTCCTGGGCGCTGGCGAGCTCCGAGGGCGATGGTCGTGGCGGGGGCGTGATATGGGCGCCGATCTCTGGCAGTTCGAGTGCGGATTACTCAGTTGTCCGCGACAACGTATCTGGCTTGACTTACCCGCCGAGCTGCTGGTGGAGGCCGATGATTCATTCGCCGAGGCGCTGGTGGAGCCGGTCGAGACGCTTCCCGAGGAGATGGTATCGGCAGCGCTCCAGGGCTGGGAATTACCGCCGCTGACGACTCCCACCTGGCGACGCTGGCTCATCCAGCCGCTCGGTGATCGCTTACGACTGCAAGTAACGGCAGCCCGCGCGCGCGAGACTCGCGTCAACACCACCCACTGGCGTGAGGAGTTGACCTATGACGTAACCGCTCAAGGACTTGAATTGCAAGCGAATTTGCGTCTGGATGTGCTAGGGGAGCCGCTGCGAAAGCTGCAGATGGAATTGCCGGTGACGCTGAAAATTGGCGCCCTGCGACTCGGCGATCAACCGCTCGTCTGGCGTGATCAATGGAATCCCGCGACGGCCACACGCATTCTGGAAGCCAGCCTGCCGGAACTCACCGGCCTTGATCAACTCATCCAACTCACGGCACTTGCTCCGCTACCCGACACCACGACGTTCGAACTGCCAACGCCCCGTTTACGTGGATTGTTTTGGCAGGAGGGCAAGGTCACGGTGAATGTCTATCAGCCGCTGGAAGCAGCCTCGCTGCTGGTGCGTGGCAATCGTGAGGTGCGAGTCAGCAATGTGGCCGCTCCCATTCCGGCAACTGTTTTTCAGGTTCAATTACCGAGCGCGGATGCTCAGCTCCAACTGCTCGCAAATTCGCCCGCCACGCAGTGGACGACCGCACTTGGTACTTCGCATCGGATCGAAGAAACCAACTGGGAAGCTCGAGCGGTGGTGGAGGCAACGGTGCGCGCCGGACGAGCCACTCAGTGGCAAGCTCGCATACCGCGGGACTGGATCGTTGATCGAGTGGAATTGGAACCGGATCTGTTGAGTGATGACTTTGAAGTTACTCCCACGGCGGATCCACAGTGGCAACAGCTGCGAGTGCGGTTTGAACAGCCGCTCACGGCAGGTCGCGCGCTACGTGTTGAGATCCATGCCAATCGACCTCGCCCCGCTCCCGGGACTCGGCTCACTCGATCTCAGTTTCAGCTCGTCGATCTGCTGGGTGGCGAGCAACCGCAGGCCGAGGTCCGCGCGGTGATGTCGGCCCAACTCGATGCCGCTTCGCGCGTCGTCTGGCGTCGCGATCGCGAATTGACTTGGCTGACTCCCGATAAACTCACCCCGGAAGAGCAGCGAATCTTAGAGCCGCATGAGGGGGCAACCCTCTGGCGTGATGATCAGGCTGCTCGTGATTTGGAAATGGAATTTACTCCCGTGCTACCGATTTACGAGGCGCGGATTGAGGTGCGAGGTCGCGTGTCAGCGGCGGGAATTTGGGAGGGCAGTCGGTTGCGAGTGGAGCCAGTGCAAGGCGAAGTCACGCGGCTGCTCGTGGTGTTCTCGCAGCGTCGCCTGACGCCGCCCGTCTGGTCGATCGATGACCAAGAAAACATGCCACTGACGATCCGTAAATTGAATGATAACGAGTTGCAAGCGATTGCGAGTGCGGCGGGAGAAGGCTGGGAAATCCTGCTACGAACGCCCCGAGCGGAACCGTTCGAACTGCGCTGCGAGCGACTGACAAATTGGGAAGAACCTCGTGGGACGAGCGGAGCACCGCCGGCAGTCAATCTATCGCTGGTCTCCTTACCAGAAGCCGACGAGCAAGCGGGAATCGTGCGACTGGAACGTCGCGATGTGGAATTCCTGGTGATCGCACCCGAACTCACCACGCTGCCGCTGAATGCAACCGAAAACGACTCCCCCTGGACTCCCACGGCCGCCTACCGCTACGAACCGACGAATATTCGCGAACTGTCCCTGCAACTGACATCGGCCGAGATGGCGATGGCCTCCGCTTGGGCTTGGTCGAGTCATCTGGCGACACAATTCGCACGCACCGGAGAGGCTTGGTACGAAGCCACGTACTGGATTGAAAATCGTGGCACTAGTCAGGTGCAAGTCGAGTTCCCGGAAGGATCCTCGGGGTGGCAAATCCTCGTCAATGATCTGCTGGCATCTCAAGGCTCCAACAGTTCCCATGAGGAACGGAAGCAGGATGTATCGCTGAATCCCGGCGAACGTTTCACCAAACTGCAATTGAAATATCGCCTGCAAGATGACCCCTGGCGATTCTGGAGTCGCTGTCAGCCACGTTTGCCAGCGCTTTCGATTCCCGTGCGCGGCGGTAGCTGGCGCTGCTGGTTGCCGAGCGGCTTTGTGCCTACCCATTCGCCTCGCAACCCACTGGTCTCTACGCCCACTCAAGCGTGGCAGCGACTCTTTCAATTGGTGTACCCTGTGGAAGATGGCCCGCTGGCCTGGGCTGGTAGTCCCCTGTCACAGCTGAATGACTGGAGCGACGAGTGGTTGGGGCACGGCGGCAACTCGACGGCAGCCAGCGAACAGCAGGCCATCACCCTGCTGCTGATCCTGGGACGAATCATCGCGGAAGCTCAGGCCGATGGGGAGGCGAAAAGCGGTACGGCGCTGCCGCGCGACACGACGTCGCGGAGCGAACGACCGCGATCATTCAATCAGAACTCGGTGGTTACCTGGCAGCAAATCTGGCGCGAGTTTGAACAGGCGATCGCGGAACTTCGACCGGCGGCGAGTCTGCTGCTGGACAGTGATCAATTGGCGGCTCAAGGAATCCTCCCGAGCGCACTGCTGGAGGGGCCACTTCCCATCCCACCCCGTGCCGCTCCCTTCACGGACCCCAGTGTCGATGAATTCGAAAAGTCGAAGCGCGAACGACTGCGCTTCGCCTGGGAAGTGGATCGTTATCTCGCTCGCCAAGGCGTCATGCTCCTCGGTCGTCCCCAGACCATTCTCGTCACCACCCAAGCCGTCCATCAGCCGCCCGCTCAATCGAATTCACGGTGGCGAGCGATTGACCTGGGAGCGACCGCTGCGGAGCACCACGCCAGCACCGAACTCGGTCAATGGCTGTCACTGCCGGGGCCTGCGGAACTGCCTTGGACGGCACACTCCGCCGAACCGCCACTGCCCGAAGTGGCGGGTCCCGAGTGGAATTGGGACTGGCCGACTGCGACGACGACGGCGGTCCCCGTCATCGACGGCAGCATGATCGCAGTGGCATCCTGGGCCGCCCTGCTCGTGACCGCTAGCCTGCTGGTGATGCTCGCAGGCCGCTGGCCATCAATACTGGCCAGCGCACCAGCACTCGCGGCAGCGATCACTTGGTACTTGCCCGCGCCCCTGGTCAGTCTTGGCAGTGGGCTGTTTCTGGGAAGTCTGCTGGCGATCATCTGGTACTGGACTCGTCGCTCTCATCAGCCCCTGCGCCCCACCACCGAAGCCGCGCCGCCAAACACAACTACCAAACCGACCGCGACGACCCGATGGCTGGCGACGACGACCTGCTTGATCCTGCTGGTGGGCCTGCTCCTGTGGATCAAGTCGGCAACGCCGCGCGTCTGGGGGCAAGAGCCACCCCGAGCAAATTCCGGGCGCGAGCCTGTAACTGCTGCGAATGCGCCAGCTGCGCAATCTTCTCCAGCTTCTCCAGCTGCTCCTGCCTCCAATCCATCCGCGGACGATTTAGAGGGGATCCCGAATCGTGCCGCGGAAACGGCTCAGTCCGAGATTTATCGAGTGCTTTACCCGCTGGGTGAAGATGGGCAGTTGAGTGGCGATTATGTCCACGTGCCTCGTGATTTTTACGATCGCTTACGCATCCAATCGGTCGCTCCACGCGCCGCCGTGCCCAGTACCATCTGGCGTGCTGCCGAGTATGAGTTGGAGTTTCGGGAAACGGCTGACGCGAATCGTTGGCAGGTTCCTGCGCTGCGTCTTCGCTGGGAAATCGCCACGACCGTCGAGAACCAGTGGCTGACTCTGCCGCTCACACGCGAGTCGGTCAGTCTGCTCAGCCAAGCATGGCGTCATAATGACCAGCCGGTGGAGCTGTTTACCGAAGTGACGTCGAGCGGCTGGCGTGTGGAGTTGACTCGGCCGGGCACCTATCAGGTGGAATTCGTGGTGCGACCCCTGCTGCAGCGGCGGCGCAATCGAGTGATTCTGGAGCTGCCGATTCCACCGCTGGCCAGTGCGGTCGCCGTGGTTCGTGGCCCCGCACTGCCGGAACTGGCGCAAGAGCTCACGTTCCCCTCGGCTCAAGGTTCCATCACCCTGGCCGAGGGCGGCCAGGATTTGCGAGTGGAGTTAGGGGCAAGTTCGGCGTTGATCGTGGAATGGAATCGCGGCGCCCTCGAAACCGACCTGCGGGTGGAGCAGTTGTCGTGGTGGCAACTTCGTCCCGGCGCCGTAACGCTGGAAACCCGACTCACGTTTCGTGCTCAGCAGCCGCTCCCCCGCACAATGAAACTCTCCGTCGATCGACGTTTGCGACTCTTACCCACCGAGGACGGGCAACCCGCCGTGCGCTGGATGGCCGGTGCGCCAAGTCCTGCAGGCGGCGGATCAGCCCCAAATTCAGCCCCAAATTCAGCTACGAATCCAGCTGCGAATTCAGGGACGAACACGGCGAACGGTAACGTGAATGGCGGTAGTGAAGCGACCGGTGAAGTGGCTGCCGAAGCGGCTGGCGAAGCGCTGCTGGAATGGGACTGGGACGACGAGGTGACGGACACGGCGAGTATTACGTTGTCGTTTCTGTGGACGAATGCTGCGGGCGTGGGACACTGGCAGCTACCGCGGCTCGAGCCGCTCGAGGCACGCGTGGAGCGACATTGGCTGGCGGTTTCCACCGGTGCCGATTTGCAAGCGCAGCTGATCGGCTTGCCAGCCGAGGCGGCGGTAGAGCCGCGTGAATTTTTGGAGGCTTGGCCCGGCAAAGTCACACCTCCCCAGTTCGCCTGGCAAGTAGCGACTGTTCCGTCCGAGTCAGCCGCTGCCTGGTACCTCGCCACTTTACCACGGGAGACGCGAGTAACGGGTGAGGAACAACTGGCGATCACGGTGAGTGCCCAGCGGACGCACTGGCAACTGCGTTCTCTGGTGACGCTTCCCGCGAGCACACTCCAGCTCTTACGTTGGCGAATTCCAGCTCAGAGCACGATTGAACAGGTGCGGGTAAGCGGCGTGGAGGAAGTGGAGGTGGCTCATTGGTTAACGTCCGGCGATGTGCTTTATGTGCGTTTGTCTCAGCCGGTCACGGCGGCCTGCGAGTTTCTGATTGCCGGCTCGATCGCCACGCAGTTGGCAACTCCGGCGCGACTTGCCGAACCGCAATCGCTGGAGATGGGTGATCATGAAGTGGGCGTGCGAATGTTTTGCGATGGAACCGTGCGAGTTGAATTTTTGGAGCCGCCTCCGACCGTTCAGGAACCCGATGAAGCGGCGGGGCCAGCGAGCTCGGACCGCTGGCTTGCGCGGTGGCAGCAGCGTCGTGGTGGGAGCGAACCGCCATCCTCCGTGGTCTACTCGGTACTCGAAACTCAGTTTCAAGCCACGGGTCGACAAATCACGTTAATGCAGGTTGATGAGACTGGTTCGCGGACGCTGGTGATGGGCAAGGTAGATGTGCTGCGGGACCCCATCGATCTGCTCCGCTGGGAAGTACCGCGTGACTGGAGTGTGCCCCCGCCAGCTCGGCCACTGGGCAGTTGGAGTTTACGACCCAGTTCTGCCGCGGATCGCCAAATCCTGGAACTACGACTCCCGCAGCCGCGTTCTGGCACCATTTCCTTTGCGTTTCAAAGTCCGAATCTGCCTCCCGGTGAGCAGCGTCAGGGAATTCCCCTGGTGCGGTTACTTGATATGGAAAACGCGGAGCAGTATTTGAGTTTGCCGACTTCGACGGCGGCGGGACAGATGACATGGGACACCAGCGGCATGGAGGCGATCAATATGTCTGATCGTCCTACCTGGCTCACGAGTGAATGGCTGACGGATGAAGAGCTGAGTCGCTGGTTCAACCAGCTCGAAAATCCACTGCCGCTATCCGATCTAGCGACGCGCACGACGTATCGACTCATCGGACAACGCTGGCGCGCACAGCTTCGGACGATTGAACCGGTAGCTCGTGAACCGCGCGTGTTATTGGCGGAGCACGAACTGGAGGTGGACGGTGAGGGTCGCTATTGGGGTTTGGGAGTGCTGGATGTAGATGCCGGTGAGCACGCACAAACTGAGCTGGTTTTGCCAGTGGAGGCGCGTCTGGTGCATGCCGATATCGATGGCAGTTCGGTGGGACTAGAACGGCAAACCGCGGAGCGCTGGACCATTCACTGGGGTGTTTCCGCGGGGCCGCGCCGCGTTCGTCTCCTGTTCCAGGGACAACTGCCCACCGCGCGCAGTGCGGGGACCGAACCACCTCACGCGCAGCTGCCTTCACTGCCCGTCGAGCGGACGTATTGGACGCTGCGCGTGGCGGCGGGCGCGGGTTGGGAACTGTCAGACCAGCGTGCATCACCGCTCGATGGAGTGGACTTTGCTCGCGAGCGCCTCAGCGCCCGCACGGAGGTGCTGCAAGGGGCGGCCGATTCGCTGCTGCGACAGGCTCCCCGCGATCAGGACACGCGGCTGATTCCCTGGAGTCGTCAGTGGTACACGGCGCGGGCTGCGCTGGACCAAGCTACCCAGCAGCAGACGGCGCGAGCGGTCAGCACCGGCTCGGTGGAACGGCAGCCGCAGGATGACGGGTTGGCGAAGACGGCCGCACGCTCGGTACCGGCGGCTTGGCAGCGACTGTGGTCCTGGCTGGCGCGGAGTTCGACCGTCGCTGTCCCCGTACGTCCACCGAACATCGACGATGCGCGACAACTCGCCGTGCTCAATCAACGACAACTCGATATCGCCGGGCAGTTCCATCTTCCCGAGGCCTGGGAAATGGGACGGCAACAAGCCAGCCAGTGTCGTGACTGGGACCAGCTTTGGCAGATGACTCCTGAAAGGCTACCGTCAGGCATGAACTTCGATCTGCGACTGCCGGTGGCAGCGACGGAACTGCACGGGCGGGAGGAGCTATCGAGCGTGGTGCTGCGGTCCCGCTGGACGCCAGCAGCGGGAAAAACAGTTGATTTCGGGCAGCTCCTGGCACGGTGGACCCCGTTTGCTCTCGTCGCCCTGGCGGGACTACTCGTCCAGCTTTGGACTGCCCGAGGAGGTCTGTCGGAGACGCTCGCGCGGACCCCGCAGTGGTTTTTGGCCGTACTCGGGATTGGCTGGTGGCTCTGGCTGCCCGCCCCGGCTGCCGGTCTGGTTTTGGCAGCACTGGCGAGCCTGGATGCGCTTCGCTCGCCCTGGCGCAGCTTTCGCCGATAATTCATCTTTTCCTCGAACGCCTAGTTTTGGTAACGTACCGCCCCCTGGAGCACGGTAGGTTTTGGGGAGTGCGGCAAGGAGTCCAAGATGAACGTGGTTGGCAAATCGCCGTTGTGTGTTCACATCCGCTGGATGATCCGTCGTGATATGGCGGAGGTGATGGCGATCGAGAAACAAAGCTTTGAATTTCCTTGGACGGAGGACGATTTCGTGCGTTCCTTGCGCCAACGCAATTGCATTGGCATGGTCGCGGAATGCGACGAACGGATCGTTGGTTTTATGATCTACGAGCTCCACCGGAACCGCTTGCACCTGCTCAATTTTTCCGTGCGGAGCGAATTTCGGCGGCGTGGAGTGGGATCACAGATGCTGCGAAAGCTCATCGCGAAATTGACTCAACAGCGCCGTAATCGCATTCTGCTGGAAGTTCGCGAGACCAACCTGACGGCTCAGCTCTTCTTCCGCGCCAACGGATTTCGAGCCATCTCGCTGCTGCGATCCTATTACGAAGATACTCCGGAAGATGCCTATCTCTTGCAGTATCAACATGCCACTGCTGCAGACAGTGATCACCCCGCACGCCAAGCCAGTTAACGATCGTTGTCCGTCGAGTTTGTGTCAGCAGCGGACGGCCTCATTCGGCATCTCAGTCGAGCCCCAGGGGAATGCGGTTTCGTCACCCCACCACCGTTGCTCTCAAAACGTCATCGCAACCATGGCCGATACACCTGAAGCGACGCGGTCAAATTCGCCAGGCCGTTTGATCCCAAGGTGAACGATGGGCGGCCCACTGCTGAAGAACGGCATCGATAGCGCTCGCGCCCGCCACCCCCGCCCCCTTGTGATTCGTACTGCCGGTTGCAGCGAAAGTCTTCAGCAGCATGCCAGTCGTGGCCCCGAAGTTGTACTCGAATGCCCCGCGACGCTCGCTGCTTCCCCGAGCGACCGTGTTGGCTGTCGTCGCCGTCCAGCTAGCCGGACCGCTGCGAAGCCCCGACGAACCACTCGACGCTGCCCAACCTGAAGCACTGGCGTTGATCGCAGCCACTGCCGCGCTACCGGTCATCGCCGGGGTGTAGACATCAGCCGCCGCATAGTTCACCGAATACCCAAGATCAGCCAAGCTGGCGACCGTAATCACACTGAGTGGCATCTGGACCCCAGGCCCCACCCAGCCAGTCATCAATTCGTTTCTCATAATGGATTCACGCCAGTGGGAGTCGCGCGTACCCGGCCCGCCAGTTGCTTCCAGGGGAACACTGGAGACATTCGTCCGGAACACTTGATTGAACGCGGCCACCGTCTGCGTTCCCACGAATTGTGGATTCGGTCCACCAAGTCCCGAGACCAAGCCTTTCGCCGCCCACAGAGTACCAACGCCGATCACATGCCCGATTTCGTGAGCAATCACACCCGCCAAACCGCCGTTTGCTCGCAGCGCTGCGATATCGGCACTGTCAAATTCCATGCTCCCGTGATAGGGCAAATTCGAACCTCGGCGAAATGCGTTGGGCCCCGCTTGCCCCAACACACTACCGGCGCCGTCAATCGGCTGAATGGAAACGTCGATGAGAAGATCATCGACCATGACGCCACCATATGTGGCATTCGGTAAATCCCCCACGATGATCGATTCCCAGCGCGCGGCCGCTTGCTGAAATATCGCCTGATCCGCCGCCGAAACTCCCTGAAACCGAAACTGAATATCGAATCCACTCGTCGATGTCCCGCCACTCGTCGACGTCCCGCCACTCGTGGATGTCCCACCACTCGTGGATGTCCCGCCACTCGTGGATGTCCCGCCACTCGTGGATGTCCCGCCACTCGTGGATGTCCCGCCACTCGTGGGCGTCCCGCCACCAGGCGGCTTCGTCGGCGCCGACGAAGGACTCGTCGCCGTGTCCGCCACAATCGTCAGCGAGTAGGATGGATTCCAGACTCCTCGATAGCCGTAAACCTGAACGTAATAATCACCCGCCGGCAGTCCCGCTAAAGAAACTCGCTCCACCCCCGTCACACCCTCGGATAAGCCAACTCGCTGGCCTGCCGCATTAAATACCGCCAGATCCAGATCTCCCAGCCAAGCGTTGAAGCGCGTCGACACGGCCGCCGTACTCGCTCCCACTCCCGTCGTGGTGAACCGAAACCAGTCCGCTCGATCGGCCATCACTAAGTTTGTTGCGACCCTTGTTCCCGAGACTGCTCCCAGATTCGTCGCAGTTTGCCAGGTATCGTTATTCTCAAATCGATCATCAATCTGCTGGGAAGTTTGACGAGCCAGCGCCGTCAGCGCTCCGGTGACACTCAGGGGTAGTCCCTGCCAAGCAGAAGCAACCGCGTCCGCCAGCGAATCCCAGCCCGCTCCCCACGCCATTACTCGGCGGTCGTCCAGCCGCTCCAGCCCTAGCACCAGCCCACGTGCCCGAATGCTTACCTTACGCGACCGTTTGCCAAACATGATCGACGCCTCCGGTTTGATCTGAACACTCCATCCAGCAGCCATCCGCTCCATTGTCTAGCGACCTGACGCAGAAGGAAAGCGGTGTGCACGGCAAAGCTGTACTTTGTGTCATATTGTCGAGTCCGACAGTTCGCAACTATGCTATGCAACCACCCAGCCTTCCCCCACGCTCGAAGCGCTGCAGGTTACCGCTTGTTCCCACCTTTAGTACACCGAAACTTCTCGCTTGAGGTTTGCAAAACATGTTTGGTCTCAATCGACTCAGCATCCAATCGAAAATGATTGCGTTGCTCCTGATCGTTAGTCTATCGAGTATCGCGGTGGTTGCCGCCATCGCATATCGACAAGGTTACCAAGCGCTTACCGCTGCCACGCGAAACCATCTCATCGGTATCCAGCAAGCCAAGCGTACGGCCCTCAAGACTCGCCTGGAATCGCTGCGGGAGCAGGTCATTGCGATCTCGGACAGCCGCCTGGTAATCGAAAGCTGCCGCGAGTATCAAACCGCCTTCCGTAAAATCGAACCGCGCCCGCTCCCAGCGCCGCAATCTGCGGAACTAAACAAGTTCTACACCGAGACGTTCCTTCCCCAGCTCGCAGTTGCCATCGATGGTGAACCGGTCCCCGATCAGTACATTCCGACGGACGAACGAGCTCGCTACCTGCAGTACCATTACATTGCCTCCAGCCCACATCCCTACGACAAGAAAAACCTGCTCTTGTCAGCCCCGGCTGACCAAAGCGATTACGGCGCCATCCACGCACGGTTCCATCCGCTCTTCGCTCGGCAAGCTCGTCTGTTCGGCTTCGAAGACATGCTGCTCATCGACCCCGAAACACTCGACATCATCTACAACTATCAGAAGTCCGTCGAGTTTGGTACGAACCTGGAGAACGGCCCCTATTCTAATATCCGTCTGGCAGCCGCCGCTCGCGTCATCCGCAATGCGAAAGATCGCGATGATTTTAAAGTAGCTGACTTTGAGGGCTATCGACCCAGCCTCAATCGCCCGATGGGCTTTGCGATGAGCCCGATTTTCGATGGCCAGCGCCTGATCGGAATCCTGGCACTGCAATTTCCAATTGAGAGTTTTGTGGAGTTAATGTCGGGTGATTTTCGCTGGCGCGAAGAGGGACTGGGTGACACTGGAGAGGTTTACCTGGTGGGCACGGACAAGCTGCTACGAACTCGTTCGCGATTCATGAAAGAGAGCCCCGAAAACTTCCTCCAAGAACTCGAAAGCATCGGCACGAATCCTCGCGTCGTGGCACGCGTGAAAGCTCAAAACAATGTGATGGGAATTCTCACCGCTCCCTCCGCCACGGTGGAGCGAGCCATCCAGGGGGAGAGCGGTATCGACATCACGACGAATTACCGCCGCCGAGAAGTGCTGAGTGCCTTTAGTCCGATCGACTTAGATTCGGTGCGCTGGGTAGTACTAGCAGAAATTGAAGTTGATGAGGCCAATCGGCCCATCCGCGAACTCGCTCGTAAAGTCCTCGTCGTCTCCTGCGGCACCGCGCTAGCTGTCTCCCTCCTGGCACTCGTCGCCTCCCACATGCTGGTTCGTCCCCTGCGCATCCTGGCCGCCGGCGCCCGTCGCCTGGGCGAAGGCCAGACCGACGTACGAGTGGATTTGAAATCGCAGGATGAGTTCGGTGAGTTGGGACGAGTGTTCAATCAAATGGCTGAAAACATTCAGTCGCAGACGGACAAGTTGGAGCATCAAATTCGTGACAATCAGGAGCTGCTGCTGAGTATCCTGCCCGCCTCCGCCGTGGCTCAGCGTCGTGAGGGCGATGAAAAGGCCAGTCGTCAATTCACTGACGTCTCCGTACTCTTCGCCGAACTTACCGGCCTGGAAGAACTCAACCAAGCCGTCGGCGAAACGCGCGCATTGTCAATCCTCGGAGATTTAATTGCCGATTTAGACGAAGCGGCGGAGCGATTGGGGATCGAGAAGGTCAAGACGATCGGCGGCTCGTATCTGGCGGTCTGCGGTTTGTCTGTCAGTCGGCCCGATCACGTGCGACGTATCGTGCAGTTCGCCCAGGAAGCAAATCGGATTGTCAGCGTCTTTCAGCGAGGACAACAAGTTGATCTGGGGCTGGTCGTCGGTATGAACGCCGGGCCGGTGGTGGGTGGTGTCGTCGGACGCAAGAAGTTTTTGTATGACTTGTGGGGTGACACCGTCGCCATCGCGAAGAAACTCACCGGCGGAAATGCCACCGCAGCCCTGCGCGTAACGACGACGGTACGAGAACGATTAGGGGATCAGTTTCAATTCGAGGGCCCACAGCTCATCGATTTGCCGGGGAAGCCGTCGATTGAAATGTGGAGTGTGATCGGTTAGCACCACGCGCATAGGCTTGTAGACGCTTAAGGATGACGAATTATGTACGACTGGTTCACTCAGCAAATGCCTGAACTGCCCAGTGCCTTAGCCATCGCGATTGGCTTTCCGCTGGTTCTTCTCGTCTTAAATGAATTAATCGGCCTTAGTGAGCGACGCCATAAAATCTGGGCTCCCCATCTGCGCACGCTGCGCAATCTGGTGGCGCCCAGCGTCGCGTTGCTCGCCTTTGTGCGGTTGATTTTGCAATACCCACAAGAGAACTTTGTCTCTCAGATGGTCGAGACGATCGTCTGGGTGCTCTTGCTTTACGCCGTTCTGGGTTTCGTCAACGACATTGTCTTCGGCTGGGCCCAAACCGACTCCTGGCGACAAAAAGTTCCCACGCTGTTTCGCGATTTATTGCGAGCGATGCTGGTCGCCATCGGTGCCATGGTGATCTATAGCCAGGTCTGGGGCAACAATCTGGAAGGGGCCCTGACAGCCTTGGGAGTCGGTTCGGTCGTCGTTGGTCTGGCTCTGCAAGAACCGCTCGGTAACATCGTCTCGGGACTTATGCTGTTATTTGAACGTCCACTGAATGTCGGCGACTGGGTCAATGCCGATGGCGCCGTCGGCAAAGTTATTGAAATCAATTGGCGCTCCGTACACATCGAGACGCCGACGCGCGAATTACGTATCGTTCCCAACGTCTCACTCTACAAAGGTGCCTTTAGCAACCTGTCGCGACCAACCCCGGTGCGAACGGAAGTTGTCGAAATTGGATTCAGTTACGACGATGCGCCCAATCGAGTGAAAGAAGTCATGCTGGCACTGCTCTCTTCCACACCCGGAGTGCTCAGCGATCCCGCCCCCTTGGTTCGCACGGTGGAGTACGCTGATTTTTCAGTCAATTATCGCTTGATCTTTTCCGTGAGCAGCCAAGAAAATCTCGGCGTCACTCGCGATGCCGTCATGACCCGTCTGTGGTACATCATCCGCCGTGAAGGACTAACCATTCCCTATCCGATACAGATGGAATATGGTCCCGAAGAGTCGCCTAGTAAGCCCACCAAAACGGCTCGACAACTCGTATCAGCCCACCCTCGGTTCCTGCCAGCCCTATCCGAAAGCGCTGCCGATGAAGAGATTTTGATCGACTATGCTGCGGGTGAAGTGATCGCTGACGCGGAGCGAAAATACGAAGGCGTGGCACTGATCGTCCAAGGACGTATCGCCCTCTCGACCAAAAACCATGAACAGCAGTACGTGAAGGTTGCTGAACTGATGGCAGGCGAATGCATCGGTGATCATATGACCGTGGGAAGTATGAGCGAAGAAACACAGCTCATCGCCCTCACCGATGTAAAACTCTCGCGCCTCGAACAGCGTGAAGTGGAACGCCTGCTCAACAGCTCACCCACAATTGCCTCATCCATCGGTGATGCAATTGAAGTTCGCCGCCAAGCGGTACTCGCCGCACGGCGAGTTCGCCGACGCTAAAAAAATTACTCACATTCACCGCGACAATCGAAACGGTATCCCTGTAAAATCTGGAGTCCTCTCAATGCGGAACTTTACTCGACACTCCTCTTCACTGGTTTTCACCCTCACGCTCGCGACACTCGGAACTGCTCAAGGTCTCAGTCCCGCAACCAGACTACCCCATCTTTTCGGGCCGTCGACCGTATCGGCTCAACCGGCAAGTGCTCAAGAGCACACGAAAGACTCTCTGGCGACCGTCAAGGAAAACTTGGCCAAGAAAAAAGCCGTACTCTGGGATGTACGCGAAGCCAATGAATGGTCCGCCGGTCACCTCAAAGCCGCTAGCTCCAAGCCGCTTTCCCAGCTAAGTGATGACCAATCTCTCGCCGCAATCATCAAAGACCTTAAAAAAGATCAAATCATCTACTGCCACTGCAAGGCGGGGCGCCGAGCGTTAAGTGCGGCAGAAATCCTCCGTAAACAAGGCTTTGACGTCCGACCACTTAAACAAGGCTACAACGAACTGCTTGAAGCAGGTTTCGAGCGGTAAGACGCCAAGCGGATAAAGACGCTGTGTCGTCGTGCACGGCGACACAGAGCCACCAAGAGAGTCTCAGCACCACAGGCCGAGAAAAACGGAATCAGTCCATAATCTCCCCGTCTCCGTGTCTCCCCGTCTCCGTGCCTCCCCGCCTCCGTGCCTTCCCGCCTCCGTGCCTCCCCGTCTCCGTGCGAAACCGGCCGGTATCGCCCTGATACTGCGGTTTCATCCGAGGCAGGTCAGCCGATCAGAACTACGTGCCAGTGGCCGGGGCCATGCACGCCGGTGGTAAGTTGTAGTTCGATGTCGCCAGTTTTACTGGGGCCCGTTACGAGAGTGATGTGGCTGGTGAGCTGATCGAGTCCTTGATCGCGTAGAGCTTGAAAGACGTCGATCAAGTCGGGAATGATTTGATAACGCCGGATCACCGCGATATGGACAGGCGGCAACAGCGAGGCCCAACGTTCTTGGCCGGGGCGAGCACGCAGGACCAGCGATCCCGTTTCGGCAATTAACCAATCAGCACTGGTAATACCGACGTCGGCGGCGAGTGCTCGCTGGCGACGTTCAGCGACGGGAAGTTCCGCGAGCCGCTCTAGATCCAGCCACTCGATCGACTGCTGAGCGACCTGGGCGGGTAAACGCAGTTCCGTGAGCACTGGATGACGCCACCCCAGCACTCGACGCGCTGCATATTGCTGCAGCAGTGCAAGGATCGTCTGGCAGGCTTGTTCGTCCGTAGGTACGCGATGAGCCACTCCACCCACCGCTTCAATTTCCCGAGCGGCAGCCGCCATCCCATCCGCACTGGACGCTCCCACGTACCTCGTGTCAGGTGGCACCTCATGCAGATGCACTCGATAGGCTCGCCCCATTTCAGCGGCTTGTCGTACATTTTTGAGGAATGAATCGCGTGTCACGAGCCACCCTGGGAATTGGAATCGAGCTGTCCCTCTTGCGTCCACCAATCGCGAAATCGCTGAGAAGCTGGAGCGGGGAAGTCGCGTTTCGCCGTCCAGCCACCAAGCTTACCCGGCAGACGTTTCAGCCAAGGTGAACCGCGCTGCCAGCGGCCGACGGTGCGAGTGGCGAGCCAAGTTGTCAGGCGATAGACCAGCGGATGCCGCATCGACCAAGCCCAAACGCGATAAGCGAACGCTTCCGCTCGGCCTAATTGATCCGGCTCTCCATGCAACTTCTCACGGAGCTGAATGAGCATGTCCGGGATTTGGATCTTCACGGGGCAGGCCGCCTGACACGCTCCACACAGGCTGGAGGCATGGGGCAGGTGATGATTAGCGGCGAGACCGTCGTAGAGTGGTGTGAGGACGGCACCGATCGGCCCCGAATAAACGCCACCATAAGCATGTCCACCCACATTGCGATAAATCGGGCAGGCGTTCAAACAAGCTCCACAGCGTATACAAAACAGGCTCTCGCGCAGCGGACCACCTAAGATCTTGCTGCGACCATTGTCCAAGATGACCAAATGAAACTCTTCCGGCCCCTCAACTTCACCGGCACGCCGTGGTCCGCTAATAATCGACGTGTAGACGGAAAGCTTTTGCCCAGTCGCGGCACGGGCGAGCACCTTGAGGAAGTAAGGTAAATGTTCCCATTTAGGAATCACCTTCTCCATGCCCATAATTGCAATGTGAACTTTGGGCATCGTCGTCGTGAGGCGGCCGTTGCCTTCGTTCGAGATGATCACGATGGAACCGGTCTCAGCGATCGCGAAATTCGCTCCACTAATACCGACTTCCGCGCGAGCAAACGCCGAGCGTAGTTTTTCACGAGCAAAGGCAGCTAGCTTTTCGCGATCCACCGGCAGTTCCCGTCCCGCCACCGGGCTGAGAATCTGTGCGACATCCTGAGCGGAAAGATGGAGCGCGGGGCCGACAATATGCGATGGTCGATGCCCCGCCACCTGAATGATGTACTCGCCAAAGTCCGTTTCCACGGCATTGATGCCCACAGCTTCCAAGGCGTCGTTGAGGTGAATCTCCTCGGTCGTCATCGACTTGGACTTCACCACGTGGCGCGCGTTTCGCTCCTGAATCAGACGGATGACAATTTGCCGCGCCTCTTCCGCATCGCTCGCCCAGTGCACCTGACCGCCGCGAGCCAATACACTCGACTCCAGTCGCTCCAGATGTTGATCGAGTTCAGCGAGCGTCGCGTCTTTGATGGTTCGCGCTCGTTCGCGAACCGCATCTGATGCCGGCAAAGCGGCCCAGGCTTCCTTGTTTTTACGCCCCAAGGTATCGCCCAGCCGGCCAAGAATGCGTTGCAAATTCTGATTGTGCAACGCCTGCTCCGCAGCCGCTAAAAACTCGTGGTGCGTATGGCGCACATAGTCGGTCGAGTGCGTTGATTCGGTCGAGTCAGTTGATTGATGCACGGTCGGTAATCCAGCAAGCCGCCTCTAGCCAACACGCAGCACAAATAGACTGATCAGCAGCAGCCAAGGCAAGATGCCCGCTACTACTCCCGTACGAAAAATCAGCGACGGCGGCGGATCCGGACGCACTCGACGTACAACAAACCCCAAGATCAAGCAGGCGACGCCCGTGACTAAACTGACAAAGAACAGAACGATTGGGATGAGCCCAATGAGTGCCGGTGCGCGCGAGGCATCGTCGCGCGCGAGCAGGAGGCACCAGCCAATGGCCCCAAACAATTCCGCAGCTAAGGTTGCCATGAGCGCGAGCATCCAGGCGACCGTCAACGCCTCCGAAATACGAGTGTCGCGTTCCCCCTCTCCGCCACCGGCCGCCTCTGCAGCGACAGCTTTCGGTCGTGAACGTTTCTTTTTTTGCCAGCCATGCCAACCCCGTCACCTGGACCAACGTCAAAAAAACAACGGCTCGTCTCCCTCGTGGGACCGACGAGCCGCGTTGGATTGTAACGGAAAGATTGCCCGCGAGTGCGGTCTTAGCGTCCGTAGGTGTGCACGGCCACATCACCGCAGCGATCAATCACCACTTTCACTCGGTAACCACAGCACCATTCATAGGTGGTCGACGATCGTCCCAAAACACCCGAGCGATCACACACCTTGGGCTCACCCTCACAGCAAGCTGGCAAGCAGAGCGGAATGTCAATCTCTTCGCCACAGTGTGGATTGCACACGGTGAGCACGGTCTGGAACGTGTCGCAGCAGCGATCGCAGGTTTTCCGCAGCGTGCAGTGATGCTGGTACTTGATTTTGGGTGCCGCACAGCACTTGTCGCCGGCGGCCATCTGCACGGGTGACTTGTAGGCCATCTGCACGGGTGACTTGTAGGCCATCTGCACGGGTGACTTATAGGCGATCTGTGCGGGTGACTTCATCTGCACCGGCGACTTGGCAGCCACTTGCACGGGTGTTTTGTCAGCCATCTGCACGGGTGACTTGGCCTGCACGGGTGACTTGCTAGGGGCCTGCTGCGGCGACTGGCGGACCGCCTTCACCGGTACCGTGTCGCTCGGAGATGACGCTGCATCCGCATCATCGAGCCGACGCAGTTCCCGCGCCATCAGGCCCTCAGCACCGCTCGACGCCATCCCTAATCCAGCCGCCACCACGATAGCGACCAACTGACTCCATCCTCGTTGCATACTCATTGATGTAACTCCTACAGCAGGTTTCAAAGCCCCACACTGTTCGGAATCTTAGTCGACGCAATCGCTACAGTCTACCCAGGCCGCAAAATCAGCCAGGCGCCGCGCGGTGACGATCGCAGCCACCTGGCAGCGGTCGCTCAGGATTCACGTGCAGCCCCCCCATCCGTGTTTTTACGCTCTCTTTTTCAGCTCAGCGCAGGGCCGGTGCAGAGCTCAATCCAGTAACCGTCCGGATCGGTGACGTAGATCTGATGGGCGCCATCGGGACGCAATTGGCGGCGATAGGGGATCGAGCGTTCCTGGAAGTATCGTTCCCAGGCGTCCACATCATCGACCAGCAGGGCGAAATGATTGCCTCGATGATGCGAATGCACCTCCTGATTGCGATCGCCAATTAGGTGCAACTCCTGATCAATTCCCAGCCGAAACCATGCCCCGGGGAAAGAAAAAGCGGGACGCGGCATCGGCTCCAATTGCAGAACTTCCGCATAAAACTGCACGCTGGCAGCGACATCCGCGACATGCAAAGCGACGTGATTAAGTTGAGTGATTTTCATAATGAGTCCGGCGGCTGAGCCAAGTTCCGATTTCAGAACTAGGTACAGTAAGCAGAGAAAGCCACCTTTGCCAGTCGCCCTGAGCCTCTCCTGTTCATCTCCAAACGGTTGCTCGCCTCGCACCACCATGCGATACTTTACTCTGTCGCTTGTCGATTTAAGGAAATCCCATGGACGTCGTTCGCCGCTTGGCATATGCCGCTGCTAGTCTCGCTTGGGTGATAAGCTGCTGGTCCTCGGCTGGGATGTGCGCCGATTCGCCAGCCGCGCCTCCCGACGCGAACGCCTCCGCCGCTACCGCCGCCGCTACCGCCGCTGCTACCGCCCGCGCGATCGATCGCTGGATTGGTGAGTTGGGTGCCGAGCAATATGTGCAGCGCGAGCGTGCTCAGCAGGAGCTCCAGCAGCTGGGACTAGAAGCCTTCGATGCTCTCGAAGCCGCTCGCCACCATGACGATATCGAGATCAGTATGCGAGCGCGGTACTTGTTACGCCGGCTTTCATTTGATTGGTCTCAGCCCAATGATCCGCCGGAAGTGAAAGCCAATCTGCAGTTGTACAGTGAGCAGTCCGAGAGTGAGCGCGGCGAGCGCATCGATCGGCTCTCCTCCATCCAGACCCCCGCCGCTCGCTTGGCACTCATCCGACTGGCGCGCTATGAAACCTCGCCGCTGTTGGCCAAACAAGCGGCGGTGCATCTCTTTCAGACGGAACGACTGCAAACGCGCATCAAAGCCCTGGCTCGGGGTGAGCCGGTGGAACCGACGGAACTGGTGGAGCAGATTCGGGCGATAGTGGGGCAAAGTCGCCGGCCGGCCGCAGATTGGCTGCGCTGGTACTGCGAAACGTTGGAGCGGCCCCAGGAGTCACGGGCGGGCTGGCAACAGCGAATCGAACGCGAACTGGCGGCTCTGCAGGTTGGCAGTGCGGACACCAGTGGCGAGTTGGTGCAACGGCTCCTGCGCTGGCAGACCGGTTATCTGCGTGATCTCAATCGACCAGACGAAGCGCAGGCTGTGGCCAGTCGGATGCTCGATATCATCTCGCTCGCACCCGACGAACTGGAGGAGCTGGTCACTTGGTATGTCAGCAACGATTTTTTGACATTGGTCGACGCGGCCCATGAGCGTTTTCCTGATCGATTTACAGACTGGGCGACGGGGCTCTATTTAATTGCCGAGGTGCGGCGTAAACAGGGCCGTTCCACCGACGCCGAAGAACTGGCCGCCCGCGCGTTAAAACTTCACGCCGATTTCGCCAACCACCATCTCGTAATGGGGGATGAGCTGCAGGAGCGGGGTTTATTCGACTGGGCGGAACGAGAATTTCGACGTGGCATCGAACTCGACGACGACGGCGACTCCACTGACATGCGCTGCCGTTTGAATCTCGCTGAAATGCTCTGGGATTTACAACGGCCGCGCGAAGCCGCTCAAGTCTGGCAAGATCTGTTGGCGTCCGCCGAGCAGGATGAGGTGTTGCGAGGAAAAATTGCATCGGATGAAGGTCAGTTCTTCCGCACTCGCATGCATCTCTTCCTCGCCTATGATCATCTGGCTCAGAAGCGCTATCAGGAAGCTCGACAAGAACTCGAAAAGGCAATCCGCCACGATCCCACCGACGCCGATGTACTCATCGCCATGCACCGACTCCCCGAGATGGACGATGACTACCGCCGCTCGGTTGCCAGTCGCGTGGGTGACGCCTCCAAGCAGTTTTATGACATGGTCAAGAAGTGGGAACAGTTTGCTTCGCAGCCGCTTCCGCCAGAACAACGAGCGGAGATTCATGCGGTACTAGCCAACCAGTGTAACCAGTATGCGTGGCTCGTAGGAAATACGAACGGAAACTTGGACGAAGCCGTGCGACTCAGTCATCGATCACTCGAATTGAAGCCCGAGACGGGTAGCTATTACGACACCCTGGCTCATTGTTACTACGCGAAAAAAGATTATGCGAATGCGGTCAAGTATCAAAACCTGGCCGTTAAGCTGGATCCCCACACGCAGCAGATTCAGCGTCAGGCGAAAGTCTTTCAAAAGGCACTCGATGACAGCCAGGTGAAACCGTAATGGATCCACCACTCCTGCCTGACTCGCCCGCTCCCGGCCCCATTCCCATGCGACATTCAGGGGACTGGACGCTCTTGATCGTGTGCTCTGCGATCGTCATCGCGGCGCTGCTGCTGAGCCTGCGCGGCGAAGAGCAAGTGCTGATGCCCGTTGTGCAGCAGCCGCTTCCCGGGATCTGTACCTTCAAGCGCGTGACGGGATGGAATTGTCCCGGCTGCGGACTAACTCGCTCCTTCATCAGCCTGGCGCATGGTGACCTGTCGTCAGCATGGCGATTCAATCCTGCCAGCTGGTACTTTTTTCCGCTCGTGGTGATTCAGATTCCGTATCGAGCGTGGCAGCTTTGGCGCCACTACCGCGGCTCGGAACGCTGGCAACCCGGAGCCTGGACAGCGGCGCTACCCATCGTGCTGATCGTGACCGTTGTGGGCCAATGGATCGTCCGCTTCTTCGTGGATATTTAGTTCGCTAGCGGATGTTGAGCAGTTGCTTGAGTGCATTGCGGACATCCCGCACTTTAATCGGCATGGTCAGCAGCACGCGCTGGGCTCCGAGCTGTGCTTGGCTGGCAAGCTGCTGCTGATCGTCGTCGACTAAAATGATGGCCGGAACTTTTCGAGTCTGTTCGAGATCACCAAACGTGTTGAACGCTTCCAGAGAAGCTTCACCCAAATGTCCACAGCAGAACATGACCACCTCGGCGGGCGGTTTGTCGTCATCGCGAAATCGCTCGATCACCCGCTGTGGATCACTAAAGATCAGCACTCGATAGCCATGTTTCTTCAGCTTGGATCGCAAGAGATTCTGCATCTCCACATTGGATTCCACCACCAGCACCGAGTGGTTGAGTCCTTCCTGTTCAGTGCCGCGCGGTAGATTGGCCGGAATTGCTGCGAGTGGCGGTGGTTGCACCAGAGTTTCGTCGGGATGATCGTCTTCGACAGCGGCTGACGGCAGGTCCACAGGCTTGACCGTCTCCGGTGCTGGAGCACCCGGATTCGTATCCCCCTGCTCCATCCGATTCTTGATCGATTGCAATTCCAAAAACATTTCTTGCGGATTCTGGTATCGCTTGTCCGCATCCATCAGCATCGCTTTGGAAACAACCTGACAGATCGCTCGCGGCACGTGGGGCGCGACTTCAACCAGCGGCGCGACATCGCGATATCGGGAAACGTTCAATCGCTGCAAGCGATCCTGAGCATCCGATAACGGGGATTTACCAGCCAGCATGTGATAGAACATCACCCCCGCAAAAAAAATATCGCTCCGCGGATCATTCCGCCGTACGCCCGAACCACGTTCCAGCGCCACGTAATCGATCGAGCGTGCGGAGGGAACGTCCTGCGACGTCGTGTCCGAGGTGCGAGTTCCATAGAGACCAAAATCGACCAGCCGCGACACGCCACGACTGTTCAGCAGAATGTTAGAAAGCTTTAAATCCCGATGAAAAATACCCTGCTGAGCGGCATAGGCGAGTCCCGAGAGCACGTCGCACATGATCCGGGTGGCATCGAGCGGTGGCAGAGTCTTTCTCATGCGGACAAATTCCCGCAGATTCTGCCCCTCCACAAAATCCATCACAAAGTAGGGCGCGCGAGGGTCTGAGTTCACTTCGTAGACTGCCACAATATTCGGATGGCGCAGCAGCAATCCAACTTCACCCTCGCGCAAAAATAATTCCACTTCCTTGGGGTCATCGCGTCTTGCCTTACGCAGCACTTTTACCGCATAAACCTTACGATTCTTGCGATTCTCAGCTCGATAGACCCGAGCAAAGGTGCCGGTACCGATTAAATACAGAACCTTATAGTCGCCATAAAAGAATCCCGTGCGCTCACCTTTGAGCAGCCGGTCAATCTGATAGTTCGTAAGCAACTCGCGGCGCGAAGCAACTCGCCGGAAATCCTCCGTGTTGCCTTCCAGCGGCCCGAGGTCGCTGCGCATTACATCCAACTGACGCTCATCCACCAATCCCAGGTCGAAAGCGCGTTGAGCCAATTTTTCCGCCGACAGATCAGCCATGGATCATAAACCTACTCAGCAAAACATTCCGGACAGTTCGGCTGCCCTCGTCAAACATTCTAACCAACAACCAGGATAAACTTCCAAGGGATCGACTATTATCAGAAAAATTTGGCGCGCCAGCGAGAAACCGAATTTATGGGCGGAAACTCAGTCGTCGATCGTTCAGCGTGCGGGCCAAGTAGTTTACCACGAGGGGTTCTTGAGTGAGGACCACCAGCGTGATGGTCGTTGGTTCCGGCACCGTCACCTCGATCCCACCCGCCACGCGCCGCCGCTGCAGCGGACGAAAATCCGCTCCATGAATCACATAGGCATCAGCCGACGTCGGGGCTCCATGATCAATCACCGTCAGCGGCGCCCCGCGCGTTCCACTGACTACTTTACCCCGCGCGCGATCGGCGGACCGCATCTCGGTAAAGCTCGTCCCCGACGACTTTACACTGGCCGTCTTCAGCCCCGAAAACTTTGAGCCAGCTGCCGAAACACTTGCCCCTGAGCCACCCGCGCCCCAGCCTTTCGCCGTGCCCACACCGCCTTCCGGCAGCGACGATCCTTCTTCCATGGCGACCAGCAGTCGAGCTCGATCGGTCGCTAATACCCACAGTCGATGGCCTGAGCCGACATTCCCCAAACACTCCACACCCCGTCCACCTGCAATCCAAGGATCCAAGAGCTGCAGTTCCGCATTCATCGCTCGCAGCATCGCGGCCGTCGCTGGCCAATCGGGATGCTGTTGATCCTGCAAACTGTATTCAAACACGATGCCCCGTGCTCCGACCGTGATCGCTTCAAAGACGGCACGCCGCAAATCCGATCCAATCGTCGCGCGCAAATCCTCGATCCCCTGTGGGCAAGCGATCGTCGCCCACCAGTGACTACCCGGGCGAATTTGTCGAGCCACTTGTTGCCACTGCTCACGTCGCCCCTGCGACACCCCTTCACCGCGGCCCGCCACTCGCTGATCAGCCAACACCAAATCCGCCGCGCGACTCCGCTGCGACCATTGATCATGCCCCACGGTCAGCAGCGGACGAGTCCAAGCGGGCTCACTTTGCCGCAAGTCCATCGCCTGCTGCTGCCACTGCTCCTCATCCAATCGCCAAGCCAACACCAGTGACTGCCAATCGGTCGGCAGCTGCGACTCCCACCGACCCGCGGACGGCCCCAACGGAGGCGGTGTAATCAGCCACAGCCCCAGTGCTTGAGCATCGCTGATTTGAGCGGCCGTCGGTGGCTGCGATAGCAGGACCGTGTTGAAACCCAAATCCTTGATTTCAATCAAGGACTGCCCTGAATAACGGACCACCCGCGGCAGAAATGGCTTGTGACCTACGAGTAGCTGAGAGCCGTTGACTCGCGGTTGCTCGCGCGGCGCCGTGCCCCGCATTGAACCGCTCTCGGCCATCTCCAGGGTAGCCTTGCGAGTCGGCTTGAGCTGCGGAGCGACCAGCGGTAGCGACTCGCCCCGAATCCGTGTGGCCACAAAACCATCCAGCTCTAAGTCATCAATCCAGAGATTCGTTTGGGCAGAACCACCATAGGCGTTGAGCACGATACGATCGACGTAGGCCTGCCGCACATCCACCTGCTGGCCGAACTGCGAACGCAAAACCGCTTGCTGGCGCTGCAAGAGCAGCACGGGATGCTCCACCGTAAGCTGCTGCCAAGTTTCCGGTTGCTGGTAACTGCTCCCCACTAAAAACGTCGTAATGGGCTTCCCGGTGCGTGGATCTTCGGTCCGCGGCAAGACCACTCGTAACCGCAATTGAATCCCCGGACGATCCGACTTCACCCACAGCGAAACTTTTAGTTCATCAATGATCGGCGCCGCTGTGACTTCGTGCGACAGGTAGACATACGAGCCTTGTCCGGTTTGCAGCCGCAAGTGCTCGCACCCCTGACCGCGATAGGCATCCTTGAATTGACGCAGATGCTTGGACAACTGAGCGGCGCAGTCGGCATCGGCCAGCGTCCACGTAGGCTCCGGCCCCTCAAAGGCCTCATACAAGTCGGCCCAGGCCATCGCGCCACTCAGCGCCGTCATACCACTCAGCGCCACCACGACGGCCAGCGCCCACAGGGCACTCAACCAGCAACTGCCGCTCTCCCTGCTTGCTCGATATTTTTTGAACCGTTGATCGACCATAATCGGCGCTTGTAGCAAGCAGGCCCGTTCTTGGCCAGATCAATCGTTACGCCTGCGCCGGCGTCCCATATAGCTCCACAATCACCCGATTGCCCTGGCAGTGACGCACGACGATCGGCTGGTCGGCAGCAATCATCTCGCCCGCCGTGATCACATCCACCAAATCATCGCCAAAACGAGCTTTCCCCGAGGGGGCTAAACGAGTCGTGGTCCGACCAATCATGCCTAGCAGATTTGTGCGGTCCACCAACGACTCCCGGCGCGATCGCTCCTGAATCTGCTCGGCCGTCGGCGACTCTAAAACAAATCTCCGGAAACGACTCGATCGCGACAGATAATGACGCAGCAGATAGAGCGCCACCAGTGTGACACTGGCCCCCGCCGCCACCGTTCCCAAACTGGTCGCTAACTGCTCCACTTCAAACGCATTACGAGGGAAAATAAAGGTCTGACTGGCCAGCACCAACGAAATCACCATCATCAGAATCCCGCTGATACCAAACAGGCCAAATCCGGGAATCACAAAAATCTCCAGCGCCAGACAAATCACGCCCAAGAAAAATAGCAGAATCTCCAGCCACTCCGCCGTACCTTGCAAATAACGGCTCCAGAAAAACAGCGTAAAACAAAGCGCCGACAGGAGCCCGGCACCAGACCATCCGGGCGATGAAATCTCAATCCCCAACGAGATGAAAGCGATCGAAAGCAGCAGCCAGGCCAGCGCCGGGGAAGCCAGTCGATCGACCAGCAAATGCGCCCAGGTAGGCCGTAGCTGCTGCGGCTCCCCATCGTTTTGATAAGCCGCCAACAACTTGGGAAATGAATCGACATCCAGTTGAGTGATGCCGAGTTCGCGCGCCCGCGCCGGCGATAGGCCATCCGCCAGCGTCAACGCCCGCTGCTCGGCCCACTGCTCCCGATCCGGCAACCGCTCCCATTCATCCAGTTCCACCAACCGCACCTGCCCCGTCACCAAATGCTTGATCTCCTTCAGCGGCAGTTCCGGTTCCAGCATGGCGATGAGCGCTGCTGGCCCCTGCGGGCGACGCTGTCCGAGATCGCGAATCGCGACTTTAAGATTGCCGAGCGTCGGTTCGCGAATCGCCGCCGATTTACCACCGCCCAGCTTCGCTCCCGCATACATCACGGTCTGACGGCATGCTAACGCCAACAGCGCGGCGTCCGAAGTGGCCGTCCGTGATACCACCCCGACCGTCTGCACGCGCTCCGGTAAGCCCATCAAAAAACTAGCAAGCTCCACACTCTCCACCGGCGCCCCACCCGAACTGTCGATCACCAAGTAGAGCAAGTTGAATTCATCTTGAGCCAGCTTCAATTCCAATTGGCGCTTGATCCAAGTCAGTCGCCGCGGTTGTAAGCGGCCCGTTAAGTCCACTCGCAGCGGTCGCCAGTTACCTTCCAGTCCAGGATCGCGATGGAGATCGGTAGGCGAAACCTGCAGCACCCGCGCCACCTCCGCCAAATCCTCCGCATGACGACATGGCACTCCCAGCTTCACACGTAAGTCGCTACCCGTGAACAGTCCCCGACTCCCCGCCGGCTTGACCGTCTCCGTCTCCGTCACCGGTTGCGTCTTCTCCAGCTCCCGTAACTCCGCATCCAGCACAATCTGCGTTTTGCCATCCGTCTTGATCTTCTGCACCGCGACCGCCGGCTCCAACATGCCGGCCACGACCGCCGCCGGCACGGTGAGGCGACGTCGAGCGAGATCGAGGTAAGCTGTCCGCAACGTCTCATCTAAGTTGTTCACCTGTGCCCCGGCATCACCCACCAAACCCGCTTTCGCGATGAGCAATTCCTCGCACGCCAGCACCGGCAAAACCGCATGCCCGGTGACCGATTTTTCGATATAAGCGACCGTGCGCACACGCCGCATCGGTTCACTGGTAAGAAATCGAGCCAGCGCCAGCGACCGTTCAAATTCACTGTCGGCCGATAACTCTTCACTCTCCGCTCGAAAGGCCAGCACCACCAGCGGACGCGGATCGACCAGCCCCCGTGACTCCGCCGTCTCCACCACGCGCGTCAGTACCCGAATGACGTCGGCATCCACCGTTCCCACAATCGGCAAGGAAACCGGCACCAACTTCACGATCGGCACACCCACCACCGGCACACCCACCACCGGCACTCGGTCTGCCAGCGGCTTCCCGCCCTCCGCCGCCTTCTCGTCTCCCTTGGCCTTCTTAACTGCAGCGGCCTTCTTGTCTGCAGCGGCCTTCTCCACTGCCGGCGCGGGATCAATTTTCGCAGTCGCTTTTGCTACCGTCGCTTTTGCTACCGTCGCCTCAACAACCGCAGCCGGCTCGGCCGCAATCGCGATACTCAGAACTGTCACCCACCCCACCAGACAGGCTGCGGTGCCAGCGATCATTCGCGCGTGACCAGTCATCGACGAGTCTCCTCGCCAGGTTAGAATTTTCCGTTGCGCACTTGAAAGTGAGTCGGCTTACCAAGTAGCTCACCGCCGCGAGCCACCCAGTCCGCCGTCCAGCTCATCATCCGCTCGATCGGCACCTGAGGCAAGCCGAGCAGGGGGTAACCGGCCGCTCCATTGTTCAGCAGGGCCGTGGTACCGGGAGTGCCGACACACTGCACCGGCTTCTCCAGCCACTCCCCAAACTGCCGACAAACGTCGGGTAGATAGAGGATGTCGGGACCTGCCAGGTTCATGATGCGCGCGGGCGTTGAGACCTGTTCAAAGGCGGCCAGCGTCATCTGATTGGCGTCTCCCAGCCAGATCACATTCACATACCCCAGGGAAACATCAATCGGCCGCTCCGCAGATACCTCCAGCGCCAGATCAACTAGCACTCCATAGCGCAGCTCCGTGGCATAGTTGAGCCGCACCAGAGCGGTCGGGATACCACGAGCCTCGCTGAAGTATTGAAACATGCGTTCGCGTCCGAGCGCTGTCATTGAATACTCCCCGTCCGGACGTGGCTCGTCGGACTCCACCGAACCGCCGCTCGCAACGGGCACCGGACCATAAACATTGCCCGTGGAAAAGGCTACGATCCGGCTCGTCGCATAACGCTGACAAACCAGCGCCGGTGTGTAGCAGTTCATCGCCCAGGTGAGTGCTGGATTGCGAGTAGCTCCAAATTTGAAGCCGGTCATATAGAGCACGTTGGGTGCGTCGGGTAAGCGACTTACCGCCTGCTCATCGAGCAAATCGGCCACGCAGGTTTCGATCCCCCACGACTCCAGCTTTTCGCGCAAGCCAGGAGTTTGAAAGCGAGACACGCCGATGATTCGTCGACTCACTCCGGCGGCATCGGTCGCACGCCGGGCCAAACGAGCGAGAGTGGGACCCATTTTCCCGCCCACTCCCAAAATCACCAAATCCCCGGACAACTTGGCCAGCGAAGCAATCGTTCGCTCGCTCGGTGCGCTTAACTGCTCTTCCAGTTCAGCAACCGATTGGGGAGCAGCAAAAGGAACGTTGTGCATAAGTTGTCTACTTTGCCAGCAATTCCAACGACGACAAAACCATCGTCAGCACACCCGTGCTCAACGTCGGCTCCGCATCTGGGTAGAAAAACGGGGAGTGCAGTGACGGGGGATCCTGGCCCAGCTGTTCCATTCGCGCCAGTCGAGTCGCCTCGATGGTACCGAGCCGATACATCAAGATCGGGACTCCCGCTTTGCCATAACGACTGAAATCCTCACCTCCCATCGACTGCTCGGCCAGTGTCACCTGTTCTTCCCCCAGCGTGCGACGAAACAGTCCTTCCATTCGCGTCGCCAGTTTTTGGTCATTGAAGAGTGCCGGTGTGCCATCGGAGATCACGATCTTCGGTTCTGGGGCGTTATAGCTGGCGGCCACCGCCTTCGCCTTCCGCTCAATCGCTTTAAACAATTGCTGTCGGACTTCCTCCGAATAACTTCGCACGGTCAATTGCAGATGACAGGTATCACCAATGATGTTGTGTTTCGTGCCACCATGAATCGACCCCACGGTGATCACCGCCGGTTCCGTCGGCTTCACCTCACGACTCACGATCGTCTGCAGCGCCAGCACCAGATCCGCGGCTTGCACGATCGGATCAATCGTGGTGTGCGGATAAGCTCCATGTCCACCTTTCCCCTTCACGGTGATGTCGATGCTGTCGGAATTGGCGAGCGAATAACCGGCACGGACGCCAACCTTTCCCGCTGCCAGCGCCGCATCAACATGCAAAGCGATGGCAAACGTAGGCTTCGGAAAACGCTCGAATAAACCGTCTTTCAGCATCGCCTCGGCACCCAGCACTCGCTCTTCCGCCGGCTGGCCGATCGCCATCAACGTGCCTCGCCAAGCGGCCTTGTGATTCGCGAGATACCGGACGGTGGCGATGACAGTCGTCATATGAATGTCATGACCGCAGGCATGCATCACTCCCACTTCCTGCCCCGCGGAATCCTTCACTTTGACTTGAGACGAATAGGCCAATCCGGTCTGTTCGACAACCGGCAGAGCGTCCAAATCGGTGCGCAGCATCAGCGTTGGACCGTCGCCATTCTTCAGTAGGCCGACAACTCCAAATCCCCCCACACCAGTCGTGACTTCGCAGCCAGCCGCTTTCAATTCCGCAGCAAACTTCGCCGACGTCTCTTGCTCTTTCAGCGATAACTCGGGATGCACATGAAAGTGGCGATACAAATTGATGAGTCCCGGTAATTGCTCGGCGGTCCAAGCCTTAATCTCGTTCACCCCAGTACCCGGTTCAGCCGCTGCTACCGCTCCGTCCCAACCGCGGTACCAACCGATTGCCGGTGGTAGTGTCAGTATGAGTGTCAGCAGCAGAACGCCGCCACGCAGCCAGCCGTAATCGACACGGGATTGCGAAGATCGCATGAGAAACTCCCCAACGAGAATGCGGTGACCAACGGAACGAGTCGTGCCACAGCTTAGCTTGGCCACTGACCAGCGGCCACCAGCTGCAGCAGCTGAGGAACAAACGCGGCCACCGCCCGCGAACGATGACTGAGCACACCCTTGACCGTGGAGCTCAATTCGCCAAACGTGCGATGGTATTCCACCAATTCAAACAGAGGATCATAACCGAATCCACCGGCTCCGGACGCCTGTTGGCGAATCCGACCATGACACTGTCCCTCGCAATCAATCCAGATCTTGCCCTGCGGGTCGGCCAGCGACATGTGACAGACATAATAAGCGGCTCGCTGCTCGCCCATCCGCTCGCCTAACTTTTCCAGCAGCAGCTGATTGTTCGTTTCATCCGTGGCTTGTGGACCGGAGTAACGAGCGGAATAGATGCCCGGGGCTCCCCCTAAAGCAGGCACGCACAGCCCACTGTCTTCGCCCAAAACCCAGTGCCCTAGATGCAGTGCCTGCTGACGAGCCTTCAGCTGCGCGTTGGCGGTGAAAGAATCACCATCCTCGACCACTGCCATTGCGGCCGGAAAATCAGCGAGTGTGCGCAGCGTAAAACCGTGCGGTCCGAGCAATTCCAGGAGCTCGCCGACCTTCTTTCGATTGTGACTGCCAACTACCAGCACTCGATTCGAATTCATGCTCACTGCAAGAGACCACGCGAAAGATTTGCCGCTACCGATACTCGCGGCACTTCCACGGGCATCGGCTGGACGTCAAAGTTGATACCCTTTAGCTGTCGTGGCTGCAATCCCAGGTTGGCTTGCCCAGGTAACTGCAACTGCTGAGCACCATATTCTTTCATAATTTTATGCACCGCAGGATTGATCTCGATCTTGCCATCCGCACGAGGTGTGCCGACCGAATCAAAACTGCCAATGCAGACAATACTTTCATTCCGGTCATGAAACTCATACGCCTCGATACCTTGCGTCCGCAGCGCCTTGGCCAGTTTATTGGCTTTGGTCGCCGCTTCCTCCAAGCGACTCCGCATCTGCCCCCGCTCAAGCTGCTCGATCTCATCCTTCTTCCACGTAGAAACTCCACGGAAGGTGGCCACCTTCACCGTGTATTTGCCAGGATTCGACAGCAAGCTGAATTCTGCATTGCGGTTCCAATCGACCACCGCCGGATCTAAACCTCGAATGGCATCATAATCCTCGGGTAAGAGAGGATTTCGAGTAGCAAAGGCCTTGGCCATGGGCCCCTTCACCTTCGCATCCTTATCGGGCGTCACCATTTTCTGGAATTCGCGGAGCGTAGCGTAGCGCTGAGTGGTCGGCTTCTTACCGCTGCGATCCAAGCATTGGGGTTTCAAAAACTTGATCTTCTGCAAGGTTTTCTGGAGTTCACTATCCTCCAGCCCCGCATAGTTTCCTACCATCACGGCAATCTCGTCGAACTCCTTCGTGGCTCGAGCATATTTCATCTGCTTGGGATCACCATACTTATTGACGCCTAAGCCCCGCACCTTCTCCGTGAAGTCATAGTGCTGCTTGTGCATGTAGGCCGGTAATTTGTGCTTCTGTCGCAGTTCCAGGATGAGTTCGTGGGCCTGCTTCTCTGCGCCCTCGCCCGCAAACGACGTAGCAAAAATCGTCCAAGGCCCATTCTCGGCCGTCAATTCGTACGACTTCTCCGGATCCCCATCCACTCGCTTGAAAGGAATCAGCGAAAAACTCGGCGGCGCCGCTCCCAATTCCCCTGGCATCAGCCCCACAAGACAGACACCAATCGCCAAGGTCAAAGAAACTACCGAGCGCCGAAGAGCCAGGGGTGAGCTGAATGTCAAAGAGCTATTCATACGTAAAGTACCCGTGAAGCGCGACCTGTTGCGTATCCCACGAAGCGGGCCCAGCCGGCCCTTAGTGCCCACCAGGCGGGGCGGACAGTAGCAAATCCGGCCTCGTCGAGCTAGAGAGATTCCGCTGCGGCGCAGACACGGCAGACACGGGGGCCCATGTCAGCTTTTGCAGGTCGTGAGTGGTACTGGAAAACGTCAATAGGAGAATTAGCGATTCTTGTGGTAAGCTGCGGTCTTTGGATGAATGAGGGGACGGGTTTCGACAGCAACGGAGGTA
>JBIIHW010000035.1:0-59628 GCA_044235425.1 Pirellulaceae bacterium
CTGAGTAAACCCTCAATCACTCGCTTCTCGCTTACCGACTTGGAAAGTCGGGCGACACGTCGGTCCCCTCCCGTCGGTCCACTCTCCGAGTGGACAAGCATCTGAGTAAACCCTCAATCACTCGCTCCTCGCTTACCGACTTGGAAAGTCGGGCGACACGTCGGTCCACTCTCCGAGTGGACAAGCATTCGAGCCAGCACTTGCCCGCTCGATTCCCGCTTTAAAACTTGGACCGTTGTGCGACGATCTGAGCTCCGACGAGAGTCTTCCTTTCAATCGCAGCGCCCAAGAAGAGTTTTATTCGGCGTCGTGCAGATCTTGTTCGGTGAGCATCACGAAGCGTTTGGTGGCCAGAGTTTCTAGAGCCAATTCGGTATTGTCGACCATGACGGCGACGGCGGGGCGATTTCGAGGCCGAATCATTAAGGGATAGGCTTGCACGATATTCAGTTCTGCTTGCAGCAGTGCGCTGCAGACGTGAATGAGCGGCTGGGAAACGTCGGGTAATTCGATACCAATCAAATCACTCTCGATCATCGCCAGCCCGGCTCGCTCCAGTATTTCACGGCCCTGTTCGGGGTGACTTAAAAGTAACCGCACAAAGGCGCATTCAGTCGCGTTATTGATGGAAAAGGCCACGATCCGCACATGGGTAGCTTCGAAGCGGCGTACGACTTCCAGCAATTGACCAACTCGGTTTTCCAGGAAAACCGTGAATTGGCGCAGCGTCGGATAGCTGCGACCGCGTAGCGTGGAATAATCTGTGCCTGCCCCTGCGCCGATACTCATGTGACTTGCGGTGTCCTTGCGGAACGTTATTCTGGCTGTCTCAAGGCGAACGGCCGTTCCGCTCGCGAAAGCTTCATCTACCTCTCGTCCGCTCGCCAACCTGAGCCGCACCTTCGAGTGGCGGATGGTAGTCGAGCTGGGGGTGAGCCGGGATGAATTCGACCCTGGGCAACTATAGGGGAAACCGCTGCATTCGGTCAACTCGCACATGCTCACTCAACACGAAATCACCATTCGAGTTCGCTATCAGGAAACGGATGCCCAAGCGCGTGTGCATCACGCTAACTACATCACCTATTTTGAAATGGGGCGAGTGGAGTTGTTGCGGGCTGCGGGATACAGCTACAAGTCGCTGGAGGAACAGGGGATTCTGCTGGTGGTCGCCGAGGTTACCTGTCAGTATTTTTTGCCCGCCGCGTATGATGACCTGCTGCGCCTCGTCACCACCACGCTCAAGGCCAAAGGAGCTCGTATCGAACATGGTTACGAGCTCTACCGTGACGATCAGTTGATCGCACGCGGTCGCAGTATTGTCGGCTGCATTGACTCCACGGGCCGAGTGCGACGGTTACCAGACTGGTTACAGGCGGTTCACGAAGCAGCATAGCGCCCGCACGCCGATCGTGTTGAATCCAGCGTTCAGTTTTGTTCTGCTAGGACGGATTCTTTCGTGTACAACCTGTCTCACGGTCCCAGTTTTAGAAAGACAGCTACGATGCATCTCCGTGTCGCTCCCCTTATTCTTGCTCGCTCTGTCCGCCTGATCGCGCGGCTAATGCTGGCCTTCACTCCTGTTATCAGTATCACGCTGGTTCGCGCCGAAGATTCGGCCTCGAAGAATGGCGCGGCGAAGCCTGCGGTGGAGCAGGAGAAGGGGGCGGCCGAGAAGCCAAAGGCTGATAAGCCACCGGAAAACCCGCTCAAGAAACGGACCGCTGACGTAGTCTATGTCGCTACGCCCCACGACGTCGTTGCCAAGATGCTCGAGGCGATCAAGGTTGCCAAGAGCGATGTGGTTTATGATCTGGGTTGCGGCGATGGACGGTTCATCGTCACCGCCGCCAAGAAGCTTGGCTGCCGTGGACGCGGCTACGACCTTGATCCACAGCGCGTGGAAGAGTCGCGGGAGAATGCAAAAAAGGCGAAGGTGGATGATCGCGTTGAGATTTTTCAGCAGGATATTTTTGAAGTTGATTTGACACCGGCGAGTGTGATCACGCTTTACCTGCTGCCGCGGCTTAACGAGCGGCTGATTCCCCAGTTGCAAAAGATGAAGCCGGGTTCGCGGATTGTCTGCCACGACTTCCCCATTCCCGGCATGAAGATTGACCGCAAATTTACCATCACCTCGCGGGAAGATGGTGTCGAGCACAAAATTCTGGTGTACAGCATCCCGCTGCAAAAAGAGTGAGATGTTGGAGGTGAGCGATGAGGCGGCGACTGATTGCTCGTTACGGGCTGCTTGGGCTTCTTACCAGCGGCCCTGTATTGATCCTGACCTGGTTCCTGCTGAGTGTCCGGTTCGTCTCGCCTGGCTTGGCCGATGAAGCGCCGGTGAAAGTGGATTTTGAAAAGGATGTCGCGCCGCTGCTGCTGGCTCGCTGCCTGGAATGTCATTCGCGACCCGAGTCGGCCGGCAAGTTGAATTTGACGTCGGCTGCTGGGCTTGTTGCCGGTGGTGAAAGTGGTCCGGTGGTCGTTGCCGGTCAACCGGCGAAGAGTCTGTTGCTGGAGCGCGTCCGGTCGGGAGAGATGCCGCCGCCACGACAAGGTAAGGAGCGACCGCTTCCGGCAGCTGAACAGCAACTGCTGCAGCGCTGGATCGAACAAGGGGCCACTTGGCCGGAACGTCGAGTGCTGGATCCCTATGAGCGGAGTACGGAAGCGCGTGGGGGACGCGATTGGTGGTCGTTTCAGCCGCTGCGACCGGTCGTGCGAGTTGCCCGCGAAACGGATCCAAAGTCGGTGGCCACATCATTTACGCCTATCGACCCGTTTATTCTCGAACGGCTCCAAGCTGAGTCGTTGACGCTAGCCCCGCCAGCGGGACGGCGACCGTTGCTCCGACGATTGTCGCACGATCTCGTCGGCCTGCCACCGACGGCAGAAGTACTAGATGAGTTTGCTGAAGACGACCGTGTGGATGCATATGAAAGGCAAGTTGATCGGCTGCTGGCGGCACCGGCCTTTGGGGAGCGCTGGGCACGCTACTGGCTCGATCTTGCTCGTTACGCCGACACTTGTGGTTATGAGCGCGATCAGGATAAGCCTCATGCCTGGCGTTATCGTGATTGGGTTATCACGGCACTTAATCAAGATCTTCCCTTTGATGATTTTGTACGGAGACAGATTGCTGGTGATGAACTTCCCGACCGTGATGAAGCAACGGTGATTGCGACGGGATTCCTTCGCCTGGGAACTTGGAATGACGAGCCCAATGATCCGCTGGAATATCAATATGAGCGCCTAGAGGATTTGGTCCATGTCGTTTCCACCGCGTTTCTTGGTGTGACTGTCAAATGTGCACGTTGTCACGACCATAAGTTTGATCCGATACCACAACAGGATTACTACCGAATAGCAGCCGCCTTTTGGCCCGGCCCAGTTGCATCGCGTGGTCGTGAGTTGCTCGGTGGGCCCTCCAAAGAAGAACTGGGTTTTGAGGTGTTAGGCTGGACCGATTTGACCGCCACACCGCCTCCGCTCAAGCTTTTGAGGAAAGGTGATCCGTTGCAGCCGCAGGCGGCGGTAGAGCCGGGTTATTTGTCGCTGCTCCCACAGCTTGATCGCCCCGTCACGCCGCCACCATCCGGTGCGCGCACCAGTCAGCGTCGACGACAACTGGCCGAGTGGCTGGTGGAGAATGAGAATCCACTGACTCCCCGTGTGGCCGTAAATCGCATGTGGCTTCATCACTTTGGTCAGGCACTCGTCCGCTCACCCAATAATTTTGGTTTTCAAGGTGAACGTCCTACGCATCCTGAACTGCTCGATTATTTGGCGCGGCAATTCCAGGAGCAGGGATGGCACAGTAAGCCGCTGCATCGTTTGCTGGTCACATCAGCCGTCTATCGCCAAGCATCGACGCATCCGCAGCAGGCGGAATATGAAGAACGAGATTATTTGAATCGCTGGTGGTGGCGAGCGGAGCGTCGACGTTTAGATGCTGAATCGCTGCGCGATGCCATTCTCACATCGGCTGGACAGCTCGACCGCCGACTGGGCGGCCCCAGCTTCAAGCCCACCATTAGTCCCGAAGCACTGGAAGGTTTATCGCGAAAATCAGCCGCCTGGGTCGCAAGTCCAGCACACGAGCAACTACGACGAGCGATTTATATTTATTCACAGCGTTCGCTTCTATCGCCACTGCTGACGACCTTTGACTTTGCCGATACGACGCTCCCATGCGGTCAACGAGATGTTTCCACCGTCGCTCCACAAGCACTCGCGTTGCTCAACAATCCCTTTCTGCATGAGCAAAGCTTAAAGCTGGCACGCAATTTGACGGACGGCGATCCTCGCGCACTCGATGCTCCAGCCGCTATGGATGATCGTCTTCGTTCGCTCTGGCGCGCCACCCTTGGTCGTGCCCCCACTGAACAAGAGCAGCAGCTGGCAAGAACATTTTTGCTCGAGCAGCTTTCGCGTACGGACAAGACTGAGCCGCTGCTGGCGGCCCTGCGAGCCTGGGCGGCACTTGGCCAAGTGCTGCTCAACAGTAATGAGTTTATGTACATCGACTAAATGGACGGGCGTTGAGGAAGGTTCTGATGAGTAAGTACGAACAGCCACAGTTTCCCTGTCGCCTCACACGGCGCGAGTTGGTGTGGCAGATGGGCGGAGGAGTTACCGGCCTGGCCTTAATGGACCTGCTCGATCGCGATGGTTTTCCCACTACCAGTCGTGCCGACGAAATCGCTACCAAACGCGCAGATCCACCAGCATCGGTTGCCGTAGCGGAATCGAAATCTGCACGTGGTAGCAATCCGCTCGAACCCAAAAAGCCTCATCAAGCAGGGCGTGCGAAGAGCGTGATTTTTTTGACGATGAATGGTGGGCCGAGTCAGGTTGATACGTTTGACTATAAACCCGAGTTGCAAAAATATGCGGGGCAGCCATTGCCGCCGGGTAAGAAATTCATCAACTCGGGTGGTCGCAAGATTGGCTTTCTTACCCCCAGCTTTCGGCCCTTTCGACCGGGTGGGCAAAGCGGATTGATGATCTCCGATTTTTTTCCGCGCGTGCGCGAGCAGGCAGACAAACTGGCTGTCATTCGTTCGTGCCATACCGATAGTCACGCTCACGGATCAGCACTCGTCGCCATCAACACGGGTAAGACGTTTATCGGGCGGCCTTCGCTTGGCAGCTGGGCGGTCTACGGTTTAGGAACCGAGAATCAAAGCTTGCCAGGCTATGTGGTGATTCTCGACAAGCGCGGTGGTCCAATTAGCGGTCAACCGAATTGGTCGAGTGGCTTTATGTCGTCGACCTATCAGGGGACATTGTTTCGCCCCGTTGGCGATCCGATTCTCGATCTACGTGGACCTGCCCATGTTGATCGCCAAACTCAACGTCAGCAACTTGACTTGCTGGCACAGCTCAATGCAAACCATCTACAGCAGCGTCCGGGTGGATATGAGTTGGCTGCGCGGATCAATAGTTATGAACTGGCTTATCGCATGCAGGCAGAAGCACCCGAAGCGGTCGATCTGAGCCGTGAAACTCAGCAAACACTTGCGGAATATGGCGTCGGTCAGCAGCCGACAGACGAGTTCGGACGGAATTGTTTGGTCGCGCGACGACTCGTCGAACGCGGCGTACGATTCGTTCAGCTTTACTCGGGAGGTGGGCATCTGGAGGAAACCTGGGACGCGCACAAAAGTATCGAAACGAATCATGGACAACATGCCGGCGAGGTGGATCAGCCGATCGCAGCTCTGCTGAAGGATCTGGAGCAGCGCGGATTACTCGATTCAACGTTGGTGGTCTGGGGCGGCGAGTTTGGTCGTATGCCATTTAGCGAAGGACAAGGTGAACCAGGACGAAATCACAATCCTTATGGCTTTTCCATGTGGATGGCGGGTGGCGGTGTGCGCGGTGGTATGGCGTACGGCGCGACGGATGATTGGGGATTCGAGGCGGTAGAAAACCGAGTGCATCTGCATGATTTGCATGCCACGATCCTCGCACTCATGGGCCTGGATCACGAACGACTGACCTACCTCTATCAAGGCCGTCCCGAGCGACTAACCGATGTATTTGGGCGAGTGGTCCGGGAGGTGATCAGTTAACAGTGGGAGTGGAAGTGAGTTTTCTGATCCGCTCCCAGACTTCGGTCCAGGATTGTCGCTCTTCATTCGTGAGTAGTTCCTGGGACTTTGAGCGGAGCACAGGCACGAACACAGGATTGCGCAGCGTTTGTTCCCAGACACGATTGACGATTCGGTGAGCCACCGAAGTTTGTGCTGGAGGACGATGCGTGCCCGAGTTGTTTTCAGCTGCTCTGGTTTCGTCTAGTTGGCGCTCGATGAGCGTCACGCCTTGCTGCAACCAGGCCAGTGCTTGCCGTCGAGATGCAAGTTGTTGAGCTTCCTCGCCGGGTAATTGCAGAACTGCAGCAGCGGCGGTGACCAGGGTTTCCCAACGCGCTGGTGTTGCCGCTGAAGCTGAGTTTGGAATCGGTTGTTGCTCTTCGCTTGACCGATCGATGATCAACCGTAGTAGCTCCACGGCTTGCCCAAAGTCTCCCTTTTGAGCCGCTCTGGTGGCGAGTTCATGCAGGAGCCCCGCGGGAAGTTCGGTGTATCCAGACCAAGTGCGGTCGTGGCTGAGCAGTTCATCCCAAGTTCGGCGTCGATTATCACCCGCGCCGTCGGCACGCTCTAATTCGGCAGCCGTCTGTCGTAAATCCATCAGAGTCTGTAGATCTCCAGACCGCTGACAACAGAGTTGCCAGTGCCGCCAAAGGTGCTCACGTTGCTCAGGCGAGATGAGCGTCGGCGCGACGGATTGCGAACGCATGACAAGCTGCCAAAGCTGCTGATAGTTAGCTTGAGCCGTTGACCATTCGCCACGACTCATTAAACGAAAAGACTCGTGATCGAGCACGTCCACCAGCAACCGGATGACGTCCATGTTCGTGGATTTCCATAAGTCCGCCTCGCTCAAGATCTGGAACGACTCTTCGAAGGACGCCAAGGCGGATTCATCACGAAACAGTTCTTGCTGCAGATGCCCCAGGTCATGCAAGGCAAATGCCAGTGAAACTCGATTGCCATCACCCCTCGCTAGTGAACGAGAAACCTGCCGTAGCAAATCAATGGCTTGATCGTATCGACCTAACGCCTGCTGAAGTTGTCCGGAGCTGCGCAGAGTTTGGCCCAGTTCCAGAAGTGTCTGGCTGGCATTTAATTGATAAACCAAAATACTGGGAAAGCGATGCATCAAATCGTTGCGCATGGCGACGGCATCTTCTAAGATACTGATCGCACGCGATAGTTCGCCATCCAACCGTAGGTGGGAACCATAATTAGCCAGCGCCCAGCTAAGTTTGAGGCAGACATTCTCGTTGTCATTACCCTGTGCAAGCCGATCGCGCAGCTTATCGATGTAGCTTTCAAACTGCTGATAGCTGGCAGAGCGATCACCCAGTCTCTTGAACAAATAGACGTTGGCTTGATCCTGCATTAAATCGGCAAGATCATCTTCTGCCTTAAGCAGCTGTTGATCATGATCCGCTGAGTCAGGAGCTTGAGCGGAACGAAGCAGAGCCACGATCGCTCGACGATCTTGAATCGCCTGTTCGAAAGTTTGAGTTAATGCAGTTAGATCGTGAAGTTGAGCCTGTATCACAGCCAGAGTCGCCAGGACCGTCGATCTTCCGCGCAGCTTGATTAACCGCCATTGAGGATCATCAGCGACTTGGTCGTAAAGCGTGCGAGCTTGAATCAAGTGCTGAGCGGCTTCGAGCGTTCGGTTCTCCTGGGATACCAGGATCGCTTTCTGATGGTAGGAATCCGCTAGTCCAAGATGTCCCCGCGCGACTTGCTCTCGTTTCTGGTCCGTTGTGAGTGAATCACTTGTTAGCGGCTTTTCTACCTGTTTCAGTAGTTGGTGGTAATGCTCTATCGCCTTGTCATTCCACTGCTTGGCCGCTGATGACTCATTCGCGAGTGAGCTCAGCTGTGCCAGCTGGGCGGCCACGACGGCCAATTGCTCTTGAGCGTACAGGGAGGTTTCAAGGGTCGATGACAGTTCGGCATTAAGTTGCTCGTAAACCTTGAGCGGTTTTTGCAGCAGTTCGCGGCGTAGTCCTTGAAGTTCAGGACTTAATTTCATGACTTGATCATTCCCGAGGGTATCGGTGAAGGATCGCATAGCGTCAATCGCACGTTGTTCATGGCGTCGAGCAATCGTCGATTTCTCATCCGCCAGTCGCTCAGCACGCTGCGCGGAAAGTCGCTGCTGCAATTCTCGATCACGAGCGGCCAGCAGTTCGACATTGCGCTGCGTCAGTTCGCGATTATGCTGAGCTTGCAGCCCGGCGAAGGTGAGTAGCACGCTTAACAGTCCGCACAAAATCAGGCCCGCCGCCGTTACGAGCACTCGATTTCGGCCCATCCATCGATAGCTCCTTTCCCACCAAGGCTCCGCCAAGACGCTGACTGGATCACCGACAAGATAGTTTTCCAAGTCGGCCGCCATGTCCAGCGACGAGGTATAACGTCCATTCACCTCGCTGCTCATCGCTTTCAAACAAATCGCCTCCAGCGAGCGAGAGAGATGCGGATTGAGCTGGCGGGGTGCCGGTGATTCCCAAGGTGACCGGCCTGTGAGGATGCAATAGAGTATGGCACCCAAAGAAAACACGTCGAGTGCCTGCCAATTAGAGATTGGCAGCGGAAGTTGACACTCGGGGGCCGCATAACTGCGCGTGCCGACTGGGCTGCGCCGGTCTTCCTGTTCCTCAGACCTGTCGCCTGGCTGCTGACTGGAATCACTCGCTTCTGGTTCCTGGGAGCGGAGTTCAGAGGAACTTGGTGAGTCCAGATGTTGGAACTGATAGGCCAGTCCCCAGTCCACAACGAGCGTTTCTCCAAAAGGGCCGAAGAGGATGTTGTCGGGTTTTAGGTCGCGATGACAGATTCCTTGGCTGTGTGCGTAGGCAATCGTGTTGCAAACATCGATGAGTCGACGTACCAACTCGCGTTGTTTTCTCTTGAATTCCAGCAGATCCAGCGTTGGCTGATGCAACTGGTCGATCACTTGCTGCATGGTGGATGAGTTACCACCCGCGACAAGCCGCATGGCATAAAAAGGACGATCCTCGCCCAGCATGCCACGCGCATAAATGGGAACAATTCCGGGATGTTCGAGCCGAGCGGTGATGCGCGACTCCTGCTGAAATCGTCGCTGATAGCGCTCGTCGTCCACCTCGGAAGAACGGATTTCCTTTAGCGCGACGCGACGTTCCAGATCACGATCCCAAGCAATCGTGACTCGCCCCATGCCTCCTTCGCCAAGCTTATCCAAAATCTGGAATCGCCCACTCCCGGAGCTCATTGGCGTTTCCGCACTCTGAGGTGATGAGGGCCTGGTCTCTCCTTTCCACTCATCGACAAACGCTTGCAATTCCAGCCGTGCGGCCGCTCGAAATTGCTCCGGGAATCTGTTAACGATGCTGTCTAAGTTGGGGCTTCCACCAGCCTTCAACCGTGACTCTACCTCGTCACAGGAAGACGCCAATTGCTTCAGCATCTCCACCGGTGGCCAGAAATTTTCGAGAGACTTCATTGGCATTCGGCCAGATAGGTCTGCCAGATTGATTGAATGAGAGCGAGTCGTGTACTGACGGTTCGCCGAGTGCAGTTCAGGTTGCGAGCGATGCGAGAAATACTGGCACCATCGAGCCGGAGGAGTGTTATGTTTTTGAGCACTCCCGTCGTATCATGCTCATCCAAAATCTGCAGTAAGTAGTCACAGTGATCCGCCATGTCTACGATCCAGGCGGTCGAATCCGGAACGGACGCTGACCGGAGCTGGTCATGGAGTGGTTCTGGCAGGACCGCAGCTCGCTTCTGCCTCAGGGAACGGCGACGGACATTCAGCGATTTGTTCAGCGAAATGGTGACCAGTAATCTCCAAAGCTGATGGCGATTCGCGATGGACTCGAATTTCCCCGCCACTGCCCGCTGATAGAACGCGAATAGGGTGCTGAGTGCCAAGTCCTCTTCGTCATAGGCAAAATCACGAGTATTCCGCAGTTGCAGCCGGGCCAGACGCACTAAGCGAAACCCAAAACGCTGCCACAGCAATTCAGCCGGTCGGATGTTGGCTTGATCCTGCGGGGAACGAAGCCACCGCGTTACCGAACCTAAGGTCCGCGAGGATAGACGAGGATCTTTACTCAACTGGTTGGTCATGATGCCCCTGATGACCTTCAAGTTCGAACGACCTTGTAAAACAGGTTTACAAATGTCGGTAACTTTCTGCAGTGGTCATCAGTTTAGGGAAAAATACCGCCGGTCGCGAGTAGTGGCAAAGCGTGGCCAGAAGGCGGCTGGGACATTTATGGCAACACGACAACTTCCCCACCCGCCCGCGTGGCCAGTGCCTGCCAGATGCGACCCTCTACCGACTGCGCCAAGAAACGCACCGATCCATCCGTCAACCCGACATTCACCCCGCCCGGATGAAAGCTCCGAGACGTAATCGCGGAATAGGTGATCGCGGTCGCCGACATTCCCTCGCGTGAGGATGTGAAATCAATGTCCAGCGTGCGGCCATTTACGACGTAGGGAACGCGGGTATTGGGAGCGAAAGTGGCGGTGAATCCCGTCTGATGCACGCGACCGTCCACCCACTCGGTGTGACCCGAATCGGCCTTAAAATTGCCGCCCCACGAGGCGACCGCTTGCGGACTGGCTGGCAAGGCGGCCCCCGAACCGTTAGGCGTGCTACTGTCGCGGAAATAAGGCTGAAACGATTTCACTTCCGCAAACGCTAAGGTGTTACTCGTGCCGTCCAAAACACTCGCCATGTTCGTCTCGAAATTGGCAGCCAAAAGGCCGTCACCACCGCGCTGATTCATTGGGTCATAAACCATCCATGTCCCGAAATTGCCAGCGTAATTGAGCGGATAGTGGGCGAAATTCGGGTCGCTCGGCTGCGGATCGGGCCGCACCCGCTGATTCACTTCGCTGGGACAAAGGAAAACCGGAACTCGCGTGCTTGCCACATTCCCCTGAGCGGAATAGGGCAGCGACCAATTGATCAAGTTCTGCAGGTTGGTCTGCTCCATGAAGGGCAACAGCCTTGCTTGAGCTGACCAGCTCGTCCCCGTACTGCCTACGGGATACTGGCCGCCCAGTGGGAAAATACGGTAGGTATCGTGGTGATTGTGCAGTGCTAAGCCGAGCTGTTTCAGGTTATTGGAACAGGAGTTACGTCGAGCGGCCTCGCGGGCGGCTTGTACGGCGGGAAGCAACAGCGCCACAAGGATGCCGATGATGGCGATGACGACCAGAAGCTCGATCAGGGTGAAGCCGAAGCGGGTTCGGCTGCGGCCGAGTGGACTGGGCGGTTGATCGGTAGTCGAGTGACGTACGAAACCGAGCCAGGAATGGGCAGCGGCGTGACGGGCAAGCGACGATGCTGAGCAGGGCATGGTTAAGTTCCTCGAGCAGGGACTAAACAATGAGCGATTGATGCGGCAGGCAGAACCAGGGATACGTCGAGCGGACTGAGCCCCGTGGCTTCCGTCGGCGTGCCGGACCAGGCTCTCCCACCCGCTCCAACCATACCGCAATCAGTTCTCGTCGATAACGAGACTCAGTCTCAACAAGCTTATTCTTAAGGCCCAGGTCGAGGGTCGTCAAGATGCTGGTGAAAAAAAGAGTGGAGCCTAAGGCCCCTATAAACGAGGGCCCGTCGGCTGCTCAGATAACGGACGGATCATCGTCTCGCCACTCTCGTGCGCCTCGACCGTGACGCTCTGCATCCGTCCTGTCAGGGTACCACCCGCCACGATGCATTGGTCAACTTCCGCTCCCCGTTGGATCTGGTGAGCGTCCACGGCAAGCATTTCGTCGACCGTTAGCACCCGGCCATCTGCCGTGCGACGGCGATAGCGTTCCCAGAGGACCGAGCGACTGATGCGGGCTCCCGCTTCAATCGTCCAGCCATCTCCGACCACGGCGTACGGACCCAGCTCGGCACCCGGTTCGATTACGCAGCGATGTCCAATGACCACCGGCGGCACAATCGTCACTCGAGAAAAGTCGATCTGTACGTCGGTACCGAGCCAGCCCCATGGCAACTGCTCGTAGGGCATTTCCACTGCGAGCTGCCCATTCAGTATCTGTTCGTGAACGTCCAGATAATCCTGTTTTTGGCCTACGTCAAACCAGGCGCCATCATACTGGACTCCCCACAACGAGCAGTCGCGGGGGAAGCGTGCGTAGGGAAGTTTTCCCAGCAATGCCGGAAACACATGCTTACCAAAATCGTAAAATGGCTCGGTAACCTGCAGGCTCGCCTCCGTACGTCGCTGCTCCAGTTCGCGTAAAAATCCCATGTCGATGAAGTAGACCGAGGCATTGTTCAGGTTGCTGGGAGAATTCGGATTCTTTTCGTGAAAGTCGACGATTTGCCCCGAGCGACTCAGCGGACCTCGACCCGATTCGGGCGCAGTCAGAATCGCCGTGCCAAAGTCCTTCACACGACTCCACGGTACCGGAACCAGCATCATCGTCACCGCTGCACCGCGACGAGTGTGCAGGGCGTGCATCTCACCCAATAACTCGGCATCCAAATTCGTGACAATGTCGCCGCTCGGTACAATCAAGGTTTGTCCAGTGAAGGGTGAGTGAACTTGGGGGAGCTCCTGAGGAAGTAGTCGAGCGGCGGAACCGAAGGCCTGTTTGCAGACACCTCCCAGCGTCCCGCTCGGCTGGGTTTCTTCGGCAAATAGTATCTCCGCTCCATATTTTTCGCCCCTTCCAAAGTGCTCATGAATGGTTTCCTTGAGCACGCATAGATTCATGGAGAGCGACGTGATGCCAGCGTCGACAAATTTACGCACCCAGATGTCGAGCATGGTCGACTTGCCGCCGAGTGGAAACAGGGGTTTGGGTCGGTAGTGCCTCGTGAGTGGTTCGAGACGACTTCCCAATCCAGCCGCTAAGATCGCACCTCCCACGGGCGATGAACTGTCCGCCGACAGGCCTTGAGCCGCCCACGCTTGCTTCTTTCCCTCAGGCCATTGAATCGGCATAAATGCTCTCGCTCTGAATTCACCGCTCCCACGCCTCACACGCGTGAAACCGCTATCAAGATAACCCACGTTGTGACACCCGGGTTCTAGACGACTTGTGGTTTAATTACCACGCAATTGATCTTTCCCAGTTCGCTTTCCAGATTACGCAGCATCGCCTCATCGCGGTAGGTACCGATGATGGCGCCTCCGGAACCGGAGTATTTCGCGGTGGCACCCACCGCGCGTGCCGTCTCGACCATCCGCACGTGGCTAGGCGACAGGTTGATGATTTGCCGACGCAAATCGAAATTGCGATTGATGAGTTGATCGAGCAATGAGTAATCGCGTTGTAGCAAGGCTTCGCGGGCGCTGGCGGCATAGCGAGCGAATTCATCCATGGCGGCGATAACCGCCTGATCTCCCTGGTCGTAGCGTGCTCGCAGCGGATTATGAACAGCTTCGGTCGGCTCGCTACGATCCTTGGAATAGGCCAAGTAAAGAGGTGGCAATAAATCGGGATCGAGTGATTCATAGTGATAAAAATCATAGCCACTCTGTTGTTGCCGCTGCGCTTTAGCAAAATCCATATAAACTAAACCGCCGTACACTTGGATGACGCGATCTTGCATGCCAGCGCCGATCCCTAACTCATCCCGCTCAACACTCAACGCCAAGCTAGGCAGAATATTCTGCGGAATCCGCACTGCGTAAAATTCCATGAGTGCCCGCAGGGTGGCCACGATAATCGCGCTGGAACCCGCCATCCCCACCTGTCGTGGGATATTGCTCGTATAACGAATCGCGAATCGCTGGTCGCTGAGCTCATAACCCGAGTCGCCTGCGGCGCGGCGTTGACGACAAAAGTCTGCAAAACGCTTGATAGCCGCCTTCACCAGACGTATCCCACCGTAGTATCCGTGTAGCTCCACGTCCTCGACAAGTTCATCCAAGGAATCAAACCGACTTAAATCCTCCTGGCTCAATAGCAACTCGATCCGCTCCCATTCATAGAGCGTCACTTCGGCGAAGTAGTTTTTAACGATGAACGAAATCGTTTTGCCGTGATAGCCATCGGATGGATTGCCCACCAGTCCCGCGCGCGCGTAGGCGCGTTGCCGAATGATACGCATGTTACGAGTGATCCTTGAGAAAAGCTCGCACATGCTCTTGCAGCGCCGCACCATACTGAGGATCGGTGAGTGCAAAGTCGACAAAAGCGCGAAAATAGCTGCGAAAATTGCCGATGTCGAAGCGTCGCTCGGTGGGGCCTAAACGCAAACCCACGCCCTTGCCTCCCTCGGCCAATACCGCTTGAATGGCATCGGTCAGCTGGATTTCACCGCCCTTACCGGGTTTGGTACCAGTGAGCTTCTCAAAAATTGAGGGGCCGAAGACATAGCGGCCGGCCACCGCCAGATTACTCGGCGCCTCCGCCACACTCGGCTTCTCCACAATTCTCCGCAGCTCGAAGCGGTCTCCCACCGCACTCATTGGTTCCGCGATGCCGTATCGAACCACGTCGCTCGCTGGCACCTCCTCAAAGGCGATCACGAAATCCGCTCGAGTTCGTTCAAATTCGTCCAGCATGCGAGCGACAATCGTGGACTGTGCATGCAAGCCAATGATGGAATCACCGAGAGCCACGACGAAGGGCTGCTGTCCCACAAGCGGCTGCGCACACAGCACCGCATGGCCCAAGCCTAACTGTCGGCGTTGTCGAGTGTAGAAGTACTCGATGTTTCGTCGATCGAACTCTAACTCCGCGAGTTCATTTTCTCGACCTGATTCACGGAGATAAGTGTTGAGCTGGTGATCCTCATCAAAATGATTCTCAATCGCCGCTTTTCTCGCACCGGTCACAAACAATACGCGGCGAATGCCGGCTGCTGCCAGCTCTTCGACCACATACTGCACAACGGGCTTACGACCGACCGGTAACATTTCCTTAGGTTGACTTTTTGTGGCTGGGAGCAGCCGAGTGCCATGCCCTGCAACCGGTACGACTGCCAGATCAATCGTCATAAACAAATGCCTTTCGCTCCCACCGAGACCCTGAACTAGACCCGGCGGATTTAGAGCCGAAGATTCAAACGAAACCAAAGGTATTTTCCACATCGACCGCTCGTCGAGCAACCCGGACGAACGGAAAATGCTCGCGGCTTGCCGCTTCCTCCAGGCGCGAGATTTGCACGGAGAATACTCTGTTTTTCACGCCTCTTCACCCTCCACAGACCACCTGTTTGGCCATCATGATCCAGCCAAGAGATAATCCCGCGTGGCGGCATATGATCGAAGTTGATCTCCAGGGCCGAGATATTCATGATCCCCAGGTCTTGGGTGCGATGAGCCGCGTGCGTCGAGAGGAATTTGTTGATCCCCAGCAGCGGCTACTCGCGTATGGCGATTTCGCATTACCGATCTCACTCGGTCAGACCATCTCGCAACCTTATATCGTCGCTCTGATGACGCAACTGGTTCGACCTCAACGCACCGATCGAGCACTCGATGTGGGCTGCGGTTCGGGTTATCAAGCCGCCATCCTCGCGGAGCTTGTCGATCACGTTTACGCGGTAGAACTACGTGAGCCACTTGTCTTCTCCGCTCGTCAACGCCTGCAAAAGCTCGGTTATAAAAACATCACCTTGCGACAGGCCGATGGTTCCTATGGCTGGGACGAACATCAGCCCTACGACGTCATCGTCGTGGGTGCCGCACCAAAACAGATCCCGCGACCGTTGCTCGAACAACTCGCCCCGGGAGGCCGACTGGCTATCCCCGTCGGCCACTACACTCAGCAGTTGCTGCTTATCGAAAAGACGATCACCGGCGAGTTGTCGCAGCGGGTCATCGCGAGTGTACGATTCGTTCCGCTGATTAGCGCCCAGGAGCTCGCTGAGGGACAATCGCGGAGTAACGAAAACGTCGCAGAGAAACCATTGGGCGGTTCACCCACGATCACTTGATCCACGCCTGCCATACCAAAAATCCCAGGACCCCCACGTAGAGAACAGCGCTAGTCACCAGCAACCATCGCAGTGGTTTTCGGGGGTGGGCAGTCAAGTTTGTCACGCGGATTCCTCCGTCGCAGAATCCGGTAACTTCAGCTCATAATGAAAAGCCTGATCAAAATCATAGACATTATCAAAATCCTCGCGCCGATCCTGGGTAGATTTCCGCAGAACTCCTTCGTCAATGAGTTTAAATACGAGCTCCCCAAAATCGCTGGTGGAACGAAATCCAAGATGACGAAGTACGGGTAATGCGAGCCGTCCGTAGCGCTCCAGCGCCATTCGGCGAGCGGCCTCGCAGAGTTGCTGGCCGGTTAGATGCGGCATCTCTGGCAAGTGCGCCGGATCCTCTCCTTCGCGCGGTGCCGTCGGACAATCCGCACCGTATTTCAGCACTCGCTGCGCATACTCCAGCGACTCGTGAATGAAAACGTAAGCTCCGAAACGATAACGAAGATCGTTCAAGGAGAGAATGCGAAAGAATTCGATCAGATCGCGGGTGGTCATAGCTTTAGTCACGATGGCGCCCGCGCAGTTCGCCCGTACCGACTTGGAGGACCGTAAGTACGTCGGTCGCGGGCACCAGCATGCGACGATTGTCTTCCGTTTGGATCAGTAATTGCTGAGAAAGTATTTCGTGGTTCAAGATTCGAGCTCGACCCTTGGACGTTACAATTTCCGAGCCGATGGGTGGCAAGTTTTTTTGTAATTCCTCATATGTATCAAACTCGTAGCGCAAACAGCATTTCAGTCGTCCACAACGCCCCGAAATTTTATTGGGATCGAGCGTCGCTTTTTGGAGCTTCGCCATTTTCATCGAAACCGGTGGCATTTCAATCAGGTAAGAATTACAGCAGACCGGTTTACCACAGTCTCCGTAGTCGGCCAAAAGCTTCGCCTCGTCACGAACTCCAATCTGTCGCATCTCGATTCGCGTCTGAAACTCCCCGGCCAAAATCTTAACAAGCTCCCGGAAGTCGATGCGCTGTTCCGCCAAGTAATAAATGACGATCCGTTCACCACCAAACAGATGCTCCAAATCGACCAGTTGCATGTCGAGGTTGAGCTGCCGAACGTGACGCTCGCAAACCTGCAACTCTTCCTTGATCCGCTGTGCGATATGATCGGCCTCACGCTGATCGTCGGCCGTCATTTCGCGCATGATCTGACCGCCGCTGGCGTCCCGCAGATAGGCCAGTGCTTGTTCGGTGGCATCGCAGAGCACTTCCCCGAGTTCCAAGCCACGATTCGAGCGGACGATCACCTTCGCTCCACGTACATGCCGGTCCGCACGGGACGTGAACACGCCGACGATCTTCATCGCACCATATCGAACCACACACCGCGCCATATCCCGTCCATCTCCCCTGGCTGATTCCCGCCGAGTCGGCTGGCTGCCGAGTCACTCCATGCTCCGCACACGAGCTAAACTTCCGCTGCTTGGGCCGTCAGTATACTCCCCCGCCGACTCGATCACCAATCACCACTTTACCCGATTGCTCGACCGCGCGGTGAACCCTAGGATGTGGACATTATGGAAGTCACGAAGATTGCGATGTTGACGGGCGCTAACCGCTGGGCCGCTTACTCGGTTCTTGAAGCGCATCTGGATTGGACTGACGCGGTGCGGTCCGAAACCGACTCGCCAGCTTGGATACCTACGTTGCAGGAGCGGCTGACGGAGCTTCTGACGACGATCGAACAGGCGCCGCCGCTGGCACGACAGCAGGATGTCGATGTCACGCAACTTGCTCAGCCGCTCGTCCAGGAACTCGCTGCGGCCGCCCGCCCGCCCCAGATTCTCGCTCAGCTTACTCATCTTTTTCATGTCGCCGCTGGAGTCTGCCTGCCGGCGCCCACGATCGCCGAAACGGATGAACCAAGAGTGGCGATTTTGGCGATCGGCTACGAGGAGCCAGCGCTCGCACAGGCTTGCCTGGAAAACGCTCGAAGCTGTCTGCTCGCGGCACTCACTCAGGCGACCTTCGATCTTCCCGCCGCAGCTCGGCAGCTGATCGACTTGGCCGACGACATTCGCTTAGGGCCTAGCAGTCGTGGTATTCTGCGTGCCGCTCAAGCACGGGCAATTCCCTTCCGCCGACTCACCAGCGGCAGCCTCGTGCAGCTGGGCGAAGGTCGCTGGCAGCGCCGCATTTGGACCGCGGAAACTGATCGGACAAGCGCCATCGCTGAAAACATTGCCTCCGATAAGGAACTCACCAAACGACTCTTACGCGCGGTTGGAGTGCCCGTCCCGCTGGGTCGAGTCGTGACGAGCGGCGAGGATGCCTGGAATGCAGCTTTGGAAATTGGCCTGCCTGTTGTCGTGAAACCGCGAAAAGCGAATCATTCGCGGGGCATCTCCCTGGACCTCACGAATCGAGACCAAGTGCTTACCGCGTATGAGTGGGCCATTGTTGATGGCAACGATACGGGGGTAATCGTCGAGCAATACGCGCGGGGAACCGCACACCGTTTACTCGTTGTAGGCACGCGACTCGTCGCTGCCGCACGTGGGCAAAGCGAATACGTGTATGGAGATGGCGAAAGCACGATCGACCAACTGGTCAAAGCGATGAATCTTGATCCTCGACGAGGTCGTAACTACACCGATCCGCTCTGTCGAGTCATGCTAGACGACTCGGCACTTATCGAACTCCGCAAACAAAACTACACACCGGATTCGGTTCCACCGCTCGGTCAGCGCGTGCTCGTACAACCAGTCGGCGATTTGATCACCGACTGCACGGCCGAAGTACATCCCGAAAATGCCGCCCAAGCAGTCCTCGCCGCCCGCATCGTGGGGCTGGATATTGCCGGTCTCGACGTCATTGCGGAAGACATTTCGCAGCCGTTCAAAAGTCAGCGGGGAGCGGTCCTGGAAGTGAACGCCGGCCCGTCACTGGGTGTCCATATTGCCCCCTTGCATGGCGCTCCGCAGCCGGTTGGTCAAGCGATCATCGATCATCTGTTTCCCCATCCCGGTTCCGCCACGATTACGGTCGTCGGTATCACGGGCAGTGGGAATGGCTGCGAGACGGCTGCACGGCTAGATGAGTTGCTGGCCGCAACGGAGCACTCGACAGGCCGAGCAACCACGTCCGGCACCTACTTCAATCGCACGCTCATCGATAGGGCGCTCACCAATGAAGCCGACCGCTTCAGCACCTTGCTACTGCACCCCGACATCGACGTGGCGCTCATCGCCAGCAGCCCGGAATACATTTGGAAAAATGGACTCGGACATGATCGACTCGATCGAGTCATCATCACGGATTGTCCTGCCAATGATCTTGTGGAATCACCGGCCGGTGGTGGCAGCGACTATCGAATTCGACAGGCGGTCCTTGCCACGCTCCGCGCCGTACCCGCCCATGGCTGTGCTGTGCTGCCAGCAAAGCTCGCACACGATACCGAACTGCTTGCAGCCCTCCAGGGACGAACGATTTTCTTCGCTCCACACTGGTCTGCGAGCGATTACGAAACACTTCTCAAACGCAACTCGCAAGTCGTAACCACAACGCCAAAGGAACTGCTGCTGGTCTCCAGTGCTGGTCAGCAAAAGCTACCTTTGCCGCAATCATGGCCGACTGATTCCGCACGACTCACCCGCGAACTCGCAGCGTTGGCAGCCGCCTGGTCGTGTGGACTTTCTCGCGAACAGTTGGCGAAGTCGATTTGATGTGGTCAGCCTACGATGCGTGAACAAAACGCGGATCACCAGCTGGTAAGCGGCTGGCGCAGAGCAGTCCTGGGAGTCGCCATCCTGCTCGGGGTTACTGTTGCGGTGGGTGGCTTATGCCTGGCGATGAAACAGGCGAAGTTATCGCATCCTACGCGTAACGAGGAGACGAATGTAGGCCGAGCTGCGTCGGCAAACTCAGATTCGGCGGCCTTCATTCAGCAACTCACCAAGTTCAATTCCAATCCCGGTTATGTCGGTCTGGATGTTTGTCGAGAATGTCATGAGACACGTTGTCACGAATTCTCCCAAACTCGACACGCTAGCGCCCTGCGTCCCACTCAGTCGATGAATCTGCCCCCGGCAGCGGTAGCTGACACTAGCCGGCAACGATCGGCTCATTGGCCCGTGGAGTTCCAGTTTCTGGTGGACACGACGGGGGCTCGTCAAGCGATCACGCCAGCGTCACGGACGTCACGGAAAAATCGTGGGAAGTCCACTGTTGATTCACCCGCTTGGCCCCCACCCACTCTGTCGATGGATTTCGCCTATGGCTCTCAAGCTGATGCCGACGAAGTCTATTTCACCTGGATTGACGAGCGACTGTACGAATTGCCATTCGGCTGGTTACATCCTCAGGGAGTCTGGGGGAAGCAGGCGTATCAGGATCTGGGAGACGATCTGCTGCGTCCCACCACCACGCGCTGCCTGGAATGTCATACGACGTTTTTCGAACACGAACGCGGATCGGTAAATCGTTATCGCCGTGAAAGTGTGCTAGCGGGAGTGACGTGCGAGCGGTGTCACGGACCCGGCCAACAGCATGTCGCCTATCATCGCGAACATACCCATGAACGGGAGCCGCATCAGATCGTGCGGCCTGCCTTGCTCAATCGACAACAGCGCATGGACCTTTGTGGTCAGTGCCATGCCGACAGTATTCTGCGTCGTACCGATTTGTTTGCCTACCGACCGGGCGAACCGTTGTCACAGCATTATCGCTTGATCGCGGCAGAAGGGATCGAGAATGATCACGTTGCCGATCAATACTCATATTTGCAGAAAAGTCGTTGCTATCGGGAAAGCGAACAGCACGACGAGCCGCTCGATTGCATCACCTGCCACGATCCCCATCAGCCGTCGCAGCCCCAAGCGGTTGCGGCGGCCTGCCAGCGTTGTCACTCCGCCGACGCTTGTCGCGATGCACCTCAGCTGCCGGCGACGATTCGCGACCGCTGCGTGGATTGCCACATGCCGCGCTACAATCGAGTGGCAATAAAATTTCATACGGAAGAGGAGCGATTTGTCTTTCCCGTGCGACCTCATCAGCATCGCATCGGCATCTACCCCGCCGCTCGTCAGGAACTCGTGCGGCTCGAATGGCAACGACTACAGCAGCTGGAACAGGACGCACAGCGCGAACAGGATATCGCGGCCAGCGGAATCTGGTTGAGCGATTACTGGACGGACGAAGCTCGTAAATTGCTCAACCAGCAGCGTCATCTCGCGGCACTCGGCGCGATACGAGAAGGCCTGCGAGTGGCTCCGAACCAGCAGTTACAAGAAATGTGGGAGCAGGTTGCTGACCAGCAGCAACAACTCGATCGTGACCTGATTCAAGCCACTCGTTTAGTCGCCGACGGAAACGTTACGGAGGCCATCGAGTTACTCGAGCGGATGTTACAAGTCGTACCACATTCCGCTTACGTACATGGCAAGCTAGGGACGGCGTATGAGATGCAGGGTGAGCATGAAAGAGCCGTGCATCACTGGCGGCAGGTCGAGCAGTTTGATCCGGATAATGCATACGGCGAAAACATGATTGGCTGGTCGGCATTGACCCAGGGACGCTGGCATGAAGCGCGCACCGCTTTTGAACGAGCGGATGAATTGCTGCCGCAAGCGGCCGAGATTCAACTGCGCTGGGCTCTCGCCTGCCTCCAAGCTGGTGATGAACGAGAGGCGGGTGATCACTTTCGACAAGTGCTTCAATTGCAGCCCGAGCAAGCGCAAGCTTGGCAGGGATGGAGTCATGTGCTGCGAAAAGTGGGTGAACTAAATCAGGCGGTCGTCTGTGCGCAGCGCGCCGTCGAACTAACCCAGTCCCTGAACCTGGACATGCTGGTAAGTCTCGCCGACGCTCACTGGGACGCGCAGCAGCGACCGGATGCGGTGCAGGTGCTGCAGCAAGCGTATGATCGCTCGCGAGCCCAAAGTCCCAGCTCCGTTACCACTCGGCGTTTGGCCGAACGTCTACGCAACTGGCAAGCGCAAACGCAGATGAAAACCGAGCGGAAGTAGTTCGAAGTAGTCCGGTTGTTCTAAGCCCGGTGCCCATGCCGCATGTTTGGGTCCATCCGGAAATACCGTGGGTATACGATTCATACTGAGAGTCCTCGGTCGTTGCCGCTTCAGCTCAATATCTCGGCGATCGGTTGTCCACCATGACTGATTCCAACAGGACGACCGGTTTTATCGGGTACGGTCGTTAAGGGATCGATACCGAGTGCTTCATAAATCGTCGCGCAGATATCACTCGTGCTCACCGGCTTGTCCTTCACGTACGCCGCTTGATCATCGGACGCTCCATAAATCGTCCCACCGCGAATGCCGCCTCCGAAAAACGCCACCGTGTAGCAGTAAGTCCAGTGATCGCGTCCCGCATTCGCGTTGATCTTCGGCGTGCGCCCCATCTCACTCATCACCACAATCAACGTCTCATCGATTTGTCCCGAGCGATCGAGATCTTCGAGCAACGCGGTTAAGGTTTGATCGAGATACGGCAGTTTGTTTTCTTTGAGGATCTGGAAATTCCGCGTGTGGGTATCCCAAGCGTCATAGTCGATCGGAATCCGATCCCAGAATAAATCCCAGGTCACATTCACGAAACGTACGCCGGCCTCAAGAAGCCGGCGACCAATGAGCGTGCTTTGGCCGAACAACGTACGTCCGTAACGATCCTGCTTGTCCGCCGGCACACTCGACAGATCAAAGGCAGCTCGAGTTTGATTGGCTGTGAGAATCCCGTAGACCTGTTCCTTGAGTCGACTTTGCTGAGACACGGCAAAGCTACCATCGAGCCGCCGCAGCTCGGCGTCCATTTGCGTGAGCAGCGATTTGCGTTGATTGAGGCGGTCGAGAGTGATCGCTTCGGGTAAAGCGGTATTGGCCAGGATCGGCACACCCCGGACGACCCTTGGCTGCCCAGGAGTGGCCGCGGGAGCATCGGCGTCTTTAAATGGAGTGCATTCCGTAAAGAGGGGATCAAAGCGTCGACCAAGGAACCCGCCGTAAGGTCCAGGGCGACGAATATTCTGGCCCCAGCCAAGATAACAGGGCAAATAGACGTAGGCGGGTAGCTCTTCGTCGCGACCCGCGCGCGATTCTAAAAAGCGACAGACCGAACCCATGCTCGGCGGATAGCTCTCCTTGGTCGTCGTGATGTCGGCGAGCGGCTGTTCAAAACCGGTGTAGCTGGGGAGCGTGTTATGGCACCCCGCTTTGTGATTGACCGATCGCACCAAAGCTGCTCGATGCATCCATTTGGACGTCAGTGGCAACATCTCCGTGATCTGTACTCCCGGAGCACTCGTGTCAATCGGTTTGAATTCCCCACGCACCTCCACCGGTGCCTGAGGTTTCAAGTCCCACATATCCTGAGTGGCAGCACCGCCGAGCAGGTAAATGCAGAGCACGTTTTTCACTCGACTGCGACTGCTGAGCGGGCTGAGTGAAGTGGCTGGTGCCGCTTGCAGCAGACGCTCCAGCGATAATCCACCCAAGAGCGAAATCGCTCCTGCTTGTAAGGTTTCACGTCGAGTGATTCCGTCGCAGCAGCGACGCGCACTTCCCAGTAGTCGAATCATGCCTGGAACTCGCCAGCCTGTTGTGAATGGTCTTGTCTTTCATGGTCTAACCAAATGGCCAAACCACTGCGGCTGGAGATACCCCATTCCAGCCTCGATACCTGCCCCACCCGATCGTATTCTCGGCGCAGCCCCATTAGCCTAACAGGTCGTCGCTGACAGGAACAAGTGAAATTGCCCCTTCGGGTAAATCGACTCCTCTCGGCATCCGCACCTCCGTCTCCACCGTGCCGCTCACAACACGGCGGGTGTCGCCGAAACCTCCAGGCTGGGCTTTCTCGCTAGCAGAACCAAGCTGATCAGCAGCGAGCTCAGCGAAATCACAACCACGACGAGCGTCAGTGGGTCGCCGAGATCCTCGGATAATGTCGTCGAGGTGAGCTCGCTTTGATGCAAAGCGAACCAGCGGCGAGTCATGATGACGGCTAGCACATTGTTCACCATGTGAGCAAGCATGGGAGGAATCAAACTATCGGTATGCCTCGAGATCACGCCAAACCAGATTCCCAGTGGAATGACGAGCAGGACATGCATGGGATCGAAGTGTGCCAGCGCGAACAAAACCGAACTCACGAGAATTGCCAGCCAGGGTCGCCAGCGTTTTTCCAGGCGGGATTGCAGGTATCCGCGGAAGAGCAATTCCTCCGCAATCCCTGGCATGACTCCAATTAAAAAGACCAGCAGAAAAAAAGCATAACCTTGAGCTCCCTTGAAAATCTGCGACATCATGTCAAGGTGAGCACTCGGTTTTGTGAACACCATGGCACCCAGCCAAGACGAAACAAAACCGACTCCCGGTGCAGCCAGGGTCAGCGGTATCCAGGCCAGTAAGGAACCACGACCACGTCGCAGTCGAAGCCGCTGACGCCATCCCTCGGATGAAAACCAGGCCGGAATGATGGCTGACAGGGCAAAAAGAAATTGCGGCGTAAGAGCCACAACCAACAATCCTGTGGCTGTCGACGCATAGTTAGCAATCACTTTATTCGAGTGGGCCATGGACTCCTCGAAGCTCGGAGGACGCAATTTCATCGCTGGGCGATTCGACGATTCAGAGCTCGTTTTGCCATCGACGATCGGGACCTTATTGGACGCACTGGCGTCGTTAGATTTAGGCGGGGTCACGAGGGCCATGGGGCCCAGCTCACTCATGATGCAAACCAGAAGCAGAATCCCCGATAGGGTGCTGGCGGTCAGCCAACCACCGATCACGACGAGGAACGCCAGCCAGATTTGCGGCGGTGACGGTGGCAAGACCGGAACCCAGGGCAAGACCGGTGGCGATGGAGCGGTCCATGGCAATTCGGCACTCAGTTGCCCAGCCACCACTGCCTCAGCCACCACTGCCTCAGCCACCACTGCCTCAGCCACCACTGCCTCAGCCACCACTGCCTCAGCCACCACGGGTTCAGCCACCACGGGTTCAGCCACCACGGGTTCTACAACGGGCTTCACCGGGCTCGATGGCTCCAACCCAGCCGGCGTTTTCAACTCGTTTTCCTCCGACATCATCATGGGTTCCTCAAATTGTGACCACCAGAAACGAACCGAATTCGTCGCCCTCACACACAAGATCCTGACGAGACGATCAACTCGCTCCGCGACGAAGCGCCGTGACATAGATCGTAATCGAATCAATTAATTAGACCTATTTTCCATTGCCAATACCAAATTACTTTTGATCCGCCATAATCTCACGGGCGGACTTGGGGCGACTGGACGTGCAAACTAGTTCGCTGAAGAGGTTTCAGTATTTTGTGGGTCGATAACGTGTGGGGTAAGGAAATGAGCGATCAACGGACAGACTCAGATCGGGCGAGTTATCGGCTGGTTCGGCCGCTTGGGGTGCTGCTTGCAGCCCTACTCCTGTCACCCCTGGGTGAACTGCTCCTGTGTCAACTGGGAGCCACCAGCAGCTTGCTGCCGACGACGCGGGCCGACGTACGACTCGCGGCACTCTTCTCCGATCACGCAGTACTGCAGCGCGAACGACCGTTGCCGGTCTGGGGCTGGGCGGAACCGGGTGAAGAAGTGCAGGTGCGTCTGCAGGATGTAACCGCTCGAACCACCACCACCGCCGACGGTCGCTGGCAAGTCAATTTGCCACCACAAGCCATGAGTAAAAAGCCGGTGACGCTGGAAGTCACCGGGCGTAATCAAGTGACGTTGCGTGACATCTTGATCGGCGACGTCTGGCTCTGCAGTGGGCAGTCGAACATGGAGTGGGGACTGGGAGGCTGTGATGCCCCGGACGATATTCGTCAGGCTGACCTGCCAACCATTCGGCATTTTGGAGTGGAAATGAACTTCGCGATGGTGCCGCAGCGGGATGTCCGCGGTCGCTGGCTGACCTGTTCGCCGCAGACAGCACCGGGATTCACCGCCGTCGGATTCTATTTTGCTCGTCGCATCCAGCAAGATGTCGATGTGCCAATCGGCCTGTTACGCTCGAGTGTCGGTGGTACAAATATCGAACTGTGGATGTCCCAGCAGACGCTTATGGAAACGCCCGCACTGGCGGAGTATGGGAAGGTGATGCGAGCGTCACTGGCCACCTATCAAAACGACTTAGCGACCGCAATCCCGACGCTCGAAGGATGGATCAGCCGAGCTCGTCAAGCGCAGCAGGCGGGCCAGCCGCTGCCGCTACCGCCAGCGATGCCAGAGTTTCCCTTTGGAGAAAAAATGTTTCGGCCGCGATGTGTGACCTTGCACAACGGCATGATCGCTCCACTGATCCCCTTCGCACTGCGGGGAGCATTGTGGTATCAGGGGGAAAACAATGCGGGAAATGCCGCGGACGGCGAACAGTACCTGGAAAAGAAACGAGCTCTGCTCAAGGACTGGCGTAGTTGGTTTGGCGATCCCGAATTACCGTTTTACTTCGTGCAGCTCGCAGCCTGGCAAAAACCTTCGCAGCAACCGGCTGGCGGCGATGGCTGGTCTTTCATTCGTGACACGCAGCGCAAGTGCCTGACCTTGCCTTACACCGGGATGGCGGTAGCGATCGATATTGGCGACGCCGACGATATTCATCCACACAATAAAGCCGACGTGGGGGAACGACTCGCACGCTGGGCCCTGGCGAACCAGTATGGCCAGAAACTGGAACCTTCAGGACCGCTGTTTCGTGAATTACAGGTGGATGGAGCGCGCGCCATCGTGCGGTTCGACCATGTGGGTGCAGGGTTGACGGTGGGTAAGAAGTCCGGGCGAGCAGCCTTCGAGGTGGATGCTGCCGGCCAGCTGCAGCGTTTTGCGATTGCCGGTAAAGATCGACAGTGGCGCTGGGCTACGGCGCGCATCGAAGGTGACACCGTCGTGTGCACTCATCCCGACATACCTGAACCAGTTGCCGTGCGTTATGCCTTTACGATGAACCCAGCCGGTGCGAATCTCTACAACCGCGACGGCCTCCCCGCTTCTCCTTTTCGCACCGATAACTGGTAAGGGCGATGGGAAGCTCTGCATGGCATCTCAAGGATGCCCTCCTACAAAAAAGAGCTTAGTTGTCCAGGATAGCTCGTGCTCCGCGATTGCATAATAGTTGGTTCCACCCACGTAACGTTGCGGAGGTGCCAGCCAACTAACAGTTGCATCACTACAATTATCTTGGAAATCGAAGGAGTGCATCATGGCCGATTCAATTACTTTGTCCCGAACGGATTTGGCAAGGCTTCTGTCCGGGAGCTCACTATCCCAGTTGCCCAGCGAAGCTACGATTTCATTGGTCGAGCAATCAAGCCTCTCAGCGAGAACCATCATTGAAAGAGTTAACTTGCAGGCAAGTATGGCGGCCGTACTTCCAGCCGAGCATGCGGCAGTCGCGAACTCCATCATTGCATCCAACTTAGATATGACTTTAGATGAGTTATGGTGCATTACAGGTAAGCCACCAATTCCGATCAAGTTACCGGTCAAACGACTGTTTGACGATCCGATGGCTGTGCTCGTCGCTAGCGCTGAATTTCAACGGGCTTCGAATGCAGCTACAACGCCGCAGGTCAAGGAGATGTTTGCCAACGCATCAAAAGCTTTATTAAATCAAGCACCTCAGCCAGCCGCGATTATGGCTATGGGGGCACCGTCGGAAACCCTAAACAGAAGCATTGCGAACTGGTGAAACGCGGCATTAGCGAAACAATTGCGAGCATTTCGGCAATCGAGACAATGATATCTGCCTTGGAACGTGAACTCGCGACGTTGAAATCAGCGGAGCCTCTGAATACAGATAGGATCACGGTCGCGGAAACTAAATTAGCTAATTTGAAATCGCAATTGGCATCTGAAAATGGCTCATTACAAGCCCTCCAACAGGAATACGTAGAATTCTGCCTGAATTAGGGTCGACCCAGTATTCTCCTGGGGAATTCCTGTATCGCGACCTGCGGGAATAGAAGATCGCCGGTCCTTCCGGGTTTCCTGTGGGTAGCCATCGTAAGAGGCGCAGGGTGCGGCTGCCGCCGCAGGATTTTCGGAGACATAACGCAGGTGTCCAGGTGTAGATTTTCGGTGGGCCGGCGACGCCGTAGGTTATTGGGGTCAGGAGAAACGGAGTTGGGCTATGCGGGGACGCAACCCAACGAGGGATATCCCGGTCACGGGTGCGCCAAGGTGACCGAGGGCATAGAAGCTCAGCTGTAGGATCTTGGACGAGGCTGCTAAGGCAAGCCTTTTTGGCTCATCCCTTGTTGAAACCTCCGGCCTCCGTTTAATAAACCACCACGAACGCACCGTCTTTACCGCGGAACGCGACGACTCCTTTGCCGCGAGCGGGCTTCGTAGCGGCGGGGCCGAGTGGTTTGAGTTGCGCGTTGTAGGCGCGGTAGCCAATGCGCCCATCGTCGTTCCAAACCAGTAGCAACTCACCGCTAGAATTCTCCACCGTCATCAGTCCGGTACGCATGCCCGCTGTGCCATCGGTCTGCACTTCACCGGGCGGCTGCAAGCGACCGGTCTCATCGAGCTTGGCCAGATAGATGGATTTTTTTGTGGGCCAAGCCGCCAGCAGCCCCTTACCGGAACTCGCCACGCTGTAGTACGTCATCGGACAAGCATCAATCTTCCAATTCGTGGTACTCACCGGTTTGCGACTGACTTTATTGTTTTGCAAATCCCAGTAGACAACGAACATGTCGCGATCGTTGTTCGTTTCTTCACGATAGAGGATGGCGAGTCGTCCGTCTGCGAGGAACGAACAGGTCGTCGTGCAGCAGTTGCACGGATTGAACGACGCATCGATTTCGACGGCATTCGTAAACGTCACTCCGTCGTCCAGCGACACGTTGGCGTATAGTTTGTCCGCCAACCAGCAGGCGACCACGGTACCGTCGTTGTTAACTGCCAGTGAAAAACCTTCGCTCGGTTTATGATTGATGTTTCGCACTGGAGATATGGTGCCGGTGGCTGGATCGCGAATAACAAGGTGCAAGCCCCACTGCTCCTTAGGCAGTTTGAGCTTCCAGGCGTTCGTGCCCAGGGCGACATAGAGTCTACCGTTTGGGGCCAGTGCAGCATCCCAAACGTTGAACTCGAGTCCGGGCTGTCGAGCGGCAGAGTTGACCAGCGGCAGGGGCTGCGTGAACGTCCGTCCGAAATCACTGGACTGCAGATAGACCGGACCTTGGTTGGAATCCGCTACTAGATGAACTTTCCCGTTGAGCTCTTGCAGTGCTTTAATCGGCCGCACATCTGCCGGGGCCGCCACGGTTTGAATGATTGGTGGAGCAGCAGCGTGAGAAAGGTGGACGCATTGGTCCATCAGGGCGCAAACCACGGCAATTGCCGGCAGCCACAGAATATGTCGAAAACGGCAACGAAGTCCTCGTAGTACGATCGTCATATGAATGTCCTAGCTCAGAGGCACACCCACCACGGTTTGAGACGGAAGAATGACCCACCACTTCACCGTCTTCCACAATGGCCAGGACCAGAGACAACTGCTTGACCGGCACCCCAAAAGCCTTAAGCTAACCGGCGCAGATCCGTTGCACTAGTCTATTCCCGGAAACGAGCTGATCGCACGCAGCTGCAAACGCCTTTTAAGCGCCGTTCAGGCGCCAGGACCATTCTTTTCTCAAAGGGACGACGATCATGATTAAGAAAATGAAACGAACCTGGACATCACCATTCACTGGGTCTGCACGCCCCGCCCTGGTGCTCACATTTGCCTGCTTAATGGGGGTCGTGTGTGTCCCTTCGTTGCCTGCACAAACCAAGCTAACCTACAAATTCCAGGCGGGTAAAAAAAATAACTACCTTCAGGAAACCGAGATCAAGCAGTCCATGACTGTCGCGGGGCAGAACATCGACACAACGATCCTGCAGTCGATGGAGGTGGCACAGGCGGTTTTGGGTGTGGAAGGCGATGAGGCGAGTGTTAAGCAGACGATCTCGCGTTTCCGCACCAAGATGGAGATGCCCGGGAACAACATCGAATACGATTCCAAGGATGGAAAGAAGCCTGATGGTCCGGTCGGCGCTCTCGTCGGGCCACTCTTTGAAGCCATGGTCGGCACCGAAATCAGCTTCAAGCAAGGGGCCGATGGGAAACTGACCAATGCCAAGATCTCAGAGAAGCTGGCCAATGCCATGAAGGCGAATCCCGTTCTCGCTCAAATGGGCGGCACGTTCTCCGAGGAAGGCTTGAAGGGAATGATGCAGCAAAGCTCGTTGCCTTTGCCAGCAGAGGCGCTGACGAAGGGTAAAAGCTGGAGTCACCAAGTGGAAATGAAAACTCCGATCGGCTTAACCAAGATGACCACGACCTATACCTATCAAGGTTCTGAGACTCGAGACAACGTGATGCTGGAAAAGATTACGACGAAGAGCGAGATGACGATCGAAGCGGGTGAGAATCAAGATGTCAAAGTCAAGGTAAAGGATTCTGATATTCAAGGGACCATTTATTTCGACAATCGCGCTGGTCAGATTGTGGACGCTACCCAGACGCAGAAGATGACGATGGAAATCGCGGTCATGGGACAGAATCTGGAATCTAAGCAGACACAGACCGTGAAGTACAAGCTAATTCCTTAACTTGATGATTGGCCCTAGTTAGACCATCGGCCAAGTTGATCTGGTGTTGGAAGTGCCATTTGATAAGGAGAGGATCTCGGGAATGCAATATCCCATCGAACTGACATTTAAAATTCTGTCTCTGGCGCCGCAGATCAAGGTCACCGATTCAACCGGCGGGCTCATTTGCTACGTACGGCAAAAACTGCTCGCCTTGAAAGAAAAAGTGAGCGTTTATCGTGATGAAGCACAGCAGCAGTTACTGTGTGAGATTCGCGCTGATCGCATGATCGATTTCTCTGCCTGCTACAGCTTCTATGATGCTCAGGGTACGAAGTTTGGTGCAATTCGTCGGCAGGGCATGAAGTCGCTTTGGAAAGCGCACTATGAAGTGCTCGATGAATCCGGACAGCTTTATGCCACGATCACGGAGGCCAATCCCTGGGTGAAAGTTGCCGATGCGCTTCTGAGTGAGATTCCATTAGTCGGCATGTTCACGGGCTATCTGTTCAATCCGGTCTACACGTTGATTGACCCGACTGGTCAGGAGCTGATGAAGCTCACCAAACGTCCTGCAATGCTGGAAGGCAAATTTACGCTCGAGAAGACCGCTGGTTTCGATCCTGCCGACGAGCTTGGGGCTGTCATGGGATTCCTGATGATGACGCTGCTGGAACGAGGCCGTGGGTAGTTAATCAGCAACCACGAATTGGAAGAATGAGCGAGCCGTTGGAACTTGCTCATGTAGTGAACTCAGTAAAGGGTCCCTCCGAGCTTTCCATGGGGCGCCGCCTCTTTCTCGGGAACGAATCGCGGCGCGAATGCCTTTGGCTCCGCGATTCCCTCGCTTGCGCGTCCGGCTGTTGAATGCGACGGCTCCGCTACTTATTCGTAGTTTCCTGCAGTCGCTGGAGTCGCTCGCGGACGCCGGGTATCAGTCGAGCGGCATTTTCGTGATAGATTTTCTTGAGTACCTCAGGGGGCAGGCCCACGCCGTAAATGTTCCACAATCCTTGAGGTGGATATTCTTTTTCGGAGTACGGGAAATTTTCATCCCAGGTTTCGAGAAATCGCCAGTACAGACGTAGTCTCGTTTCTGGCCAGGGGCCATCGGTGGCAAACAGTACGCGCTCGGCATGCTCAATCAGGAACTTGCGCGCGGTATAAGGTTGACGTCCCAATTCACTGATGCGGGATGCTAAATCGACATGCAGGTTGGGCCATTCCCTCAACCAAGCACTGAGCGTACGAAGATCTTCTCCATCATTACCCAGATGAGCAGCGATGAAGGTGGTACGCGGATGACGCGCAACGACTCGATTGCGCGCAGCTAACAACTCGTCACGACGCGGGAATTTGGGATCGTGGAAACTCCACTCGGGTCGTCGCTGTAACTCCTCCCAGCGTTCATTTCGTTCGTCGATGGGCAGAAAAAAAGCGGACGGATCGGCGGTATGAATTAAGACGGGCAGTCCCAATTCGCCGCAGGCTTGCCAGATCTCGTCCCAGCGTGGGTCATCGATGCGTAGAAACGATCCGTCGGGATTGCGGTAAGTCAGCCCGAAGTCCTTGAAGATTTTCACGCCACTGGCTCCCCGCTCCTTAGCGTCAGCCAGCAGGCGGGCTGCACGGCGAGGAAAATCGGGGCGCTGACAGTCCCAGCTCGACGGATCATCTTCACGCCCCGACCCGCGCCAATCGATATTCGCAAAGACGACGAAACGATCGCGATGCTCTTGCCACAGATACCGCGAATGTTCATCGAATGCTTCGCCCCAACCACCATCAAGACTGACGCAAATGGCGATCTGATTCCGCTTCATTACCTCCACGTAAGCATCGCGCTGAGCGGGGTCATGCTTGGTGCGGATTTTGAAATGGGTATGCAGATCGACCACGGGGAATTGAGCCTGAGTCAACTCATGCTGTTCGACTTTAATCCGCGGCTCGGGACGAAAACGCCGCAGCAGCAATTCGCGACCCTCTCGGCCATCCAGTTCCTGCCCCTGGGCCAAGGGCATTCCAAGCCATTCGCCCCGCTCGGCGAAAAGAGCGGAACCGAGGAGCAAAAAAAACACAAAAACGAGCGGAAACGGGTCTTTCGAGCACTTTTTTAGTTGGAATCGAATATCATTCATGAACGGTTCACCTCCAGCGATTGATGGTTTGCGAGCATTGTATCGCGCGCGACCCTCGCCAGGGTCACGATATGAATTGGGAACAAACTCAACCACAATCTGAAGATCAGCGCAGTCGCGCCCGCGAGCTCAGCTTGCAGCGCACTCGTCCGCCTCGGGAACTGCCTGACTACGAACTGCAGGAGTTCCTGGGAGCAGGAGCCTACGGCGAAGTTTGGGTGGGACTTGATCGTAACACTGGTCGTCGAGTGGCGATTAAATTCTATTCGCATAGCAGTCATGTCGGCTGGGCGCTGATCTATCGCGAAGTGGAAAAGCTCGTCCTGCTGTCGACCGATCGCTATGCCGTACAGCTGCTCGATGTGGGCTGGGAGAGTGATCCCCCCTACTACGTGATGGACTACATCGCACATGGGTCACTCGCCGATTGGTTACAGAGACGCGGCCGACCGACCGTGTCAGAGTCACTCGAACTGTTCCGCGAGATTGTTGTCGGGTTGCTCCATGCTCATGGTCGCGGCGTGTTGCACTGTGACTTGAAGCCAATGAATGTCTTGCTGGATGAGGATCTGCATCCGCGCTTGGCGGACTTTGGCCAAGCACGCTTGTCTCACGAACGGACACCGGCGGTAGGAACGTTATTTTATATGGCACCCGAACAGGCGGATTCGCGGAGTGCACCGGATGCACGCTGGGATGTTTATGCGCTGGGAGCCATTCTGTATGAGCTACTGACCGGAGCACCGCCTCATCGAGATCAGCCGGCTTTGCTCAAGCAACTGGAACAGGCGACGACCCAATCGCAGTGCATGCGCGTCTATCGCGACTACTTGCTCTCCGTGGGTGTACCGACGGGACACTTGCAAGTTCGTGGTATGGATCGGACGCTGGGGCAGATCATTGATCGTTGCCTGGCCGTACGCCCAGACGATCGTTACGCGAATCCACAGGAACTGCTGGATGCTTTGGACGCACGTTCCGCGCGTCGCGAACGACGACCCTTCGTGGCGCTCGGGTTCGTCGGGCCCGCTCTCTTGCTGCTCGTGATGGCGCTTTTCGCTTGGCGTGGCTACGATAGCGCGGTGAGTAATACGGAAACACTTTCCCAAGAACATGTCGTCGAGCGGAATCGGTTTGCGGCTGAGTTAGCGGCCCAGCAAGTGTCAGGCGAGATTGCGACCTACTTCGATATCGCGGATAAGGAGTCGCAAGCGGATGACTTAGCGCAGCAGCTCCACCCGTTGCTGGAGAACACCGCTCTGCGACGACTCAGCGAACCGCGTATGTCGGATGCTGAGTTCGAGGAGCTGCAGCGCAGCTTCCGTGATGATGAACGACGACTTGCGCTCCATCAATATGTCGAATCCCGGCTGCGCCATTACTTGGACACCGTCATCCCCAATCGACCTTTGACGAAGTTTGCCAGTATCTTTGTTCTGGATGCGCGGGGCACGATGCTCGCTGCCGCCTATGATGATGAAGTTGTGGGTGATAACGTCGGACAAAATTTCGCTCATCGCGCTTACTTTCATGGTGGACCGAATGAATTGCCGGCTTCGCCGCGGCCACTCGATACTGCACAGCCGTTAAATAACACGCACTTGTCGCCGGTCTTTCATAGTTCCTTCACAAATCGCTTGAAAATCGCCATTTCCACACCGATTGTGCTGGAATTAAATGATCAATCGACAACGGTTGGAGTGCTCGTGATGACGGTGAATCACGGCGACTTCGGCTATTTCCGCTCCGCCACAGCCTCCTCTTCTGAACGTTTTGCGGTGCTGGTGGATGGTCGTCCAGGGCCCGAACGAGGCTCCATTCTGGTTCATCCTTTCATCAATCAGATGGCTGCCGAGTCGGGGCGTCCACCGATCGATTTGCGGGAGCTGCGAGTGCCCACGGATGTTCTCGATGAAGAACTCAATGCGGACTCTGCGCGGCGTTATCAAGATCCCGTCGCTCGCCATCCTCAAGGTGCCTCTTATCGACGCGACTGGTTGGCTGCGGCCGCGCAGGTGGAGCTGTGGGTAAGTGAAGATGAGGCCTGGAAACCATCCGGACTGATCGTTCTGGTGCAAGAAGCGTCCGATGATGTGATTGCCCCCGTCCGACAGCTCGGTTCACGCTTGCTGCGCGAAGCCTTGGCGGCATTCGCCGTCGTCATTGGACTCTCGATCCTCCAATGGTATTTTGTCTCTCGCTTCTTGTTGTAATCAGTTCGAGTATCAGACTCGTTACATGGAGATAGAACTTTCCTTGAACGCTTCCGCGGGACAGCAAATCACGATTTCGAATGTATCGAAGCGCTACGGTTCACGCACCGTGCTCAACGGCATCTCGCTGCAGATTGAGCCGGGAGAAACAGTGGCGCTGATTGGGCCCAGCGGCGGGGGGAAGTCAACACTGCTGCGCTGCCTGAACGGCTTGAGCAGTTTCGACTCGGGCACCATTCAAGTCGGTCCGCACACGTTGGGACCGAGGAACAGTCGCGCGACATTGTCGGCGGTGCGTCGTACGTTCGGCATGATCTTTCAGGATTTTCAGCTCTTCCCGCACATGACGGCTCTGCAGAATGTGATGGAAGCACCATTGCAAGTGGCACGTGAACCGCGTGATCGTGCGCGGCGCCGCGCAATCGAATTGCTCAGCCAAGTCGGTCTGAATGACCATCAGCATGCTTTTCCACAGCAGCTTTCCGGTGGGCAGAAGCAGCGAGTGGCGATTGCGCGAGCGCTGGCGATGGAACCGCGTGGACTCCTGTGTGATGAAATCACCAGTGCGCTTGATCCGGAGCTGAAAGCCGATGTGCTCGCCGCTCTGGTCGGTCTCAAACAGCAGGGACTCACCTTGATCGTGGTCACGCATGAGATCTTGTTTGCGCGCCGAGCAGCCGATCGGGTCTGCATTTTGGCGGACGGTCAAATCATTGAGCAGGGAGCACCGGAGCAAGTGCTGGGTAATCCGCAGACGGACCGTGCGAAAAAGTTTCTCAGCGATGTCCTCGCTTAATTACACTCGTAATCGCAAGCCCCGCGGTAACGATTCTCCAAACGCACGCTCCCGTTCGGCCGCCGCCAACTGGCCACCCTCGCGCACCAATTGCTGATAATGTTCCGGAGCGTCATGCAGCGCTAGCCATCTCAGTACTTCTTCGCGTCGAGTGGCATGCAAATCACGGTAACGATCACCGGTTCGTTGTGCGATCAGGGTGACGCAAAACAGCGCACTGCTATCCACAGCCGCCAGCTCCATCACCGCACTCAGCCATGTCGCGGCTACCTCGGCCGTGATGACAGCATTCAAAGGACCATACACCGGCACTCGCGAACCGACACGTCCCAAAGTCCACAGCAGCGCCGGTCGCAGCGATTCCAGTTTCCGCTTCGGCAGTAAGTCGACAATCATGCGTCCTAGTTCGCGCTTCATGGCGAGTGGCAGAAGTTCGAGAGAGCCGAGTAGACGCCAAACTTCGGCGGCTTCATGCTGACTAAACGTCGTCTCACTCGCACGGTCTTGACCGGTCGTTAGTCGTCGATGCAGCGCTCGTACGGGAACGATCAGCGGCTCTGCAACAGCTCGCTGCTGCCCAGCCGTTAAACCACCTGCGATGCGTCGCCACAGAATAAGTGACTCGGTACGACCAGCCGAAGTGCCATGAGCAAGTCGACCTTGGACCAGCTTCCAAGCCTCGGAAACCCGCCAGTCATCGACCGCCAAGCCATATCCGGGTCGCAGGGTGTAACCAAGCAGATTGAGCCAACGCGCTTCATGGATGGCGGTACGACGACGACCAGCATCGCGTTCCAACAATCCTTCGGCCAGTCGACGCAGCAAGGAAGTTGGCCATTGGTCGCGTTCCATTCCTGCGGCTGTCACCAGATTCTTCATGATGGAATCCGGAGGTAACGCGGGCTTCGTCGTGCCGAATGTTGCGTCGAGCACCTGTTGGCAAGAGGCCCAGGTTGTTTCGTCGAGCACGCCTTCGCTTTCAGCTTGTGACTCATGCGCCGCGATATCGGTTTGGGTAGTGGAGCGTACATCGAATTGCAAACGCCAGCGTCGCGGACCCTGTGCTTCAGCGCACCAGAGATCGACGGTACCGATTTCAGTCAGCTTTGCCAGCAGCTCGACGGTGGCCGTTTCCTCATCGCTGCGGCGACGGCTCCGCAGCGCGGTGCGAATCGGCGGCAACGCTTTATGCCACTGCGGATCGATCTCCACGAGCTGCCCAACGGCATCGGCCAGTCGAGTGCTGGAGACGAAAAGTGGGAATTCGACGGGCTGCGATACCAGCAGCTCCAGTGCTTTTCCGCCCAAGTGATCACTGCTTAGACGATATTCCTGTCCCGGTTCCGCGTTACCCGGAAGAATACAGACAGCTTGCGGCTGCGCACCGGTAGTGGCGACTCCCAGATAATACGACCGCGCTAGATTCGCCGTGATCTTCACACCCACTCCGCGACGCACCATGCCGTAATAGGCCGCTCCACGCGCCACCGCCAGATCAAGTCGAGCATTGGTGAGTTCCAGTGGATGCCAGGCGGGATCAGCTGCATTCCGAAACCAAGCGGCAATCTGCGCGAGCACCCGGCGGCGAATCGCGGGAGACTCAAATAGCCCACCATTAAAGAGCACCAGATCTGGCCGAGCGGAATCGGCGTCGGCACTCTCCTCGTCACTCAGGCCAGCCTGACGATGATTAGTCAAGAACGCGGCGAGGTGACGAGTAATTGCGGCATCGGTGGCAAACGGTAACCCAAATTCCTGAAATCCAGCACGAGTGGTGTGCGGTCGATCGCTGAGTTCAACCTGAGGAAAGAAACCGTCGATCAGCACTTGCTCAACTTCCGCCCGTGTCACTTCGATTTGGCGACCGCCACCGATTAACCGCGAGCCACTTCCAGGGAGATGGACGGTGAAGCGTTCCAGTTTCTGCTCCCCCAGCAGTTCCTCTTTGACTCGTCGACACGCACGCACGAGCAGATCCCACTGGCGCGGCGTCAAGGAAGCGTCGGCACCCGAGTCGCTGGTCGTGACGAATCGTTGTTCGAGATGGTGGGCGAGTGCGAGGTCGAGGTTATCGCCGCCCAGGATCAGATGGTCTCCCACCGCCACTCGATGGAATTGTACCTTGCCACCCTCACCTGCCCGGACGCGAATCAGCGTGAAGTCGCTGGTGCCACCACCAATATCACAGATGAGAATTTTTTGGCCGGGCGATACTCGTTGCTCCCAGCCATTTGCATGCTGATCGATCCAGGCGTAGAACGCCGCTTGAGGCTCTTCGATGAGCACCACTCGCGAGAGGCCCGCCCGCGCGGCCGCTTCCACGGTTAGTTCGCGGGCGACCTCATCGAACGAGGCGGGTAGGGTGAGCACAAAGTCTTGCTGCTCGAGTGGCTCAGTGGGAAAACGATGATTCCAGGCAGCGCGGACATGTGCGAGATAGCGACTGCTCACTTCCACCGGCGACAGTCGATCGACATCTTCGGCGGTCTGCCAGGGCAGAATGTCGCCCCGTCGATCAACTCCACTATGACAGAGCCACGATTTCGCCGAGGAGATCAAACGGCCCGGCATGAGAGCGCCTTGGTCGCGCGCATACATGCCAACCGCGAACGGCAACGGAGTTCTATTCCAGGGCAAATCAAGAGCGGTATCACTGACCTCCCCAGTCGCAGGCTGATAATGAAACGACGGTAGCGTTTCGCGCGCTTCGACTTGACCGGCCGCGACGAGTTGCGGGATTGCCAGCACGCGCACTTGCCACGGCAACTCATGGGTGTCGACATAGGCCACTGCCGAATTCGTCGTGCCCAAATCCATGCCGACGACATACCGACTCGGCAGCGGTTCAAGAGAGTCAACCGGGGACGTTTCGCTCATGCCTCGTACTGTCGAAAGAAAAGTGATGAAGTGCGAATCGGTGGGCAAGTGCCTGGAGTGGATGAATGGAGTCACGGGCGGATGAACGGAGTCCCGGGCGGATGAGTTCCGCTGAAATCAGCCGGAAGGCGATGCGCCCAGTTCCGTCCCGAGACAGGATTCCACAGCCAACCCGTGATCCCGTACACTCACCCGTTCGGTCCAGATCCCCACTCCGATCAATCCCAGTCGTATGATGCAGCAGATTGACCGTTTGCACAATGCGGCGCTTGTGGCGGTAGCTTGTCAGTTACCCTTTCAATCGCCAGACTAAGGACTTGGAGAAATTCACAACCGTGGGTTGTTCTGCGGTTTTTTGGCGGTTTGTTTTGGTTTCATTCGTAATTCTCAGAAAGAGTGGGCAGGTAAATGGCGAAATCATCGAGTCCGTTGGACATGTTGGGATCGTTGCTCGAAGGTGGCATGTCGAAGTCGAGCAAGAGCCGTGTGGAAAGCTCGCTGGGCAGCGAGGGGCTGGGCGGCTTGGGAAACATTCTCGAACAGATGATGCCAGGTGCTGGGGGCGCCGAATCGGTTGGTGGAGCGGCCGCCGGAGCCGCGCAAGGGTCCAGCGGAGCACGAGCCGGATCAGGCAGTGGTGCGACGGGTGGCGCGGGGAATCGTAACGCCGGTGCAGCGGACATCGGCGGCATGATTGGCAAAGTGATCGCGATGATCGCCGGCAATAAAACGCTGAGCATCGGAGCACTCGCGGGTGCCTTGTTGGGTGGTGGTGGTAAGTCGGTGACCGGTGGCATGGGCGGTGCCGCACTGGCGCTGCTCGGCTCGCTCGCCTTCAAAGCCTTAGGACTGGGTGGCAGCGGTGGTACGAAAAAAGTTAGCAAGCTGGCGGGACTGGATGACATCAACCCACTGACGGCTGGCTTGCGTGCTCCCGAGACGGAAGAAGAGCAGCAGCAGGTGGCAGAGGTAGCGGACCTGATTGTGCGTGCGATGGTCAACGCGGCCAAGGCGGATGGGGAAGTTGACGAATCCGAGTTGGCTCGTATTACCGGCAAGCTGGCTAGCGACGGGCTGAGCGGAGCGGACCAGGAAGCACTCGCCGCGCAGCTACATGGCCCGATGGAAACAGACGCGATTGTCGCTGCCGTTTCGAGTGTCCAGGTCGCGGCTCAAGTGTATGCCGCCTCGCTGATGGCGATCGATGTCGATACGCCCGCCGAGCGGGAATACTTGGCGAGCTTGGCTCAGAAACTGCAGCTGGACGCCGAAGTGGTGGCTGACCTGCACCACTCCGTGGGCCTCCAGTAATCTCGTCCGGCGTCTTGTGAACGACGAGTTCGTTATGGGCCGACGAGTAGCACTTACAGTTACTCGTCGGTCTTTTTCTTGCGCTGAAAGGTAAGCAGCACTTTCTTTTCGGCGTCGAGCAATTGGAGTTGTTCGCCTTCGGTTTTGCTGCTGGTAACTTTGCTGAGCGCTTTCACGTAATCATTTTCGATTTTCATGGCGGCTGGTTCACCCGCTCGGCGCGTGGTGAAGAGTGGTCCGAAGAGGGGCGGGGCTTTAGCGGCGAGCATGCCACCGAAGCGATTGACGCCCGTCGAGCCGCTCACCTTGCCCTCTGCGGCGACGCTTAGGTCGGGGGACTCTGGGGAAAGTTCGATTTTCTGGTCACCGAGTTTGGTGAGTTGCCAGTCGCCGACCAGTTCCTTGGGTACGGCGATCTTTTCGTCAGCCTTGTCGTCATCCGCCTTCGTATCATCGGCTTGGGCCTCGAAGGTGCAGGTGCTCGTAGAGATGCAGGTGTTCTTAGAGATGCAGATGCTACTGGGTGGTGTGGAGCTGCCGGCCAGTGTGGTCTGCAGGCTGGTGGCTGCGAGCAGGGAGAGGGAGGCGGTGCAGGCGAGTCGCAGCAGAGTTGAGCGGCTGATCGTCATGAGCGGGAACTTTCTTTGGGGGAACGGGGTTGATGCGGACTGGAACGAGTTGTACACGGGCTGGAAAAGAGCTGCACGGGCTGGAAGAGAGTTACACGGGCTGGAAGAGAGTTACACGGGCTGGAAGAGAGTTACACGGGCTGAAACTTAGGGGGACTTGGTTATTGACGGCGGACGTTTTGGCAAACAGTGGTTTGGCACCCTTGCAGGGAGCGTCTAGTTTGCTCAAAATAGCGAACTCAATGAATTTTGGGAGAGGTGGCTGAGTGGCCTAAAGCGCCGGTTTGCTAAATCGGTGTAGGAGTAATATCCTACCGCAGGTTCGAATCCTGTCCTCTCCGCTGCAAAACCCTGGTTTTCCCAGGGTTTTTCGCATATCTGGCCAATTGCTTTGGCTTTCATGCACGTCCATGCACGTGCATGCTTGCACATGCTGCGTCGTCTAGTGCGCTGCCTTGCCCCCTGGTGAGTCGTCCAGTGAGTCGTCAGAGTCGCCTCAAAACCCTCGTTTTTCCAGGGAAAACAGGTGGTTTTGCAGTAGAGGTGGTAGGATTCGAACTATCTGAGTGATGTTTTGAAACGCGAAACGGGTAGACTTGACCGAAAGCAAGTTGCCCGGGAGACTGCTCTGCTTCAGGAGTCATGTGTTTTGCCTATTTTGAAGTTGCATCAAACGGTGGCATTTCTGGGGCCTGATTTTTCTTACTTTGATTCTCCACTTATTGAGTACAGGTTTACCGTCGATGAGAATCTTTCGCGGAGTCACGAGCATCGCGTCGACTATTACCATCATGGCGTTGTCGACTACGATCAATGCGCAGGATTTACCGACGACCGGAAGTATCGAAACTAGATCCGGCAAACTCGAATTGGAGAACGGATACCCTAGCGCTGCTTCGGTCGAAAAAGTATTTGATGACATCGACTATCAGCGAGCCTGTCAGGCTTATCTCTGGGCTTTGCCGCTGATGGCCATGCAGCAATGGCAGAACGAGCACCTCACTAAATTTGAAGCAGGCAAATGCGACTACGTCGATTACCTCACGTTTCAAGACAAGTTGGGCCTACTGACCGCAAACGCAACGACTCCTTACATTATGGCATTTCCCAATCTCAAGGAGACTGGACCGCTGGTCTTTGAAATTCCTGCAGGTGCGACTGCTGGTGGCTTCACCGATTTTTGGCAACGTCCGATTACCGACTCCGGACAAACCGGACCAGACAAAGGGGTTGGTGGCAAGTACTTGATCCTTGGTCCCGACGACCCCGATATGAAGCCGGAGGGTTATTACGTATTCCGTTCACCAACTGTGAATATCTGGTCGGCCCACCGCGCCCTCGATCCGGATGCTACTAAGGCCCGAGCACTGATTGATGGATTGAAGATCTATCCCTACAGCCGTCGCGCGAATCCGCCCGCAACACGCCATGTTTCACCGAACGGTCGAAAGTGGAGCGGCATGCAACCTCGCGGACTCGCTTATTGGGAAGGCCTCGCCAAGATCATCAACGAAGAACCTGTTCATGAACGCGATCGAATCGTGATGGGGATGCTGCAACCTCTAGGGATCGAAAAAGGCAAACCTTTTGCGCCGACCGCCAGACAAAAGCAGATCCTCGTGGAGGCGTCGCGAACTGGAGAATTGATGGCTCGCACTATCGCCTACGAAAAACGCTTTGAAGGGGCTAGCGTTTGGCCTGGAAAGCATTGGGACATCTCCCTTTTCTTAAAGGAGACCAACCAAGAAGCCCCGCACCACACTCAATTCGATGAGCGTTCTTCATGGTTCTATGAGGCGGTTGGCGTTTCGACAGGCATGATGGGACGGACGGTTGGATTTGGTCAGCTCTACCTCGAGACTGCAAAGGATAGTGAAGGGAACTGGCTAGACGGTAGCAAGACCTATCATCTTAGGGTTCCTAAGGACGCGCCAGTCGCCCAATTTTGGTCGGTCACCGTTTATGACAACGAGACCCGTTGTTTTGTCGACACAGGCGTGCAGCCAGATCGTTCCTCTCGCAACAATATCGTCAAGAATGAGGATGGTTCTGTTGACCTCTACTTCGGACCAAGCGCTCCAAAGGGAAAACCTCAAAGTAATTGGATCCAAACGCTTCCAGGCAAAGGTTGGTTTTCCTACTTCCGACTCTACGGTCCAACTCAAGCCTATTTCGATCGTTCTTGGGTTTTGCCTGATATTGAGTTAGTCAATTAATCTGCTCACTGTGTTGAACCTGCCAAGGCGGTTGCAACCGCCGCTTACCGGTTTCCCATTTAGGCCTCTTAACAATCAAGCTATACCTAACTGAAATATCAATGCCAACACTCCGCAATCTATTTATATTTATTGCCACCTCGATCGCTTGCTCGGTCACGGCCTCTCCAGTCCAGGCTCAAAATTCCCGTTTCGATGAATTGGCAAACGCCCCGTTCAACGAGAATCGGCCAGCGAATGAAACCGCGCAGATGCTGCGCGACGAATTGTTCTTCCAACGTGCGACTCAAACTTATCTTTGGGCTCTTCCCCTGATCAATACGCTCGGGATGAAGAACGGCTCGGAGAGTGTCTTCGGTGCTGGTTACAACGTTCTGCCGATTTGGAAGAAAAGACTCGATGCGAGAACCTTGGTGACCACACCAAACTCCGATGTGATCTACGCGATGAGCTACGTGGATCTCGGAAAGGATGGTCCGTTAGTATTTGAAGCGCCTCCGATGCTGCAAGGTATTCTGCTCGATTTTTGGCAACGCCCCATTCCCGTTGATGGTGGCAAATTCCAAGGTGACGTCGGGTTGCCCGGCCCTGACGCGGGCAAAGGTGGGAAGTTTCTGCTGCTGCCGCCAGGATACGAAGGAAATATCCCTGAAGGCTACTATGTTTACCGTTCCGGGACCAACAACGTCTTCATTTTCCTAAGAGGTTTTTATCAAGATCCGAAGAATCTAAAGCCTGCAGTCGAATTGATCGAGCAGACGAAGATTTATCCATTGAACGGCAAAGCGACGGCCAAGCCAATGGTGTTTCCCGATGCATCAGGGGTGCCAGTGAATATGCTGCCAGTCGCTAATGGCCACGCGTTTGATCAACTCAAAGTACTTGTGGATTCCGAGGGAACCAACCTTGCAGAGTCGGATTCGCTGGGGATGTTAGCGTCGATCGGTATTATCAAAGGCCAACCTTTCACGCCCGATGCACCCGCGCGAGAGATTCTCGATCGCGCAGCCAAAACAGCGTACAAAATGAGCCGAGTGGTTGGTTTCGAAGAGGTCTTGAACCAAGGCTCTCTCAAGGTTTATCCCGACCGCTGTTGGATTAATCCCCTCGACAACGTGACACCGCCAAGTCCACGCAAAGACCTCGATTTGTCTTGGAAGAATGTTGCGGGCAGCTACCTTGACTTGGATGCTCGTATCTGGTTTTTCACGAACTACTACTCGGTCAGTCCCGGGATGCTCTCGAAAATCCCCGGCAAGGGTGCGGCCTATATGATTGCGTTTACTGATGGAGAAGGCGAACCTCTATCTGGCGGAAGGGATTATCGCCTGAATCTTCCAGCCAATATTCCGGCAGCGAATTTTTGGTCCGTTACGCTATATGAGGCTGAAAACGCATCGGGACTTGCCAATGGCCAACCGTTTCCGTCGTTAGGTTCCCGAGACAAACCAACGCAAAACAATGATGGCAGCACGGATCTCTACTTTGGTCCCCAAGTACCTGAAGGAAAAAAATCGAATTGGTTGGCAACGGTACCTGGCAAAGGTTACTTCGCCATCATCAGGCTATACGGTCCGACCGAAGCCGCGATCGACAAAAGCTGGAAGCCTGGTGATTTACAGCAAATCAAGTAAGCGGTCTGATGGCTTACTACTGAAATGTAAACTCCACCATCACCTTCGCCACGCCGGCCGCCTTAGCAAAATCATCCTCAGTAACCAGCAAGTAACTCTGCTGGGCAATACGTGGTGAGTTGCCAAGCCAAGAGCAAACCACGTGAAGCGGGAACTCGCGCTGGAGTTCTGTTTGTCTGCTGGCCCGCATCGAATGAAACAATCGTGGCCAACCCGAGACTCCGGCGCGGCGCAGTAGTCGCGTCATTTCGGTGCGTAGGTTCGAGTTCTTCCAACCCATCGCCGTGTTGGCGGCGGCCCGATACTGTGGAGCCGCAACCACGTATTCGCTCTTGTCGCCGAAGATCTCGAACGCTTCGTCCAGGATCGATCGCAGCTCCGGGAAGATCGGGCAGCTACGAATGCCACGACCTTCGTGATGCTCGACCTTCGGCTCGGGGATGCTCATCCGATTCATCTCCCAATCAATGTCCTCCCAACGCAGCGAGAGCGTTTCAGAGGGCGTCCGAAGCCCACCGTAGCGGCTCAGCCCCAGGATCACTTGCCAAACTGGGTTTGCCTTCTTCATTAGCTTGTCTACCACTTCCCGAGGGACGAACTCGTTGACTTTGACGGTGCTTCGCTGCGTTCGAACCTTGGAAAAAGGGTTCTCATCGATGATCTTCCAATCGACCGCATCGTGCATGAATTGCCTCGCGAACTGGATCCGTTTATGGATCGTCGTCGTAGCCATCCCTCTGGCTTTGAGCTTCTCGTGAAACTCTTTCGCGTGGCCCGCAGTGATTTGATTGATCTTGATCCCCGCTGGCATGAATTCTTTGAGGTTCGCTACCACCTGTTTCCATACCGCGACCGTCGCTGGCTTGCGTGATTTCCCCTGCCGATCGATGTAGTCGTCCAAGAACTCTTCCATCGTCATGCTCTTGCGATCGACCGCGATCTTGCCTGACGAGATCAGATTCAATCGCTCCAGTTTCTCCCGGATCGTTGGCGACTCGGACAACCATCGAGCGTCGTCTCGATCGATGGCGTTACCGAGGATCTTAGCAGCCAGCATACTCTCAACGCGTCGCTGCACACCCTCTGCCTCACGCTCTGAAATCTTGCCGATGTACAGAACGCGGCGTTTGCGATTCTCGTCGAAATACAGGATCCGCCGGTTGCCTGATTTGTCCGTGGAAATGGAAGCCATCGATTTGCTCTCCTCTCAAATGGTCGCTTGAAATGCTCGTGACTTGCGGGTCACCCTGGGCGGCCACTGGCGTGAGAGTTGGTTTCGATTCGTTTGCGCTCCAAGAACGTCTGGATGTCTGATACGCGGTAGCGAATCAGCCGTCCGAGTTTGACGTACTGGAGTTCTCCCTTGGAGCGAAACTCGAAGACCATGCGGCGTGAAATGCCGAGCATTTGTGCCGCTTGATCTTCGTCGACTACCATGGGATCGATCCCGTTTGAACCACTCATATCTCACCATCCTTTGCGGTCATTTATCAATGATTTCGAAAGGGTGTGAGTCGCCAATGTCCGATGCACACAGGAGGCTCACTTACCCGGTAAAGTCCAGCCGCTCTCGGCAGCATTTCGAGAGCTTTCTCAGCTTTGATGGGGTGTTTCGATCAGCTCGCTAGTTCGCTCAGACCAACGGATGCGAAACATTCGCGGATCGTGGCCAAATGCTTATTGACGGTGTGCCAGCTGACACCCATTCGATTAGCGATTTCGTTGATGGATTGGCCTTCGGAGAGCTGCTCACAGATCGCTCTGGCCGTTGGGCAGAGCTTCTTCATGGCGACCCCGATGTCGGTCGCATGGCGCGCTTGATGCACGCCGGCCAGTCCGTAGTCATCTTGTAGATCGGTCGGTAGGTCTTCGCTACAGCCAAGGCGATCGATATGTCGCGTGCGTGTTCTGCGGATCTTTCGTAATTGGCGATCGATCACCGCAGTGATGGCGGTGCGTTCCGATGCTCCATTGGACTTCGATGGGTCGAAGGTGAACTGCAAGAGTGCGATCGACACTTGTTGCTGAACATCGTCGAGGTCTTGGCGACGGAATCCCATACGTCGGGCTCGCGAGTTGATCCATGCGAGTTTCGATTTGTCGATCACCGAGTCGTACTTGTTGCGGTACATGAGTGTGCCTTTCGTTGAGTGGTATGCGTCGTTTGGACGGACCATTCTTCGCGGTTTACTCGCTCATGTATCTAGGCTGTGAAATGTGTTTTGAAACTCATCTGTGTCACAGGTGAGACACACTTTCCACACACTTTTCACACATTACTCGCTCACTCACACATTTCCGACACACTTTCCACACATTACAAGGTCACGCCACACATTCGATTTTTTCCCCTCGACTGCGAACTTCAGACCTCTGCGGGTAATAACTATATGGAGGCACAACGCTTCCACGTTTAACAACGCAGGAGTTTGCCATGCATCAGTCCCCATCGATGTCGTTTCTGATCCACGAATCAGCCGAAGAATATCACGCCAAAGCGAAGCACTACCTTTCCAGCCACCAACTGGCCGACTTTCGCAAGTGCCCCCAGCTCTACTACCGCAAGAAGACCCAACCACGCACCCAAGAGGAATCGCCTGCATACTTGGTCGGCCGAGCTGCCCACGTGTTGATCCTCGAAGGCCTCGAACGATTCCGCGAAGACTTCGCTGTCGGCGGTCCTATCAATCCCCGCACCGGGCAACCATTCGGCGCTACGACGAAAGCCTGGAACGAATGGGCAGCCACGGTTGGTAAACCCGTTCTCTCAGATTCTCAGTTCGAAATGGTCGAGCGGATGAACGAATCGGTCGCGATGCACGAGTCGGCTGTCGATTTGCTGCAGTACGGAATCGCCGAGAGTGTTGTTCGTGCCGAGTACTGTGGACTCCCGTGCCAGATTCGAATCGATTGGCTTGAACCGGTCCAAGGGATCGTTGACCTCAAAACGTGCGACGACCTGACGTGGTTCGAAGCCGACTCGCGTCGCTACGGCTATGCCCATCAATTGGCGTTCTACCGCGCCGTGCTTTCGAAAGCCCTTGGGATCTACGTTCCCGTTCATCTGATCGCCGTGGAGAAGAAAGAACCCTACCGCTGCGGCGTCTGGCAACTCGCGAGCGAGGTTCTGAACCTTGCCCAAAAAGAAAACGAGCAAGCGATCGATCGCCTGCATGCGTGCATCGCCAATGACTCTTGGCCCACGGGCTACGAAGAGCCCCGTGTCTTCGACTTCATTTGATCCACTGCGGCAAGCAGGTGGGATGGCGTGACGCTCTTTGCCACGGTGGGCAAACAGATAGAGCGTCCGGACTCCCTGTGCCCACCTGCTTGCTGCTTTCACTGACCCATTTATTTCGTTGTTCGATTTTGTAAGGAAAAAGCAGATGAGTTTATTACAGCAAGTGCAGCGTGGGAGATCCCACCTGCCACCGCGAATCCTGGTCTATGGTACCGAAGGGGTCGGCAAGAGTAGCCTCGCGGCAACCACCCCCAAACCGATCTTTATCCAAACCGAAGATGGTCTTGGGGAGATCGATTGCGACAAGTTTCCGTTGTCCAAATCTCTCGAGGATGTCGTCGCGGCACTCACGGAATTGGAGACCCAGCAGCACGATTACCAAACCGTGGCGATCGACTCGCTCGATTGGCTCGAGCGACTGATCTGGGATGCAGTCTGCCGGCGCGAATCGGCCACGACGATCGAAAAGGTCGGTGGCGGCTACGGCAAGGGCTACACGCTCGCCTTGGACTACTGGCGACGGTTGATCGACAAACTCGGCAATCTCCATCGTGATCGCGGCATGATGGTCTTTTTGATCGCTCATGCCAAGGTCGAGAAGTTCGAGGACCCCGAAGCACCGGCCTACGATCGCTACTCACCTCGTCTGCACAAACATGCAAGTGCCATCATCACCGAATGGTGCGACGCAGTCCTGTTTGCCACCAAGCGATTCACCACCCGCACCGAAGAGAGTAGCTTGCCCAGGTTCTATTCCTGGATGCCGACAATGGGGTCGTGTGCGATCCAACGTACTTGTTCGACTGCGAAGAGTACAAACGCCACGGCGCGATTTTCTGGCCAGACTACGCGTGCTGGACATTGAAACCTGGGGTATGGAAAGTCTTCGGGATGATGGACATGGCCGAACCCGAAGTGGCCGAGCACGAACGAGCTTTTGAGTCTGGCCAATACCTCATCGACAAACGACGGTGTGATCGCGAGCTGCGATTGTCGCTGTTCTACGCCGAGCATTCGGACTTCACGTTCCAGCATGTCTACGGTGACAAGGAGTGCTTTCACCTTGGCTGGCGAAGACTCGGCTCCGATTACGCGATGCCCAGCGCCGGCCCTGGCTGGAATGTCCACACAATCGTGCAGTTTGACTTCCGAGGTCAGATCGTTTTTCAACATCGCTGCCAGGACAAATGGCGATTCGGAGGGAATCGGTTCGTGGACTCCTTGGCCAACGAAGAACTCTGCTTCCAGCTTGTACGCGATCTAGCCAGCAAATGGAGTGGCACACTTTGGAAGAACGAGGCACCTACAACTATGGAAACCGAAACCATCGAGCAGTTGATCAACAAACGGGTTTTGTACCGACGGGTTGGATACGACCAGCGAGTGATCAAGCTCGGTCCCAACCGTGAAGTCATCGAGGGAGCAGCCGAGTGCGAACATCTTTGGCACGTCAATCACGTCGATGGCAAACCGGTGCTGACGATCGGACGACTCGATCGACCCACGTGTCACTTACGTCGCGACTACGAAGGCATCTGGCGTGGGTCTTGGCTGGAATACGAACGGATGCCCGTCGAAGTCATCCCCGAGGTGGAATGGAAGCCAACGGTCGATGCGATCGATCCGGCCAAGTCGCGGTTGCTCATCACGGTTGCCACTGGCGATTCGTTCCGAGAGTTGCTCAAGTACACCGGCCCGTTGATGGAAGCCTACGCGAAACGGATCGGTGCCGATTTCGTGGCGATCACCAAGCCATCGCAGGACTGGTGGGGACTCGAAAAATTCCGTGTGCAACCGTTCGCCCAGTCTTACGAGCGCACCCTCTACGTCGATGCCGATGTGTTCCTGACCGAAGAGACGCCGGATCTATTCGATGTCGTTCCTGCCGGTCACGTGTCGATGCACGACGACTGGAGTCAATTGCCAAGCTTTGAGTGGGTCTTTGAGGAGCGTCGTAACATCCTCGAATCCCAGGAAATCCCCATGGACCACAGCAAGGTAGTTCTCAACAGTGGGATCGTGATGTGCGATCGCAAGCACGCGTCGATTTGGAAGCCGCCATTGCATCCATTCTTTCCAACCCACTGTTCCGAGCAGTTCTGGATCCAGAACAACGCTCGCGGGCTGCCGTTCTTCCAACTGCCGACCGAATTCAACACCCAGTACTGGATGCCCAATTTCCGAGAATTGGTGCCGACGGCCAAGGTCATCCACTTGGCCAACTGCACTCCAGAAAAACGGCTCGAATTCGCTCGCCAGTTCACTTCATCCCTTGCGACTGCTTAATCCACGAAAGGATTCTATGATGACCAACTCCGTTTGCTACAAGATCTATGGGCAAGACTTCCACATCGAGCCCGAGAGTGTTCAGTTCGCCAATGCGGTGTTCCATGACGAGTACCGCATCAACGACCTGCGTTCCCACAACGTCCGTACCATCGTCGATGTCGGCTCGCATGTGGGGAGTTTTACCGTGATGGCCCACCACTACTGGCCCAACGCCAAGATCGTCGCGGTCGAACCTCATCCGCAGAGCTTTGAGCTAATGACAAAGAACACCAGTCACATTCCCGACTCGCAGTTGCTCCGGATCAACGCAGCGATCTCGTCAAAGCCAGGAAAATGTCTGCTATCGTTCCCGGTCTCGAACTCTCGGGTCGCCGACTATGTTCCGGACGTTTGGGAATCGCTCGAGCCACGGTACCGAGATTTCGGCATCGAGGTTCCGTCAATGACCGTCGAACAATTCTGGACGCAGGTAACGGACTTCGGGATCGACGAGGTCGACTTGATCAAGCTCGATTGCGAGGGAGCCGAGTACCTGATCATCACTGAGCTTTCCGCCTTGGGTCTGATGGACCGTATCGGCTGGATCCGTGGCGAGTGGCACAGCCGCAAGGACAATCTGCTGCTGGCCAATCTCTTAAGCCAGACGCACGTTTTCAACATTGATCCGAACTATCCGCATTCGGTGGGGATGTTTGTGGCGCATCGGATCCTCAGATCAGCTGGCGGGTAATCGTATCAACCTTTCTTATGCCGCTTTCTGCGGCAAAGCGTGCCTGAGAGTAATTCGCCGAAAAATGCTAGCGTGTGACCAAGGGTGTCACTTGCTAGCTCGATACTCGCTAAATGGCTCCTGGCGATGTTTCCCACTTACGGGTGGAGAATGTGCTGTAAATGTCCAGAACCGATGGATTTACGGCACCGTCAATGCTGTCAATTCGCTGTAAAGTTTGATAAGCTTAGGCCCCACGTCGCAGTTCCAATCGATCAGGGGGTGGATTGTGCCCAAACTCAGTGAATACGTGAAAGTCGCGGAAGCAGCCGAGATCCTCGGGGTCTCGCCTGGAACGATCCGAACCTGGGCAGCCGATGGCAAGATCCCGATGCACCGAAATCCGGCCAACGGTTATCGGCTGTTCAAACGGGAGGAGCTTGAGAAGTTTCTTCGATTGGTTGCGCGGCCGATTACGACAAGTCAACAGAAACATTAGTGACTAGAGCTTCATGACCTCCAACGAACTCGACATCTCGACACTTTCCAACCACCTCTGGGAATCAGCCAACATCCTGCGTGGTCCGGTCGATGCTGCCGATTTCAAGACATACATCTTTCCACTGCTCTTCTTCAAACGCATCTCCGACGTGTTCGACGAAGAAATCGCAGAGGCCCTCGACGAGTCAGGTGGCGACCAGCAGTTTGCGTTGTTTCCTGAAAACCATCGGTTTCAGATTTCCGATGATTGCCATTGGTCCGACGTACGGAAGAAAACGAACAACGTAGGCCAAGGTCTTCAGCGAGCGATGCGGGAAATCGAAAAGGCAAACCCCGATACGCTTTACGGTATTTTCGGCGATGCACAATGGACAAATAAGGATCGCCTATCGGACGCCTTGCTCCGTGATCTCGTCGAGCACTTTTCCAAACTGCCATTGGGAAACAAAGTTGCTCGCGCAGATGTTCTCGGTCAGGCCTACGAATTCTTGATCAAGAAGTTTGCCGATGCGACTAACAAGAAAGCAGGCGAGTTCTACACGCCTCGGAGCGTTGTGAACCTAATGGTTCGCATCTTGAACCCTCGCGAAGGTGAAACGATTTACGACCCGGCCTGCGGAACTGGTGGCATGTTGATCGAGGCGATTCACCACGTTCGAGAGGCAGGCGGCAATATTCGAACGCTTTGGGGCAAGTTATTCGGCCAAGAAAAAAATCTCACCACCTCCGCCATCGCGAGAATGAATTTATTTCTGCATGGTGTCGAAGACTTCCAGGTGGTTCGCGGCGATACACTTCGCCATCCCGCCTTTCACACCGGCGATAGTCTTGCGACATTTGATTGCGTGATCGCAAACCCACCATTCTCCCTGGAAAAGTGGGGTGATGATGTGTGGAGTAGCGACCCCTACGGACGCAACTTCGCTGGTATGCCACCAGCCAAAAGCGGTGACTACGCTTGGGTGCAGCACATGATCCTTTCGATGGCTCCCAAGTCAGGGCGCATGGCTGTGGTGTTGCCCCACGGTGCACTATTCCGGATGGCAGCCGAAGGCAAGATCCGCGAGAAGCTACTGGGCATGGACATTCTCGATGCGGTCATCGGACTTGGGCCAAACCTTTTCTATGGTACCGGGCTGGCCGCTTGCATCCTCGTGTTTCGCCTCAAGAAACCGAAGGACCACCGCAAGAAAGTGCTGATTGTCGATGCTTCAAAGGAATTTAAAAAGGGTCGCGCCCAAAATGAACTGCTCCCAGAGCAGGTTGACCGAATCTACCAGTGGTATGCTGGCCACAAAGATGTTGCTGGCGTCGTACGATTGGTGTCGCTGGACGAAATTCAACAGAACGATTGGAACTTGAATATTCCGCGATATATCGAACCGGTTGTTGAAGCAGAAACGCTGACAGTTGCCGACGCCCTCGAAAGCCTAAAGACGAGTCTGGATGCCGCCTACGCTGCCGAGGACAGACTAATCCAGTTATTGGAGAACTCTGGCATCGCGAAATTTACAGGGAGGGCCTAATGCCAATTGAAATTCAGGACCCTCGCAGATTACCGGCTGACTTCTGCATCTTTTTCTGCTGGCAGGATCACCTTCCCAAAAAACTACATCGTTTTCTCATTCGAGATGCGCTTGACCGTGCAATATCTCGGGTTCAAGACGACTTGCCTGAAGGTGTGGAATGCACTTTGCGGCGAGACGAAGCTACGGACAACCGTGCTGGATCTATTGATATCGCCAACACTATTCTCGAAAAACTGAATAGCAGCACGGTTGTGGTGGGAGACATCACTCCTGTATTGAAAGACCTGGACAAGAACTGGTTTTATCCAAATCCTAATGTCATGGTGGAAATCGGCTACGCTGCAAAAACGCTTGGCTGGAGTCGAGTCGTCTGTTTGTTCAATGAAGTGGCATGTAAGGCCGAGCAACTCCCTTTTGACATCCGCCATCGCCGCGTGACTGGATTCTCATGCGAGGATCTTACGCAGCGGAAGCGGGCCTTGGTTGATCTCGAAGGCGTACTGATTGCAGCCATCAGGGCTATCATTCAGGAAGTCGGACGCGGAGTCATCGATCCTTCAATTGGCGACGCAGCGCTTCGCCACCAGCGAGATTTGCGATTTCTGCGAGATGTGATGTGTTGTATTCATCGCCGAACGCTGGATCGCTTCATTGAGCGAGGGCACTCGTATCAGGTTCATTACGACTGCATCTACTTTTGGCATGACTTCGACGCCATCGTCTGCTCCTGTGATTTCCGCTTCTACGACAAGGACCTTCAAAGGCTCGCCCTAGAACTGCACCGAGTGTGGGGAGAAACAATTCATCACGGAAGCTACGCATTTGCACCAGGCAGCGCTCCAGGTTCGCTAGTACTTAAGCCCAGACACCTCTGGAACGAGAGCTACGAAGAGACTGTGCGAGCAATGGAGGCGTCGTACATCGCACTTCCGCAGGTGCTGAATGCGTTCCTGGACCACGTGCATGAACACTTTCGCGAGATCGATATGGATGAAACCGATGCGGTGGCTTGGGAGCGGAATCTGCGATACATCGACGGTAGCGCGTTGCAGAACATTCGCAGCGAGTCAAACGATGAGGGGGCTGAGGAGAGCGAATGACAACTCGTATCACTCAATCCCAACTAGAATCGTACCTGTGGGGCGCGGCTGTCCTGCTGCGCGGGTACATCGACGCGGGCGACTACAAGCAGTTCATCTTTCCGCTGCTGTTCTACAAGCGGCTGTGCGATGTGTTCGACGAAGAAGTTGCGGTGGCGCTTGCGGAATCTGGTGGCGATCAGGCGTTTGCGCACTTTGCCGAGAACCATCGCTTTCAGATCACCGAAGACGCCCATTGGAAAACCGTTCGTGAAGCCAGCAAAAACGTCGGCACAAAGTTGCAAAATGCATTGCGAGCGATTGAGACAGCGAACCCTGACAAGCTATTCGGCATCTTTGGCGATGCACAGTGGACCAACAAGGATCGCTTGCCCGATCACACGCTCAAGGAACTGATCGAGCACTTCAGCTCGCTCACACTGTCGGTCGCCAACTGCCCCGAGGATGAACTTGGCGTCGGCTACGAATATCTGATCAAGAAGTTCGCGGACGATTCCGGCCACACCGCCGCCGAGTTCTACACGAATCGCACTGTCGTTCATCTGATGACGGAACTGCTTGAACCGCAGCCCGGTGAATCGATCTACGATCCCACCTGCGGTTCCGGTGGAATGCTGCTGTCATCCATCACCCACCTGCGTAAGCAAAAGAAAGAATGGCGGACAGTCAAGCTGTTTGGCCAAGAGCGGAACCTGATGACTTCGTCCATCGCCCGGATGAACTGCTTTCTGCATGGGGTTGAGGATTTTCAGATCATTCGCGGCGATACGTTGGCGGAGCCCAAGTTCGTCGCGGGCGACCGGTTGCAGCAATTCGATGTGTGTCTGGCCAATCCGCCTTACTCAATCAAGCAATGGGACCGCGACGGCTTTAGTTCTGATCCGTGGGGACGCAACATTTACGGCACGCCACCTCAGGGCCGCGCAGACTATGCCTTCTGGCAACACATCATTCAGAGCTTGAACCCGAAGACAGGCCGCTGCGCCATCCTGTTCCCACACGGCGTGCTGTTCCGCAACGAAGAAACCGAGATGCGGCGGAAACTGGTCGAGCACGATGTCGTCGAGACGGTGCTCGGTCTGGGGCCCAACTTGTTCTACAATTCGCCGATGGAAGCTTGCGTCGTGATTTGCCGGATGAAGAAGTCCCGCAAACGCAAGGGCAAGATTCAATTCATCAACGCCATAAACGATGTGACCCGCGAGCGGGCGCAGAGTTTTTTGACCGACGCACACATCGCTCGGATCGTAGCTGCCTACCAAAGCGACGACGATGTGCCAGAGTTCTCGCGGTTTGTACCGCTGGAGGATATTCGCAGCCAGCAGCACAACTTGAGTATTCCTCTCTATGTGCGAACCGAAACGAACGCCAGCAATGGGAATGGCGGGCCGAAAGGGACGCTCACGGAGGCAATCAGTGCATGGCAGTCCAGTTCACAACAATTGCGTCAGTCAATGAACGCGCTGTTTGCGACACTGAAGGAGAACGGCATTGGCAAGTAAAGTGAAAGCAACGACGACTCCGACGACGACTCCGACGACGACTCCGACGACGAACGGCAATTTGCCCAAAGGCTGGCGGATGGTGCGGTTCGATGAACTGGCGCAGATGGTCAACGAACGAGTTGATCCTTCTAACACTGACGCGGAGATCTATGTTGGGCTAGAGCACCTCGATCCCGACTCACTCAAGCTGCGACGATGGGGAACCCCGAGCGATGTGATTGGCGACAAGCTGCAGTTTCGCAAAGGCGACATTATCTTTGGGCGGCGGCGTGCCTATCAACGAAAGCTCGCGGTTGCTGAGTTCGATGGTATCTGTTCGGCACACGCCATGGTCGTTCGCGCCAAGAACGAGACTGTCGAGCCCGAATTTATGCCGTTCCTCATGCAGAGTGATTTATTTATGCAGCGAGCCATCGATATTTCGGTGGGATCGCTGTCACCAACTATCAACTGGACCACTCTCCGTATTCAGGAGTTCCCGCTGCCGCCGAAGGACGAGCAACGCCGCATCGCCGACATCCTTTGGGCTGCGGATGAAGCTATCGAGTTACATAAAGCTGCCAAGCATGAATCGTCAGAGTTGCTAGAGGCTTTGCGACGAGACTTTTTTCGCCAACACCTTAAAAAAGGGACTACGATTCAACTGAGTGACGTCGGTGACTGGCGTAGTGGTGGCACTCCATCTCGAAGCAATGCTGATTTTTGGGATGGAGACTTTCCGTGGGTCAGTCCAAAAGACATGAAAGTTCCGGAAATTCACGACAGCGAAGAGCATTTGACGCCGGAAGGGAAAGGAGAGGCAAGTGTTGTTCCTCGCAATGCAATTCTTTTTGTAATTCGCGGAATGATATTAGCCCATACATTTCCGGTAGCGATAACCGAGCGCGAAGTAGCTTTCAATCAAGACATGAAAGCCATCATTGCAAGTGAGGCTTTCAATCCACTCTACGTTTATCACTGGTTGCGAAGTCACTCGACGACGATTCTCGGAATGGTCGCTGATAGTTCTCACGGTACGAAACGACTTCCGATGGAACCGGTGTTGTCGATGCGGATTCCGTCGCCGGATCGAAAAACGCAAGATGAGGCAGTTCGGCTACTTCAACAGGCCGGTGAAACGCAGTTGCGATTGATGGCACATACTGAGTCGCTCCGCCAACTCAAATCCCAGCTTATGCACAACCTGCTTGCACCCGGGGAAACGTTCTGATGTTCACTGAAGCCAATACCGTTGAGCAGATGGTCCTTGACGCCTGCGTCGCACTTGGCTGGCGTTTTGCCGCCGCACCCACGCTTCCTCGCCAGCCTTCGGATGTGTTCGTCGAATCGCTCCTACGGCATGCGCTCATCAAACTCAACCCGGAGATTGGTGCCCAACCTGACCGCGCCGACGAGGTGATCTACAAGCTACGGGCGATCCTGCTCACGGTGCAGAACGATGGCGTCGTGCGATCTAACGAAGCGCTTGCCGATTGGCTGCAGGGGGAAAAGACAATGCCGTTCGGTCCCAATGGCGAACATACGTCTGTCCGTCTGATCGACTTCGACAATCCGGCAAACAATGACCTGGTGGTTTGCAACCAGTGGACTTATCAAGTTGGCACACTCGCCAAACGCTTCGACGTGGTGCTGCTCGTTAACGGACTGCCGATCGTGATTGGCGAAGCAAAGACGCCTGTCCGCCCTGCGGTGACATGGGTCGATGGTGCCGCCCAGGTGCATGAAGACTACGAACAAAGCGTTCCGGCGATGTTCGTGCCAAACGTGTTCAGTTTTGCCACCGAAGGAAAAGCGTTCCGCTACGGCTCGGTGCGGATGCCGATCGACATCTGGGGCCCGTGGCGAGACGCCGGGAACCAGGGCGAGGGAACGCTAGCCGACGTGCGGAAGTCGGTCACCAGCATGTTACGCCCGCAGGTAGTGCTCGACATTCTGCAAAACTTCACGCTCTTCGCCACGGACAAGAAACATCGCCGCATCAAGACGATCTGCCGTTATCAGCAGTACGAAGGGACAAACCTGATCGTCGAGCGTGTCGTGCAAGCCAGCATCAAGAAGGGTTTGATCTGGCATTTCCAGGGCTCGGGCAAATCGCTCTTGATGGTCTTCACAGCCCAAAAGCTACGAATGCATCCGGCGCTCGGAAACCCGACGGTGATGATTGTGGTGGATCGGATCGACCTCGACACGCAAATCACCGCGACGTTCAGCGCTGCCGATGTGCCCAATATGATCAAAGCTGACAGCCGGGAAACGCTGCAAACCCTGTTGGCTCAGGATGCTCGCAAAGTAGTCATCACCACCATCCACAAGTTTGGCGAGGCTGATGGCGTATTGAACGACCGCAAGAACATCATCGTGCTGGTAGACGAAGCCCATCGCACACAAGAAGGCGATCTCGGTCGAAAGATGCGCTCCGCCCTGCCCAACGCATTCTTGTTTGGTTTGACTGGCACACCGATCAACCGCGCCGACAAGAACACCTTCTGGGCGTTCGGGGCCGACGAAGACGAGAAGGGCTATCTGAGCCGCTACACGTTTCAGGAGTCGATTCGCGACAAGGCGACGCTCCCACTGCACTTTGAGTCGCCCGAAATCAAGCTCAAAATCAACAAGGCGGCCATCGACGAAGCGTACAGGCAGATCACGGATAACTTGAGTGAACAAGACCGCGATGATCTCGCCAAGCGTGCTGCAAAGATGGCCGTGCTCGTGAAATCACCCGATCGGGTGCGAGGCGTCGTTCAGCACATGGTGAATCACTTCCAGTCCAAGGTGGAGCCGAACGGTTTTAAGGCACAAGTCGTAACATTCGACCGCGAATGCTGCGTGATGTACAAAGCCGCGATGGACGAAATCACCGGCGACCCTGAGTGCAGCGCGATTGTTATGCATGTCACCCAAAGCGACCCAGCCGAATGGAAAGCACACGGCCGCGACAAGGATGCTGAAGAAAAGCTCCTCGACCGGTTCCGCGATCCGGCCGACCCGCTGAAGTACTTGATCGTAACTTCAAAACTGCTCACTGGCTTCGATGCTCCGATCCTGCAGGCGATGTACCTCGACAAGCCGATGCGGGATCATAACCTGCTCCAGGCTATCTGTCGCACCAATCGACCATATCCGAAAAAGACCCACGGTTTGATCGTCGATTACATCGGCATCTTCGATGACGTCGCTCAAGCACTTGACTTTGATGAGAAGTCCGTCCAGCAGGTGATCAGCAATCTGGACGATGTAAAGAAAGAGCTTCCGATTCAGGTTGCCAAGTGTGTTGCATTCTTTCCCGGTGTTGATCGAACGGTGGGTGGTTACGAGGGTTTGATCGTAGCGCAAGATTGTTTGCCCAGCAACGAAAAGCGAGACGCGTTCGCGGCCGAGTATTCGGTACTCGGCCGGATCTGGGAGGCTTTATCACCGGATACATGCCTGACGGCTTATGAAACCGATTACCGCTGGCTGACACAAGTTTATGAATCAGTAAAACCGCCAAGCGGCAATGGTAAACTGCTTTGGCATGTCCTCGGAGCTAAGACGATTGACTTGGTCCACGAGAATACTTCGCTGTATGCCATTCGGGATGACCTGGAAACCCTAGTCTTGGACGCCGAACTCTTGGAGAGCGTGGTCGGTGTACCCGACAAGAAAGGAAAGGCATTGGAGATAAGCCTCGTTGCACGATTACGGAAGCACGCCAAAGATCCAAAATTCGTCGCCCTCGGTGAACGCCTTGAGAAGATCAAAGAGAAGCACGAACAAGGGCTTCTCGACAGCAAAGAGTTTCTGAAGCAGCTTTTGGAACTCGCAAAAGAAGTCGTCGAGGCTGAAAAGAAGGTTGATCCAGTTGAAGAGCAAGACAAAGCCAAGGCCGCGCTGACGGAGCTATTTCAGCAGGTGAAAAACGAAGAGACACCCGTGATCGTCGAGCGCATCGTGGCCGACATCGACGAGATCGTGCGTATGGTCAGGTTCCCCGGTTGGCAGCAGACGACTGCCGGCGAACGCGAAGTGCAGAAAGCGTTACGAAAAACGCTGCTTAAGTATCACCTGCACAAAGATCAAGACTTGTTCGACCGGGCGTATGGGTACATTAAGCAGTACTATTGATTGAAACCACGAGCGATTTAAGCAGTTTTTCAAATATTTGAATGGACAGCGATGGGAAAAATCAAACTCGGTAAACCACCGATTGTAGGTAACCGTTCACCAGCACCATGCCATGAGCACGGGGCCGGTTGGGGGTGATCGGGCTTGATTGAACGAGGGAACTGGGATGAGGGCGCGAGCGGGATGGGCGATCGCGGCCGCGGGACCGAGCAGCA